>NZ_JBHMCF010000070.1:0-919 GCF_042428605.1 Nonomuraea salmonea
GGTCGCTTCGTAGCGCACGGCAAGCTTGTCGAAACGGGTGGCCACCGCCCGGTAGCCCTTGAGCCGGTTGATGCCGCACTCCACCGCATGGCGCAGCTTGTAGGACTCGGGGTCGAACGCCGGTGGCCGGCCACCCTTCGACCCCTTCCTGCGCCGGGCGGCGGCCTGGTCCAGCTTGATCGGGATAGTGGCCTTGATGCCGCGCCTGCGCAGGTAGCGGCGGTTGCCGCGCGAACTGTAGGCCTTGTCGGCCAGCACCCGATCCGGCCGGGTACGCGGCCGGCCCCCGCCCAAGCGCGGCACCCGGATACCCTCCAAGACCGCCGTGAACTGCGGGCTGTCACCCCGCTGCCCAGCCGTCAGCACGATCGACAACGCTCTGCGGCCCTGCTCGGTGGCCAGATGCAGCTTGGTGCTCAAGCCGCCGCGGGAGCGTCCCAGCCCGTGATCGGCCGGCTCTTCCTGCACCCCGCCCGGCGGCTCGACCTGCAGATCCCCCTTTTCCGCGCCCCGGCGGCGTGCTGATGAGCCCGGCAGACGGTGGAGTCGACACTCACATCCCACGTGATCAGCCCGGCCGCGTCCGCCCGAGCCTGCAAGGCGGTCAGGATCTGCTGCCAGATGCCGGCACGCTGCCAGCGCCGGAACAATCCGTAGATCGTCTGCCAGCATCCGTACCGCTCCGGCACGTCCCGCCACGGCGCACCCACCCGTACCCGCCACCGGATCCCATCAATGAGCTGCCGTTTCGTCCAGATCGGCGGGCGCCCCGGCTTCCGGCCGATGGGCAGCAGCGGCTCCAGTACCGCCCACTGCGCATCGGTCAGATCAGCCCGCTCCGCCACCGGTAAGGTGGTCACGAGGTCTCCGTGCAGATGGTCTTCTTGGTCGTTGACTCATCTACCGGAGACCTCTTCTT
>NZ_JBHMCF010000071.1:0-3927 GCF_042428605.1 Nonomuraea salmonea
GAGGGCGGGCGGACGGTCAACGTGCACGCTCTGGTGGCCACCGGTGTCAACGCCAACGGCCAGCGCGAGGTCCTCGGTCTGGAGGTCACCAGCGCTGAGGACGGCGCGGGCTGGCTGGCCTTCCTGCGCAGCCTGGTCGCGCGCGGGCTGTCCGGGGTGCAGCTGGTCGTCTCCGACGCCCACCGCGGCCTGGTCGAGGCGATCGGCGCCGCCCTGCCGGGCGCCGCCTGGCAGCGCTGCCGCACCCACTGGAGCCGTAAAGAAACAAGGTGTTGCTTTTCGATCTTGAACTCGTTGACTTGGTATGGGCATACGGAGCGAGGTCCGCGATCAGCTTTCCTTGCGGTTCAGGGTGCTGTTTCCGCATTTGAACGAGCGGCAGCGACGTCTGGTGATGGGGCAGGAGGCTCGGCTGCTCGGACATGGTGGGGTGCGGACGGTGGCGGCGGTGGCCGGAGTGTCGGAAACTACGGTGCGCGCCGGGGTATTCGAGCTGGAGGCCGGCGTGGATCCGCTGCCGGACGGCCGTGTCCGTCGTCGTGGTGGAGGTCGCAAGGCCGCCGAAGCTCAGGACCCGAATCTGGTGCCGGCACTGCTGGCGTTGGTGGAGCCCGATGAGCGCGGGGATCCGATGTCGCCGCTGCGCTGGACCACCAAGTCGCTGCGCGATCTGGCCCAGGAGCTGACCGGGCAGGGCTATCGGGTCTCGGCGCCGACGGTGGGCCGGCTGTTGAAGAAACAAGGCTTCAGTCTGCAGGCCAATGCCAAGACGCTGGAAGGCAAGCAGCACCCGGACCGGGACGCGCAATTCCATTACATCAACGAGCAGGTCAAGGCGCATCAGGCGGACGGCGAGCCGGTGATCAGCGTGGACACGAAGAAGAAGGAGCATCTGGGCGATCTGCCGAACGCGGGGCGGCAGTGGCGGCCCAAGGGTGATCCGGTTCGGGTCGAGGACCACAGCTTCTTCTTCACCGGCCCGGACGTGCCGCACGCGATCCCGTACGGGATCTACGATGTGGCCAACGACACGGGCTGGGTGAACGTCGGGATCGATCACGACACCTCGGCGTTCGCGGTGGAGTCGATCCGGCGCTGGTGGCACGGTCGCGGCAGCCTGGACTACCCGAACGCGAACCGGCTGCTGATCACGGCGGACTGCGGGGGTTCCAACAGCTATCGCTACCGGTTATGGAAGGCCGAGCTGGCCGACTTCGCCGCCGAGACCGGGCTGGCGGTGACCGTCTGCCACTTTCCGCCCGGCACCAGCAAGTGGAACAAGATCGAGCACCGGCTGTTCTCGCACATCACCATGAACTGGCGCGGCAGGCCCCTGACCAGCCACGAGGTCGTGGTCAACAGCATCGCCGCGACACGCACCCGCACCGGGCTGACCGTCGCGGCCGAACTGGACACCAACGCCTACCCGCTGGGCGTGTCGGTGTCCGCCGAGCGGATGAGCATGCTGCCGATCGCCCCGCATACCGAGCGCGGCGCCTGGAACTACACGATCGGCCCGGCACACGGCGACCCGCACCTGCCCCTATCTGACGACCGGACGCGTATCCGGTCTGAAAGCCTGCACGCCCTGGCCGACCCCCGGCTGACCGGGATGAGCCGACAAGAGCTGAACGAGCTGACTGCGTCTTTGGCCCCGGATCAGGCGGCCCTGGCCGAGCAGCGCAACTTCGAAATCCGCGGTGGCCCACGCCAACAGGCCAAGGCCAACCACGGACGCCCACTGCTCACCGACGCCGACAAGGTCCTGATCGCCATCGTCTATCTCCGCCAGATCTGCTCCCAGCGCGTCCTGTCGGAGATGCTCGAGATCAGCCAGCCCTCGATCGGCCAGGCGGTCACCGAGACCGGCAAGCTCCTGGCCGCCCGCAAACTCTCGATCAACCCCACCGTTCTGCGCTTCACCAGCGCCGGTGCGCTCCGTGACTTCCTGGACAGCAACACCGTCCCGACACGACCGAACCGGCTGGCACTGCTCGGAGATCCGGCACTGACCGGGATGAGCCGCCCGGAACTGGCCGCGCTGATCGAGCGGCTGTCGCTGCGGCAGGCCGCCGCGGCCGAGCAGCGCAAGCATCGCCAGCGCGGCGGTGATCGGCAGGCCGGCGCCCGCGGAGGCATCTTCCGGGAGAAAATCACCGATGCCGAGCGCGTTCTGGCGGTCATCCTCGGCATACGCAAAGTCTGCACCTGGGAGGCCGTAGCCGAACTGTTTCAAGTGAGTCGGCGAACGATCGGCAACGCCAAGCTCTGGGTGCGCCCGCTGCTGGAGGAGACCGGCTACGCCGTCACCCGATCCGCAACCCGATACTCCAGCGCCGACGCGCTCCTGAACGCCATCACACCGCACGACGACATCCCACGTGCCACAGAATCGACACCTTGATTCTTTACGGCTCCACTACCTGCGCAACCTGCTCACCACCGTCCCCAAATCAGCGCAGCCGTGGGTGGCCACCCTGGTGCGCACCATCTTCGACCAGCCCACCGCCGAGCAGGTGCGCACCCAGCACGCCTGGGTCATCGACGCCCTGGAAGCCAAGTACCCGGCCGCGTGCGAGCACCTGGACGCCGCCCGCGAGGACCTGCTCGCCTTCGCCGCCTTCCCCCGCGAGACCTGGCGCCAGATCTGGTCCAACTGTGAGGATCTTCTTGTGCCGCCCGGACGAGGTCCTGGCCCGTGGTCCAACTGGCCGTGCTGCCTTGGGGTTGATCTGCCGGTCCTTGCTCCGGGCGGTGCTTGCTGGCGTCGGACCGGCAGACGTGTCCCGATAGGGGCCTTGCCGCTACAAGGCACCATCACAGTTCTGACCGTCACGCCGGCCCGACGACGGCCATCGCCTCACAGGTCGTTCAAGGAGCCAGATGACCACCGTCAGCATGCCCGAGCCCGACTTCAGCCGCCAGATCGAAGACATTGTTCTGGGCGTCGATACGCATAAGGACGTTCACGTCGCCGCGGTGGTGACCTTGACAGGAGGTGTGGTCGCGCACGCCGCGTTCCCGACCACAGTGGCGGGCTACCAGCAGCTCATCGCCTGGGCCCGCTCGTTCGGCGAGGTGCAACGCGCGGGAGTCGAAGGCACTGGATCCTACGGGGCGGCACTGGCCCGGCACCTGCAAGCTGAGAGGCTCACGGTCCTCGAGGCCAACCGGCCGAACCGAGCAGAGCGGCGCCGCCGCGGCAAGAGCGACGCGATCGACGCGGAGAACGCGGCCCGGGCCGTCCTGGCCGGGCAGGCCACTGCTCTTCCAAAGAGCGCTGATGGTCCGGTCGAGATGCTGAGAATGTTCAAAGTCGCCAAGGATTCCGCCATCAAGGCACGCACTCAGTCGATCAACCAGCTCAAAGCCTTGCTGGTCTCTGCTGATCCCGCCTTGCGTGATCGTCTCGCAGGACTGTCTGTCCCACGGCTGATTACCGCATGCGCTGCACTGGATCCCGCAGCGGCCACCGATCTCACGCACGCCATCCTCTACACGCTCAAGCTCCTGGCCGAACGGATCCAGTACCTGACCAGAGAAATCAACGAGCTGTCCAAGCACATCACGACAGCCGTTGAGACCGCAGCCCCTGCACTCCTCCAGCAGCCCGGCATCGGCCCTGACAGTGCTGCTGTTCTCCTCATCGCTGCAGGTGACAATCCAGACAGGCTCGCCAGCGAAGCGTCCTTTGCTGCTCTATGCGGAGTGAGTCCGCTGGAATCGTCATCGGGAAAGTCCAGCCGGCGACGGCTAAACCGAGGCGGCGACCGCCAAGCCAACGCAGCCCTCTACCGGATCACCCTCAGCCGCCTTCGCTGGGACCCACGCACTCAGGACTACCTGCGCAAACGCACCGGCGACGGAAAGACCCGTCGCGAGATCATCCGCTGCCTGAAGCGCTACATCGCCCGCGAAGTCCACCGT
>NZ_JBHMCF010000072.1:0-1325 GCF_042428605.1 Nonomuraea salmonea
GTTATGCCTGCCTGGTAGGCGTGGGTGTGCTGGGATGACGGCGTGAGTGAGCGCAAGCCCTACGCGAGCGACTTATCCGACGAGCGGTGGGCCCTGATCGAGCCGGTCATCACGGCCTGGAAGGCCGCGCACCCCTCGGTCAGCGGCCACCAGGGCAGATACGAGATGCGGGAGATCGTCAACGCCCTGCTGTACCAGAGCCGCACCGGCTGCCAGTGGAGCATGCTGCCCCACGACCTGCCACCTCGTAGCGCAGTGGTCTACTACTACACCGCCTGGCGCAGGGACGGCATCGACAAGACCATCCATGACCTGCTGCGGTTTCAGGTCCGGGAGAAGGCGGGGCGATTAGCCGACCCGAGCCTGGTGGTGCTCGACACCCAAAGCGTGCGTGCCGCGGCCGGGGTGCCCGCCACCACCACCGGCCGGGACGCGGCCAAGAAGGTCCCCGGGCGCAAGCGCGGGCTGGCCACCGATGTGCTGGGCCTGGTCATCGCCGTGGTGGTCGCGGCAGCCTCGATGCACGACAACGCCATCGGCAAGGTGCTGCTGGACCGGGTCGCCGCCGCCACCCCGCCCGGCAGCGTCCAGACGGCCCTGGCCGATCAAGGCTTCAAGAGCAGCGTGGTCGCCCACGGCGCCACCCGCGGCATCGACGTGCAGATCGTCGAGCGTAACCCCGCCGGGACCGGATTCGTCCCCCAGCCCAAGCGGTGGGTGGTGGAGCAGACCTACGGCACGATGTCCCTGCACCGCCGCCTGGTACGCGACTACGAACACCACCCGGCCAGCTCCGAATCACGGGTGTACTGGGCGATGACCGATGTGATGACCCGCCGGCTGACCGGCACCTCCGCCCCTACCTGGCGCGACACGTGAGCAGGCACCCCGATCCCGGAACCTGGCTGCTGGAACGGATCGACGCCCGCGAGAAGGCGCTGACCGGACAGGCCGAGCAGATGCGTGCCCAGATCGACGAACTAGCCGCCCGCCTGCGTGACCTCGACCAGGACATCGAGCACCTGAAGATCACCCGCAAGACCCTGCTCGCCCTCGCCGAGGAGCCCGACCCAGCGCCCCCGCCGCAACCGACTCCCGGACTCCCCGACCACCCCGCCTACCAGCAGATCCTCACCATCCTGGCGGACACCGGACAACCCATGCGCGCTCGCGACCTCTGCCTGGCCCTAGACCTGCCCCTGGCGCGAAAGAACGTCGAGAACACCCGAGCCAAGCTCAAACGCCTGGTCAACCTCGGCATCCTCACCGAGACCGAGCCAGGATTGTTCACTCAACCACGCCCGTAACCCCGAGCTCCCCGCATC
>NZ_JBHMCF010000073.1:0-680 GCF_042428605.1 Nonomuraea salmonea
CTGGTGTGCACGGCGATGGAGAACCTGGTCGAGGCGTTGGAGTCGGCTCCGGACACCTCGTTGGCGGGGGTGGGGGTGCTGGATGCGGCGGATCTTGAGCGGCTGGCTTCCTGGGGGGCCGGGCCCGCGGGTTCGCTTGCGGGGACGGTGGCGGAGCTGTTCGAGGCGCAGGTGGATCGGGATCCGGCTGCGGTGGCGGTGGTGAGCGAGGGTGTGGAGGTGTCGTTCGGCGAGTTGGAGACCCGAGCGAACCGGGTGGCTCGGGCGCTGCTGAGCCGGGGAGTCGGGCCGGAGTCTGTGGTCGCGGTGGCGCTGGAACGTGGCGTGGACCTGGTCGTGGCGTTGCTGGGGGTGTTGAAGGCGGGCGCGGCCTATCTGCCGGTGGATGTCAGCTACCCGCAGGCGCGCATCGAGTCCATGCTTGCGCAGGCTGGGGTGCGGGTCGCGGTCGCGTCGCCGGGGCTGCTGCCGGACGCTGTGGACATCGACGCTGGAGCGCATCTGCCGGGCGGCCGATTGGCAGTCGAGGAGCGGGGTGTGCTGCGCGTCGATCAGGCGGCGTATGTGATGTTCACCTCCGGCTCGACCGGGACACCGAAGGGCGTGGTCGTATCCCACGCCGGTATCGGGGCGCTGGTAGAGGGGCAGCAACGCTGGCTGGGCATCGGCCAGGGCTCGCG
>NZ_JBHMCF010000074.1:0-593 GCF_042428605.1 Nonomuraea salmonea
GCCCGGTCAGGTCCGAGCCAGAGCTGCTGGCCACCGATCGACAGGTTCCCCGAGGCGGGCACGATCCGATCGACCTCGATCGCCTGGCGCGACAGCGGATCGATCGAGGTCCTCAGGACGGGCGCAGGACGTTCAGGCTGATCACCGTGGTCGCCAGCCGGGATCGGGACAGTCGCAGGCGCAGCTTCAGGAGCGGAAGCGGTCACCGTGGTCAGAGCGGCGGGCAGCTGCAGCGGTAGTTCCCGCTCAGCCCGGCGCTGTCCGTCGCTGCGCTCGGCGAAGAACCGGTCGGCGGGGAAGGCCATGTCCAGCGCCTGGTGCGGGCGGGCGGTGTTGTAATGCTTCACGAACGCGTCCGTCTCGGCCTGGGCGGCCTCGATCGAGGCGAACGGCAGCGCCTCATCCAGCCATTCGCGGCGCACGCTCTGATGGAACCGTTCGATCTTCCCCGTCGTGGTCGGGGTCCTGGGGGCGGTGTGACGCAGCTTGATGCCGTTCTCCCGGCACACCCGCTCGAACAGCACCTCACCCGCCTTCGGCCCGCCGAACCGGCCGGTGAACTGCTTACCGTTGTCCGTCAGCACCTCCAACGG
>NZ_JBHMCF010000075.1:0-838 GCF_042428605.1 Nonomuraea salmonea
TGCTTCCACTTCCGGCCTATCAACCCGGTCGTCTACCGGGAGCCTTACCCACTCTCGTGGTGGGAGACCTCATCTCAAGGCGAGCTTCCCGCTTAGATGCTTTCAGCGGTTATCCCTTCCGAACGTAGCCAACCAGCCGTGCACCTGGCGGTACAACTGGCACACCAGAGGTTCGTCCGTCCCGGTCCTCTCGTACTAGGGACAGCTCCTTTCAAGTCTCCTGCGCGCGCAGCGGATAGGGACCGAACTGTCTCGCGACGTTCTAAACCCAGCTCGCGTACCGCTTTAATGGGCGAACAGCCCAACCCTTGGGACCTACTCCAGCCCCAGGATGCGACGAGCCGACATCGAGGTGCCAAACCATCCCGTCGATATGGACTCTTGGGGAAGATCAGCCTGTTATCCCCGGGGTACCTTTTAGCCGTTGAGCGACACCGCTTCCACACGCCGATGCCGGATCACTAGTCCCAGCTTTCGCTCCTGCTCGACCCGTCAGTCTCACAGTCAAGCTCCCTTGTGCACTTACACTCGACACCTGATTGCCAACCAGGCTGAGGGAACCTTTGGGCGCCTCCGTTACCCTTTAGGAGGCAACCGCCCCAGTTAAACTACCCACCAGACACTGTCCCCGATCCGGATCACGGACCAGAGTTAGACGTTCAAAACGACCAGAGTGGTATTTCACCAATGACTCCACCCGAACTAGCGTCCGAGCTTCCCAGTCTCCCACCTATCCTACACAAGACGCTCCAAACGCCAATGTCAAGCTGTAGTGAAGGTCCCGGGGTCTTTCCGTCCTGCTGCGCGAAACGAGCATCTTTACTCGTAGTGCAATTTC
>NZ_JBHMCF010000008.1:0-504590 GCF_042428605.1 Nonomuraea salmonea
ATCGTTGCAGACTTCCGTCTACGTTTGGTGATCATTTCCACACCTAGAGTGATACCCCCGTCCAGCAGCATCGTCGCGAGCAGGGCGAGGTGCGCGCGTCTGCCCCAGGTCGCATCTTTTCCGCCGTTCAAGAGCCGGCGCTACGACTCCGGTCAGACGTGAGCCGCCCCGTCCTGGTCAGCCGCCCCGTCGTACGGACGCGAGAGGTCGCACCGCACACGGGGACCGGTGGTCGGACCACGGTCGGATGCGGAAAGTCCGACCGTGGTCAGATGCCGGGCCCGGTGCGGGGGCGATACGGTCCGGGCATGAAGTGGGGCGGGCAGCGGCTCGATGGGTGGATCGTCACCGACGTGGTGACGGCGATCGTCGTGGCGCTGATCATCAGATACGCCGTCGCCGATCCTCCGGGGCCGTCGTCGTGGTGGCCGGCGTGGGCGGCGTGGCCGGTCGGGGCGGTCCTCGCCCTGCCGATCGCCCTACGGCGGCGCACGTCGCGTGCCGTGCTCGCCTTCGCGGCCGTCACGGGCGTGCTGGCGACCGTGACCGGTGCCGTGGCGGCGGGCGCGATCTGGGTGACGTACGTGCCGACCGCGCTCGTCCTGTACCTCGTGGCCTCCACGACCTCGCTGGCCTGGTCGGCGGCATACCTGGCGGCATGCGTGGCCGGCGCGGTCACGGCGGTGCTGATCTTCTACGAGCAGGTGTTCCCCGGTCTCGAGCCCGCGGCAGGGCCGAGCGAGCTGCCACCCGCGTGGCCGATCGAGATCGGGGTGATCTCGGTGCTCCTGATCACCGCGGGGGCCGTCGGAGCGGCCGTCCACTGGAAACGGGAGACGACCGCCCGCCTCGTCCGCCACCTCTCCGAAGCGGTCGTGGCCGACGAGCGCCGCCGCATCGCCCGGGAGCTGCACGACGTCATCGGCCACAGCATGAGCCTGATCGCTGTCAAGGCCACCGTGGCCAACCACGTCGCCGACGCCCGCCCGCAAGAGGCCCGCGCCGCGCTGGCCATCATCGAGCAGACGAGCAGGAGCACGCTGGCCGAGATACACCGAGTGCTCGGCCTCCTCCGCTCCGACGGCGACCCCCGGCTGACCCAGGAGGAGACGCACCTGCCCGTCCCCGGCGTGGCAGACCTACCCGGGCTCGCCGACCACGCCCGCTCCGCCGGAGTGGAGGTGGACCTCACCGTCCACGAAGAAGCCGAACTCCCAGCCGCGGTGGCGATGTCGATCTACCGCATCGTCCAACAAGCCCTGACCAACGTCATCACCCACGCCGCACCCACCCACTGCTCGGTAAGCGTGCACATCAACCCCCGAGAAACCACGATCGAGGTCCTCGACGACGGCCCCCGTCACGGCCGCCCACCCCGCACCGGCCCCGGCGGACACGGCCTGATCGGCATGCGTGAACGAGTCAAACTGTACGGAGGCACCTTCAGCGCGGGCCCCAGGCCGGAGGGTGGCTTCCGCGTGGCAGCCCGCCTCCCGTACGACGAGAACCCGACCGCGACATGACCGGCACAACACCTCCAGCAGCGATATGGCCGGCGACGGCACGATCAACGATGACGCGGACGGCGACCACATGGCTGGGGATCGCACGACCAAAGGTGACATGGACGGCGACGATTTGGGGGGCGCGACGTGGGTGGCGACGAAACGATCGGTGGCGAAACGATCGGTGGCGACATGACCGATGGCGAAACGATCGGCGGCGGCATGACCGGTGACGCCGTTCCGCACGAGTCGTCACCGACCATCCGGGTCCTGCTCGCCGAGGACCAGGTGCTGGTGCGTGACAGCCTCAAGGTTCTCATCGACACCACTCCAGGGCTGGCCACCGTGGGCGAGGCGGGCACCGGTGCCGAGGCCGTGCGCCTGGCCCGCCGACTGCGCCCCGACGTCGTTCTCATGGACATCCGCATGCCCGACATGGACGGCATCGAAGCGACCAGCCGCATCTGCGCCCACCCCGACGGCGCCGACGTCCGCGTCCTCGTCCTCACCACCTTCGACCTGAACGAATACGTGTACGGCGCGCTCCGAGCGGGAGCGAGCGGCTTCCTCGTCAAGAACGCCACGGCGGAGGAGCTCCTGGCCGCCATCAGAGTCGTCGCCGCCGGCGAGGCCCTGCTCGCGCCCTCGGTGACCCGACGCCTCATCGCCGACTTCCTGCGCGGCTCCCGCTCCACCCCAGCCGTGCGCGACCTGGGCAACACCACCCAGCGCGAACGCGAGGTGCTCACCCTGATAGGCAGCGGCCTGTCCAACACCGAGATCGCCGAGCACCTGCACCTCACCGTCGGCACGGTCAAGACCCATGTCGGCCGCCTGCTGTCCAAACTGCACGCCCGCGACCGCGCCCACCTGGTCATCGCCGCCTACGAAGCCGGCCTCGTCACCGTCCCGGACGACCACCAATGACCAGCACGCTTCGGAGGCGCACTCACCACCACCCCGGGCGGGCACCGTGACACAGCCGGTCTCAGGGGGCGGGTCATGGTCCGAGACGGTCATCAACGACCTGCCCAGCCCAAAGGGGCCCAGCCCTACCCGGCCCAAAGGGGCCCGGCCCTACCCAGCCCGAGGGGCCCGGCCCGAACGGGCACGTCCTGCTCAGTCGCCCGAGCTGGTCACCGAGCAGGTATGAGTGTCGGTGACCTGCACGGTGCGCGGTGGGCTCGCCGCCGTTGCAGATGCACCTCCGCGACTTGCCCACCGCTGTGGCGGGATCGTCGCGAATCCGCAAGATCGCCGGTGGCTCGCATGAGCTGCGGCCCACTGGCCGACCCGGGCAGGGAGCGTCGGTGGCTCGCCGATCGGTGGCGGGTTTGCTGGCTCCCGGCGAGCGCCGCTGATCGCCTGAGCTGAGCCCGGTACGGTGCGTTCCGGTGGTGGTGGTGGACGCTCGAACTTCGAGGGCCGTTCGGTGCGGACTAGATGTGGACTTCGCCGCCGTCCACCACCAAGTCGGCGCCCAGGATGAAGCTTGACTGGTCGGAGGCGAGGAAGGCGACTGCGTCGGCGACTTCCTCCGGGCGGCCCACTCGGCCGATCGGGATGCCCGTGGTGAAGTACTCCCTGGTGACCGGGCTGTTCTTGTCGGCCACGGCGCCGTCCAGGCCCGGGGTGTCGATGGTGCCGGGGGAGATGGCGTTCACGCGGATGGTGCGGTCCTTGAGTTCGTTGGCCCAGGTGCGCGCGAAGGAGCGGATGGCCGCCTTCGAGGCCGCGTAGACGCCGAAGGCCACGACGCCGTCTCCTGCGCGTACTGAGGAGTTGAGGATCACCGAGGCGCCGTCGTTCAGGAGCGGGAGGGCCTTCTGCACCGTGAAGAGGGTGCCCTTGACGTTGGTGCCGATGATGTCGTCGAAGTGGTCCTCGGTGACCTGCTCCAAAGTCGCGAACGAGGCGGCGGCGGCGTTCGCGAACAGGATGTCCAGGCCCTGGCCGCGCTCTCGTACGGCGGTGTAGAGGTCGTCGAGATCAGTCAGGTTGGAGATGTCGCCCTGGACGGCGGTCACCGATGCCGGGCCGATGCTCGCCACCACCTCGTCCAGGACGACCTTTCTGCGTCCCGTGATGAACACGTGGGCGCCCTCGGCTGCCAGCCGCCTGGTGGTGGCCAGGCCGATGCCGGTGCCGCCGCCCGTCACTACCGCGGTCTTGCCTTCGAACAGCTTCATGGCTTTCACCTCATGAGAAATCTGTACCAATCGGTACTTAATGGTGACGATAGCACTTCCGCACCGATCAGTACACAACGGTAGGATCGAAGTCGTGCAAAGCCAGGGGAAGGCGCCGGTCGGCCGCCCGCGCGGGTTCGACGCCGAGAAAGCGCTCGATCAGGCCATGCGGGTCTTCTGGGAGCAGGGCTACGACGGCGCCAGCCTCACCGACCTGACCAAGGCCATGGGCATCAGCCGCACCAGCATGTACGCCGCGTTCGGCAGCAAGGAAGATCTGTTCAACCTGGTGCTACGGCGCTACACCGATGGTCCGGCCTCCTATGGGCGGCGGGCCGTCCAGGAGCCGACTGCGCGCGAGGTGGCCACCGCGTTCCTGCACGGCGCGGCCCTGGCCACCACCACTCCCGGCGCGCCCGCCGGCTGCCTCGGCGTCCAGGGGTCACTGGCGGCGGGGGAGCCCAGCCGGGGCATCCGCGACACGCTCGCGGCCTGGCGCGACGACGGCGTCGCCCTCCTCGCCGAACGCCTCCAGCGCGCCGCCGACGAGGGCGACCTGCCTGCCGGCCACGACCCCGAGCTGCTCGCCCGCTACCTCATGGCCGTCGCCAACGGCATCGCCGTCCAGGCCGCCGGCGGCACCCCTCGCGACGAACTTCGCCGGGTCGCCGACCTGGCCCTGCTCCAATGGCCGAGCCCATAAGCAAGAAACACTCTCCCTCTGCCGACTGGACAAATTCCGCGAATTGTGGCCCGTGACGCGATGGGCGGTCCGTTCTGACGAGAATTGAGATGTCTCTCTCGTTGAATGCAGCGGAGTTTCATGCCCTCGCCAGAGCCAAAGCGCCACCCAAAGCCCTGCTGACCTGCGGCGAAGCCACTTTCAACGAAGCTGCCAGGCGGCCATTTCCGCTTCTCCGGAAAACGCCGACGACACGTGTCGGGATCAGCATTCATGGCAAGCCAATAGAGTCCTCCGCCATGGATACGAAATACCAGTCGGCCGAAGAGCTGGCGATCGCATTGCGGGCCGGGGAAGTGAGCTCAGCAGAGCTGACGGACGACGCGATCGCCCGGATCGAGCGGGACGACGAGATGACCAACGCGATCTGCGTACCGGACTTCGACCGGGCGAGAGCAGCCGCGCGAGACGCCGACCGGGCGCGCGCCCGCGGTGCGGAGCGGCCGCTGCTGGGCGTCCCGGTGACGGTCAAGGAGTCGTACGACGTCGAAGGGTTGGCCACGACCTGGGGCATGCCGCAGCACCGCGCCTTCATGCCGGCCGAGGACGCGGTCCAGGTGCGGCGGCTCAAGGAGGCGGGCGCGGTGGTGCTCGGCAAGACCAACGTGCCGCTGGGCCTGCAGGACATCCAGACCTTCAACGACCTCTACGGCACCACCGCCAACCCCTGGGACCGCGACCGCACGCCGGGCGGGTCGTCCGGCGGTTCAGCGGCGGCGCTGGCGTGCGGGTTCGGGGCGCTGTCGATCGGCTCCGACCTGGCCGGTTCGCTGCGTACGCCCGCCCACTTCTGCGGCGTCTACGCGCACAAGCCGACGCTCGGGCTGGCGGCGACCCGCGGCATGGCCCTGCCGGAGGAGCTGCCGGCGGAGCTCGACCTGGCGGTCGTCGGGCCGATGGCGCGTACCGCCCGCGACCTCGCGCTCCTGCTCGACGTCATGGCGGGGCCGGACCCGCTGACGCACGGCCTGGCGTACGAGCTGAAGCTGCCGCCCGCCCGCCACGACCGGCTCGGCGACTTCCGGGTCCTGGTCCTCGACGAACATCCGCTGCTCCCGACCGGCTCCGCCGTGCGGGCGGGCGTGCACCGGGTGGCCGCGGCGATCACCGACGCAGGCGCCCGCGTCGAGTGGCACAGCCCGCTGCTGCCTGACCTGGCGGAGGCCGCGAGGCTCTACATGCAGCTGCTGATCTCGGGTTCGGTCGCGCGGTTTCCCATGGAACCGCACGAGCAGCACCCGGACGACCAGAGCCTCGAGTCCGTACGGCTGCGCGCCCTGACCCTCAGCCACCGCGACTGGCTGAAGGTGAACAACCGCCGTGAGGCCCATCGGCACGGCTGGCGGGCGTTGTTCGCCGAGTTCGACGCCGTGGTCTGCCCGGTGACGCCGACGCCGGCGTTCCCGCACGACCACAGCCCCGACCCGATGCGGCGGCGCATCGACATCGACGGCACCGAGTACCCGTACTTCGACCAGCTCGTCTGGGCCGGCCTGGCCACCATGCCCGGCCTGCCCGCCACCGCCGTCCCGGCGGGCGGATCCCCCGAAGGGCTGCCGGTGGGCGTGCAGCTCATCGGCCCGATGTTCGAGGACCGCACCCCGCTCCGGCTGGCCGAGCTGCTGGAGCAGGAGATCGGCGGCTTCCGTCCCCCGACGGAGCGGTAGCGTCGAGGACATGATGATCGAGCTGGACGTTCACGTGGATGGGGCCCGCACGCTGCACGTCTACGACACCGCTCAGGCGACGGCGAGCGGTTGCCGGTCATGTGGCGCCGGGGTGGGCCGTGGCGTCCGTCGCCGGTGACGCGGCGGCGGTCGCGGACGCGCTCGGCATCGGCAGGTTCGCCCGGCGCGAACTTCGCCTACGACTGCGAGTTCAGCCGACCTGCGGCTGCTCCCCGGCGACAGTCACTTCACCGTCGTCACCCACGCCGAAGCCGGCCTGGAGTGGTTGTGCGGCGTGGCGTAGGTCACATCGCCGCCATGTCACAACGAGCGGGCCGCCGGCATCTTCTGCTCGACCGGGAACAACCCCGGTGTGTGGAAGGAGCACCATGAACGCCCTCTTGGCCACCACTTTCGGCGGCGACGTCATCGAGCCTGGCACGGCCGGCTACGGGGAGGCCGCTCGCACGATGCTGGTCCCCGGCAGCCCGGCCTACGTCCTGCGGCCGGCGAGCGTGGCGGACGTGCAGGCCGCTGTCCGGTTCGCCGCCGACGCGGGTCTGGTGCTGTCGGTACGCGGCGGCGGCCACGCCTTCGCCGGTTTCGGCACCAACGACGGCGGCGTCGTCCTCGACCTCGCCAGGCTCGCCGACGTCGAGGTCATCGACGAGGAACGCCACATCGTCCGCGTGGGCGGCGGCGCCACCTGGGGTCGGGTCGCGGACGCCCTGGCTCCGCTGGGCCTGGCGATCTCCTCGGGAGACACCAGGAGCGTGGGCGTCGGCGGGCTGACGTTGAGCGGCGGCATCGGCTGGAAGGTCAGAAAGCACGGCCTGACCCTGGACAGCCTGGTCGCCGCCGAGGTCGTCACCGCCTTCGGTGCGGTGCTGCGCGCTAGTGCGGAGGAGAACCCCGAGCTGTTCTGGGCGCTGCGCGGAGGTGGCGGCAACCTCGGTGTGGTGACCGCCTTCGAGCTGGCGGCGCACCCGACGACGGACGTCTTCTTCGGCGCGGTCACCTTCCCTGCCGCGGAACTCGCCGAAGTACTCCAGGGCTGGGCGGCCTACCTGCGAACGGCCCCGGACGAGCTGACCTCCATCGCGAGCTTCGCCAACCCCTTCGAGGGCGGCCACGAAGCGCCGGTGAAGATCCAGGTCGCCTTCGACGGCGATGACCCCGAGGCGGCCGCGAAGGCCATCGACCCGATCCGCGCTCTCGGCACGGTGCTGAGCGACGACGTCACGCTCCAGCCGTACGCGGACATCCTGGAGGAGGGCCAGGCCGCGCCGCCCGGCATCCGGCTGCTCACCCGCAGCGCGTTCGTCGAGGCGGGGTCGGTGCGCCAGGTCCTGGAGCTGCTGGCGGAGATCGGGGCGGCGCAGGGCTCACCGTTCATCTCCGTCCGCAGCGTCGGAGGCGCGGTCGCCCGGGTCCCCGACGATGCCACCGCCTACGCCCACCGCCAGGCGGAGCTGATGTTCGTGACCACCGCAGCCGGGCCGGAGCCGATCGTCGAGGCCGCCCGCCCGGCTCTGGAGGCGATCTGGGCCAGGCTCGCGCCCCACGTCAGCGGGGCGTACGCCAACTTCCTCACCTCCGCCACGCCGGACGACGTGGCCGCGGTCTACCCGCCGCGGACCCTCGGGCGGCTCGCGGCGGTCAAGCGCCGGCACGACCCACGCAACCTGTTCTCCCGCAACCACAACGTCCGCCCATGAACCGGATGGACCCGGCCACCGAGGACTTCGTGGCCCACAGGAACCTGCTGTTCACCGTGGCGTACGAGCTGCTCGGCTCGGCCGCCGACGCCGAGGACGTGCTGCAGGAGACCTGGCTGAAGTGGGTGGGCGTCGATCTCGGCACGGTGCGGGATCGGCGGGCGTACCTGATCAGGATCGTGACGCGGCAGGCGCTGATGCGGCTGCGCACGCTCGGCCGCCGCAAGGAGTCGTACGTCGGCCCGTGGCTGCCCGAGCCGCTGCTGACCACGCCCGACGTGGCCGAGGACGTCGAGCTGGCCGAGAGCGTCTCCATGGCCATGCTGCTGGTGCTGGAGACGCTCACGCCGGCCGAGCGGGCGGTGTTCGTGCTGCGCGAGGTGTTCGCCCTCGGCTACGACGAGATCGCCGAGGCCGTGGACAAGAGCCAGGCCGCGGTCCGCCAGATCGCCCACCGGGCCCGCTCGCACGTCGCCGCCCGCCGGCCGCGCGCGGGCGTCTCGCAGGCCGAGATCCGTGACGCGCTCGACGCCTTCCGGCGGGCGGCGGAGACCGGCGACCTGCAAGGTCTGCTCGCCGTCCTCGCGCCCGACGCCGTCTTCCTCAGCGACGGCGGCGGAGTCGTGGAGGCGCTGCTGGAGCCGCTAGTGGGGGCCGAGCGGATCGCCCCGCTGGCCGTCGCGCTGTCCAGGTTCGGCGCCGGCGCGCTGCAGCCGGCCCACGTCAACGGCCATCCGGCCCTGGTGCTCCGCGTCGACGGCGGGATCGACGCCGTCATCACGGTGCGGGTCGAGGGCGGCCTGATCAGGGGCGTGTACGCGGTACGCAATCCGGAGAAGCTGTCGCGCGTGTACGAGGAGACCCCGGTGAGCCGCTGAGCGGGACGGGCGGGCCCGATCACTCCATCGGCCCCGAGGCGTCGGACGAGGAGGACGGCGGCGGCCCGCCCACCAGCGGGCCGCCAGCGGGCCGCCAGCAGTGGGCCGCCGGCAGTGGTCGCCGGCAGTGGGAACGAAACAGTACTTTCGGCCGGTACAAGCCCATGGGACCCGTGCCCTAGCGTGAACGCCGTGCGTGCTCCCGTTCGGCTCGAGGTGGTGGCCGAGATCGGACTCGGCGTCGTGCTCGCGCTGGCCATCGCCTACCAGGCCACCCGCCTCGCCGCCAGCTGGGGTGACGGTTATTGGGTGCCCGGCGCCTGCGTCGGCGCGGTGGTGGCGGTGCTCGCCGTGGCACGCCGCGCCGCCCGGCTGTGGACCGCCGTGGCCGGCCTGACCGTGGCCGGGCTCGCCGTCCTGCCCGCTCACCTCCTCCACCTGCCGGCGGAGCCGGGCCCCGCCACCGCGCTCGGCCTGGCGGTGCTCGTCGGCTCCGCGGTCAGGAGGCTGCCCGCCGTCCAGGCCTGCGCGGTGGCCGCCGCGGGGGCGGTCGTCATGACGGCCGGCCTGCTGACCGGCTCCGGCTCGCCCGTGCCGGTGCAGGGCGGCCTGATCTGGCTCGCCGCCCTTGGAGGTGGGCTCGTCCCCCGATGGCTGGCCGCCCGCCGCCGCGCCGCCACCGAGCGCATACGCCGTGCCGAGCGCCGCGAGCTGGCCAGGGAACTGCACGACGTCGTGGCCCACCACGTCACCAGCATCGTGCTCCAGGCGCAGGCAGCCCAGCTCGTCACCGCCAAGCACCCGGACAGGACGGCCGCCTCGCTCGCCGGCATCGAGGCCGCGGGCCACGAGGCGCTGGCCGCGACCCGCCGCGTGGTCGGCCTGATGCGCGAGAGCGCCCCGGGCGTGACGGGTCATCGGGAGCTCGCCGAGCTGGTCGGTCGCTTCGACGGCCACGGCCGATCGGCGCGGCTGCGGCTGGCCGCCGAGCCCGACGGCTGGCCGGCCGAGGTGCGCAGCACCGTGTACCGCGTCGTCCGCGAGTCGCTGACCAACGTCGCCAAGCACGCCGGGCACGCCCGCGTGGTCACCGTCGGCATCACCCAGGACGAGCAGGCCGTCACGGTCGTGGTGGAGGACGACGCCCCGCACGCGACCGCCTGTCCGCGCCGCGCCGGCTACGGCCTCATCGGCATGGGAGAACGCCTCGACGCCCTGGGCGGGACTCTCACCGCCGGCCCCGGCCCTGGCGCGGGCTGGGTCGTGCGCGCCACCGTCCCCGCCGGGGAACGCCGATGACGCCGCCCATCCGGGTGCTGCTGGCCGACGACCAGGCGATGATCAGGGCCAGTCTGCGCATCATTTTGGAGGACCAGCCCGACATCGTCGTGATCGCCGAGGCGGGCGACGGCGACGAGGCGATCGAGCAGGCCCGCCGGACACGTCCTGACGTGTGCCTGGTGGACGTCCAGATGCCCCGCCTCGACGGGATCGAGGTGGCCCGCGCGCTGGCCGACGCCCCGACCCGGGTGGTCATGGTCACCACGTTCGACCTGGACGAATACGTCCACGGCGCGCTGCACTGCGGCGCGGCCGGGTTCGTGCTGAAGGACGCCGGTCCCGCGCTGCTGGTCGAGGCCGTAAGGGCCGCTCACGCGGGCGACGCGCTCATCTCCCCGTCGATCACGCTGCGGTTGCTGCGCCGGCTCGCCGACCGGGGAGCCGGGAGCGCGGCCCGCGCGCCCGCGCAGCCCCTGACCGCGCGGGAGACCGAGATCGCCCGGGCGGTCGCCAGGGGGTGCAGCAACCAGGAGATCGCCGACGATCTGTTCATCGCGGTGAGCACGGTCAAAGGGCACGTGGCGGGCGTCCAGGCCAAGCTCGGCGCCCGCAACAGGGTCGAGATCGCGGCCTGGGCCTGGGAGAGCCGCATGATGGACGCGGGGCGCTAGGTCAGCCCACGACGAACGGCAGCCGGCCGGCCAGGTCGCCCAGCTCGTCCCGCTCTGCCGGGGTCGGGCCGCGGCGGCCGGTGCCGACGAGCAGCGCGGCCTCGTCGGAGAACGACGCGGGGAACGCGGCCTCGGCGATCTTCTCCAGCATCTCCCGCGACAGGGCCAGCCCTTCGGCGGGCGGGCCGGGCACGCCGGGCAGGTGGGCGATCAGGTCGAGGTGGTGCAGGGTCCATTCGAGCACGTACGCCGTGAGGTAGTCGCCCGCTGTGAGCACCTCGTCCCGCGTGCCCACCCGCATCGCGGGGTCGGCCAGCGCGGCGGCCCGTCCCGCGGCGGAGCCGACGTCGTCGAGGTGGAACTTCAGCAGGTACGGGTCCTCGTAGGCGGCGGCCAGCCGGACGGTGAGCGCGTCGAGCGGGTCGTCACCGGTCGGGGGAGTGCCGGTGACCTCCCAGTAGGTGATCGCGTCGCGGGTCGGCGGCTCGTCGGTCGGGGTGACGAGGGTGATCAGGACGTCTTGGGCGTCGATGACCAGGTGGCAGACCAGGTCGCGCACGAGCCACCCGGCACAGCCCGACGGCTCGGCGAAGACGTCGTCGGGCAGGTCGGCGACCGCGGCGCGCAACGCCGCCCAGGAACGTTCGAAGGCATCCACGCGCCCACACCGTAGCGGCCGGTCACGAGGCCGGACAACCGGCTTACCCGGTGATGCTCCACGGGATCTCCCGCTCACCGGCGTCACCCGGGTCGAGCGCGAGCTGCGCGCAGCGGCGTCCCTGGTCGCGCAGCGGGTTGGTGACGGAGATGATGCCGAGCTGCTGAGCTGCAGGTGAGGCGTCCCACCCGAGGTAGACGCCGCCGGGGTGGGAGTCTTCGAGTGCCTGGCGGGCGCCGATCGCGAGCTCGTCGCTCATGGCGATGACCAGCGCGTCCGCGGGCAGACGGGAGGCGAGGTCGCGGGCGGCGGCGGCGCCGTCGGCGCGGGTGTTGCGGGCGACGACCGCGACCGGCGTGCCGTCCCAGCTCAGGCCGGCCTCCTCGACGGCGTCGCGGTAGCCGCGCAGGCGGGCGTCGGTGACGGGGAACGGGACGTGCGGCGGCAGGCCGGCGCCCGTGGTCGTCATCGCCGCGCGGGCGCGGTCGAGCGGGAACGAGATGACGGCGGGGGCACGGCCCTCGCGCAGCGCCCTGGCGGCGATGGCGCGGGCGGCCGCGCGGTCGTCCTGGGTGACGCAGGCGATGCCGTCGCACACGGGACCGCCCTGGATGACGGCGGGCCGCGGATCGCCCGCGACGGCCGCGAGCACCGGATCGTCCTCGGTGGTGGTCCACAGCACGAACGCGTCCACGGCGGCCGACAGCACCCGGTCGGCGTCGTCGGCGTCGCCCCGCGTCGGGATGAACGTCAGCCCCTGCCCCTCCTCGACGCACACCTCGGCCACGCCCGCGAGGAACCGGGCCGCCTGCGGGTCGTCGAAGGCGTAGACCAGGTGCTCGCTGAAGACCACACCGAGCTGCCTGGTGCGGCCGGACTTCAGCGCGCGGCCCACGGCGTCGGGGTGGTAGCCCAGCTCGCCGGCCGCGCGGTGGACGCGCTCGCGGGTGGCGTCGGCGACGCGGGCGGGGCGGGTGAAGGTGTAGGAGGCGGTCATCAGCGAGACGCCCGCTCGGGCCGCCACGTCCTTGAGCGTCACGCGTCTGCGGTTGGTGGACACGCCGCCATCCTAGTTGTGTAGCGTTACACATATGATGAGAGCCAGCGTGTCGGGTCGTGCCGCGCCGTTTCTGGGGTTCGCGGGTTTCGGGGTGTTCTGGGGGGTGTGGGGTGCCTGCCTGCCCCTGCTGCGTGCAAACGCCGGGGTGGGTGACGCGCGGTTCGGCGTCGCGCTGCTGCTGGTGGGGGCGGGGGCGCTGCCCGCCATGCTGCTGACCGGGCGGCTCGTGGACGCCGTCGGCCTGCGGGTGGCCGGGATGCTGCTCGCGCTGCTGGGCGTCGCGGGTGTGGTGCTGTGCGCGGTCTCGTCCGGCTATGTCGGGTTGTGCGCGGGCATCCTCGCCGTAGGGGCCGGCTCAGGGGCTACGGACGTGGCCATCAACACGCTCGCCGCCACCGCGGAGAAGCGGACCGGCCGGCCTGTCGTGGCACGCTCGCACGCCGCGTTCTCCGCCACCGTCGCGGCGAGCAGCCTGGGAGCGGGCGCGCTGGCCGCCGCGACCGGCAGCCTGCTCGCCGCCTTCACCGCCGCCGCCGTCGTCGTGGTCGCGCTCGGCACGGTCGTGGCCGCCGCCACCCGATCGATCACGGTACGGGACGGCGCCGCGCCCGACGGCGACCAGGCGGCAGCCGTGCAGGAGGCGGCGGGCCACCGGGACGAGCAGGCCGACGGCGCGGCGGTGCGGCGAGAGGGTGGCGGGCGGTTGCCGGGGCGGGGGATGCTGCTGGTGGTCGGGGGCGTGGGGGCGTTGGCGTTCGCGGCGGAGAACGCGTTCCAGACCTGGGCCGCGGTGCTGCTGACCGACGCGTTCGCGGCCTCGCCCGCGCTGGCCGCCGTCGCCCCTGCCGCGTTCGCCACGACGGCCGCGCTGGCCAGGCTGGCGGGCGGCCCCGTCATGCTGCGCCGCCCGATCGCCACGCTGGTCACCGCGGGCCTGATCGCGACGGCGGGCGGCGTGCTGACGGCGTTCGCCCCGTCGCTGCCGCTCGCCCTGGCGGGCGTCGTCGCCGCGGCGCTGGGCACCGCGACGCTCTTCCCCACCCTCCTGTCGTACGGGCTGCGGCCCGTCCCCGACGCGTTCAGGGGCCGGGCCACGTCGGCCATCTCGACGGTCGCCTACCTGGGCTTCCTGGCAGGCCCGGCCTACTTCGGCCTGCTCGCCGACGCCGGCGGCGTGCAGCGGGCGTTCCTCGGCGTGGCCGCGCTGACCGGGCTGCTCCTGGCGGCCGTCCCGGTGCTGCCCATACTGAGGAGGCCGGAGCCGATCACGCCCCGACGTACGCGGCCAGGTGCTCGCCCGTCAGCGTCGAGCGGGCCTTGACCAGCTCGGCCGGCGTGCCCTCGAAGACCACCCGGCCGCCGTCGTGACCGGCGCCGGGGCCCAGGTCGATGATCCAGTCGGCGTGCGCCATGACCGCCTGGTGGTGCTCGATGACGATGACCGACTTGCCGCTGTCCACGAGCCGGTCGAGCAGGCCGAGCAGCTGCTGGACGTCGGCCAGGTGCAGGCCGGAGGTCGGCTCGTCCAGGACGTACACGCCGCCCTGCTCGGCCATGTGGGTGGCCAGCTTGAGCCGCTGCCGCTCGCCGCCGGACAGCGTGGTGAGCGGCTGGCCCAGCGTCAGGTAGCCGAGCCCGACATCGGCGAGGCGGGTGAGGATGGCGTGCGCGGCCGGCGTACGGGCCTCGCCCGCGCCGAAGAACTCCACGGCCTCGGCCACCGGCATGGCCAGCACCTCGCTGATGTCGCGTCCGCCGAGCTTGTGCTCCAGGACCGACGGGTGGAACCGCTTGCCCTCGCACTCCTCGCAGACGGTGGTGACGCTGGCCATGAAGCCCAGCTCGGTCTCGACGACGCCGGCGCCGTTGCAGTCGGGGCAGGCGCCCTCGGAATTGGCGCTGAACAGCGCCGGCTTGACGCCGTTGGCCTTGGCGAACGCCTTGCGGATCGGGTCGAGCAGGCCGGTGTAGGTGGCCGGGTTGCTGCGCCGGGAGCCGCGGATGGGGCTCTGGTCGATCGACACCACGCCGGCGCGGGCCGGGATCGAGCCGTGGATGAGCGAGCTCTTGCCCGATCCGGCCACGCCGGTGACGACGGTCAGCACGCCGAGCGGGACGTCGACGTCCACGCTCCGCAGGTTGTTGGCGGTGGCGCCGCGGATCCCCAGGACGCCGGTCGGCTCGCGCACGGTGTCCTTCAGCGCGGCGCGGTCGTCGAGGTGGCGCCCGGTGATGGTGCCGGCCGCCCGCAGCCCTTCGAGGGTGCCCTCGTAGCAGATCTCGCCGCCCCCCGAACCGGCGCCGGGCCCGAGGTCCACCACGTGGTCGGCGATCGCGATCGTCTCCGGCTTGTGCTCCACGACCAGCACCGTGTTGCCCTTGTCGCGCAGCCGCAGCAGCAGGTCGTTCATGCGCTGGATGTCGTGCGGGTGCAGGCCGGCGGTGGGCTCGTCGAAGACGTAGGTGACGTCGGTGAGTGAGGAGCCGAGGTGGCGGATCATCTTGACGCGCTGCGCCTCGCCGCCCGACAGGGTGCCCGCGGGCCGGTCGAGCGACAGGTAGCCGAGCCCGATCTGGACGAACGAGTCGAGCGTGTGCGCCAGCTTGCCCAGCAGCGGGGCCACCGAGGGCTCGTCGAGGCCGCGTACCCATTCGGCCAGGTCGCTGATCTGCATCGAGCAGGCGTCGGCGATGTTGACGCCGCGGATGCGCGAGGAGCGGGCGAGTTCGCTGAGGCGGGTGCCGTCGCACTCGGGGCAGGCGGTGAACGTGACCGCCCGCTCCACGAACGCCCTGATGTGCGGCTGCATCGCCTCGGGGTCCTTCGACAGGAACGACTTGCGGATCTTCGGGATCAGCCCCTCGTACGTGAGGTTGACGCCGTCGACCTTGACCTTCATCGGCTCCCCGTACAGGAAGTCGTTGAGCTCCTTCTTGGTGAAGTCGCGGATCGGCTTGTCGGGATCGACGAGGCCGGAGGCCGTGAAGACGCGGACGGTCCAGAAGCTGTCGACCTTGTAGCCGGGCACGGTGATGGCGCCCTCGGAGATCGACTTGGAGTCGTCGTAGAGCTGGGTGAGGTCGAGGTCGTTGACCGTGCCGCGGCCCTCGCAGCGCGGGCACATGCCGCCGGTGCGGGTGTAGGTCGCCTTGACCGGCTTCTTCTTCTCGCCGCGCTCGACCGTGATCGCGCCGCTGGCCCGCACGGTGGGCACGTTGAAGGAGAACGCGTTGGGCGAGCCGATGTGCGGCTGTCCCAACCGGCTGAACAGGATGCGCAGCATCGCGTTGGCGTCGGTGGCGGTGCCGACCGTGGAGCGCGGGTCGGCGCCCATGCGCTGCTGGTCGACGATGATCGCGGTGGTGAGCCCGTCGAGCACGTCCACCTCGGGCCGCGCCAGCGTCGGCATGAAGCCCTGGACGAACGTGCTGTACGTCTCGTTGATCATCCGCTGTGACTCGGCGGCGATCGTGCCGAAGACCAGCGAGCTCTTGCCCGACCCCGACACCCCCGTGAACACCGTCAGCCGGCGCTTCGGGATCTCGACGCTGACGTCCTTGAGGTTGTTGACGCGGGCGCCGTGCACGCGGATGAGGTCGTGGGTGTCGGCGGCGTGGGGCGCGGGCGACTGGGTGTCCGTGCTCGTGGCCATGCTGTCGGAGTCTCCATCTGTCTTATGGGCGCTGCCGCTGGTCGGGCAGTATGAGCAGTATGTCGGTTTCCACCGCGCTCTGGGGCGGCGGCCGTGCATGCGACTCAGGTTAGGTGCGCGCCCGCGACGAGGGCTTCTCCAATACTGACCGTTTCACCCCTGCCCGGTCAGCCCGGCACACGTCAGCCAGATGTGCTCGCACGCCGCCGACGCCAGCTCCAGGCTCCCTGGGGACTCCTGCGAGGCGTGGTAGAAGCTCCGCTCGATCATCCAGCACAGCGCGCGGGCCATCGCCGGCGCCTGGTCGGGCGCGCCGCCGGCCGGCACGCCCGCCCGCTGCAGCACGGCGGCGATGGCTCCGGTGAACAGGTCGGCCGTGTGGCTCCACAGCTGCCCGATCTCCGGCACGGTCAGCGACAGGTCGATCGCGGTGCGCATGACGAGGCCGTGCTCGTTCCACAGCTCGATCGTGCGCCGCATGGCCGCCGCGATGGCCTGGCGCGGGTCGTCGCTCTCGGCCGTGGCCCGCGAGCGCTCCCACAGATGCTCGACGGTTTGCGCCACGAGCGCGGTGACCACCTCCTGCTTCGAGCCGAAGTAGAAGTAGAGCGCGCCGCGGGTGATGCCGGCGCCCTGGGCGATGTCGCCGACCGTCATCGCCTCGTAGCCCTTCTCGGCCAGCAGCGACTCGCAGGTGTCGAGGATCGCCCGCTCCCGCAGATCACCCTTGCGCTCCGTGGCGCGCCGGCGCCGCGCGGGCTGGGTGCCGGGCATCAGAGCTGCGCGCCCTCGGGGAAGTCCGTCGTACGGGAGAGCTCCTCCCATGCGCGGATCTCCTCCTCCACGGCGGCGCGCTGGGCGGCGATCAGGCGCAGCGCGTCGGAGCCCAGCACCAGGTGGGCCGGCGGCTCCTCGACCGAGGCGATGTGCACGACGGCCTCCCCGGCCTTGGCCGGATTGCCCAGCTGGTTGCCGCTCGCCTTGAGCCGCTTCTGGCGGATGGGCATGAACAGCTCGTCGTAGTCCTCGATGAAGTGCTCGGCGCGCGTCATGGACCGCCCCGACCAGTCCGTACGGAACGAGCCCGGCTCGATCGCCGTCACGTCGATGCCGAACTGCTCGACCTCCTGAGCCAGCGACGCGAGGATGCCCTCCATGGCCCACTTGCTACCGCAGTAGGCGGACATGCCGGGCACGGTCATCATCCCGGCCATGGAGGTGACGGCCATCAGGTGGCCGCTGCGGCGCTGCCGCATGTAGGGGAGCGCCGCTCGCAGCGTGGCCACCGCCCCGAAGACGTTGACCTCGAACTGCCGCCGCACCTCCGCCAGCGGGGTCTCCTCGAACGTGCCCTCGAGGCCGTAACCGGCGTTGGCGATGACGACGTCGAGCGGGCCGACGTTCTGCTCGACGTCGGCCAACACCCGGGTGACCGCCTCGTCGTCGGTCACGTCGAGGATGCGGCCGTGCGCGCGGCCCGGCTCCAGCTCCTCGAACGCCCGCAGGTCCGCCTCGGACCGGACGGTCCCGGTGACGATGTGCCCGGCGGCCAGCGCTGCCTGGGCGATGGCCCGGCCGAGGCCCGAGCTGGCGCCGGTGATGAGCCACTTCTGTTGCTGCATGTCCCCCCCAAGGGCTCCGGGAGGAGCCCGACCGGCTCCCCACAGCACAAAATCTACACTATGTCGATTTTTCTCGTCAATGTGTCGATTATCGCTGTGGGGTGGCGGCGAACCAGATCCCCGCCGCCGCGCACACGACCGCCGCGAGCACCATCGCGGCCGCCGGCCCCGCCACGCCGCCCATGACGGCGACGCCGAGCGTGGCTCCGGCCTGCCGTACGGCGTTGAGCAGCCCTCCCGCCGCACCTGCCGCCTGCGCGGGCGCGGCCCCGATGACCGCCGAGACCAGCGCCGGCAGCACGAACGACACGCCGAGACCGCAGCCCAGCAGCCCGATCGCCAGCCAGAGGTACCCGGCTTCCGCCTGGATCGCCGCCCCGAGCGCGACGCCGCCCGCCGCCAGCAGCGTCAGCCCGAGCAGGATCGGCGGGCGCGGGCCGACCCGGGCGGCGAGCCGGCCGACGAGCGGCGGGTTGAGCACGAACGGCAGGGTGAGCGGCAGGAAGGCCAGCCCTGTGGCGGCGGCCCCGAGCCTGAGGTCCTGCTGGAACAGCAGGGGCAGCACGAACAGGGTGCCGTTGAGCGCGAAGTTCACCGCCGCGCCCACCGCGAGCCCGGCCAGGACGCCACGGCTGCCCAGCAGCGCCGGGTTCAGTACGGGCGTGTCGCTGCGCCGTTCCAGCACCGCGAACACCACGGCGGCCAGCACCGTGGCGATGCCCGACCCGGCCGCGTGCAGCCAAGCCCGCGCACCCGCCGCGACCAGCGCGTCGGTCAGCAGGGCCAGCACCGCGCAGGCCGCCGCCTGCGCCCGCCAGTCGATCCTTCGGTCACCGCGCGGGGTGTCGGCCGCCCGCCCGAGCGTCAGCGCGAGCACCAGCAGCGCGATCGGCACGTTGACGAGGAAGATCGCTCGCCAGCCGGCCCAGTCGACCAGGACTCCGCCGATCAGCGGGCCCGCCGCCACCGCCGCGCCGCTGATCGCCGCCCAGGTCGCGACCGCCCGCCCGCGCGCCGCCGGCTCCGGGTAGAGGCGCGCGATCATCGCCATCGACGCCGGTACGCAGGCCGCCCCGGCGGCGCCGAGCACCGCCCGCAGCCCGACCAGGACGGCCGGCGTCGGAGCCAGGGCCGACAGCAGCGAGCCGAGCCCGAACGTCAGCACCCCGGCGCGGAAGACCCGGTGCGCGCCGTACCGGTCGGCGACCGCACCCGCCGACAGCAGCAGCGCGCCGAACACCACCGTGTAGCCCGTGGTCGCCCATTGCAGCCCGGCCATGGAGGTGCGCAGCGAAGCGGCCAGGTCCGGCTCGGCCACCGACAGGACCGTCATGTCCAGCAACACCATGAAATATCCGAAAGAGATGCCCACCAGCGCCGCCGTCCGGCGCGTCGCGGGCGTGGTTCGCGCGAAAGTCATGCGCCACACCTTCGGACCGCCGGTACCGGCCGCTCCACCGGCGGATCCGCACGCCGCGTTCGGAATGTCCGAACGCACCTCCTGGTTGCGTCACCACATGGAGCTGCGCCAGTTGAGGATCTTCGAAGCCGTGGTCCGTCACCGTACGGTCACCGACGCCGCCGTCGCCCTCGACCTGGCGCCCTCCAGCGTCTCGGCGCAGATCCGCGCCCTGGAGCGGTCGCTCGGCGTGGACCTGTTCGCGCGCACGACCAAGGGCATGCGCCTCACCCCGCAGGGCGAACGCCTGCTCACCTGGTCACGCCGCCTGCTCGACCAGGCCGAACAGGCGCGGCGCGAGGTCCGCGGCGAGGCGGAGCGGCTGCGGCTGGGCGCGCTGGAGACCATCGCCGCCACCCACGCGCCGCGCGTCCTCACCACGCTCACCGGGCGCCGCCCCGGCCTGCGCGTGGACGTCCTGCCCAGCATGCGGCGCGACGACCTGCTCGCCGACGTCGCCACGGGACGGCTGGAGGCGGCGCTGCTCCTCGACACCGGCGACACCCTCGGCGACCTCGGCTTCACCGCGCCGCCGCTGAGCTTCCTCGACATCGACACCGTGCCTCTCGTGCTCGTCGCGGCGCCCGGTCATCGGCTGCACGGGCGTCCCGCACCCGCTCTGAGCGAGCTGTCCGGCGAGCGGCTGCTGGTCAACGTGCCCACCTGCTCCTTCCACCTGGCCGCCGACCGGGCCTTCGGGCCGGCGATGGAACGCGTGCAGGCGGGTGGGGTGCAGGTGATGCGGGCGTGGGCCGAACAGGGGCTCGGCATCGCGTTGCTGCCAGAGTTCGCCGTTTCCGCCGCGCTGCGGGCCGGCACGCTCGTGCGGCTGGACGTCGCCGTGCCCGACCTGGGGCTGCGGCTGGTCTGGCGCGGCGACCGCGAATCGCTGCCCGGCCTGCGTGATCTGCTGTACGCCACGATTCCCGAGTCCCGGGTGTCTGTCTGAGTCTTCCGTCCTCGTCATCTCCATGCCGGACCGCTCGTCGATGGCAAGGAGCGACGCATTGGGCACCATCAGCGTCTTCGAGGCCGTCACCCTGGACGGGGTGATCACCGTGCTCGGGAGCGGTGAGCTGGTCCGGTCGCCGCACCGGGCCGGGCTCGTGGACGAGTACGTCCTGCTGATCCACCCGATCGTGCCGGCGTCGTCATCGCGCGTTGTTCCATGAGATGAGAAAGGATCCCATCATGCGATACATGCTGTTGTTCCACTACAGCGAGGAGAGCGAGGAGACCCTCGGGGCCGAGGCCCTCGCCGAGGGCCGGCGGGCGATGGCGGCCTATGCCGCCACGCTGGAGCAGGCCGGGATCCTGGTGAGCAGCCAGATCCTGCAGTCGTCCACGGTCACGACCACGCTCACCGCGACCGGCGGCGAGCCCCGCATCCAGGACGGCCCGTACGCCGACACCAAGGAGCAGCTCGGCGGCGTGGTCGTCATCGACGTCCCCGACCTCGACACCGCCCTGACCTGGGCCCGCCAGGCACCACCGGCCGCCTGGGGCACGGTCGAGATCCGTCCCGGCGCGGTGCACATCGAGGACGGCGCCTGGGTCCCCTCGTGACCTCCCACCCACCCGGCGAGGCGGCGAGGGTAGCGGAGCGGGCGGCGCGGGAGTCGTTCGGGCGGCTGGTCGCGTTGCTGGCCGCCTCCACCGGGGACCTGCAACTCGCCGAGGACACGCTGGCGCAGGCGTTCGAGCAGGCGCTGGTCACGTGGCCGCGCGACGGCGTGCCGGGCAACCCGGAGGGCTGGCTGCTCACGGTGGCGCGCAACCGGCAGCGCGACTTCTGGAAGTCCGCCGCGCACCGCCGGTCGGCCCCGCTGGAAGACGCCGCCGACCAGGGGAGTGCGCCCCTGGTCGGGCTGGACGAGGACGCCGTCCCCGACCGGCGGCTGGCGCTGCTGTTCGTCTGCGCGCATCCGGCGATCGCCGCGAATGTCCGTACGCCGCTGATGTTGCAGACCGTGCTCGGGTTCGACTCCGCCGAGATCGCGCGGGCGTTCGCGGTGCCCGCGGGCGCGATGTCGCAGCGCCTGGTACGCGCCAAGCGGCGGATCCGCGACGCCCGCATCCCGTTCGCCGTCCCCGGCCGCGAGTCGATGAACGAGCGGCTGGCGCCGGTGCTGGAGGCGGTGTACGGCTGCTACGCCCTGGCCTGGCCGGACCGGGGCGACGCCGGGTCCCTGGCCGGCGAGGCCCGCTACCTCGCGATCACGGTGGCCCGCCTGCTCGGAACCCAGCCGGAGGCGTGGGGGCTGGCCGCGCTGCTCACCCTGGACACGGCACGGGCGGGGCGTCCCGGCGGACCGTACCTGCCGCTGGAGGAGCAGGACCCGTCAGGCTGGGACAGCGGCCTGATCGCGGAGGGCGAGCACTACCTGGCCAGGGCCGGACGCCCTGGCCAGGCGCCCGGCCGGTTCCAGCTGGAGGCGGCGATCCAGGCCGTCCACTGCGACCGCGCCAGGACCGGCACGACGGACTGGCCCGCGCTGCGCATCCTCTACACGGCGCTGGTCGCCGTCGCGCCCAGCCTGGGCGGCCGGGTCGCGCACGCGGCCGTCACCGGACGGACGGACTCTCCGCGGCACGCGCTGGACCTGCTCGAAGCCCTCCCGCCCGAGCGGGAGCGGTTCCAGCCGTACCACGCCGTACGGGGTGACCTGCTGGCCAGGCTCGGGCGGCACGAGGACGCGGCGGCGGCGTACGCGCAGGCCGTCGAACTCACCACTGATCCGGCAGTCCGCGCGTTCCTCACGACTCGGCGATCTCCCGGCGAAATGTCGGACCAGGCCGGTACGGTCTGACCGACGACAACCGAGCACCTGGAGTAGGGGCGATGGACACATCCGCATACGTGAAGGCCGCCGTCGAGCAGACCGGCGTCCTCGCCGGCTGGGTCGACGGCAAGGACGCGGCGACCCGGGTGCCGACCTGCCCGGAGTGGGCGCTGTCCGACCTCGTCGACCACGTCGGCGGCGTGCAGCAGATGGTGACCACGCTGGTCCGTGACCGGCTGCTCGACCCGACCCCGGCGTTCGCCGTCGCTCCAGGCCCCGCCGACCCGGCCGAGTGGCGTGCCTGGCTGACCGGCTGCGCTGACGAGGTGCGGCAGGCCTACTCCGCGGTGACCGACGAGACGCCGGTGTGGGATCCGTCGGGCGCCGCCGCGGGCGTGCCGTTCTGGGCACGCCGGGTGTTCGGCGAGGTCTGCGTGCACCGCGCCGACGCGGCGGCGGCGCTCGGCCTGCCCTACGAGCTGGCGCCCGACCTCGCCGTCGCGGCCCTGGCCGACTGGCTGGCCACGATGACCTCGCGCGGCTACTGGGACAACGTCCCGCGCTTCGCCGAGGCGATGCGCGGTAACGGTCAGACCCTGCGCTTCCAGGCCACCGACGCGCCGGGCGCCGACTGGCTGGCCCGCCGCGAGCAGGACGGCGTCGTCCTGGAGCAGGGCGGCGACAAGGCCGACGTCACGGTCAGCGGCCCGGTCACCGACCTCCTGCTCGTGATCACCAGGCGCCGCGCCCTCGACGCGGCGCCCGCGCTCGACGTGCAGGGCGACCGGGCGCTGTTCGAGCACTGGGTCGACCACATGGACTGGGTGGCCGGCTGAGCCGTCACTGGCCGATCATGCGGACCTTCATCACGTACCAGAACGACTCCTCGTACGTGCCGACGATGTTCTTCGTGTAGGTGTAGACCTCGCCGGGGTCGAGCGTCCCGCACGTCCCGCCGTAGACCTCGATCGCGCCCAGCTCGACACCGGCCCCGACCAGCGGCGGGGTGACCTCGCGCAGGCTGTAGGACTTGATGGTGTTGCCGCTGATGGTGATGTCCGGGATGTTGAAGTCGGCGGGGTCCGCGTCGTCGCCGGCGCGCATGTTCACCCAGCCCGCGGGATACAGGTACGGAAGCAGCCGCACCCGGATCTCGTCCTTCCCGTCCGACTCGGCCACCTCGATCGCGTCGAGGTCGTAGAACTCCACCCGGCACGACGACGTCGCCGTGGCCGCCTGCGCCGCCGGTGCGGCCGGCACGGCCACGGCCGTCGTCAGAGCGAGCGCGGCGGCGAGTTTGTACGAGTGTCGCATGCTGCTTCCCCTCCTGGTGAACTGCCTGGAAACGTGCCGCCAGGGTCCGGCAGGACGCGTGAGCCGACCGTGAGAGCCCAGCTCACCGCAGGTGTGCGGACGCGGGAGAGCGGGCAGGGTCAGCGGAATGCAAGTTGCGTTGACGGCTGGGGTGTTCGACGGTCAGGGATGGGGACAACTCGGGGATCTGGGGCTGGCGTTACTGCTGTCCGCCGCGATCGGGCTGGAGCGCGAGATCCGGCAGAAGAGCGCGGGGCTGCGGACGCACACGCTGGTCGGCTTCGCCTCTGCGCTGATCATGCTGGTCTCCAAGTACGGCTTCGCGGACGTGCTGGGCGACAACGTCGCCCTCGACCCGTCCCGGGTGGCCGCGCAGATCGTGTCCGGCATCGGCTTCATCGGCGGCGGCCTGATCTTCGTCCGCCGCGACGCGGTGCGCGGCCTGACGACCGCCGCGGTGGTGTGGCTGACCTGCGCGGTCGGCATGGCGGCCGGGGCCGGGCTGTGGGTGCTGGCGATCGCCGTGACGGTCGGGCACTTCCTGGTGGTGTTCGCGTTCACCCCGCTGACCGGCCTGCTGCCGCGCTCGAAGTACGCGCAGACCCCGCTGCGCCTGACGTACCTGGACGGGCGGGGCGCGCTGCGGCGGGTGCTGTCGGCGTGCACGGACAAGGGGTTCGTGATCGCGGAGCTGACCGTCGACCGCGAACGCCGGGAGCAGGGCGGCGTGTCGATCTGGCTCGTGGTGCAGGGCCCGGGGTCGATCAGCGACCTGGCGAGCACGCTCATGGACATCGACGGCGTGCTGACGGTCGCCGGCACCGACCTCGACGCCTCCGCCTCCTGACCCGTACGAGTTGACAACCAGCGATCTCCTCCATCACCCTTTCACTACTTAAATAGTGAAAGGGTGATTCTGGTTTGATCGAGTTCAACCTGGATCGCGGCTCGGGGGTCTCGACCTACCTGCAGCTCGTGCACCAGGTGAAGCAGGCCCTCCGGCTCGGCACGCTGCGGCCCGGCGACCAGCTGCCGACCGCCCGAGAGGTGGTCGAGCGCCTGGCCATCAACCCCAACACCGTGCTCAAGGCGTACCGGGAGCTGGAGCGCGAAGGGCTGGTCGAGGGGCGGCCCGGGATGGGGACGTTCGTCCGGCAGGGCATCGCGGGCGCGACGCTCGCCGACCACACGCGGCTGCGGCGATCCCTGGAGTCGTGGGTGCGCGACGCCCGCGCGGCGGGGCTCGACGAGGAGGACCTGCGGGCGCTGTTCACCGTGGTCGTGGCCGACGTCGCGAAGGAGGGCGCGGCATGAAACCCGCGCTGGAGGCGACCGGGCTGGGCGTCCGCTACCGCCGTGCGTGGGCGCTGCGCGACTGCTCGCTGTCGCTGCCCGCAGGCCGCGTGGCGGCGCTCGTCGGCCCCAACGGCGCCGGCAAGACGACGCTCATGCACGCGGCCGTCGGCCTGCTGCGGCCCGCGCTGGGCGGCGTGCGGGTGGCCGGCGAGGTGGCGTTCGTGGCCCAGGACAAGCCGCTGTACGACGGCTTCACCGTCGCCGAGATGCTCACCTTCGGCCGCCGCATGAACCGGCACTGGGACGACGCCGCCGCGAGAGACCGGCTCGCCGCGCTGGGCATCCCGCTGGATCGCAAGGCCGGCCGGCTGTCGGGCGGCCAGCAGGCGCAGGTGGCGGTCACCCTGGCGCTGGCGAGCCGGCCCGACCTGCTCGTGCTGGACGAGCCGCTGGCCAACCTCGACCCGCTGGCCCGCCACGACGTGATGCGCTCGATCATGGCGGAGGTGGCCGGGCGCGAGCTGACCGTGCTGCTGTCCTCCCACGTCGTCTCCGACCTGGAGGAGACATGCGACTGGCTGATCGTGCTCAACGGCGGCAGCCTGCAGGTGAGCGGCGACATCGAGGACCTGCTCGACGGGCATTTCGTGCTCACCGGGCCGGAGGAGGCGTCCACGGCGGGCACCCACGTGGTGACCGCGAGCCGTACCGGCAGGCAGGTCAGCCTGCTGGTCAGGGGCGCCCTCCCGCCCGACCCGCGCTGGCAGGCGCGCCGTCCAGGGCTGGGCGAGCTGGTCATGGGCTACCTGCGCAGCCCTGAGTCGGCGGCGCTGCCGGGACTCGCGGGGGTGCGCGCGTGATCTGGGTGACGTGGCGCCAGCACCGGGCGCAGATCCTCGTGACGGCGGGCTTCCTGGCAGTGCTCGGCGTGCTGCTGCTCGGCTCGGGGGTGGAGGCCGGCCGGTACGTCGCCGAGCACGCACCGCCCGGCTGCCCGGGCCCCGCCGTGGCCTGCGGCGACCTGGCCGTGGCGCTCGGGCAGCGCTACGACGCGGTGTACTCGGTGTTCGGCTGGATGCCTCTGGTCGCTCCCGCGCTGATCGGCGCGTTCTGGGGCGCGCCGCTGCTCGGCCGCGAGTACGAGCGCGGCACCCACCGCCTGGCCTGGACCCAGTCCGTGTCCGTGGGCCGGTGGCTGGCGATCAAACTGTCGGTGCTGGGCGGGGCGGTCGTGGCGGGCGGGCTGCTGCTCTCCCTCATGGTGAGCCTGTGGCGGCCGGTGTTCAGGACGGGGATCGACTCCGCGTTCGGCAACATCGGCGTGTTCAACATGGTCGGCGTGGTGCCGGCGGCGTGGTGGCTGTACGCGTACGCGCTCGGCACGCTCGCCGGGACCATGTTCCGGCGGACGCTGCCCGCGATGGCGCTGGTCGTGGCCGGTGTGGTGGTGACCATGTTCACGCTGTTCCAGCTGAGCGACCACTACGCCGAGCCGGCCCGCGCCGAGCTGGCCGGCACGGTGGTGCTGCCCGACCAGGACGCCCGGCTGGTGCGCGGCACCTGGGTCGAGCCGTCGGGCGAAGAGGTGGACGACCCTTCGAACACCGGCTGCCCGCGCCGCCTGGACGCGGGGCAGAGCAGCAGGAACGCCGAGGCGTGGCAGGCGTGCCTGTTCGGCAAGGGCTACCGCTACGCCGTGTACTACCACCCGCCGTCCCGGTTCTGGCGCTTCCAATGGACGGAGGCGGCGATCCTGACGCTGGCCTCGGCGGCACTCGGCGGGCTGGCCGTGCGCCGCACCCTTCGCCGTCCGGGCTGAGGCCGTTGCTACACACCTGACGCACGGTCGCCGCCCGGCGGAGACGCGCTCATCGCGGGCTGGAGACATCGGTGCCGCACGCTGGCCGGCATGCGGAGAATCGTGATGCTTGTGCTGGTGTGCGCGCTGTCCGGGTGCGGGGTCGCCTCCGGGACGGACGTGCCTCTGCCGTGGCCGGACGAGGGGCAGGCCGCGGTGGAGGTGGTGGGCGTGGGCAGGCTGGGTTCCAGCGGGGGCGCCGAGCCGGTGCCGATCGCGAGCGTGACGAAGGTGATGACCGCGTACGTGTTGCTGCGCCGCCACCCGCTCAAGCCGTCCGGCCAGGGCCCGTTGATCACCGTGGACCGGACGGCGGCCGAGGAGTCCTTCCTGCCGCAGGAGTCCACCGTCCCGCTGGTCGAGGGGCGGCGGATCCGGCTGCGGCGGCTGCTCGAGCTGATGCTGGTGCCGTCCGGCAACAACGCGGCCCGGCTGCTGGCCCGGTGGGACGCCGGCTCGGAGGAGCGCTTCGCCGTCCGCATGAACGCCGCCGCCCGCCGCCTCGGCATGAGCGCCACCACGTACACGGGGGCCAGCGGCATCGAGGACAGCACGGTCAGCACCGCGTCCGACCAGCTCAAGCTGGCCGGGGCGGCCATGCGCGACCCGGTCTTCCGCGCGGTGGTGGCACAGAAGGACACCGCCGTGCCGGGCGACTCCGGGCGGCTGCCCAGCACCAACACGCTGCTGGGCAGGCACGGCGTCATCGGCGTCAAGACCGGCTCCGGGACGGCGGCGGGCGGCAACCTGATGTGGGCCTCCCGGGTGGAAGGCCGCCTGGTGCTGGGCGTGATCCTCGGCCAGGCGGCCGGCACCAACCCGGTGGCGGGCAAGGCGGCGGCGCTGGAGGCCGGCGCGCGGATGAGCGCGGCGGTCGAGCAGTGGCTGCGCGCCGCCGCCCCCGCGCCCGCGTGAGCCGCCCCGCCGGGGCGGCTAAGCTGCGCGCATGGCACGGATTCTCCTCTTGCACTCGATGTACGGCCTGCGGCCCGCCGTCCACCAGGCCGCCGACAGGTTGCGGACGGCCGGACACGAGGTGCACGTGCCCGATCTCTACGACGGCCGGGTGGTCGGCACCTCTGAGGAGGGCATCGCGATCAAAGAGGAGATCGGCCGCGACGAGCTGCTCAAGCGAGCCGTGACCGCCGCGGCCCCCCTGTCGGAGCACGGCCTGGTCTACGCCGGCTTCTCGCTCGGCGCCGCGCTGGCACAGAACCTCGCCCTGGGCGACGAGCGCTCGCGCGGCCTGCTGCTCATGCACGGCACCTCCGACATGGCCGACGGTGTGGCGGCCGACGACCTGCCGGTGCAGCTCCACGTCGCCGACCCCGACACCAGCGAGCCCGCCGACTGGCTCAACGCCTGGTACATCCAGATGCGCAGGGCGCGGGCCGACGTCGAGGTGTTCCGCTACGCGGGCGCCGGCCACCTGTTCACCGACCCCGACCTGCCCGACTACGACGCCGAGGCGGCCGAGCGCGCCTGGGCGATCGCGCTGGACTTCGTGGCCGACCTGTGAGACCCGCCGGTCTCACCGCACATCGAGAGGGAGACGGACGATGCCGACCGGCATTGCCATCCGCGATGTCCGCGCGCAGCTGTTCGGGGCGGCCGAGCGGGTGCTGCTGCGGGCCGGGCCCGAGGGCCTGACCAGCCGGGCGGTCACCGCGGAGGCGGGGGTCGCCAAGGGGGTGCTGCACCGCCACTTCGCGGACTTCGACGCGTTCCTCGTCGAGCTGGTACGCGACCGCGTCGCCCGCCTCGACGCCCAGGCCGCCGCGCTCGTCGCCGCCGCGGGCACCGGCACGGTCGCGGGCAACCTCACCGCCGCGCTGATCGAGCTGTTCGACCCGGTCACCGTGTCGATCGCCGGCCTGATCATCTTCCGCGACGAGCTGCGCGCCCGCCTGCGCGAGTCCACGCCGTCCGGGGTCCCGCTGCTGGCCGAGGGGGCCGCCATGTTGCGCGCCTACCTCGCCCGCGAGTGCGAGCTGGGCCGGGTCGCCGCCGACACCGACGCGGCGACGCACGCGCTGACCCTGATCGGGGCCGGGCACCTGCTGTTCGCCGACCGTGCGGCCGGGCCGCCCGAGGAGCAGGCGGTGGCGGCCATGGTCAGCACGGTGATCGCCGACATCGTCCAGCGACGCCTCCTCTGACCGCCCGAGCAAGCCGGGATCAGGCTGCTTCGACCCTCGCGCGGGCCGGGCCGCGTGCGGGTCGGAAACCCGCGCGGGTCAGGCGCCGGCGCCGCCGTCCACCGGGACGATCGCGCCGGTCACCATCGAGGCGCGGTCGCTGAGCAGCCACGCCGCCACCTCGGCGACCTCACGGGGCTCGGCCATCCGGCCGAGCGGGGTCATGGCGGTCGCTTGCTTCTGGACGCCGGGCGTCTTGGCCTCCCATTCGTCCATCATCTTGGTGACGGTGGCGCCGGGGGTGATGCCGTTCACCCGGATGCCGTCGGACGCCCAGCTCACCGCGGCGGTCTCGGTGATGCTGTTGAGCGCCCGCTTCATCGCCCCGTACGCCGGCAGCGCGGGGTTGGCGCGGCGGCTGCCGATGCTGGAGGTGTTGACGATGGCGCCGCCACCGCCGCGCCGCATCAGCGCGGCCTCGGCGGTCATGGCCGTCCAGTGCCCGCGGAAGTTCACCGCGAACTGCCGGTCGATGTCCTCGTCGCTGGTGGTGTCGAGCGGCCCGGGCTGCTGGATCGCCGCGCCGTTGTTGAACGCGCCGTCCAGCCGCCCGTGCAGCTCCTCGACCCGCTCGACCGCCGCGCGGACGCTCGCCCGGTCGGCCAGGTCCACGGCCACGGCGTCGGCGACGCCGCCGTCCTCGCGGATCTCGGCCACGATCTTGTCCAGTACGCCGGCGCTGCGGGCGGCGAGCACGACGGCGGCGCCCTCGCGGGCGAAGAGCCGGGCAGCGGCCTCGCCGATGCCGCGGCTGGCGCCGGTGATGAGCGTCACCTTGCCGGTGAGCAGGCCGACAGGGGCGGAAACAGTGGTGTTGGTCATGCGACCAGTGTCAGCCGGGCAGCCGGAGCGGATGCAGGCACAACCGGTACCAGGCTACGCGGCCTCGCGACAGGCACACTGGAGATATGGACAAACAGGAACTTGGGGCCTTTCTGCGCAGCAGGCGGGAGCGGCTCCGCCCGGATGACGTCGGCCTGCCTTCGGGGCCGCGCCGCCGGACACCCGGCTTGCGCCGCGAGGAGGTGGCGGTGCTCGCGCACATCTCCACCGAGTACTACGTCCGCCTGGAGCAGGGCCGGGCGCCGCGCCCGTCGGGTGAGGTCCTGGCCGGGATCGCCGCCGCGCTGCGGCTCACCGACGCCGAGTCCCGCCACCTCCACGTGCTGGCGGGCACCGCGGAGAGCCGTACCGGGCTGCATCCGCGCGACGTGCGCCCGAGCATCCTCGCGCTGCTGGAGCGGCTGCCGCAGACGGCCGCCTTCGTCACCTCTGCCGCGTTCGAGGTGCTCGCATGGAACCACCTGGCCACCGCGCTCATGGAGGACTTCGGCAAGCTCGCCCCGAAGGATCGCAACGTCGCGCGCCGGGCCTTCCTGCCCTGGACACTGGAGGGGCCCCGCCCGTACGGGATCTCCGACGCCGGCGTCTTCCGCCAGCACGTCGTCATGGAGCTGCGCCGCACCCAGGCCCGCTACCCGTCCGACCCCGAGATCGCCGAGCTGGTCGAGGAGCTGCGTACCGGCAGCCCCGAGTTCGCCCGCCTCTGGGAGCGGCACGACGTGCAGCCCGCGCCCACGCTCTCCAAGACCTTCCACCACCCGGTCGTCGGTTCCGTCACCGTGGACTGCGACTCGCTCGCGCTCACCGACTGCGACCAGCACCTCATCCTCTACAGCGCGCCTCCAGGATCAGCCGACGCCGAGGCCCTGGCGCTGCTGAACGTCCTCGGCCCCGACTACGCGCACCGATAAGTCAACAGCGATTTACATCCGTGGCCGGCCGCCGCTATCCTGCCGGAGTAAACGGAAAGGGACATCGATGACCGGAGGCGGCACCGAGGTCGTCCGGCGCCGCGACGCGGCCAGGACCCGGCAGCGGCTGCTCGACGCGGCGCTCAAACGCTTCGCGCACGACGGCTACGCCGCGACGACCGTCCGCGACATCACCGACGACGCCGGTGTCAACGTCGCCCTCGTCAACCGCTACTTCCAGTCGAAGGAAGGGTTGTTCGAGGCGTGTCTGGAGGCCGCGTCCGAGGAGCTGCGCCGCATCGCCGACCACGCCCCCATCCCTGACGCCATCAGGCACGTCATCACCGCGACCGGCGAGGGGCGGCTGACCGACGTGCTGCTGCTCCTGCTGCGCACGTCCGGTGACGAGCGCACCGAGCGGATGCGCGTCGGGCTGCTGAGGTCCACCAGCGAGGACCTGGCCGCCGCGGCAGGATGGCGGCCCGACGCGCCGGAGGGTGAGCAGCTGATGCTGCGCGCCCAGCTGGTTCTGGCCCTGTCGGTCGGGGTGGCCACGCTGCGGGTCTCCACCGGGCTGCGGCCCCTGGCCACAGCCTCGGACGAGGACCTGGCCGGACCGCTGCGCAAGGCCGTGGACGCGCTGCTGCCCAGGCCGTGAGCGCCGCTTCCGTCACATCGATGAGCCGTGATGAAGGGGGAGAGTCTTGACCATTGACTCCGCTGAGTCCGCTGAGACGCTGCAGACCGCGCGCGGGTGCCCGTTCGCCCCGCCCGAGCAGCACGTGCGGCTGTTGCGCGAGCGGCCCGTCGCCAAGGTCAAGCTGCCCACGGGCCGCGACGCCTGGGTGGCCACCCGCTACGAGGACATCAGGACGGTTCTGAGCGACCCGCGCTTCAGCGCGAACCGCCGCCATCCCGCCGCGCCGCGCCTGGTCAACGACGGCAGCGAGCAGCCCGCGTCCTCGCCGCTGCCGAAGATGATGCTGGAGATGGACCCGCCCGAGCACGGACCCGTCCGCCGGGCCGTGGTCGGCGAGTTCACGCTGCGGCGCATCGCCGCCATGCGGCCGCGCATCCAGCAGATCGTGGACGAGCACCTGGACGCCATGCTGGCGGGTCCGCGCCCGGCCGACCTCGTGCACGCCGTGGCGCTGCCGGTGCCGTCGCTGGTGATCTGTGAGCTGCTCGGCGTGCCGTACGACGATCACGACTTCTTCCAGACCAACTCCGCGCAGCTGCTCAACCGGCGCGCCAGCGAGCAGGAACGCCAGCACGCCGTGCTGGAGCTGGCCATCTACCTCGACAAGCTGATCACCGCCAAGGAGCAGCAGCCCACCGACGACCTGCTCGGCCGCCAGATCGTCAAGCAGCGCGAAACCGGCACGGTGGACCACCAGGCGCTCATCAGCCTGGCGTTCCTGCTGCTCATCGGCGGTCACGAGACGACCGCGAACATGATCTCGCTGGGCACGTACCTGCTGCTCCAAGAGCATCCCGAGGCGGCGGCCGCGCTGCGCGAGCACCCCGAGAAGGCCGAGCACGCCGTCGAGGAGCTGCTGCGCTACTTCACGATCGCCGAGTTCGCGATGGCGCGGGTCACGCTGGAGGACGTCGAGCTGAGCGGCACCGTGATCCCGGCCGGGTCGGGCGTGCTCATGCTGGCCAACGCCGGCAACCGCGACCCCGAGGTGTTCGAGGACCCCGAGCGGTTCGACATCGAACGCGGCGCCCGCAACCACCTCGCCTTCGGCTACGGCGCCCACCAGTGCCTGGGCCAGAACCTGGCGCGGGTGGAGCTGGAGATCTTCTTCAGCACGCTGTTCCGCCGGGTGCCGACGCTGCGGCTGGCCGTCCCGGCCGAGGAGCTGTCGTTCAAGGAGGAGGCCGCGGTCTACGGCATGCACGAGCTGCCCGTCACCTGGTGACCAGCTGCATCGGCAGCAGCGACGCGTTGGCGACGCCGCCACCCAGGATCAGCCCGAGCCCAGGGCGGCGGCGACCTCGTGGCGGCGCGTCACCAGCTTCGCCTCACCAGCTTCGCGTCACCAGCTTCACGTCACCGCCGAGCAGCCACGTGCCCACCTCATCAGCCGGGCCGTCGTGCGTCCACCTCGATCTCGATCTTCATGCGGGGATCGGACAGTCCGCACACCATCATCGTCGCGGCCGGCCGTACGTCGCCGAAGCGGCGGCGCAGCACCGGCCAGCACGGCTCGAAGTCAGCGCGAGCGGGCAGCAGGTAGCGGACCCTCACGACGTCGGCGAACGAGCAGCCCGCCTCGGCCAGCGCCCACTCCACGTTGCGCAGGCACTGCTCGGCCTGCTCGACCACGTCGTCGGAGATCGTCATGGTCGCGTAGTCGAACCCGGTCGTCCCGGACACGTGCACCCGGTCGCCGTCGATCACCGCCCGCGCGTAACCGATCTGCTCTTCGAAGGTGGACCCGCTGAGGATCACGCGTCGTTCCGTCATGGGGCGAAAAGTAGACAACCAGCCGTTATATGTCTAATACGTCGACGAAGGTCGGGCACCCGCTGTTCACCAAGGGGCCCGGCACGGTGGCCCGCACCGCCGCCGGGCGTCAGCTCCTGCCCGCCGCCCGGCGCGGGCTCGGCGAGCTCACCGCCGGCCTGGACGCGGCCCGGCGCATCGGCAGCGGGGCGGCCGCCCAGCACGTCGCGGACCGCATGCCGCCAGGTTTGGCGGCACCGGCGTCCACCCCGCGCAGCCGCTCGATGTCCTCGGGGACCGGGAGGACCGGGGGCGATACGTCCAAGACGCCCGGGTAGATGACGTGATGTCCGCAGGCGTATGGATCAGCGCGAGCCCACCTTGGCTTCGAGGTGGGTGGCGAGTTCCGTGGGGTGGGTGAGCTGCGGGTAGTGGCCGGCGCCGTCGATCGTGGTCACGGGGACGTCCACCGCGGTGGTCAGCGGATCGGCCGAGCCGACGACGATCTCCACGGGCACGTCGACGCGCTCCAGGAGGCGGCGCAGCTCGTCGCGCTGGGCGTGGGCGGCACGCAGGGCGGCGACGACGGCACGGGCGCGGCCGGGGCGGGCCAGGTCGGCCGTGCTGCCCTCCGGGACACCCAGCGTCCTGGCCAGGCGGGCGGCGGGCAAGTGGCGCAGCAGCGGCACCGCCGCCCACGACCGCAGCAGCCGGGAGGCGGGGTTCTGCAGGAACGCAGGAGCCACCAGCACCAGACGGGAGATCGCGCCGGGGTGGGCAACGGCGTAGCGGAGTGCGGGGCCGCAGGCGAACGAGTGCGCCACCAGCACCGGCCGCGTCGTCACCGGCCCCAACAGCTCGGCCATCCACCTCTCCAACGCGCTCGGATCCAACGCCCTCGCGCCGACTCGCCCTGCCCGAGGCCGACCCGCCGTTACCCTCGGACTGGCCTGCTCTGCCCGAGCCCGGCTCGCCGTTGAACCCGGGGCCGCCTGCTCTGCCCGAGCTTGGCCCACCGTTGCCCTTTGGCCGGCTCGCTCTTCCTGAGCCTGGCCCGCCGCGGGGTTTGGCGGTATGGCGGATCTGCCGTGACCCGGGAGGTCGGCGGTCAGGGCCGGGGTGTCGAGGCGGGCGGTGACCTGGGTCCAGGAGCCGGCGTCCAGGGGGAGGCCGTGGAGCAGGACGTGGCCGGGTCGCTCCCGGTCGCCGGTCAGCCAGGTGCGGACGCCTGCCACGTCCTGATAGCCGTACCGGGCGGTGGCTGGCGAGGCGGTGCCGAAGCGGGCCGCCACCAGGGCGTCGGCCCAGGTCGTGAGCACGGTCTCGGTGGGTGGCTGGCTGAGGCCGGCCTTTTCGGCGAAGGCCCGCGCGGGCGCGGTGTCGTAGCGGTCGGCCGACAGGAACGACAGCGTCTCGGGGTCCACACCGGTCAGCGCCCGGGGGAGGCGGCGCAGCAGGCCGACCGGGACCGAGCGCCGGGGCGCTCGCACGCCCATGTGACGGGCCAGCAGCGCTATGAGGTCCGGCAGGACGGGGGTGCGGTCGTCGAGGATCCAGTACGCCCGGCCGGCCGTCTCCTCGTGCTCGGGCAGCCGGGTCATGAACGCCGCGAGATAGCCGACGTCCACGACCGGCACGAACACCTCGCGCCCGCCCGGCAAGGCGGGCAGGCGGCCGTGCCACAGGTCCGCCACCACCGACGCCAGCCCGACGTACTGGCCGGGCCCGACGGCGGTGGAGGGGTTGGCGATGGTGAGCGGGATGCCACGCGCGCGGGCGCGGGCCCGCACCGCCGCGTCACCCTCCTTCTTCGACGCCTCGTACGCCCCCAGCCGCCGGTAGTCGGGCGCAGAGCCGTCCGCAGAGCCGTCCGCGCTGACGCGGTACCCGCTGACGTGCACGACGCGCCGCAGGGCCGGCAGTCCGGCGGCCCAGTCGAGGACGTTGAGCGCGCCGGTCACGTTCGCCGCCCGCGCCTCGGCCACGCTCAGCCCGAACGCGAAGCGGGCCGCGCAGTTGTAGACGTCGCGCACGCCGTCCAGGCCGGTGGGCGGCAGGCCGAGGCCGCTCCGGGTGATGTCGGCGCGGACGACGCTCAGCCCGCCGAGCGGCACGTCCTGACCCGCCAGCCAGGAGGTAAGCCGGTCGGCGTCGCCGCGAACGGCGGCGGCGACCCGCCGCCCACGGCGCAGCAGCTCGGCGACCACGAAACGGCCGATGAAACCGCCCGCACCAAAGACGACGGAGTCCGGCGATCCAGCGGACGGATCAAGAGGGCTGGCAGAGCTGGGCAGATCAAAGGGGCCGGAGAAGTCGGGCTGGTCGAGGGGGCTGGAGGAGTCGGAGGGCACGGGGGTTCTCCTCAGTGGGTGGTGAGCAGGAGGGTGGCGCGGCGGGATGCGGCGTCGAGGGGGCGGCGGGAGCGGCGGGCTCTGGCCAGCAGGAGCGCGCCCTCGATCAGGGCGAGCACGGTCGTGGCGGTGTCGTCGGCGTCGGGGTGGCCGTCGGCGGCGAGCCGGTCGGCCAGGATGCGCTCCCAGGAGGCGTAGACCTCGGCGCACACCTGCTGGAGCACGTCATGAGTGGCCGCCAGCTCCAGCGCGACGGTGGCGACCGGGCAGCCCTTGCGCCACCCGGACGCCTCCAGCCGGTCACCGAGCAGCGTGATCATGCCGGTGAGCAGGGCCGTCGTGTCGGGCGCCGTGGCGGCGAGCCCGTCCACGGCGGCGGCGATCTCTCGCCCGGCCCGCCGCAGCGCCTCGGCGACCAGCTCGTCCTTGCCCCCGGGGAAGTGGAAGTAGAGCGAGCCCCGGGGCATCCCGCTGGCCGCGATCACCTGGTTGAGCCCGGCACCGAAGTAGCCGCCTGCCTCGATCAGCTCCTGGGTGGTGTCGAGCAGCCGCCCGCGCGTCTCCGCGCCTTTACGTCCCATGCCAGAAAAAGTAGACCGGTCTTCATATTTTGACAACTCGGCAAGCCGACGCAGGAGCGCAGGTCAGGTGGTGGCGCCCCAGGTGAGGGACAGGCCGGTGGCGGCGCGTTCGGTGCGGATCTCCATCATGCTGCCCAGGATCGTGGCGTGGTCGGACACCACGGGCGTGGCGTCGAGCGTCGCGGTGACGCGGGTGCTGACCAGCACCGGGCTGCCCTCCGGCTCGAGCAGGTGACGGGCGGCCGCGGCGTCGAGCAGGCCGGGCCGCACCACCTCCGACGCGCGGGCGACCGCCACGCCCGCGTCGGCGAGCGCGGTGTAGAGGGAGACCTCGGTGAAGTCGCGGTCGCGGATGTGGTCGGCCATCGGCCGGCGTACCCAGGAGACCTGGTGGACGGCCGGGCGGCCGGCGAACTCGCGGACCCGCTCAAGACGCAGCGCGCTCTCGCCGGGCGGCAGCCGCAGCTCGGCGGCGATCCTGGCGGGAGCGCGGCGTACCGCCCGGCCCACGACGACGGTGCGTACGTCGTGGCCCTGCTTGCGCAGGTCGTCGGCCAGGCTGCGGAGCGAGTCGAGCTGGTAGGCCAGATGCGGCGGCGCGACGAACGTGCCCTTGCCAGGCCGCTGCACGATCAGCCGCTCGTCGCTGAGCTGCCGCAACGCCTGGCGCAGCGTCATCAGGGTGACCCCGTAGGAGGCGCTCAGCTCGCGCTGCGGCGGCAGCGCCTCGCCAGGGGCGTAGTGGCCGGACCGGATCTTCGCGGCGAGGTCGGCGGCGATGGCGCGGTATCTCGCCTCGTGCCCGGCTTCGGCGGTCATCGTGGTGCATCACTCCTGGTCGAGGGCCTCCCGCAGGCTCGTGACGAAGGCCCGCAGGTCATCCGGCCCCGCACCGTCGAGCACCCGCCGCATGACGGCGGCGCCGACCACCACGCCGTCGGCGTGCCGGCGGGCCTCGCGGGCCTGGTCCGGGGTGGAGATGCCGAATCCTAGCAAGACCGGCAGGTCGGTGACCCGCCTGAGCCGCGCGGCGAGCCGCTCCGCCGAGCCGGCGAGCGTGGCCCGCTCACCGGTGGTGCCCATGAGCGACACGGCGTAGACGAAGCCGCGGCTGCGGGCGCCGATCTCGGCCAGTCTCGGCTCCGGCGTGGTCGGCGAGGCGAGCAGGGCGGGCTCGATGCCGGTCGCCGTAGCTGCGTCGGTCAGCTCGTCCACCTCGTGCACCGGCAGGTCGGGCACGATCAGGCCGGCGACGCCCGCCTGGCGCAGCGCGGCGCAGAACGGCTCGGGACCGGCGTTCAGCACCAGGTTGTAGTAGGTGCTGACGACCAGGGGCACGCCCACGTCGGGCATCACGGCGAGGATGTCGCGGGTGTTCGCGCCTCTGGCCAGCGCGGTCTGGCTCGCCTGCTGGATGGTGGGGCCGTCCAGCGTGGGGTCGGAGAAGGGCAGGCCGACCTCGATCGCGTCCGCCCCCGCTTCGGCGAAGGCGTGCAGGTAGTCGGTCCAGTCAGGTGTGATGCCGGCGGTGACGTACGGCATGAGCAGGCCGCGGCCGGTGTCACGGGCGGCCCGCAGGTGGCGTTCGACCGCTCCGGAGACCAGGACGGAGTCGTTCACAGCAGCTCCTTCAACGTCGCCATGTCCTTGTCGCCGCGCCCGGACAGCGTCATCAGCACCGTCGATCCGGCCGGCAGGTCGCCGTCGGCGGCCGCGCGGATGATCCAGGCGAGGGCGTGCGCCGATTCGAGCGCGGGCAGGATGCCCTCGGTGCGCGCCAGCCGTACGGCGGCGGCGACCGCCTCCTCGTCGGTCACCGTGACGTAGCGGGCCCTGCCCAGGTCGCGCAGGTGGGCGTGCTCGGGGCCGACGCCGGGGTAGTCGAGCCCGGCGGCGATGGAGTGCGCCTCGGTGATCTGCCCGTCGCCGTCCTGGAGGAACAGCGAGCGGGCGCCGTGCAGCACGCCGAGCCGGCCGCGCGCGGCTCCCGCGCCGCCCTCGGCCTCCACGCCGACCAGCCGCGCCGAGGTGTCGGCGAACCCGGCGAACGTGCCGGCCGCGTTCGAGCCGCCACCGACGCAGGCCACCACGTGCTCGGGGACGCCGGTGGGCAGCTCGGCGGCGCACTGGGCGCGCGCCTCGTCGCCGATGACCCGCTGCAGCTCCCTGACCAGATACGGGTACGGGTCGGGCCCCACGACCGAGCCGATGCAGTAGTGGGAGTCGCCGGTGGTGCCGACCCAGTGGCGCATGGCCTCGCTGGTGGCGTCCTTGAGCGTACGGCTGCCCGCGGTCACCGGCACCACCTCGGCGCCGAGTACGCGCATGCGGAAGACGTTCAGCTCCTGGCGTTCGATGTCGCGGGCGCCCATGAACACCGTGGCGCGCAGCCCGAGCAGCGCGGCGGCGGTGGCGGTGGCCACGCCGTGCTGGCCCGCGCCGGTCTCGGCGATCAGCCTGGTCTTGCCCATGCGGGTGGCCAGCAGCGCCTGGCCCAGCACGTTGTTGATCTTGTGAGAGCCGGTGTGGGTGAGGTCCTCGCGCTTGAGGTAGAGCCGCACGCCCAGCTCGTCCGACAGGCGGGCGGCGGGGGTGAGCGGGGTGGGGCGGCCGGCGTGCACGGCCAGCAGTGTGGCCAGCGCGTTGCGGAAGCCGGGGTCGGCCCAGGCGGCGCGGAACGCCTCGTCCACCTCGCGGCAGGCCTCCACCAGGGACTCCGGGGCGTACCTGCCGCCGTACGCGCCGAACCTGCCGCGTTCCTGGGGCTCTTTCATCGTCGTGCCGGGCGGGGCCGGGTCTGTCCAGGGCAGCACGTCGTCCATGCCGAACTCCTCTCGTTATAGAACTCCCCTAAGAGTTCTATAACAGTCAGTGTGGCATGGAACCCACGGGACGCGCCACCGGCCCCTGGGGGACTGGTATGCTGATCAAGCACCTGTCAGCCTCCTCGCCCGCCGCGAGGAGGCTTTTTTTGTGCCCGGAAACCGGGCGAACCCTCTCTGATGGAGATTGAGATGAGTGCGACGTGGCGGCTCGGCGACCTGACCGTGAACAGGATCGGTTTCGGGGCGATGCGCCTGGCCGGGCGGGTCGCCTTCGGGTCCGACCAGCGCGGGCGTGACCAGGCGATCGCGGTGCTGCGGCGGGCCGTCGAGCTCGGCGTGAACCACATCGACACCGCGGCCTTCTACTTCACCGGCGACCTCGCGGCCAACGAACTGATCAGGGAAGCCTTGGCCCCGTACCCGGACGATCTCGTCATCACCACCAAGGTCTGGCCGGCCCGCCACCCGGACGGCAAATGGTGGTGGGCCACGCCCGAGCAGCTGCGCGGCCAGGTGGAGGACAACCTGCGGGCGCTCGGCCGCGACCGGCTCGACGTGGTGAACCTGCGCGTACCCCCGAGCGCGCAGGACGGCTCGATCGCCGAGCACTTCGGCGCGCTGGCCGAGCTGCGCGACGCCGGGCTCATCCGGCACCTGGGCGTCTCCAACGTCACGGCGGAGCAACTCGCCGAGGCCCTGGCCATCGCGCCGGTGGTGTGCGTGCAGAACGCCTTCGGCGTCGGCGCCCCCGCACAGGAGCGCGAGCTGCTGCGCGGCTGCGGCGAGCAGGGCATCGCGTACGTGCCCTTCTTCGCGATCGCCGGCTCCGGCCGCGAATCGGGGACGGGGACGAGCGAGCACGAGGCCGTGGAGGAGGTCGCCCGCGCCCACGGCGCGTCACCCGCCCAGGTCCGCCTGGCCTGGACGCTCGCCCAGGGCCCGCACGTCCTCGCCATCCCCGGCACCGGCGACCTCGACCACCTGGCCGAGAACGTGGCGGCCGGCGCCCTGCGCCTCACCGCCGACGACCTCACCCGCCTGAACGGCCTCAGCGGCTAGGGACCAGCGCGCCCTTCGCACGCGAGCCCGCAGGAGCGGGTCCTGGCTCGAACGGGTCGGCGAGTAACCGCGGGCCCTGGCACGTGCTCTGGCGGGCGCGCCGTGAGCACCGGTCAGGGGCCGCGGAAGGTGGCGCGGTAGGCGGTGGGGGAGACGCCCAGCTCGGCCTTCATGTGCAGGCGCAGTGAGCCGGCGGTGCCGAAGCCCGCGGCGACGGCGATCTCGTCGACGGGCAGGTCGGTGCGTTCCAGCAGCGAGCAGGCCCGCTCGACGCGCTGCCGGGTGAGCCACCGCCCCGGCGAGGTGCCGATCTCGTCGCGGAAGCGCCGGGTGAAGGTGCGCGTGCTCGTCGCCTCCTGGGCGGCCAGCTCGCGCAGCGTGATGGGCCGGTGCAGGTTGGTCAGCGCCCAGCGGCGCGCCCGGCCGGTCGAGGAGATCTTCGGGTCCGGCATCGGCCGCCGCACGTACTGCGCCTGCCCGCCCTCGCGGTGCGGCGGGACGACGGAGCCCCGCGCCACGTCGTTGGCGACGGCCGCGCCGTGGTCGGTGCGGATCATGTGCAGGCACAGGTCGACGCCCGACGCCCCGCCCGCCGAGGTGAGCACGCCGTCGTCGTCGGTGTAGAGCACGTCGGGGTCGACGACGACATCGGGGAAACGCTCGCGAAGCCGGGCGGACGAGCGCCAGTGCGTGGTCGCCCGCCGCCCGGCCAGCAGACCGGCCGCGGCGAGCACGAACGCACCCGTGCAGATGGCCGCGACGCGGGTGCCGGGCCGGATCCGCTCCAGCGCGGCGACGATCGCGGGATCGAGCGGCTCGTCCGGGCGCTCGAAGTCGTGCTCGAAGTCGTTCTCGAAGTCGTCGTGCTCGAAGTCGTTCAGGGAGGCCGGCACGACGACGGTGCCGGCCTCGGCCAGCGCTTCGAGGCCGTGCGCGACGGTGAGGGTGAAGTCTCCGTCGGTACGCAGCTCGCCGGGCTCGGCCGCGCAGGTCACGACCTCGTACAGCGCGGCGCCTTCGGCCGAGCGCGCCTGGCCGAAGAGCCGGTGGACGATGCCGAGCTCGAAGGAGAGCGCCCGGTCACGGGCCAGCACGGCCACCCGGTGCCGCCCATCTCCGGAGAAAACGGACATGGCCCGATCTTCGCACATGTTGTCCATCAGGCCAGTCGTGCGGGCCGGCGCCGCACGACCAGCATGGACGCCATGAACGTCCTCTGGATCCTCGCCCACCCCGAACCGCGCTCGCTCAACGGCCACCTCGCCGCAGAGGGGCAGCGCGCCCTCCGCGCGGAAGGCCACCGCGTCGAGGTGTCGGACCTGTACGCGATGGGGTGGAACCCCGTCGTCGACCCCGCCGGCTACGCCCACGACCCGGCCGAGCGGTTCCAGGTCGCCGCCGCCGCGAAGCAGGCGTACGAGAGCGGCGCGCTGAGCCCCGACATCCGTGCCGAGCAGGAGAAGATCGACCGGGCCGACACGCTCGTCGTCCAGTTCCCGATGTGGTGGTTCGGGATGCCCGCCATCCTCAAGGGCTGGTTCGACCGGGTCTGGCACCAGGGCTACGCGTACGGGCTGCGCGGCCCGGACGGCGAGTGGATCGGCTACGGCGACGGTTTCCTCGCGGGCAAGCGCGCGATGGCGGTGGTGACCATGGGCGGGCCCGGCTGGTTCTACGGCGCGCGGGGCATCCACGGCGCCGTCGACGAGCTGCTGTTCCCGCTGCAGCACGGGACCCTGTTCTACGCGGGCGCGCAGGTGCTGCCCCCGGTGCTGATCTTCGGCGCCGACCGGTTCACGCCCGGCGAGGGCCGGACGGCGGCCAAGGAGCTGACCGAACGCCTGCTCGCCATCCCGGAGACCGAGCCGATCCCGTACCGGACGCAGAACGGCGGCGACTACGACGGGAACCTCGTGCTCCGGCCGGAGGTGGCCCCTGACCTGACCGGGCTGCGGGCGCACACGGCCTGAACCCTCAGCAGTCGCACGTCACGGTCAGCTCATCCCCCTGACGTCGCCTGACTCCGTCGCGGGTGCGGACAGGGAGGCCCTCGCGCACCCAGTACTCGTACCCGCCGATCATCTCCTTGACCGAGTAGCCGAGTCTGGCGAACTCCAGCGCGGCCCTGGTGGAGCCGTTGCAGCCAGGGCCCCAGCAGTAGGTGACGACGACGGCTCCGGCGGGGATCTCGCGTGCGGCCCTGGCCGCGATCTGCCGGGTCGGCAGGTGGATGGCGCCGGGCACGTGGCCCTGCTCCCAGGCGTCGGCGCCGCGGGTGTCCACCACCACGAGGCCGGGCACGCCCGCCTCCAGGTCCTGGTGGACGTCGCTGACGTCGGTCTCGAAGGACAGCTTGGCGGCGAAGTGGGCGGCAGCCCGCTCGGCGGGCGCGGGCGATGAGGAGAGTACGAAGGACATGCGAAGATCCTCGGCCCAAGCGTGTCCACCCGGCCAGTGGCGTCAGTGACGATGCCCGCTAACATTCCGCCATGCCGCGACCCGCGCCGACCGTCTCGGTGCTCGCCTACGACGGGATGTCGGTCTTCGAGCTGGGCATCGTCACCGAGGTGTTCGGCCTGCCCAGGCCGGAGTTCGACGTCCCGTGGTACGACCTGACCGTCTGCGCGGAGACGCCCGGTCCCGTACGCGTCGTCGGCGGGGCCGCCCTGCACACGCCCCACGGCCTCGACGCGTTCGCCGCCGCGGGGACCGTCATCGTGCCGGGCGTGCCCGACGTCGCCGCCGATCCCTCACCCGAGCTGGTCGCCGCGCTGCGCCGGGCCCGCCACCGGGGCGCGCGGATCATGTCGATCTGCTCGGGAGCGTTCGCGCTGGCCGGCGCGGGCCTGCTGGACGGCCGCCGCGCCACCACCCACTGGCGCTACGCCGACCGCTTCCGGCAGCGCCACCCGACGGTGGACCTCGACCCCGACGTCCTCTACATCGACGACGGGCCGCTGCTCACCAGCGCCGGCAGCGCCGCCGGGCTCGACCTGTGCCTGCACGTCGTGCGCAGCGACTACGGCCATGCGATCGCCAACGCGGTCGCCAGGCGGCTGGTGATCCAGCCGCACCGCGACGGCGGGCAGGCGCAGTTCATCGAGGCCCCGCTGCCCGCCGACCCGGCCGACGACCGCATCGCCCGCAGCATCGCGTGGGCCCTGGCGCACCTCGGCGAGGCGATCACCGTCGAGCGGCTGGCCGGGCAGGCCCACATGTCCGCCCGCACCTACCTGCGGCACTTCGCCCGCGCCACCGGCACCACCCCGATCCGGTGGCTGATCCAGCAGCGCGTCCAGGCGAGCCTCGCCCTCCTGGAGACGACGGCCACGCCGATCGAGAAGGTCGCCAGGGCGGTGGGCTTCGACACGGCCGTCACCTACCGCCACCACTTCGCCGCCATCATGCGCACGTCGCCGTCGGCGTACCGGAACGCCTTCAGCGGGGCAGGCGGTCGCCGATGAGGCGGACGGCGCGGCGGACCACCTCCGCCTGGGCCGGGGCCAGGCCGTCCAGGAACGGCTCGACCGCGTCGGCGCGCCAGCCGTCCTGCGCCTGGCCGACCAGCACGTGCTCCAGGCTGAACGCGGCCAGCTCCTCGGCCATCGGCTCCACCCGCGGGTCGTCGGGCTCCGCGCCGGCCAGCTCGTCCAGCCTGCGGTAGAAGTCGTGGCCGCGCGCCGTCAGCTCGGGGTCGGCGGCCAGCGCGTCGAGCACGGTGAACGCCCGCCCGTCCGGCGTCTTGGAGGCGCTGTCGACCAGCACCAGCAGGTCGCGGTCCCAGGCCGCCGACGCCGAGGCCGGCACGTCGATGACCTTGAGGAACGACACCAGGTCGGGGGAGGCGGTGTCGTCCGGGCCGAGTGTGCCGTCCTCGGCCCGGCGCAGCACCTCCGCCAGCCTGGCCCGCCGCAGGCGGATGTCGCGTTCCTGCGCGGCCAGGTCGGCGTCGATCTCGGCGAGGATCTCGGGCAGCTCTCTGGAGCGCTCCTCGGCCATGACGTCGCGGATCTCGTCGAGGCTGAGCCCGAGCCCCACCAGCCGGCGTACGCGGGCCAGGGCGATGGCGTCGCGCATGCCGTACTCGCGGTAGCCGTTGGCCAGGCGCGCCGGCTCCGGCAGGACGCCCTGGTGGTGGTAATGGCGCACGGTCCGGGTGGACACCCCGAGCAGCGCGGCCAGCTCTCCGATCCGCATACCCCCTAGTTAAGACGTTGACGTGGCGTCAAGGTCAAGCTCAGATCTGGTTGAGGCCGCCGTCGACGTACAGGTTGGAGCCGGTGACGAAGCTGCTCTGCCCACTGGCCAGGAAGAGCACGGCGGCGGCGACCTCGTCCGGGCTGCCGAGCCGGCCCAGCGGCACCTGCGCCGCCATGTTCCGCTCGAACGCCTCCGGGTCGTCGGTCAGCCCCGACAGGCCCGGCGTGAGGATCGGGCCCGGCGTGACGGTGTTGACCCGGATGCCGCGCTCCTTCAGCTCGTTGGCCCAGGTGCGGGCGAAGGAGCGGGTGGCGGCCTTGCTGGCCGCGTACGCGCCGAACGCCGCCGCGCCCGAGTCCGCATTCGTCGAGCCGTTCAGGATCACCGCGGCGCCGTCGTTGAGCACGGGCAGCGCCTTGCGGACGGTGAACACCATACCCCGGACGTTGATGCCGAAGATGTGGTCGAAATGCTCCTCCGTGGTCTGCTCAAGCGTGACGAACTCGGCCACCGACGCGTTGGCGAACAGCACGTCCAGGCCGCGTCCCCGCGCGCGGACCGCCTCGTAGAGCCGGTCAAGGTCGGCAAGGTTCGCGATGTCGCCGACCACTCCGGTGGCGTCGCCGATCTCGGCGACGGCGGCGTCAAGCTCGGCCTTGCGGCGGCCGGTGACGAACACGTGGGCGCCCTCGGCCGCCATCCGGACGGCGGTGGCCCGTCCGATGCCGGTGCTGCCGCCGGTGACGAGCGCGGTCTTGCCTTCAAGCAGTTTCATGCCTATGACCTCCTCATACTTCCGCATCAATCGATGCGGAACTCGCACGGTAGCACTTCTGAAGCGATCGATACAAAAGGGGTAGACTGCTCGTGTGGAGACCAGGCAGAGCGGCCCCATCGGCCGGCCACGCGCGTTCGACGCCGACGAAGCACTCGAGCGGGCCATGCTCGTGTTCTGGGAGCACGGCTACGAGGGGGCCAGCCTCAGCAGGCTGACCGAGGCGATGGGCATCTCCACCACCAGCATGTACGCCGCCTTCGGCAACAAGGAGGAGCTGTTCCGCAAGGCGCTGGAGCGCTACACCGAGGGCCCCGGCGGCTACCTCACCCGCGCGCTGGAGGAGCCGACCGCGCTCGGCGTCGCCACCTCGATCCTGGCCGGCACCGTCCGCACCACCACCCGCTCCGCCGGCCCGCCGGGCTGCCTCGGTGTCCAGGGCGCTCTGGCGGCGAGCGACTCGGGGCGCGAGGTGCGCGAGCTGCTGGTCGCCTGGCGCGAGGACGGCTGCTGCCGCGTGCGCGACCGGTTCCAGCGCGCCGTCGAGGAGGGCGACCTGCCGCCGGAGACCGATGTCACGGTGCTCGCCCGCTATGTCACGGCCCTGGCCTTCGGCATCGCCGTGCAGGCCGCGAGCGGCGTCGGCCGCGACGAGCTGCAGGCGATGGCCGACGCCGCGCTGCGCACCTGGCCGCTGTCGTGAAAAGCGTTGGACGGGCCGGTTGCCTGGCTTGTAGCGTGCCGGTGACCGTGACCCGGCCGGAGGAGGTGAGACCCATGAACGCTGTAGCGACGTGGGCGCTCCGCCCTCCCGCCACGGTCGGGCGGCCGACGTAGGTGCCGCCGGGAGCGCCGCCCCGAAGGCACTCCCGAAAGGCACCACCCATGCACGCTTCCCCCTACGACGTCGTCATCGCCGGCTGCGGGCCCACCGGCGCGATGCTCGCCGCCGAGCTGCGGCTGCACGACGTACGGGTCCTCGTCCTGGAGCAGGACACCGAACCCGGATCGATGGTCCGCGTCGTCGGCCTGCACATCCGCAGCCTGGAGCTGATGGCCATGCGGGGCCTGCTCGACCGGCTGCTCCCGCACGGCCGGCGCCGCCCGGCGGCCGGCTTCTTCGCCGCCATCCCCGCGCCCCAGCCCGAGGGCCTCGACTCCCCGTACGCCTACCTGCTCGGCATCCCGCAACCGGTCATCAACCGCCTGCTGGAGGAGCACGCCGTCGCGCTGGGCGCCCACGTCAGGCACGGGCGCGCGGTGACCGGCTTCGAGCAGGACGACGACGGCGTGACCGTCGAGCTGTCCGGTGGCGAGCGGGTGCGCTCGCGCTACCTCGTCGGCTGTGACGGGGCGCGCAGCACCGTACGCAAGCGGCTCGGCGTCGCCTTCCCCGGCGAGCCCTCGCGCAACGACACGCTCATGGGCGAGATGGAGGCCGGCGTGCCGCAGGAGGAGATCGCCGCCACGGTCGCCGCGGTCGCCGGGTCCCACCGGCCCTTCTGGATCAGGCCCTTCGGCGGCGGCGCGACGTACAGCGTCGTCGTCCCGGCGGCGGACGTCAGCGACCGGTCGGAACCGCCCACGCTCGACGACTTCCGGCGGCAGTTGCGTGCTGTCGCGGGCACCGACTTCGGCGTGCACGCGCCGCGCTGGTTGTCCCGCTTCGGCGACGCCACCCGCCTCGCCGACCGCTACCGGGTGGGGCGGGTGCTGCTGGCCGGGGACGCGGCGCACATCCATCCGCCGTTCGGCGGGCAGGGACTCAACCTGGGCGTCCAGGACGCGGTCAACCTCGGCTGGAAACTGGCGGCGCAGATCCGCGGCTGGGCGCCGGACCCGCTCCTCGACACCTACCACGCCGAACGCCATCCGGTGGCCGCCGACGTGCTGGACAACACCCGCGCCCAGGCGGAGCTGGCCTCCCCAGAGCCCGGCCCGCGCGCCCTGCGGCGGCTGCTCACCGAGCTGGTGGCCTTCGACGAGGTCAACCGTCACCTCATCGAGAAGATCACCGGCCTCGCCGTCCGCTACGACTTCGGCCCCGGCCCCGGCCTGCTCGGCCGCCGCCTGCCCGACCTTGAGCTGAAGCGGGGCCGCCTCTACCCCCTGCTGCGTCAGGGCCGCGGCCTGCTGCTCGACCGCACGGAACGCCTCACCACCGGCCCCTGGTCGGACCGCGTCGATCAGCTCACGGATCCGGGGGCGGCCCTGGACGCCCCGTGCGTCCTGCTCCGCCCGGACGGCCACGTCGCCTGGATCGGCGACGACCAGCGGGACCTGGACGACTGCCTCGCGCGCTGGTTCGGCGCGCCCGTCACACCCGGCCGGGAAGCCGGGTGGTGACCTCCTGCGGCACCCAGCCGTCGCCGTCCGGGTGGCTGAACGACAGGGACGAGCCGTAGGGCCGGCCGGCTGGGGCAAGGGCGGCCTTGGCGTTCCTGCCCTGCTCGCCGGCCGGCACCTCGGCGCGGCCGGCGAGCAGGGCGTCCATGGTCCGCTCCGCGAGCTGAGTTGTGAACTGCAACTCAGGTGAGGGCGGGAACGCTTCCCTCGCCGCGCCTGACGTGCCTCACGTGAGCAGGTGGCGACCCTGCCCCACGTCGTACGCCTCCCGCAGCCACCCGGCGAACTCCTCGTCCAGCTGCTCGGGCCCGGTGATGCGGAAGGCATGGACGAACAGGCGTTTCGTGTACGGCGACACGCTGGTGAAACGCGGGTCCTCGACGACGCGCTGCAGGTCCATGTAGCCACGCAGCCCCCGGGCGTCGGGACGGGCACCGGCGAAGCCGCGGCGGGTGCCCTTGAGGGTGATCATGCTCTTGGAGACGGCGTAGGTGAAGGGCCCGAAGCCCTGCGCGAGGTCGATGAAGCGGCGATATAAGGCCACGGACTCGTCGGGCTTGCCGGCCAGGTGATCGTCGATCGTCCACGTGGAATCGCTCATGATTCACTTTTGCACATCCCGCCCCGGCCGGCGGGGGCCCGGCCGGAGCGGACGGCGGGTCAGGCGGCGGGTCAGGCGGCCTGGCGGAGCGGGGCGAGGGCGCGACTCCAGGCCAGCACCTCGTCCAGCATGGTCGACAAGGCCGCCACCTGGTGCTCGCCGGCCGCGAGCTTGGTGAAGCCCTCGAAGTCGGCGAACAGCGACAGCGTCACGTTGGTCCGCACGTCGGCGAGCTTCAGCTCACCGCCGATCAGCCGCAGGTGCTCGGCCGCGCGGGCGCCGCCGACACTGCCGTACGACACGATGCCGAACGCCTTGTTGTTCCACTCCGCGAACAGGTAGTCGATGGCGTTCTTCAGCACCCCCGAGGTGGAGTGGTTGTACTCGGGCGTCACCATGACGAAGCCGTCGAACGAGCGGATCTTGGCCGCCCACGCCTTGGTGTGCTCGTTCTGGTACTGGCCGTAGGCCGGTGGCATGGGCTCGTCGAGGTGGGGGAGCGGGTAGTGCAGCAGGTCGACGATCTCGAAGGTGGCGTCGGGGCGGCGGGAGGCGTGCTCGAGCACCCACTGCGCCACCTGCTCGCCGTTGCGGCCGGGACGGGTGCTGCCGAGGATGATGCCGATACGGGTCATCACGGGGTCCTTTCGAAGGTTCCGATGTGCGAGCGGCCCGTGACGCGGCGTAGCCGGAGCGGCCCTGGAGGCAGGGCGGTGGCGGGGGGAGACGTCGCAGGTCGAGGTGGGCGTCATGCGCTGCGCCGACCTCGCACTACTGACTACAGGCCGGTGATCGGTTACTTCAACAGAACCGTGGTCACCCGGGCGTAACAGGCTCAGTCGCCGGTCGCCTCGTCGAAGGCGTCCCTGTTGGCGCGGATGGTGTCCTGGTTGTCGAGCGTCCAGCGGGCCAGTGCCAGCACCGGCTCCGACAGGCTGCGCCCGAACGGCGTGACCTCGTACTCGACCCTGGGCGGGATCTCCGGATAGGCCACTCGCTTGACCAGCCCGTCACGCTCCAGGCCGCGCAGCGTCACCGACAGCATGCGGCGCGAGATGCCGGGCGCGACCCGCAGCAGCTCGGTGAAGCGCATCGGCCTCTCCTCCAGCAGCCCGATCAGGAGCAGGCTCCACCGATCGGCCACCCGGTCCAGGACGGACCGCAGCACGTCGGGATCGTGGTCGAGACACGCCTTGCCCCGCGAACGCAGCACCCTGTCGGCTTCGCGCTGATGCGACATCGGCCCCCCGTTTCCGCGTCACCCGTAAGTGACCTGGTCACGTTGCTGTTACCGGCCGTCGAAGAGTACATCAGGGGTCGAGGGCGACTTACCGAGGAGCCCGCGATGACCGTCCCGCCCCCAGGCCGGCGCCGCCGCGCCGGCCGATGGTGCCGCGAGGCCACCGCCCGAGCTCGAGAGAGGTGACGGATCATGCAGGATCTTCCGGTGCCGAGCCGCGGCGACCCGGCGCACATCGGCGGCCACCGCGTGATGGGGCGGCTGGGGGAGGGCCGCCAGGGCCGCGCCGGTGGCCGCCTGTGCGGCGGTGCTCGCCGGACGTGCGGGCCGGATCGGCTCGGTCAGCTGACGGCGGCCGACAGCTCGGCGACGTCGTCGTCGGTCAGCTCGAGGCCGGCGGCGGCGACGTTCTCCTCCAGGTGGGCGATCGAGGAGGTGCCGGGGATCGGCAGCATCACCGGGGAGCGGCGCAGCAGCCACGCGAGCGCGAGCTGCGACGGCGTGGCCGAGAGCCGCGAGGCGATCGCGTCGAGCGGCCCGCCCGGCTTGACCAGCCCGCCGGTGGCCAGCGGGAACCACGGGATGAACCCGATCTGGTTGCGCTCGCAGTGGTCGAGCACGCTCTCGGCGGAGCGGTCGGCCAGGTTGTAGAGGTTCTGGACGGTGGCGATCGGGGCGACGGCGCGGGCCTGCTCGATCTGCTCGACGCTGACCTCCGACAGGCCGATGTGGGCGATCTTGCCTTCGTCCTGGAGCGCCTTGAGCTCGCCGACCTGGTCCTCGAGCGGCACCTCGGGGTCGACGCGGTGGAGCTGGAGCAGCGGGATGCGCTCGAGCCCGAGTATGCGCAGGCTCATCTCGCACTGCTGGCGCAGGTAGGCGGGCCGGCCGACGGGGGTCCACTGGTCGGGGCCCTGGCGGGTGAGCCCGGCCTTGGTGGCGATGACGATGCTCTCGTCGTACGGCGCGAGGGCCCGCCGCAGCAGCGGCTCGGCGACCAGCGGGCCGTAGGAGTCGGCGGTGTCGAAGAGCGTGACGCCGAGCTCGGCCGCGCGGCGCAGCACGCGGACGGCTTCGTCCTCGTCGGCCGGAGGCCCCCACACCCCTTTCCCGGTGAGCTGCATGGTGCCGTAACCGAGCCGGTTGACGGGAAGAACGTTCTCGATCGTGAACTGGCCGGACGCGTCGGCCCGCACAGAGGTCATGGCGCTTTCCTTTCTCCGCTGGCCCGCCGAGGCCGCAGGCGTGCTGGGTGGGCCTGCCCCGTGGGGCCGCGCCGTATCTCAACCTCGGGCAAAGCCATGCCGCCGATCATGGCCGGAGGTCGATCACCACGTCCTCGCCGGTCACCTCGCGGCCTTCGCCGTCGACGAACGCGACGTGCACCGGCTCGCCGGTGGAGCGTCGCCTGCGCAGGGCCGACGGCCCGGACGGGCGCGGGCGGTGCTCGTCGCCCCACTGCTGCAGCGCGCCCAGCACCACCCGCAGGTCGGCGCCGGCCGGGGTGAGGTGGTAGCTGCGGCGCTGCCTGCTGCCCGGCTCCTGATAGGTGTACGTCCGCAGCACCCCGGCCGCGACCAGCGTCTTCAGCCGGGCGCTGAGCAGGTTGGGCGCGATGCCCAGGGAGTCTCTGATGTCGGCGAAGCGGTGCCTGCCGCGGAAGATCTCGCGCAGGATCAGCAGGGTCCACCGCTCGCCGAGGATCTGCAGGCTGCGCTCGATGGAGCAGGCCGGCTCGTCCTGATCGGTCTTACTCACTTTCATTACTGTACTCAGGATCCCGATGATCGGGATCGGTTGACAGACTCCGGCCGATATGGGCGTAATGGCGGTCGCGTCGCGTGTCGCCGGCCGGGAGGACGGTCGAGGCATGGAGGCGCCGAATCAAGGGGGATGACGCCGTGGACACTCACACCATCGGTCGTGCCTGAGCACACCGCACCCGTGCGTCTTCCCATGCCTGTTGCGGTGTCGTAAGCACCCGCGCGCCGGCATGTCCGCGCGGGTCGAAGCATGTCCAAAACACCGATCATCAGGGAGCCTTCTTTCAGCATGCCGGAAAACTTCAACCAGCAGGTCATCGACGAGTTCCGAGCCAACCGCGGCCAGGTCGGCGGCCCCTTCGAGGGCGGCAGGCTACTGCTGCTGACCACCGTCGGCGCCAAGTCCGGCGCCCCGCACACCACCCCGCTCGGCTACCTTCCCGACGAGGACCGTGTGCTCGTCATCGCCTCGGCCGGCGGCTCGCCCAAGCACCCGGCCTGGTACCACAACCTGCGCGCCGACCCCCGGGTCACCGTGGAGGACGGCATCTTCACGTACGCGGCCGACGCCGTGGTCCTGGAGGGCGAGGAGCGCGACCGCGTGTTCGCCCGCGCCGTCGAGATGGACCCTGGCTGGGCCGCCTACGAGGAGCGCTCGGGCCGCACGCTGCCGGTGGTGGCGCTGGTGCAGGCCGAGTTCGGGCCGCCGGCCGGGCGGCGCATGGGCGACGCGCTCAAGGACATCCACGACGCCTTCCGCCGCGAGCTGGCCCTGATCCGCAGGGAGGCCGCCGCCTCGGGGCCGCGCCTGGCAGCGCAGCTGCGGATCAACTGCCTGACCATGTGCGCGGGGCTGCACATGCACCACTCGCACGAGGACAACGGCCTGTTCCCCGGCCTGGAGCGGCAGTATCCGGAGCTGGCTCCCGCGATGCGGCGGCTGCGGGCCGAGCACGAGGTGGTGGCGCGGCTGCTGGAGGAGCTCAAGTCACTGCTGTCGGCCGACGACGTCGCGCCCGCCGACTTGATCGCGGGTGTGGACCGGCTCACCAAGGAGCTGGAGGCCCATCTCGACTACGAGGAGCAGCAGCTCGTCGCGCTGCTGAACTGACGCGGACGTCCGGCGTGCCGCTTGTGACATGAGAGACACGCCGGACGTATGCTGACGTTGCGTCCGGGCCCGGCGCCACAGCTTTCGGCGTAGCCGATCTCTCTCACCACTGATCACGTGCCCCCTTCGGCGTGCGCGGATGAAAATTGCAGTGGATTGCAACTTTACAGTACGCTCCAGCGGCATGGCTGAAGGACTGCGCGAGCGGAAGAAGCGCCGCACGCGGCAGCACATCTCCGAGGTGGCCGTCGGCCTGTTCGTCGAGCACGGTTTCGACAACGTGACGATCGCCGAGGTCGCGGCCGCCGCCGAGGTGTCGGTGAACACCGTCTACAACTACTTCCAGGCCAAAGAGGACCTGGTGCTGCCGCCGGAGGAGGCCTCGCCCCGCCGGCTGGCCGACATCGTGGCCGGGCGCGCGCCCGGGGAGTCGGCGGCCGGGGCGGTGCTGGCGCGGCTGCGGCAGGAGGTGCGCGAGCGCGAGCGCCGGGTGGGCCTGACGCCGGGGTTCGGGCGGGTGCTGGAGATGATGCGGGCCGCGCCCACGCTGACCGCGCGGCTGGAGGACCTGGGCCAGCGCATGACCGGCGAGCTGGCCGGTCTGCTGGCCGAGGAGTGCGGCGAGGGGCCGGATGATCCGCTGCCCCGCGTGGTCGCCTGGCACATCGGCAGCCTGCACGCGCTGGCGCTGAGCGAGATCGGCCGCCGCACGGCCGCGGGCGAGCGGCCGGACGCCATCGCCGAGGCCGTGCTGGAGCTGCTGGACGCGGCCGAGAGCGTGCTCGGCGAGAAGGTGCTGGCTTATGCCGTACGAAGGGAGTGACGTGATGTTCCGGGTGACGATCAGCGGGAAGTTCCAGGGGCTCGACGACGCCGGGCGGGAGGCGGTGCGGGCGGCGGCCGGGACGGCGTTCACCGAGGCGGGCACCTTCACCCATGATCAGAGCGTGTCGGTGTTCACCTTCCGCTGCCAGGTGCCGGCCGAGCCGGAGGACGGCGATGACGAGGCGGCGCTGGGGGCGATGACGGCGCTGGAGGCGTACGGGCAGCCGTACGAGGTGCTGCGCATCGGCGTGACGGACATGCGCGACATCAAGATCCGCCGGCGCTGATTCTCAGATCTGGGATATCATCCCGGATATGAGAGAGGATGTGGAGAGCCGGCTCGCCGACCGCCTCGCCCAGCTGCGCATCGAGCGTGACTGGTCGCTCGAGGAGCTGGCGAGCAGGTCGGGCATCAGCCGCTCGACGCTGTCGCGGCTGGAGCGCGGCGAGATCAGCCCGACGGCGGCACTGCTCGGCAAGCTGTGCGAGGTGCACGGGCGGACGATGTCGCGGCTGCTGGCCGAGGTCGAAACTGAGCCGCCGCAGGTCGTGGCGGCCGGGGCGCAGCAGGTGTGGCGGGACGAATCGTCCGGGTTCGTGCGCCGTTCCGTCTCGCCGCCTCACCCCGGGCTGCGCGGCGAGGTCGTGGAGGGGCGGCTGCGGCCGGGCGCCGACATCGCCTACGACGCGCCGCCCGTCCCTGGCCTTGAGCAGCACATCTGGGTGCTGGAGGGGTCGGTGGAGATCACCTTCGACGGCCGTACGCATGCCGTGGAGGCCGGCGACTGCCTGCGCTTCCGCCTGTGGGGGCCGTCCAGGTTCCGCTGCCCCGGCCCCGGCCCGGTCCGGTACGCGATCTTCGTCGTCCTGCCCTAGGAGGAGCCCGCATGCGCACGATCACCCGCCTGTCCCCGGCCGCGTTCGAGACCTGCGTCAAGGAGCTGGCCGCGCTGCTGGCCGACGCCGTGGACGGCGGCTTCTCGCTGGGGTTCGTCACGCCGTTCGACATCGAGGACGCCGCCGCCTGGTGGCGCGCGCAGGCCCCCGCCGTCGCCGCCGGGGAGCTCATCGTGTGGGCCTGCCGCGAGGACGGCGCCGTCGTGGGCACTGTCGGCCTCGTCCCCTCGCCGAAGGCGAACTCCCGCCACCGCGGCGAGATCATCAAGCTCATCGTGCACCGCGAGGCGCGCAACCGCGGCCACGCGCGCGCCCTGCTCGCCACCGCCGAGCGGGAGGCGTCGGCGGCCGGCCTCGACCTGCTGATGCTCGACACCGAGACCGGCAGCGCGGCCGAGCACGTCTATCTGACCTGCGGCTGGACCCGCTTCGGCAGCGTCCCTGACTACGCCGGCTCGCCCGACGGCACGCTGCGCGAGTGCAGCTTCTTCTACAAGCGGCTCACAGCGACTGCGTGAGCGCGTCGAGGTCGGCCAGCCGATCGGCCGGGGCCAGGCGGGCGGCGGTGGCGACGAGCAGCAGCTCGGTGACCGCGATCTCGTGGGTGAGCGGCGCGATCGGCCCCGCGGCCTCGCGCGGCAGCGCGATGAGCAGCTCCGCCTCGGCGGCCAGCGGCGAGCCCCAGGTGTCGGTGACGAGGATCAGCCGCGCGCCGCGACCGCGCGCGGCCCGCACGAAACGGGCGGTGGCGGGGGAGTAGCGGCGGAAGTCGTAGGCCACGACCAGGTCGGCCGCGCCCAGGTCGAGCACGGTACGTGCGCGCGCGTGGGCCGGCTCGGGCACCCGGTGCGCGCCGGGGCGCAGGCCCGCGAGCTGGCGGATGAGGTAGTCGGCGGCCAGCTCGCTCAGCGGCCCGCCGAGCGCCCAGACGGTCCTGGCCTCGGCCAGCACTCCCGCGGCGCGATGGCAGAGCTGGGCGGGGACGGCGGCCAGGGTGCCGTCGAGGCCGGCGCGCAGCTCCTCGGCCGCCTCGCCCAGCTCGCCCGGGGGCTCGTCTTCGGGGCGGGTGACGTATTCGAGCAGGCGTGAGCGGTCTCTGGCGCCGTCGCGTACAGCCGTCTGGAAGTCGGCGAAGCCGGCGTAGCCGAGCCGGTCGAACAGCCGTGACGCGGTCGGCGGGCTCACCCCGGCCCGCTCGGCCAGCGCGCGCAGCGAGCCGAGCGCCGCGAACGGGTGGTCGTCGAGCAGCACCCGCACCACCGCCCGCTCACCTGGCGGCAGCTCGGCGTAGACGGCGCTGAGCCTGGCCACGATCGCGTCGCTCTCCATGCTGACGAATGTTACATCATTCCGAGAAAGCGAAACGAATGTTACGGTTTCGGGCATGACTACCTGGAACGGCCTCATCGACAGTCCCTACCGGCGCTGGCTGCCGGTCACCGCCGGCACCCCGGCCATCTCGCTCAACGAGGGCAACACGCCGCTGCTGCGCTCGGCCCACCTGTCCGAGCTGACGGGCTGCGAGGTCTGGCTGAAGGTCGAGGGCGCGAACCCGACGGGATCGTTCAAGGACCGGGGCATGACCGTGGCGATCAGCCGGGCGGCCGAGGCCGGCGCCGCGACCGTGATCTGCGCCTCCACCGGCAACACCAGCGCCTCGGCCGCCGCGTACGCCGCCCGCGCCGGGCTGCGCGCCGCCGTGCTCGTGCCCAAGGGGCGGGTGGCGCTGGGCAAGCTGGCCCAGGCCGTACGGTACGGCGCCGAGATCGTCGAGGTCGGCGGCACGTTCGACGACTGCCTGCGCGTCGCCCGCGAGCTGGCCGCCCACCACCCCGTCGCGCTGGTCAACTCGGTGGGCAACGAGCTGCGCCTGGCCGGGCAGCGCACGGTCGCGTACGAGATCGTCGACGCCCTGGGCGCGGCGCCCGACGTGCACTGCCTGCCGGTCGGCAACGGCGGCAACATCACCGCGACCTGGACCGGCTACCGCGCCTACTCCCCGGGCGAGCTGCCGCGCATGTGGGGCTTCCAGGCGGCCGGGGCGGCTCCGCTGGTGCACGGCGCGCCCGTGTCCGAGCCGCGTACGGAGGCCAGTGCGATCAACGTCGGGCACCCGGCGACGTGGGAGGGCGCGATCGCGGCCAGGGACGAGTCGGGCGGGCTGATCGGCGCGGTGAGCGACGAGCAGATCTTCGCCGCGTACCGGCTGATCGCCCGCCGCGACGGCGTCTTCGCCGAGCCCGCGTCGGCGGCCGGGCTGGCGGGGCTGCTCGACCTGCACGCCAGGGGCGGGCTGGAGCCCGGCCTGCGGGTGGTGATCACGCTGAGCGGCAACGGCCTGAAGGACCTCGACGCCTCGCTGCGCGGCGGTTACACCGCCACCGAGACCTCGGCGGCGACCGGGGAGGTGGCCCGGGCCTTGCGGCTCGCAGCCTGACCTACCTGCGAGAACCACGTGAAGTAGCGGAACGGTAACGTTATGTGAAAGTTCGCACGGGCAGGAAAGTCGCGACAAAGCCGACAGGTGGCCGATCGGGCGGTTCAACGCCGTCGGCCTCCCCTCTCCTGAGCGGTGACCCCCTGCTCCGAGAGGACTCCCGCCGTGCCCGCGACCCGACTTCGCCGTGCCCTGGGCGGCGCGAGCGCCACCGCGCTCCTGCTCACCGCCGCCGCCTCCGCCCCCGTGCTCAAGCCCGACGCCGCCCCCTGTGCGCGACTGCTCGAAGCGTCGGCCACCTACCGCGCCTACGAGCACACCTTCACCACCGACGCCGCAGGGCGCCCCGCAGAAGCCGTGGCCAAGACGCTCGTCGACCGGGACGCCCCGCGCGGCTCGTGCGAGGGCAAGGTCGGCGACTGGGGCGGGAGCGGCGACTGGCAGGGCGGTCACCTCATCGCCGCCTCCTTCCGCGGCGCGAGCATGCGCTACAACCTGGTGCCCATGCGCGGCAGGCAGATCAACCAGGGCCTGATGAAACGGGTGGAGAACGGCGCGCGCGCCTGCCTGGAGGACGGCGGCGAGGTGCGCGACTACCGCGTACGCCTGCACTATCCCGACCGCACGACCCTGACCCCCGACACGATCCGCGTCAGCCTCAAGGTGGCATCCCGGCCGGTCACCTTCACCTTGCCGAACCGTACACTGAGCGCCGACGACCTGAAATCCCAGCAAAACGGGATAACTGCCGCGTTCGATGCCGCGCCGTGCGGCAGGGACGGCGCGTGAGCGCGGTATCGATCGCCAGCAGATGATCGGAGGGAATGTTGTGGGATACCTCCATGCCTGAGCACGCCCGTTCTGGTGTGGGATCGACGCCATGAAGGATGAAGGGAAACAGCGCAGGAGGCTCGCGACGGGCACGCTGGCGCGGGTGGCCGTCTTCGCCGCGCTCATCGCGGTCATGGGCCTGCCCGGCACACTGAACGTCTTCGGCAACGCCGTCCCGATCACGCTGCAGACCATGGGCGTGATGCTGGCCGGCGCCGTTCTCGGCGCGTGGCGGGGCGCGCTCGCCGTCCTGGTCCTGTACGTGCTGGTCGCCGCCGGGCTGCCGCTGCTGGCCGGCGGGCGGGGCGGGCTGGGCGTGTTCACCGGGCCGTCGGCCGGGTTCCTCATCGGCTGGCTGCCCGGCGCGGCCGTCACCGGCTGGCTGGTCGAGCGGGCCGGACGCAGCCCGAGCGTGCTCCAGTTGTTCGTGGCGTCCGTGGCGGGCGGCATGGGCGTCATCTATCTGTTCGGCATCCCGGTGCAGGCCCTGGTGACCGGGGTCTCCCTCAGCACGGCGGCCGGGTTCACCGGCCTGTTCCTGCCCGGCGACCTGATCAAGGCGGCGCTGACGGCGGTGGTGGTCAGGGGCGTCCAGCGGGCCTACCCCGACGCGGTGCCCGCCGTGCACCACGAACGCCTCAGCGGGGGGCGTTGACCGCTCGATGCCCGTAGCAGAACACGTGCTGACGCACGCCGCCGAGCAGCCCTCCAGGCTCGCGGTGCGCGGACCCGGCGGCGAGCTGACCTACGCGCGGCTCGCCGACCGCATCGAAGCCGCCGCCCGGCACCTCGCGGGGAACGGGGTCGGCCCCGGCGTGACGGCGGCCATCGGCCTGGCCGACCCGGTGGACCTGCTCGTCGCCGTCCTGGCCGCCGACCTCGCCGGCGCGACACCCCTGGTGGGCGAGCACACCTGGGACCACACCCGCTGGACCACCGTCACCGTCCCCCTGCCGACCGTCCCCATCACCACACCGCTGCCCACGTCACCGATCGGCACGGCGCTGCCGGCGTCCCCGGTCATTGCTCCGGTGCCGACGGTCCCCATCGACGCGCCCTCGCCGGCGACGGGCCCCATCGACGCTCCCTTGACGACGACGACGGCGCCGCGCGCTGCGCCTCCGCCCGACCCGGCTGGGCCCCCCGCGCGGCGGCGCGCCCGGCCTGACGATCTCGCCTGGGCCTGTTTCAGCTCCGGGAGCACCGGGCGGCCGCGGGCGATCGTCCGCACCCGGGCCTCCTGGACCGGCTCCTACCACCATCTGAACGCGCTGACCGGCATCGGCCCCGACGACGTCGTGCTCGTGCCCGGCCCGCTGGTCTCCTCCCTGTACGCGTTCGCCGCCCTGCACACCCTGGCCACCGGCGCCACGGCGCTGCTGCCGGGACGCTGGCCGGGCCGCGACCTGGCCGATCATCTGGCGGAGGCGAGCGTGGTGCACCTGGTGCCGCACCGGCTGCCCGACGTGCTGGAACGGCCGGGTTCGCTGCGGGTGGCCGTGGTCGGCGGCGCCGCCCTCGCCCCGGGCACGCGCCAGGCCGCAGAACGTGCCGGCGTGCGCGTGGTGGCCTACTACGGCGCCACCGAGCTGTCGTTCGTGGCCGCCGACACCGACGGGGGCGGGCTGCGTCCCTTTCCCGAAGTGGAGATCGAGGTGCGCGGCGAGGGGCCGCTGGGCGAGGTGTGGGTGCGCTCGCCGTGGCTGGCCGAGGGCTACCTGGGCGCGGCGGCCGGGCCGCTGCGGCGCGACGAGGACGGCTGGGTGAGCGTGGGCGACGTGGCCGAGCCGTACCGGGCTGGCGGCGTGCTGCGCGTACGCGGGCGCGGCGACGGCGCGATCCAGACCGGCGGCGCCACCGTCGTGCCCGAGGACGTCGAAGAGGTGCTGCGCAAAGTGCCCGGTGTGGAAGACGTCGTGGTGGTGGGCTCGCCGCACCCCTCCCTCGGCGCGGTGGTGACGGCGGTCATCGAGACCCCGTTCTCCGAGCCGCTCCCGCGCGCCCTGCTGGAGGAGACCGCGCGCGGCGGGCTGGACTGGGCGCAGCGGCCCCGCCGCTGGTACGCGGTGCCCGAACTGCCCCGCACGCCCACGGGCAAGCCGGCGCGGGCGCTGGTGGCGGCCCGGCTGGCGAGCGGCGACCCGGCCATCAGGCGGCTGACGTGACCATGGACCTGACCCCCGTGGTGGTGTCGGCCCGGCGCACGCCGATCGGCACGGCCGGGCACGCGTACAAGTCGCTGACCGCCGAACACCTGGCCGCCCCCGTGATCGCCGCCGTGGCAGGCGACCTGAAGGGGCGGCCGGTCGATGACGTGATGCTGGGCAACTGCATGGGACCCGGCGGGAACATCGCCAGGGTCTCCGCGCTGGCGGCCGGCCTCGGGCACGAGGTGCCAGGGGTGACGGTGGACCGGCAGTGCGGCAGCGGCCTGGCCGCGATCCTGCTGGCCGGTCAGGCCGTCCGCGCGGGCGAGGCGGACCTGGTGATCGCCGGAGGCGTGGAGAGCGCCTCGACCGCGCCGCTGCGCACGTTCAGAGGGGCCGGAACGCCGTACGAGCGGGCGCCGTTCACCCCGGAAGGCAGCCCCGACCCGGACATGGGGCCGGCGGCCGAGGTGCTGGCCGCGGCCAAGGGCGTCGATCGGGAAAGGCAGGACGCCTACGCCTGCCGCAGCCACGCCCGCGCCCTGGCCGCCCGCGCGGCGGGACGGTTCGCTGAGGAGATCGTGCCCGTCGCGGGCCGCACCGACGATCAGCGTCCGCGCCCGCTGCGGGCGGCGTCGCTGGCCCGGCTGCCAGCCGCGTTCGTGCCGGGCGGCACGGTGACGGCCGGCAACTCCTCCCCGAACAGCGACGGCGCCGCCGCCGTGGCCCTGGTGCCGGAGGGGCTGCGCGACGGCCTGCCCGGTCTGCGGCTGCTGGCCGGGGCCGTGGCCGGGTGCGATCCCAAGTTGCCCGGGTGGGGGCCGGTGCCGGCGATCCGCCGGGTGCTGGCGCGTACCGGGGTGGCGATGGAGTCGATCGCGGTGGTGGAGATCGTGGAGGCGTTCGCGGCGCAGGTGCTGGCCGTCACCGACGCGCTCGGGCTCGACCCGCTGGGCGCCGACGACGAGCGGGTGTGTCCCGGCGGCGGTGCGCTGGCGCTCGGGCATCCGTGGGGCGCGACCGGCGCGGTGGTGGTGACCAGGTTGTTCGGCGGGCTCGTCCGCGCCGCGGCTCCCAAGGGCACGCTCGGCCTGGCGGCGGCCGCGGTCGGCGGCGGGATGGGCGTGGCCGCCCTGTTCGAGGTGGTGTGAGAGTTGATCGAATTCACTGACGTGCACGTCCGGCTGGGCACGCGCGACGTGCTGCGCGGCATCACCGCGGCGCTGCCCGAGCTCCGGGTGGGCGTGGTGGGCGCCAACGGCTCCGGCAAGAGCACGCTCGCCCGGCTGGTCAACGGCCTGGCGCTGCCGTCGTCCGGCCAGGTCACCGTGCTCGGCATGGACACCCGCCGCGACGGCGCCAAGATCAGGCGCGGTGTGGGGTTCCTGTTCACCGATCCCGACGCGCAGATCGTCATGCCGACGGTGGCCGAGGACGTCGCGTTCTCGCTGCGCCGCAAGGGCCTGACGCGCGAGGAGGTGGACCGGCGGGTGGGCGAGGTGCTCGGCCGTTACGGCCTGGCCGGCCACGCCGACCATCCCGCGCACCACCTGTCCGGCGGGCAGAAGCAGCTGCTGGCGCTGTGCTCGGTGATGGTGCTGGAGCCGGAGATCCTCGTCATGGACGAGCCCACCACGCTGCTCGACCTGCGCCACTCGCGCCAGGTGGCGGAGCTGCTGGAGGAGATGCCGCAGCAGGTGTTCCTGGTCACCCATGACCTGCCGCTGCTGTCGGGGTTCGACCGGGTGCTGGTGATCGACGGGGGCCGGGTGGCCGCCGACGGCACGCCCGCCGAGGCCATCGCCCACTACAGGAAGCTGATGGCGTGAACAGCCTCACCGGCGCCTACGTACCCGGAGATTCGCCGCTGCACCGGCTGCCGGCCGGCGCGAAGCTGGCCGCGCTGGCGCTGGCCTGCACGGCGCTGGTGCTGCTGCGCTCGCCGCTCGCGCTGGCCATGGCGGGGGTCGTGGTGGCGGCCCTGTACGCGCTGGCCAGGGTCGGCGCGGCGGCGGCGTGGGCGCAGGTCAAGCCGGTGCGCTGGTTCGCCGTGATGCTGTTCGGCGTGCAGCTCGTCTTCGCCGGGCCGGCCGCGGCCGCCGCCACGACGTTGCGGGTGGTGCTGGCGGTGGCACTGGCCGGGCTGGTGACGCTGACCACCCGGTCGGCGGCCATGATGGCGGCGCTGGAGCGGCTGCTGTCGCCGGTCAGGTTCGTGGGGCTGGACCCGTTCCGGCTGTCGTTGCTGCTGTCGCTGACCATTCGCAGCGTGCCGGTGGTGGCGTCGCTGGCCACGCGGGTCAGGGAGGCGCAGCGGGCCAGGGGCGTCGAGCGCAGCCTGCGGGCGTTCGCGGTGCCGCTGGTGGTCAGCTCGCTGCGGCACGCCGACGCGCTGGGCGAGGCGCTGAGCGCCCGCGGGCTCGACGACGATGATTAAGATTTGACTTATATAAGCAGGTCCTGAAACACTCTGGTGGTGCACGCCTTCGACGTCCTCGGCGATCCGGTACGCCGCCGGATCCTGGAGCTGCTGGCCACCGGCGAGCTGAGCTCAGGCGAGGTCACCGCCGTCATCCGGCGGGAGTTCGGCATCTCGCAGCCGGCCGTCTCGCAGCACCTGCGGGTGCTGCGAGACAGCGGGTTCGCGAGCGTACGGGCGGAGGGCACCCGCCGCCTCTACGCCGTCGAGCCCGGCCCGCTGCGCGAGATCGACGCCTGGCTGGAGCGCTTCCGCGCCTTCTGGGACCAGCGCCTGGACGCGCTGGCGACGGAGCTGGCCCGGGGCAAGCGCGAACGCCGCATCACAAAAGAGAAAGAGGATTCCTGATGGACATGGTCGACGAGATCAACAAGACGCACCGCGAGCTGATCGACGGTGAGCGCAAGGTGCAGGTGCTGCGCCGCCACTACGACGCCGAGATCGAGGACGTCTGGCAGGCCGTCACCGACGCCGACCGCATCGCCCGCTGGTTCCTGCCGGTCACCGGCGACCTGCGGCTGGGCGGCCACTACCAGCTGGAGGGCAACGCCCACGGCGAGATCCTGCGCTGCGAGCCGCCCAGCATGTTCGCGATCAGCTGGCTGTTCGGCCCCGCCCCCGGCTTCTCCGAGGTCGAGGTGAGCCTGACCGCCAAGGACGGCGGCACGGTGCTGGAGCTGCGGCACACGGCGGAGGTGCCGGAGGAGATGTGGGCGCAGTTCGGCCCCGGCGCCACGGGGGTGGGCTGGGACCTGGGGCTGCTGGGTCTGGCCCTGCACCTGACCGGCGGCGTCAAGCCCGAGGCGGACACCTTCCACGAGACCGACGAGGGCCGGCGCTGCATCGTGACCAGCAGCAAGGCGTGGGGCGAGGCGCACCGGGCGGCGGGCGGCTCGCCCGACCTGGTGGCCTCGACGGTGGCCGCCACCACCGCCTTCTACGCCCCCGAGTGACCCGAGGGCCCCTCCGAGTAGGGTAGTGAGTACTCACTCACCCCTTGGAGGGAGCCCTCATGAAGATCACCGTTCTCGGTGCGACCGGCGGCAGCGGGCTCGAGCTCGTACGCCAGGGCCTCGACCTGGGCCACGAGGTCACCGCCGTGGTCCGCGGCCCCGACCGGCTGCCCGCCGAGCTGCGCGAGCGGGCAGACGTCGTCCAGGCCGACGTGATGGACCCCGACGCCATCGCCTCCGCCGTCGCGGGCCGCGACGCGGTGCTCAGCGCGATGGGCCCCCGCGGCACGGGGCCCACCACCGTCTGCTCCGGCAGCACCCGCGCCATCCTGGCCGCCATGGAACGCACCGGGACGCGGCGCCTGCTCATGGTCAGCGCCGCCGGGCTGGAGAGCGACGCCGGTGACGGCCTCTTCTCGCGGTACGCGCTCAAGCCGATCGTCCGCCGCTTCCTCCGCCACGTCTACGCGGACCTGGCGGTGGCCGAACGGCTGGTGCGCGAGTCCCGTACGGACTGGACGATCGTGCGGCCCGCCCGCCTCACCGACGCCGGCCGCACGCACCGCTACCGCACGGCCCGCGACCTCAGCGTCCGCGGCGGCCACACCACCACCCGCGCCGACCTCGCCGACTGCATGCTCAAGCTGATCGAGGACGGCACGTCGGCGGGTCACGTGGTGTCGGTGGCGACGTGAGGCTCAGCCGATGAGGGCCGAGGGGTCGCGGTCCGGAGGGCCGGCGGGCCACCACCGGTCGTCGCGGCGGGTGAAGGGGTACCAGCGGCCGTCCCGGCCGTAGCGGAGCTGGAGCTCTCCGAGCGTCCAGCGGTTGCGCCAGGCTTCCATGGGCGGGGGTTCCGCGCCGTCCCAGGCGGCTTCGAGCCGGGCGCGCGCTCTGGCCAGGTCGTGGCGGGGCGGCGTCCAGGGGTGCTCCAGCGCGGCGAGCCCGTCGGCGCCGCCGTGCCGCCAGGCGGCCACGGCCGCCCCCAGCTCCTGTTCGCCTCGGTCGTCTGGCTGGTCGAGGATGTGGTCGGCGAGCAGCCGTACGTGGTCCTCGTGCTCGGTCAGGTGCGGCAGGCGCTCGTGCAGCAGCAGGTCGCGGGCGCGGGCGGCGGCGGAGGCGGCCAGCACCGCGAGGGCGGCCACGTCCACGCCGGGCGCCGGGTCGAGGGCGGGTGGGGTGTAGGTGACGTCGTACGGCGGCCTGTCAGGCAGCGGGGACACCCCGGCCGCGAACGCGACCGCCGCCGGCGTGCCGGACGGCCGGGCGGCATCCTCCGGTCGCCCCGCACGCGGGGCGGCCCCCGCCGCGTTTCGTGCCTGCAGGGCTTCGACCAGGTCGCTTTGGCCTCGGCCGCGCAGGAGCAACAGGACGAACGGGTCGGCGTCCAGCAGCCAGGACGCCTGGTAGCACAGGGCGGCGGCGTGCTGGCAGGGGTGACCCCAGTCGGGGCAGGAGCACTCGGGCTCCAGGTCGCCGACGGCGGGCAGCAGCGGCACGCCCGCGTACTCGGCCGCGTCGACCAGGTCGTGCGGCATGTCGCCGTCGAGCAGCGCGGCGATGTGGCCGGCCTTGGCGGCGACCTGGTCGAGGAAGCGTTCCCATGCGTCGTCGGTGAGCTGCTCGACGCTCACGACCACGTCGTACTCGTGCTCGGCGACCGCGGCCAGGCGCCCTGGGCTGACGGTGATCGGGCCGAGCTGCCCGGTCTTGGCGTACGCGCGGCCCTTGCGCAGCAGGGTGTGGTCGAGGGAGGTGTCCTCCATGGCCTGGATCCAGGCGCGTCCCCACCAGGAGGTGGCGAAGCGGGCGCCGGCGCGCTGGCGGGGGAAGGCGGGGAAGCCGCGGGCGGGGGTCATCGGGGCTCCAGGATCGGGGTGGTCATCGGAGTTCGACCAGGGCGGCGAGTTCGGCGTCGGTCAGTTCGGTGAAGGCGGCTTCGCCGGAGGCGAGCACGGCGTCGGCGAGCGACCGTTTGGCGGTGAGCATCTTCGCGATGCGGTCCTCGATCGTGCCCTCGGCGATGAGGCGGTGCACCTGGACGGGCCTGGTCTGGCCGATGCGGTAGGCGCGGTCGGTGGCCTGGTCCTCGACGGCCGGGTTCCACCAGCGGTCGTAGTGGATGACGTGGTCGGCGCGGGTGAGGTTGAGGCCGGTGCCGGCGGCCTTGAGCGACAGCAGGAAGACGGGGGCCTCGCCGTCCTGGAAGCGCCTGACCATCTCCTCGCGGCGGGCGACGGGGGTGCCGCCGTGCAGGAGCTGGGTGGCGACGCCCCGGCCGGTCAGGTGGCGCTCCAGGAGGCGGGCCATGGCGACGTACTGGGTGAAGACGAGCACGGAGCCGTCCTCGGCGGTGATGGTGTCGACCAGCTCGTCCAGCAGCTCCAGCTTCCCGGAGCGGCCGGGCAGGCGCGGGTCGCTCTCGTGCAGGTACTGGGCGGGATGGTTGCAGATCTGCTTGAGCCCGGTGAGCAGCTTGACGATGAGGCCGCGCCTGGCCATGCCGCGCGCGTCGGCGATCTGGGTCATGATCTCGCGGACGACGGCCTCGTACAGGCCGGCCTGTTCGGTGGTGAGCGCGACGGGGCGGTCGGTCTCGGTCTTGGGCGGCAGCTCGGGCGCGATGCCGGGGTCGCTCTTACGGCGGCGCAGCAGGAACGGCCCGACCAGCCGCGACAGGCGTTCGGCCGTGCCGGTGTCGCCGGACTCGACCGGCCTGGCCCAGCGGGCGCGGAACCGGGTCAGCGGGCCGAGCAGCCCGGGGGTGGTCCAGTCGAGGATGGCCCACAGCTCCGACAGGTTGTTCTCGACGGGAGTGCCGGTCAGGGCGACGCGGGCGGCGGCGGGGATCTCGCGCAGCGCCTTGGCGGTGCCGGACGCCGGGTTCTTGACGTGCTGGGCCTCGTCGGCGACCAGCAGGCCCCACGGGTGCGCGGCCAGGCGTTCGGCGTCGAGGCGCATGGTGGCGTACGTGGTGAGCACGAAACCCTCGTCGGCGAGCGTGCGGTTGCCGCCGTGGTAGCGGCGCACCGGGACGCCCGGCGCGAACCTGGTGATCTCGCGCTCCCAGTTGCCCAGCAGGGAGGCGGGGCAGACCACGAGCGTCGGCCCTGAGGCGCGATGCAGGTGCAGCGCGATGAGCGTGACGGTCTTGCCCAGGCCCATGTCGTCGGCCAGGCAGGCGCCGAGGCCGAGCGAGGTCATCCTGGCCAGCCAGCGCAGCCCCGCGTACTGGTAGTCGCGCAGGGTCGCGGCCAGGCCGGGCGGCGGCGGCACGTCGGCGGGCTCGGCCAGGCGGCGGCGCAGCTCGTCGAGCCAGGCGGTGGGCTCGACGGGCACCTGCTCGTCCTCGACCTCGACCGTCCCGGTGAGCGCGGCGCCGAGCGCCTCGATGCCGGTCAGCGGTTTGAGCTCGCGCGTACGGGCCTTGCGCGCCAGGTCGGGGTCGATGAGCACCCACTGGTCGCGCAGGCGTACGACGGGGCGGTGCGCCTCGGCGAGCTGGTCCATCTCGGCGGCGGTCAGGCGTTCTCCGCCGAGTGCGAGCTGCCAGTCGAAGCTGGTCAGGTGGTGGCCGCCGAGGAAGGAGGGCAGGTCGGACGGCGCGGGGTCGCGGTCGCCGACGACGGCGCGGGCGGTGAGGCCGCGCACGAACGAGCGCGGCCAGTGCACGTCCACGCCCGCCGCGGCCAGCCGGTCGGCGGCTCCGGCCAGCAGCGCCGCCACGTCGCCGTCGGACAAGGTCAGCTCGTCGGGCACGGCGCTGTCGAGCAGCTCCTCCAGGCGGGGCCAGGCGCGGGCGGCTCTTCGTACGGCGAGGGTGGCCTCGATCCTGGCGCCGGGGCCGAAGCCGGCCTCGCCGCCGCGCCACAGGTCGGCGGCGTCCACGACCAGCGAGGGGTCGGCCAGGCTGTGCACCTGGGCGACGGCGCGGAGCTCGGCGGCCACGGGGTCGTCGGCCTCGATGCGCAGCGACAGCCGCAGGCCCGCGTCGAGCCCTGCGGAGACCTCCTCGGCCCAGCCGCGCAGGTGGGGCACCTTGACGGGCTTCGCGGCGGCGTAGGCGGTGAGGCCGGTGGCGCGTACGGCGCCGGGCGAGCGGGGCATCGCGTCGGCGACGGCGTCGAGAAAGGCCCGCACGAGCGGCTCGGCGTCGGGCAGCAGGGGGACGGGCGGCAGGGCGTCGGGCGGCAGGGCGTCGGGCGGCAGGACGTCGTCAGCGGACAGGGCGTCGTCAGCGGGCAGGGGGACGGCGCGGGCGGTGGCGGGCATGGCGGCGGCCAGTTCGCGGACGCGGCGGGCGTCGTCGGCGTCGAGGGGCCCGGCCCTCCAGGAGTCGTGCTCGCCCGCCGACACGCCGGGCAGGATGCGGCCCCGGGTGACGAGCTGCAGCGCGATGAGGGCGGCGGCGCCCCAGAAGCGGGCGGCCGGGTGGGCGTGGGGGTCCTTGCGCGCTCTGGCGAGGGCGGCGACGGCCTCGCCGACGGGCATGAGGGTGGCGGGGACGGCGCGCGTGGCCACGCCCTCGTCGCGTTCCTCTGCTACGGTCAGCACACTGTCACCCGCGGGGTCGAGGAAGGCGATGTGCCCGGTCCTGGGCGGGTCGCCGGGCTGGAAGACCGCAGGGTGCCGGGCCAGATCCGTCTGAGAGCTCACGGCCGTACAGTGTACGGTACGCTGAGGGTGTGGTTTACCGCAGTGCCGAACGGGCACCGACCACATTCCGCACTCGGCCCGATCTTCCATAGCCTGGACCGCATGACTGACTGGCTGGTAGGACTCATGGACCGCCTCGGAGCACCCGGGGCCGGCCTCGCCATCGCGCTGGAGAACCTTTTTCCTCCTCTTCCGAGCGAGGTGATCCTGCCACTGTCCGGTTTCACGGCGAGCAGGGGCAAGATGCAACTGCTCGACGTGCTCGTCTGGACGACGCTGGGCTCGGTGATCGGCGCACTGGCCCTCTACGGGGTGGGCGCGCTGCTGGGCAGGGAACGCACGCTGGCCATCGCCGGCAAGCTGCCCCTGATCAAGATCTCCGACATCGAGAAGACCGAGGCGTTCTTCCAGCGTCACGGCGGCAAGACCGTCTTCTTCGGCCGCATGATCCCCATCTTCCGCAGCCTCATCTCCATCCCGGCCGGCGTCGAGCGCATGCCGCTGATCAAGTTCACGCTGCTCACCACGGCCGGCAGCGCCATCTGGAACACGCTCTTCGTCATGGCCGGCTATCTCCTGGGCGAGCAGTGGGAGCTGGTCGAGACCTACGTCGGCGTCGGCACCAACGTGGTGATCGCCGTCGTGGTCCTGGCGATCCTGGTGTTCATCGGGGTCCGCCTGGCCGAGCGGCGCAAGGGCAAGCATGCGAGTCGTCGCTGAGGGTCTGCGGGTGGCCGCCGCGGTCACGGCAGGGGCTGTGACCGCGCTCGCCGAGCTGGTGTTCCTGGTGCTGACGCTGCCGTTCCTCGGCCACCCGAACGTCCTTGCCTCAGCCCGCCGCCTGGCCCGCCTGGAGGCGCGCCGCCTGCGGCTGGACACCTCCCACCTGGACGCCCTGGAGGAGGCGCGGGGCGGCAGGGCCGCGCGCTACCTGGCGGCGCGGGTGCCCGTCGGAGTGCTCGGCGGGCTGGTGATCGCGCTGCTGGTCGCCGGGGTGAAGGTCGCGGTGCCGTTGCTGGCCGCCTGGACCGCGGGCCGGCCGTTCGACGGGATGGACCCGACGCCGCCGCTGGTGGCGTACATCCTGACCGGGGGTTTCGTCCTGCTCTTCCTGGACCTGTCCGGTGTGGCGGGCGTGCACGCGCTCGAACGCCGGCTGGCCGTCCGCCTGCTCGGCCCCGACCCGACCGAGAAGCTGCAGCGCCGCATCACCGAGCTGGCCGAGAGCCGCGCCGGCATCGTCGCGGCGGTCGACTCCGAACGCCGCCGCATCGAGCGTGACCTGCACGACGGGCTGCAGCAGCGCCTGGTGGCGCTGTCGATGCTCATCGGGCGCTCCCGCCGCGGCCGTCCCGAGCTGCTGGAGCAGGCGCACGCCGAAGCCCAGCACGCGCTGGCCGAGCTGCGCGAGGTGGCCTGGCGCGTCTACCCGAGCGGGCTCGACTCGCTCGGCCTCGGCGAGGCGCTCGCCGGGGTCGCGGAACGCTCGAGCGTGCCGGTCACGGTAGATTGCCGGCTGCCGGAGCGTCCCCCGATGGCGGTGGAGACGGCGGCGTACTTCGTGGTGTGCGAGGCGGTGACCAACGCCGCCAAGCACGCCGGGGCGGCGGCCATCACGGTCGCGGTGCACAAGGAGGGAGCGGCGGTGGTCGTACGCGTGCGCGACGACGGCTCGGGCGGCGCGCGCCCGACGGGCGGCGGCCTGTCGGGGCTGGCCAGGCGGGTGGCGGCGCTGGACGGCCACTTCGAGGTCGACAGCCCCGCCGGCGGCCCCACCACGGTCATGGCGGTGCTGCCGTGCGGGTGATCCTGGCCGAGGACTCCACGCTGCTGCGCGAGGGCCTCGTACGCCTGCTGCTGGAGGAGGGTCACGAGGTCCCCGCCGCCGTCAGCGACGGCGAGGCGCTCATCGAGGCCGTCGAGCAGCACGAGCCCGACATCGTGGTGGTCGACGTGCGCATGCCGCCCACCCACACCGACGAGGGCCTGCGCGCGGCACTGGAGATCCGCAAGCGCCGGCCGTCGGTCAAGGTGCTCGTGCTGTCGCAGTACGTCGAGAAGCGCTACGCCACCGAGCTGATGAGCTCCGACGTCGAAGGCGTCGGCTACCTGCTCAAAGACCGCGTCGGCCAGGTCGGCGACTTCCTCGACGCGCTCGAACGCGTGGGCGCGGGCGGCGCCGCCTTCGACCCCGAGGTGGTGCGCCAGCTGCTCGCCCGCACCACCCAGCAGGACCCGCTGTCCAGGCTCACCGCCCGCGAACGCGAGGTGCTGGAGCTCATGGCCCAGGGGCTCACCAACGCCTCCATCGGCCAGGCCCTGCACGTCTCCCAGAGCGCGGTGGAAAAGCACGTCAACTCGCTGTTCGACAAGCTGGACCTGTCCCACATCACCGGCTACAGCCGGCGGGTCCTGGCGGTCCTGCACTTCCTGGAGTCCTGACCCGGACAATTGTCGGCGTGGCCCGCTACCGTCCCCGCCATGGATCATGAGGACGAGATCAGGAAGCTGATCTGGCAGCGCCACGCCGACCGGCTCGCCGAGCGCGTCAAGGCCCTCGACGAGCCCGCGCGCAAGCGGGTCGCGGCCGAGCTGCCACAGCTGCTGAAGGAGCTGACGGCCACCTTCAGCCGGTGGGAGAGCGACGGGCTGACCGACTTCGGCCCGGCGCTGCGCGTGGCGGGCGCGGCCACGCTGGGCGGCGCGGCGGCCGTCGCGTCCTGGCTCTACCGCCGCGCCTTCGCGCCCCAGTGGGCCGGCCCCGACAACGACGTCGATCTCGTCCTGGCCGTCATCGCCGACCGTCCCGCCGCCTGGCGGGCCGACCTGGCCGAGCGGCTGACGCTGCGGCTGCGCACCGCCGACGACCGCGGCATGCGGCTGGCGCTGGCCCTGCTGCGCGAGACCGGCATCGAGCCGCCGCCGCACGACGTGCTGGTGGCCGGCTGGGTGTCCGAGCCGCCCACGGGTCTGGCCGACGACCCGCTGCTCGACCACCTGCTGCCGCGGCTGTTCGAGGCGCAGGGCGTGGGGCGGGAGCTGCAGTGGCAGACCGACCCCGACCAGGGCTGGCTCGGCGCGCTGCTCGACCTCGCCGACAGCGGCCGGGTGCGGCGGGCCGATCTCCTCGACGGCTGCCTGCGCCGGTTCCTGCTCGGCGGCGCCCCCGCCGAGCTGCGCTTCTTCGTTCACCTGCACGAGGCGCTCGATCCGGGGCCCGACGAAGTGGAAAGCCGTGCCCGCGACTACTTGCGGCTGCTGCCCGCGGCGCCCGGCCAGGTCGCCGAATCGGCCGCCAAGCGCTTGCGCGACTGCTCGGCGCCGACGCCCGACGACCTGGCCGAGGCGTGGGAGTCGCTGCTGTTCCGCCAGGAGCGCAAGCTGGTGCGGGCCGGGCTGTCGTGGCTGCAGGCGGCGGTGCGCCGCCAGCCCGAGCTGGCCGGCGTGGTGGCCGCGCCGCTGGCCAGGGCGTTCGCCGCCGAGTCGGCCGAGCTGCAGGAGAAGGCGGCCGAGCTGGCGCTGACCCACGCGGCGGCGATGGACGAGGAGGGGCGCGCGACCGTGCGCGAGGCCATCGAGCTGCTGCCGCCCCGGCTGGGCGGCCGCCTCGCGGCGGCCTTCGGCGGTGCGGCGGTGGCCGAGCCGGTCTTCGTGCCGCCGCCGCTGCCCGCCGTGCCCGAGCGGGCCCGGCCCTTCGACGAGCCGCCCGCCGCTCCCGACGAGCTGGTGACGCTGTGGGTGTCCATGTCCCGGACGTGGCAGACGTGGGAACGCCTGCTGGCCGGGTTCGTCACGCTGGCCGGCCGCGACCGCGCGAGCCTGGCCGCCCGGCTGGAGGGTCTCAGGCAGCCGTGGTGGCGCTGGCAGTACCAGTCCTCGTCCTGGGACTCGGTGGACGACTGGTTCAGCGGCGCGGTCAAGCACGTCGTCGGCGTCGTCCCCGAGCAGCAAGCGTGGCGCAGGCTGATGCCGCCGGGGCGGCTGGCCGTCCCGCACCGGGTGCTGCTGCATCGCGCGGCCGAGATCCTGCGCGCCCTGGATGAGGGCACGCTGCCGCCGCTGCTGCTGGCCACCCCCACCCACGACACCGGGCACGTGGCGGCGGCCGAGCTGGTGCGCCGGCTCGAGGTGCTGGAGGCGGCGGGCGCCAAGCCGTTGGCCGCCGACTTCCAGCAGGCGCTGCTGCGGCTGCCTCCCGATGAGCCGGTCGAGGCGGGTCACCTGACGTCGCCGGCCGGGCGCATCCTGGCCGCCTGGCGGCACCCGGAGACCGAGCTGGGCCTGCAGTGGCGGTGCGGCGACCACGGGCCCGAGCACGACTGGCACGCCCGCGACCACCACCACTACACCACGCCGCACCTGCTCGTCCGCCGGGCGGCGCGCACCGGGCAGCCGCTGGCCGACTTCCTGCTCAACCGCTTCGAGACCCCCATCTCCTCCGACGCCGAGGTGCGTCATCTCGACTGGTGGCCCGCCATGCTGCCCTTCCATCGGGAGACGGCCGCGGCGCACCTCGGCCCCTACGTCGTGCACTCCTACGGCCGGCCGCACGTGCAGGCGGAGCACGCGCGGGCGCTGGCGCGGGCCGGCGGACCGGCCGGGGCGGCGTTCGCGGCGGTGCTGGCGCGGGTGCTGGGCGACCCGCAGGAGACGGAGGCGGTCGATGTGCTGCTGGAGGTGGCCGCGCGCGGCGAGTTACCCGCGGCCGAGGTCGGCAGGCAGGCCGGGCTGCTGCTGGCGAGCGGCGAGGTCAAGATGAGCGACATGATCGCCGCGCTCGACACCGCCGCGCAGGGGGGCGCGCACGCGCAGGTGTGGGAGATCATGGCGGCGGCGCTGCCCGTGGTGCTGCCCGAGCCGGGGGCGCGGCCGCGCAACGGGTCGGCCGCCTTCGTCGCGCTGGCCGGCACCGTCGCGCGGTGGTGCGGGGCGCGTGGCGAGATCCCGCGGGTGCGCGACCTGGCGGCGCGCAGGGGGAGCAGCGCGCTGCTGAGCGAGCTGCGGGCCCTGCACGCGCTGCTCACCACCGACACTTCGGCGGACGTCGCTCGGGAAGGGGCATGATGGCGCACCGCAGGTTTCCCCGTCAGATGGACGAGGGGCACGACACGCGCCTGCACATCGGCGATCTGGTGCGCGCCGCCGCCCCGGACGCCTCGCGGGTGACGGTGCGGCGGGCCCAGCTGGGAGCGTTCGGGGTGACGACCGTGACGGGCGACGGGCGGCCTTGCGCGGTCGATGGCGTGGACGAGCCTCTTGAACGGCTGCGCGAGCTGTCCTATCGCAAGGGGAAGGGCACCTGGTTCAGCTGTGAGCTGGAGTTCACGGCGGGCAGCCGTGGTTACGCCTGCCGGGCCGACGGCGAGGTGATGCCGTTCGCGCTGGTGGAGCCTGCGGCGGCGCTGGGGGAGCTGACCACGTTCCCCCGTGACGTGCCGCCGGAGTGGCTGATCGCGGCGCTGCCGACCGCCATGCCGTTCGGGCTGCCCGTTCCGCTGCTGGACGAGCGGCCGTGGCACTCTCCTTTCGACGAGCGCCGGCCGGCCCCGCCGATCACCGGCGAGGTGTCCTACGCCCCTGCCGCCGGCATGACCGCCCGCGTCGCCGGGCACGAGGACTCCGAGCCCGTGCCGGGACGGCGGCTGCTCTGGCTGGGCGAGCGGCCGGACGACCCCGACGCCGGGGTGGTCGTGCTGACCGTGCACGAGGGGACGTACTACCTGGCGCGCCATCCGGCGGGCGCCACCGACGACGGCCTGCGCTCGCTGACCCTCGACGGTGCGACGCTGCGGGCCGAGCTGACCCCGCAGGCCGCCGACCGCCTGCGGACCGAGACGGTTTTCGAGGTCCGCCTCGACCTGCCCGCCGAGAGCATGGCCACGGTGCGGGCGGCGGTGCCGGGCATGCTGGGGCGGCTCACGGACGGGCCGGAGCTGCTCGGCTTCTGACCGCTCTGGGGCTGGTCGTCAACGCGGTCGCACTGTGGAACTCCAAGCACCTGTCGGCCGCGATCGACCAGCTGCGCGCCGACGCCGTCCCGGTGAAGGACGAGAACGCCGCCCGGCTGTCCCGGTCGGCCACGCCCATCTCAACGTCCTGGGCCGCTACTCCATCCCCTCCTCCGCTCCGGCCGAGGGACTGCGGCAGCTCGGCGAGATCCCCGACCTCCCCAACTGTGGCGGCATGAACGAGGAGGAGGTGTAGACCCCCGAGCTCACGACGCCGACCGCGCCGCCACCGCCGCCCTCGCCGCCGCCCGGGCGGGCGTCCTTTGAAAGGGGAGAGGGGTACGTACCGCGAACGGGGCGCCGCTGACCGCGCCACTGCCCGGGCGAGCGTCTGTTGAGGGGGAGGAGAGGATGGGCTGGCGTTCTTTGAGAAGGGGATCCTTAGGGGGCGGTTTTGGGGCAGACGGTGATGGGGGCGGGGAGGCGGAGTGTGATCAGATAGCGGTTGACGTGGGAGATGATGCAGGAGTTGCCGCTGTTGTAGAGGCCGTGGCCGTGCCATTGATACTGGACCGCGGCCGAGCCGGGCACCCGGCGTACGAGGTCCGCGACCCCGTGGAAGTCGGTCCAGGAGCCGACCCCCAGGAAAGGCGGCAGCTCATCGGCGGGCAGGGGCGCGGGCGGGTTGGTGACGGGAGCAGGCCAGCCGACGCAGGCGAGCGGGTGCCAGAGCTCGATCCCGGCGAGGTTCGGCAGCACGCGCTCACCTTCACGGCGCTTCTGCCGGTACTCCGCGTAGTCGCGGAATCCCACGCCGTCGAGGCAATGGGTCATGTTCATCCCGGTGAACGACGGAACCTTCGGGCTTTTCGTGCTCCGCCGGACGTAGTCAGCGAACCCTGAGGCGTCACCATCGGCGGCAAGCTCGATCGCCTCGGCGAGCTCCGTCCATCGGGGGAACTCGGGCTCCGGACCCGGCTCGATGATGCTGGGTGCGGCGGCCTCCTTGATGTCGAACCCGCTGTAGGCGGCGTGCGGCGGTTCGCCCTTGACCGGCACCGGGACGCGGTCGGCCCGGGCCACCAGCGCCCGCCAGACCTCGCCGACGTCCCGGCCGTGCAACGCGCAGGTGGTGTTCGCCGCGCACCAGGCGGCGAAGCGGGTGAAGGACTCCTCATGGGAGAGCCTGCTCCACGCGCGGTCCGCGTACGGGTTGACCGAGCCGTCGAACACCATCGCGCGCACGCGGCCGGGGAACAGCCGGGAGTAGGCGATCGCGGGCATGCCGCCGTAGGAGTTGGCGATGAAGCTCAGCCGCTCCTCTCCCAGCGCGACGCGGATTGCCTCCATGTCCCGCGCCACGGAGGCCGAATCGAGGTGGTCGAAGAACTCGGGGTCGGCGGCGCGGCATCGCTCCGCCGCCGCCCGGTTGCGCCTGCCCAGCTCGGCGTACTCGGCACGGGTGTCGGGCCAGGTGATCCACGGCCCGGAGACGAGGCAGTCGTACGGCAGCACGCCCTTGTCGATGGTGTTGCGGGGCTCGACGCTGACCACGTCGAAACGGCCGCGCAGCTCGGCGAAGCTGCCCGCGTTCTTGCTCAGAGCCGTCAAGCCCGAGCCGCCGGGCCCGCCGGGGATCGCGAACACCGTGCCCATCCGGCGCTGAGCGCCGGTGGCCGGCAGCAGGCCGACGGTCAGGTCGATCTTCCGTCCTGACGGCTCGGCCCAGTTCAGGGGCACCGTGATCGAGGCGCAGCGCATCTCCTTGACGAGGTCAGGGCAGTCGGCCCAGGCCAGCGTGGACGGGCCGGAGCCGGGCGAGCCGGCCGCGGCGGCGGGCATCGCTGAGACCAGGACGGCCGCGGCCGCGCCGACCGCCAGCACCTTGATCCGGCGCCCGGGCAACATGATCATCGTGGCGCCCGCGGTCAACGCGGCGACCACGTATGCGACCAGCAGCCCCGCCGCCGCGGCAGGCGGCAGGATCCCGCCGCCGACCTCCGCGATCTGGAGCGGCAGGTTCTCGATCATGAAGGAGCCGGCCTGCGCGCGCAGCGGCATGGGCAGCGTCTTGGCCGCCACCGGCAGCACCACGATGATCAGGGTCAGCACCACCAGCGCGCCGGGGGTGGAGCGGACGGCGGCCCCGACGCCGAGCCCGATCAGCGCGACCGCGGCCATCGACAGGCCGGCGACGACCACCGAGGCGAGCATGCCAGGCTCCGACAGCGACGTGCCCAGCGTCACCCCGTCGCGCAGCAGCTGCCCGGCCCGGTCGCCGAGCACCGCCATGGAGGCCGCATGCATGAGGAACGCCAGAGCCTGACCCGCCACCAGCGCGACCGCGGCCAGGCCTGGAACCTTGGCCAGCAGGAGCACCTGCCGGCGCGGCACGGCCACCAGGCTCGTCTGGATCGCCTTGGTGCCGTACTCCGAGGTGATCGCCAGAGCGCCCAGCACGGCGAACACGAAGTAGGCGACCGCGATCCCGTTGCCGATGCCGTCCCCGTTGGGAGGGAAGGCCATCCTCTCGTCCATCGTCTGGCCGTCGAAGCCACGGCCGATCATGAAGGCGATCCCGGCGCAGGCCAGGACGGCCGCCACCGAGCAGGCCAGCAGGTAGAGGTTCGAGCGGAGCGTGCGGAGCTTCAGCCATTCGGAAGCGATCACGTCGATCATCGGGCAGCCTCCTTCGGCGCGGTCCTGTACTCGGTGTCGTCCTCGGTGAGCCGCATGAACGCCTCCTCCAGGGACGCGCCGCGCGGAGACAGCTCCGCCAGCGCGATCCCCGCGGACAGTGCCAGCACGCCGATCTCGGCCGCGTCCAGGTCACGGACGGACAGGGCGCCGTCGTCCCCGGCGGTCACCGTCGCCCCGTGCGCACGCATCACGGCGGCGAGCCGATCCGGGCAGGCCGTGCGGACCAGTACGTCGCCCTGGAAGTGCCCGGCGAGATCGTTCATGGCGGTGTCGGCGATGAGCCGGCCTCGTCCGATGACGATGACGTGGTCGGCGGTGAGCGCCATCTCGTTCATCAGATGGCTGGACAGCAAGACGGTGCGGCCCTCGTCCGCCAGCGAACGCAGCAGGTCGCGCAGCCAGCGGATGCCCTCAGGGTCCAGCCCGTTCAGCGGCTCGTCGAACATCAGCACCGCCGGGTCGCCGAGCAGCGCCGCCGCGATGCCCAGCCGCTGCTTCATGCCGAGGGAGAACCCGCCGATCCGCCGGTCCGCGACGTCCGTGAGGCCGACCTGGTCGAGCACCTCGGCTACCCGGCCGCGGCCGATGCCGTTGCTGCGCGCCAGGCAGGTGAGATGGTCGCGGGCCGAGCGGCCGCCGTGCACCGCTCCGGCGTCCAGCAGCGCCCCCATCGTGCGCATGGGCCGGCGCAGGGACGCGTACGGGCGGCCGTCCACCAGCGCCTCACCCGCGGCGGGGACCTCCAGCCCGAGTACGGCGCGCATGGTCGTGGACTTGCCGGCGCCGTTAGGTCCCAGGAACCCGGTCACCCGGCCCGGTTTCACCGTGAAGGTCAGGTCGTCCACCGCGAGCGTGCGGCCGTAGCGCATGCTCAGTTCCTTTACTTCGATCACATCTCACCTCGTTCACCTGCCTGGTCGAGCCAGGCCAGCCTCGCGGTCCGAAGGCTCGGTCTCCATGGGCGCGGCCCCACCGGCGGGGGTAGTAGAACGCCACCCAAGGGGTGGGCCTGCCCCCACCGTCTTCTCTCCGGCGGTAGGGCAGACTGCATCCGTGATGGGGATACGACCCGCGCCCGGCGGGCCGTCGCGGCAGGCCGTCAACGCTCTGGGGGCGTACGCGCGAAACGTGGCGACCGGCCTGGGGGTGTTGGGGCTGAACGCCGTCACCGGCCTGGCGGCGCTGGTGGTGCTCGCTCTGGTGCTGGTGAGCGCCGCCCTCGTGCCGGTGGCCGGTCTCGGGCGGGCGCCGCTCGGCCTCGGGCTCACTCTCGCCCACCGCCTCGCCGCCCATCAGCGCCGCTGGGCGGCCCGCGTGCTCGCCGGGGATGGTGCAGCGGAGAGCCACGGGAGCGAAACCGACCGGCCAGGGCGGGCCACCCAGGTGCCAGAGCCGCAGCGGTCTGGCACGCGGCGCGAGGTGGGCTGGCTGGCCGTGCACGTGGTCACGGGGCCCGCATCCGTGGTGGCGGTGTGGGCCATGCTGGCTGCCCTGGACTACGTGTTCTTCCGGCTGAGCCCGGCGGAGGCGAGCACTCTGAACACGTTCGCCCTCAGCTTGTCCGTCGCGGCCATTGCGGTGGTCGTCCTCATGTCCGTCTCCCTGCTCCGCACCGGGCAGGCCCGATTGGCGCGGCGGCTGCTGGACGGCGGCACCGCGACGGACGCGCGGATCCGGGCACTGACCGCGTCCCGGGCCGCAGTGGTCGACGCGCGCGCGGCCGAGCTGCGCCGCATCGAACGCGACCTGCACGACGGCGCGCAGGCCAAGCTGATCGCCATCCGCATGCAGCTGGGGCTAGCCCGGGGCTCTCGCGACCTGGACGAGATGGCACGCATGATCGACGAGGCGCGCGAGGTCGCCGGCCAGGCTTTGACGGACCTGCGTGACCTGGTGCGCGGCATCCATCCCCCGGTGTTGTCCGACCGCGGCCTGGCCGGCGCCATCGAGGCGTCCGCGCTGCTCTGTCCGATGCCGGTCGAGGTCGACATAGAGCTCCCCGGCCGCCTGCAGCCGCCCGTGGAGTCCGCCGTGTACTTCGCCGCCGCCGAGGCGCTGGCCAACGTGGCCAAGCACAGTGAGGCGTCCCGCGCATGGGTGCGGCTGCGGCACGCCGCCGGCGTGCTGCGGCTGACCGTGGGCGACGACGGCCGCGGCATGGTGCGGCGCGACAAGGGCACCGGCGTGCGCGGCATCGACGACCGCCTGGCCGCCTTCGACGGCTCGCTCACGGTAAGCAGCCCTCCCGGCGGCCCGACCGTACTGACCATGGAGGTCCCGTGCGCGTTGTCATAGCCGAAGACCTGGCGCTCCTGAGGGACGGGCTGGTCCGCCTGCTGTCGGCGCACGGCTGCACCGTCGTGGAGGCGGTGGACAACGGCCCCATGCTGCTGGAGGCGCTGGTCCGGCACCGCCCGGACGTGTCGGTGATCGACGTGCGGCTGCCGCCCGGCTTCACCGACGAGGGGCTGCGCGCCGCGCTGGACGCACGTGCGCTGGTTCCCGGGCTGCCCGTGCTGATCCTGTCGCAGTATGTGGAGCAGCTCTACGCCAGGGAACTGCTGTCCGACAGCTCCGGCGGGGTGGGCTACCTGCTGAAGGACCGGGTGGGCGACGTCGACAGGTTCGTCGACGCGGTCCGCCAGGTCGCTGGAGGCGGCACCGCGATGGACCCCGAGGTGGTGTCCCAGTTGCTCACCCGCCGCAGCCGCGACAGGCCGCTGGCCGCGCTGACGCCCCGGGAGCTTGAGGTGCTCGCCCTCATGGCGGAGGGGATGTCGAACCTGGCCATCGCCGCCCGCTTCGGGGTCACCGACAAGGCGGTCGGCAAGCACACGAACAACATCTTCGCCAAGCTCGGCCTGCCCCCGTCCGACGACCACAACCGCCGTGTCATGGCGGTCCTGGCCTACCTGCAGGCCACACCAGGAGGAGGCCGGTGACGATCAGGATGTCAGGGTTGCGGGCGGCCGCGGAATTCGAAGTCGTTGAACGTGGTCTTCAGCAGGGACGAGCCGTTCTTGGTGGTGCGGGCGAAGATGCCGAGGTAGTCGTTCCGAATCGCGTTCTGGTCCTCCACATGCTGCACCTGCTCGCCGTTCACCCACATCCTCAGCCGTACCGACGTCGCCACCTGCTCGCAGGCGACCGCCAGCCGCGCCGTCCACCTGGCCGGCGACCCTGGCGGGCCCCGACCGCGTGGCGCCGGCGCCGTCGAAGACGCGCCTGATCCAAGCCTTAGCCCGTCGTGTCCGGGCCGAACTCGTAGTACGAGCCCTCCTTACCCGTGTCGGCTACGCCCGCTGCTCGACCGACGAGCAGGACGTCATCATCCAGACCGAGCGACTCCTGGCCTTCGGCGTCCCCGAGGAGCGGATCTCCATCGACCGCGGCTTCTCCGGTACCACCCGCCGCAACCGCGCCGGTCTCGACCAGGCGCTGGCCGCCGTGTGGGACGGCAGCGTTCTCACCGGCCTCGGCGCGTCCATCTACGACTGGGACGACCCGTTCGGCCGCCTGTTCCTCCAGACCCTCGCGATGGTCGCTGAATTCGAGGCCGACCTCGGGCACATGCGCACCCGCGAAGGCATGGCCCCCAGCCAAGAAGAACGGCAAGCTCACGCCAACGGCTGTTCCTGGGTTCCTCGACCCCGAGGGAGGAGCGGCCGAGCGTCAGGCCAGGTTCTTCTCGGCCCACTCGGCGAAGGTCGTCATGGGGATGTCGAAGCCCTTGGCGTACTCGGGCCTGGCGGGCTGGCTCCTGACGTTCATGTACGCGTGCGAGATGCCCATGTCCGGCATCCCGGCCGCCTTCGCCTCCTCCAAGGTCATGTCGGGAGCCGTCAGCGGGGCGCCCAGCACACGGGAGAGGATCGCGGCGATCTCCGTCATGGACAGGAAGTCGCCGCACAGCTCCAGCTCGACCTGGTGGAAGCGGTCCGGGTCGGCGATGGCGGCGGCGGCCGCGGTGCCGACGTCCTCGGTGTCGATGAGGGGCACGCGGGTGTCCGGCTTGAGCAGGCTCACCAGGCCGCCCTCGACGCCGCGCGGGAACAGGAACCGCATGGACGGCAGGAGGTTCACCATGAAGAAGGACGGCTTGAGTATCGTCCAGCGGGGGAAGCCGGCCGCGCGCAGCCGGTCCTGGATGGCGGCCTTGGCCTCGATCGGGGCTTTCAGGGCGCTCCAGCGGCCTTCGGTCCAGCCGGGGATGTCGGCCTGGTGGCCGGCCCCGGTGACGGAGGTGTGCACGAACTGCGCCACCCCGGCGGCCCTGGCGGCCTCGATGAGGTTGACGCCCATCCGCACCTCCTCGTCGAAGTCGGCGCCGGCGGCGGTGAAGGGGGGCATCTGGACGGAGAAGACGGCGCGGGCGCCCTCGGCGGCGCGGGCCACGGAGTCGCGGTCGCCGAGGTCGCCGGTGACGAGATCGGCGCCGAGCGCCTCGATGGCCTTGGCGCCTTCCGCGGCGGGGTCGCGTACGAGGGCGCGGACGGGGACGCCGGCGGCGAGCAGGGCGCGGGCGGTGGCGCCGCCCTGCCTGCCGGTCGCGCCGGTGACCAGGACGGGTGCGGTGGATGCGGACATGATGCTCCTCATGACGTACGGGAAATGGCGGGGCCCGCCGTTTCCTCCTGCGGTACGATATGGCGGCCCCCGCCACTTGGCAACCCGAAACGGCGGGGTCCGCCATTTAGTGAGGGGGAGTCGACGCCATGCCCGAACGCCAGCGCGCGGACGCCCGGCGCAACTACGCGCGGATCCTCGCCGTGGCCGAGCAGGAGGTCGACGCCCACGGCGCCGCCGCCTCGCTCGAACAGATCGCCCGCGTCGCGGGCGTCGGCTCGGCCACCGTGCGCCGCCACTTCCCGACCCGCCGCGCCCTGCTGCAGGCGGTCTCCCACAAGCGCATCGACGCCCTGTGCGAGCGCGCCGACGAGCTGGCCGGCGAGGACGACGCCCGCGCCGCCCTGCTCGACTGGCTGAGCGACCTGCTCACCTACTGCGTGGCCGCCCGGGGGCTGGCGGCCGCGCTCGTCTACGACGGCGAGAGCGAGTCGGTGCACCAGAACTCGTGCGCGACGCGCATCGAGGAGGCCGGCGAGCCGCTGCTGCGCCGGGCCGTGCAGGACAAGGCGGTGCCCGGTGACGTCACCGTCTCCGAGCTGGTGGCCCTGATCATCGGCATCGTCCTGACCACCGAGCACCGCCCCGACGCTCAGGCGGCCGCGGAGCGCCTGTTCACGTTGACCGTGGCCGGCATCAGTCCTCGGCTCTGAAGTCGCCGGCGTGGTCCCGCGCCCAGGTCGCGAACGTGCGGGCGGGGTGGCCGGTGAGGCGTTCCACGGTGTCGGTGATCTGGGCCGGCGTTCCGTCGCCGGCCTGCCAGTAGTCGAGCAGGGCGTCGGCGTAGTCACCCGGCATGTACGCCTCCATCTCCCGCTTCCACTCCTCCCGGGTGACGTGCTTGATGCCGATCGGCCGGCCGATCACCTCGGCGAGCCGGCCGATCTGCTGGGTGAAGGTGAGGGACTGCGGGCCGGTCAGGTGGAAGTGCCGGCCCTGGTGGCGCAGGTCGGTGAGCACGGCTCCGGCCGCCTCGGCGATGTCGCGCTCGTGGATGGGGTCGGTGTGCGCGCCCGGGTAGGGCAGGCTCAGCGGGTCGCCCTTCTTGATCGGCCACGCCCAGGCGCTCGCGTTGCTCGCGAACGAACCGGGGCGCAGGAGGGTGGTGGTGAGCGGGGATGTCAGGAGCGCGGTCTCGACGTCGAGGTGCGACCTGGCCAGCGGGTCGTCGGCCGCGCCCGGGGCCAGCACGGACGCCGAGGACAGCAGGACCACGTGCTCGACGCCCGCCAGCCTGGCGGCCGCGATGAACCGGTCGATGTGGGCCGGCTCGGCGTACAGGAAGACCTGGCTGACGCCGCTCAGCGCCGCCGGGAAGGTGGCCGGGTCGGCGAGGTCGCAGGTGACGGTCGTGACGCCGCCGGGGACTTGGAGGGCGCCGGGATTGCGCGAGGCGACGCGTACGGGGAGGTCGGCCTGGCGCAGCAGGGTGACCAGGTGGGTGGCGACCGCGCCGCGGCCTCCGGTGACGAGGATCATGGAACGAGCCCGATCTGGGAGCATGCCGCCGGACGCGTCCTGACCGGTACCGCCGGTCGCTGTGAAGAAGGTGGGCACGGCGAAGCACGCTCTCCGTTGAGAGAATCAGACAGCCGCGCTTGTGGGGCTGCCGTGCCGGCCGGATGTCCCGACGCGCTCACCGAGGAGCGCTGCACCTTACGCCGCAGAACGTACCACAACCCCGCACAACGCCTCGTATTTGTCGCGCACCTCACCCCGACGCAACGCCTCAGACCTGTCACGCCACCTCCACCTCGGCGCGCTGGGCTGTGCGGTCAGTCGGCCGCCAGGGTGTCGCCCAGGGGGGTGCGTTCGTAGCGGACGCTGCGGCCGGTCCTGGTGCGGGTGATCAGGCCGGATTCGCGCAGCACGGCCAGGTGACCGCCGACCGCGCCCAGGCTGAGGCCCAGCTGGCGGACCAGCTGCGTGGTCGTCGCCGGTGCCGCCAGCGCTCGCAGGATCTGCGCCCGGTGCGGGCCGATCAGCCGGGCCAGGGCAGCCGCGCCGCCGTGCGCGGGTGGCGGCCCGAACAGGTTCGCGACGCCGCGCGCCGGATAGACCAGCGCGTACGGCCAGGGCGGCTCGACGTAGCTGATGAGGGTGCCGAAGACGGTCGGCATCAGCAGGAGCCCCGTGCCGTCGAGCCGGTGCCGCTCCTGCACGTCCCGGCGGCCGGTGCGCACCTCGATCACGCCGCGCTCTGCCTCGGAGCGCCAGCGTACGCGCGGGTCCAGGTCGGACAGCGCCGCGGCCCAGCCGTCCATGGCCAGCTGCCCGGCGCGGTGCACGAGGTCGCGTTCCAGCACCGTGCGCAGCCGCGGCCAGTCGGGCTCGACCAGCGCGTGCCAGGCCGCCTCGATCGCGTCCGCCAGCCGGGTGAGCACGTCGGGGGCGGTCAGGATCTGCTGGACGTGGCGCGGCGGCCTACGCATCCCCGCCAGGTTGCGCGCGAGCTCCGTACGCACCCGCTCCAGCGGGGTCGCCCGCACCACGGCCAGCTCGGCGGCGAAGTCACCCTCGCGGGTGGTGAGTGCGGCGAGGTTGCCCCTGCGGCCGGTCGGCGGGGGCTGGATGAAGTCGGCGTTGTAGGCGTCGCGGCGGAACAGCGTGGTCAGGGCCTCGACCTCAGGGATCTCGCGCACCAGTTGCCTGTAGCGGGGGGCGATGCGTTCGGCCCAGGGGCGCAGGGGGCCGGCGGGCTGCTCGCCGGCCGCGACGCGGAGTGCGTTCATCGCCTCTCCCAGCGGGGAGATGGCGTAGCGGGTGTGGGCCACGTCGAGTGGGCCTACCTCGATGAGCAGCACTTTTCGCCTCCACCCGAAACCTTAACGCCCTCCCGGACGCTGCCCCGAGACTGGCCCGCATGATCACAACCCGGGCCACGTACCGCGAGGTGTTCGCGGTGGGCCAGTTCCGCGTGCTGTTCACCGGTTACACGCTCTACCTCGGCGGCGAGACGGTGAAGATGCTCGCGCTGTCGGTGACCGTCTATGCAGGCACCGGTTCGCCGCTGCTGGCCGCGCTGGCCTACGTGGCCGGTTTCCTGCCCTATGCGCTCGGGGGCACGTTCCTGCTGGCGTACGCCGACCGGTGGCCGCCCCGGGCGGTGATGGCCGGGTACGACCTGGTCAGGGCCGGGGTCGCGGCGGTGCTCGCGGCCGGGGTGCTGCCGCCGGTGGCGATGCTGGTGCTGGTGTTCGTCACCGGGGTGCCGGGCGCGGTCGCTTCGGCGGCGCGCAGCGCGTTGCTGCCGGATCTGCTCGACGGCGACCGGTACGTGCTGGGCCGGGCAGTGTTCTCCATGGCCGCGGGCGGTACGCAGGTGCTCGGCTTCGCCGTGGGCGGGATGCTGATCGCGGCGGTGGGCCCGTACGGGGCGTTGTGGATCACGGTCGCGAGCTGCCTGGTGTCGGCCGCGCTGCTGCGGTTCCGACTGGCCGACCGGCCGGGCCGTGGTCCGGCCGGCGGGTCGACGGTGGGGCGGACCTGGCGGGTCAATCGCGAGTTGCTGCGCCGGCCCGAGGTGCGTGCGCTGCTGTGGGCCCAGTGGTTTCCGCCCGCGCTGGTGGTGGGGGCAGAAGGGGTGCTGGTCCCGTACGCGGCCCACGTCGGGGCGCCGGGTGCGGCCGGGTGGCTGTTCACCGCTGTGGCGCTCGGCATGCTGGCCGGGGACCTGGTGATCGGGCGGCTGGTCGCCCCGCGGCTGAGAGAACGGCTGGCGGGGCCGCTGGCGCTGCTGCTCGGCGGGCCGCTGCTCGGGTTCGCGGGCTCGCCGGGGCCCGTCGTGGCGGGGGTGCTGCTGGCCGTGTCGGGGTTCGGGGTGGCGTACCAGCTGGGGCTGGCCCGGCGGTTCCTTGAAGTGGTGCCGGAGGCGAACAGGGGGCAGGCGTTCGGGCTGGCGCTGACCGGGACCATGACGTGGCAGGGGCTGTTCGCGGCCGGTGGCGGAGCACTGGGTGAGGTGGTGACGCCCGGCCAGGTGGTCGCCACGGCGGGCGCGGCGTCCGTGGTGGCCGTGGCGGGCCTGTGGCGCGTGCTCACGCCACGCGGGATCGGGTGATAAGCTCCTTCCGATCGTGAGAGGGGAGGTGAGGTTGGTGACCGCGGCGAAGACCGCTGCCCTGGGCAGCGCCCGGACCGACCTGACATCCCGGGCCCCGGTCCGCCCGCAGGCTTGAGCCACCCGGCTCGCCGCACGGGCTGACCTCGTCGGGGCCCCTTTCTCACGAAGGGTTTTACGTTGTCTCCTTCCTGGATCACCCGTCCCGAGGGCGCCGGTGACGTCGCCGCCATCCGCGACATCAATCTCGCCGCCTTCCCGACCGCATACGAGGCCGATCTGGTCGAGGCGCTGCGGGCCGACCCGCAGGCGTGGCTGCCCGGCCTGTCCTGGCTGTCCGAGACCCCCGGAGGGGAGCCCGCCGGGTACGCGCTGCTCACCCGCTGCCACGTCGGCGGCGAACCCGCCCTCGCCCTGGGCCCGTGCGCCGTCCTGCCCGAGCACCAGCGGCGGGGCGCCGGTGGCGCCGCCATCCGGGCCGCGCTGGACGCCGCCCGCGAGCGGGGCGAGAACCTGGTGGTGGTGCTCGGCCACGCCGAGTATTACCCGCGCTTCGGCTTCACCACGGCCTCCGGGCACGGCATCCGCCCGACCTTCGACGTCGAGGACAAGTACATGATGGCCCTCGCCCTCGACCCAGAACGGCCGATCCCGACCGGCCTGATGCGCTACGCGTCGGCGTTCGGCATCTGACCTTCCATCCCGGCGGCCCCCAGCACGGCTGGGGGCCGCCTCATCCCATGCGGATGGGCCCACGAGCATCGGCCGCCGCAGGAGGCCGTCGCGCCGGCCGGGGTCGGCCGGGGTCGGCGCCGTAGCGGTGCTGCGGGAAGGCGGGGTGGTAGCCGGTGACGGGCGTGCCGTCGATGGCGTGCTGCAGGGCGCCGTCGCCGCCGTCGGTGGCGACGGGGAACTCCCGGACCCGTTCCTCAGGCCGTCGAACCCGGTCCGCACGGGCCAGGGGAGTCATGGCGGTCTCGTGATCAGCGGGCGAGCCGGTCGAGCCAGTCGCGCAGCAGGGCGGTCTCGGCCGGGCGGAGCGGGAGGGTGTCCTGTGGCGCGGCGGTGAGCGCGGCGTCGAGGGCGAGGGCCCGGGAGGCGAGGCCGGTGTCCTCGGCCGGCGGCGGGTCGGTGGTGAGCGAGGCGATGAGGGTGTCGCGCATCCTCGCGGACAGCTCCGGCAGGCGGGACTCCTGTCCTGAGGTCTCGGGTACGCGACCGTCCGGCCCTTGAGTCCCGACGGCGGGGGCGCCGATCAGGGACAGGGTGACGCCGGTGACGGCGGCGTGCAGGAGGCCGGCGGCGGTGCGGGGCGGGACGCGCAGGCGGCCGGCGGCGGCGATGCGCTCGAGGTAGCCCAGCAGCAGCTCGTGCGCCTCCTGGGCGGCGGGCGGGCGGCGGCCGGGGCGGTCGGTGCCGAACATCAGCACGTAGAAGGCGGGGTGGCGCAGGCCGAAGTCGACGTGCATGTCCCAGCCGCGGCGCATGTCCTCGACCGGGTCGCCGCTGTAGGCCAGCTCGTGCTTCTCGGCCAGGTAGAGGTCGAAGCCGTGCACGGCCAGGGCGGCGAGGAGGGCGTCTTTGTCGCCGAAGAGCTGGTAGAGCGAGGCGGCGCGGATGCCGGCCGCCGCGGCGACGGAGCGGGTGGAGACGGCCTGGGCGCCCTCGCGTTCGAGGATGCCGGCCGCCGCGGCGAGGATCCGCTGCCTGGTCCTGGTCTTCTCGTCGTCCACGTTGCGATGTTACGGCATTTCGCGTAACACTGGAACGGAACAGTGCTACGGGTAGAAGCGTGGCAGTGATACATCGAGGGAGCAGCCGATGAACCGGATCGGATACGGCGCCATGCAGCTCGCGGGCCCGAATGTGTGGGGCCCGCCGCAGGACCCCGAGGCGGCGCGGCGGGTGCTGCGCCTGGCGGTCGAGCTGGGCGTGACGTTCTTCGACACCGCGAACGCCTACGGGCCCCGCGTCGTGAACCAGCTGATCGGCGAGGCGCTGCGCCCGTTCCCCGACGGGGTGATCGTCGGCAACAAGGTCGGCGCGGGACGCGGCCCCGACGGGTCGTGGATCATCACCGACCACCCGGACACCGTACGTGCGCAGGTCCACGAGGCGCTGGCCGACATGGGCACGGAGACGAGCGAGCTGACGTACCTGCGGCTGCCGGGCGACCTCCCCGGCACGCACACCGACGTGCCGCTGGAGGAGTCGCTCGGCGTGCTGGTCGAGCTGCGCGAGCAGGGCCTGATCCGCCGCATCGGCCTGTCGGGCGCCTCGCCGGAGCTGCTGGCCCGCGCGCAGGAGATGACGCCGATCGCGGCCGTGCAGAACCGCTTCAACCTGCTCGACCGCAGTGGCGTCCAGGTGCTCGAGGCCTGCGAGAAGCGGGGCGTCATGTTCGTCCCCTACTTCCCGCTGGCCTCGGGACGGCTGGCCGGCTACGCCGAGCCGGCGGGCCCCGCGCAGCGGCTGGGCGTGACGCCGGCCCAGGTGGCGCTGGCCTGGCTGCTGCGCCGCTCGCCGGCCATGGTCGTCATCCCCGGCACGGCGAACCCCGCCCACCTGCGCGCCAACGTCGCCGCCGCCGGCATCGCCGCCGATCTGACCGACGACGAGGTGGCCCGCCTGACCGGCCTGGTCGACGAGTCGCAGGCCACGCTCGGGCAGCCGCACCAGTCCACGCTGGACGCGCTGACGGCGGCGGCGGAGCGCCACGCCGGCGATGTCCGGTGAATGTCCCTCCAGCGCCCTGGCCGCACGGGCGTGCGCCGGTGAGAATCGGCGCAGCCCGGCGGCGATGAGTTCCGGGCCGATGCGTGGTCTGTAACGACGAACCCGATCGCCCGTACGCGAGGAGCAGCGCCGTGACCGTCACCTACACCTTCGACGTCTTCAGCAGTCTCGACGGCTTCGGCTCGGCGACGGCCGACTGGAGCGGCTACTGGGGCAAGCAGGGCCCCGAACTGCTGGAGCACCGCCTGGCCTGCTACAGCGAGGAGCAGCGGATGGTGTTCGGCGCCACCACCTTCCGCAGCTTCGTGGACATGCTCGCCGGCGCCGCCGACGACGCGGACGTACGCGACCCGTGGGTGCGGCGGATGTGCGACCTGCCCGCGACCGTGGTCTCCAGCACCCTCGCCGAGCCCCTCGACTGGCGGGACGCGACCGTGGAGCGCGGCGACGCCGTCGAGGTCGTACGGCGGCTGAAGGAGGAGTCGAAGGTGCCGCTGCGCTCGCACGGCAGCCTGGCGATGAACCGCGCGCTGATGGCGGCGGGCCTGGTCGACCGGGTGCAGGTGACGATCTTCCCGGTCATCACGGGGCGGACGGGGGCGTCCCCGATCTTCAAGGGTGCGGCGGACTTCGATCTGGAGCTGCTGGAGTCGCGTACGCTCGACAGCCGCATCCAGGAGCTCGTCTACCGCCCCGCCCTGCACACCTGAGCGGTGCTCAGGCCAGGCTCTCACCGCCGTCGACGGTGATGACCTGGCCGGTGACGTAGCCGTTGGCCATGCAGAACAACGCCGCGGCGGCGGCCTCCTGGGCGGTGCCGACGCGGCCGAGCGGGGCGCTCTGCCCGGCGGCGGCCACGCCCTCGTCGGAGTCCAGGCCGGGCAGCGAGCGCAGCAGCGGGGTGTCGATGCGGCCGTAGCGGATGGCGTTGACGCGTACGCGGGCGGCGGCCAGCTCGACGGCCAGAGCCCTGGTGAGGATCTCCACACCGCCGGCGACGGCGAGCGGGACGGTCATGGCGGGCATGGGCCGGGTGACGAGGATGCCGGAGCTGAAGGTGAGCGAACCGCCGGCGGGCAGGCGGGTGGCCGCGGCTCGGGCGGCGGCGAAAGGCCGCCACAGGCTGTCGGCGAGGGTGGCGCGGATGCCGTCGGGCGGCAGGTCGGCCAGCGGGCCCGCGCCGCTGATGCCGCCCGCGGTGAGGTAGACGTGCTGCACCTGGCCCGCCCGCTCGAACGCCTCGTCCAGCGTGCGCTCGTCGCCGGCGTCGCCGGCCACGGTGAGCACGTCGTCCTCGCCACCAGGTGCGGCGGCCCGTACGTGCTCCGCGGCGGCCTTGAGCTTCTCGGCGTCGCGGCCGACCAGCACGACGCGGGCGCCGACCGAGCGCAGCAGGGCGCCGGCGGCGAGGCCGATGCCGGAGCTGCCGCCGATGAGCAGCGCGGTGGCGCCGGCCAGCGAGGCGGGCAGCGGCGTGCGGACGGGAACGGGTGAGGTCATGGGGATGCCCTTCCGAGCGAAATAAACCAACTGGATGTTTTTGTTCTGGGGTCGATACTGCTCCCAGGAGGCACAAGAGTCAACCGGGTGGTTTAATTCCTCGCATGGCCTACGACGCGGAGGACACCAGACGGCGCATCTTCGAGGCCGCCACGGCCGAGTTCGCCCGCTACGGCCTGGCCGGGGCGCGCGTCGGCCGCATCGCCGAGGAGGCCAGGGCCAACAAGCAGGCCATCTACCTCTACTACGGCAGCAAGGAGAAGCTGTTCGCCGCCGTGGTGCGGGCCAAGCTGGAAGAGGTCAGCCGCTCGGTGTCGATCGACCCCGACGCGGTGGCCGAGTCGATCGGCCAGATGTTCGACTGGTACCAGGAGCATCCCGAGCTGATCAGGCTGCTGCTGTGGGAGGCGCTGGAGGCGGGCGGCGCCGGCGCGGGCGACGCCGAGCGGCGGGAGGCCTTCCGCGGCAAGGTGCGCTTCCTCGCCGACAGCGGCGTGGTGCCCGAGCGGGAGCAGGCCGAGTGCGTACGCGCGGGCCAGGACCTGCTGTTCACCCTCATGGGGCTCATCGCCTGGAACTTCGCGGTGCCCGGGATGTGCCGGGCGGTCCTGGACGAGGACGACGAGTGCGCCGCCTACGCCCGCCGCCGCCGGCACGTCATCGACACCGCCCGCCTGCTCACCTCCGCCTACGCCCGCAGCCTCTCCTGACGGGGGTCAGGCGCCGAGCAGGCGGGGCGTCCAGCGGCGTACGGCGGCCGTCACCTCCGCGGTGAGGTACTGCCGCAGGGTGTCGTCCGGCACGCCGGCCGGTCCGATGAGCGTGCCGGTGGGCAGGGCGGCCGTGGCGGCGGCCACGACGGCGGCGGCCGCCTCCGAGGCCGGGCGCTTGACGCCCTGCTGGACCTGCTCCCACAGCGGCCGCATCGGCGGCGGCAGCAGGTCGATCGTCATCTCGGCGGCGTTGGGCGTGGCGGCGGGGCCCGGGTCGACGGCCACGACGTCCACGCCCTGGCCGTCCAGCCGCGCGGCCAGATCCATGGTGTGCACGAGATGGGCCAGCTTGGCCCGCCCGGTGGCGGCCATCCCGTAGTAGGGGCTGGGCGGCTCGGTCTCCTCGTACGTGGGGTCGGCCGCCATGATGGCCGAGGACGTCACGTTCACGATCCTGCTCGGCGCGCCCGCCTTGAGGGCGTCCAGCAGCGCCTCGGTCAGCACGTACGGCGACAGGTGGTTGACCGCGACGCTGGCCTCGATGCCGTCGGCGGTGTCGCGGCGCCTGCTCCACATGCCGCCCACGTTGTTGACCAGCAGCTGCAGCGGCCCCTCGTCGGCGAGCTGGACGGCAAGGGCGCGCGCGGCCTCCAGCGAGGACAGGTCGGCGGCCAGGAACCGGCCCGCCGCACGCCCCGCCGCCTCGTCCAGGCGGGCCACCGCGGCGGCGCCGCGCCCGGCGTCGCGGCCGACGACCGTGACGGCGAAGCCGGACGCGGCCAGCGCCGTGGCCGTCTCCAGGCCGATGCCGCCGGTCGCCGCGGTCACGACCGCCTTGCGGACATATGTAGACATGCGTCATCCATTCAGGAAAGGGATCAGGAGGAGCGGCGGGCCCGGCCCGCGCCCTGACCAGACAACACCGGCCGCGTGCGGCGACGGAAGTTCCTGTCGGGCAGGCCGCGATGCCGCGGCGGCATAGCCGCACGTGGAAGACTGCGCGGGTGAGCGATGTGGAGATCCGGCAGTTGCGCTACTTCATCGCGGTGGCCGAGGAACGCAACTTCACCAGGGCCGCCGAGCGGCTGCTGATGACGCAGCCCGCGCTGTCGCGCGCGATCAGGGCGCTGGAGCGCGAGGTCGGCGCCGAGCTGCTGGTGCGCTCACCGGGCGACGTCGGGCTCACGCCGGCCGGGCGGGTGCTGCTGGCCGAGGCCCGCACGCTGGTCGCCCAGGCGGGCAACGCGCTCGCCCGCGTCCGGCGCACCGGCGGCGGGCCGTCCGCGCTGACGGTGACGGCCTCCGGCTGCAGCGCTCCGCTGCTGGACGACCTGGTGCGCTCCTTCAACGACGGCGATCCCGCGGTGCCGGCGGAGGCGGTCGTGGGCAACGCCGCCGACCAGCTCGACCGGCTGCGCTCCGGCGCGGCCGACCTGGCGCTGCTGCGCGCCGCGCCCGACCCCGCCGCCATGGACTGCGTGCTGCTGCTCGACCAGGTGCACGTCATGCTGTCGGCGAGCCACCGGCTGGCCGGCCGTTCTTCGCTCACCACGGCCGACCTGGCCGACGAGCCGGTGCTGCGCTGGCAGGGCGGCAACCTGCAGATGATGACGCCGGAGCTGTGGCCCGAAGGCTTCCCCGGGCGTCCCGGGCCCGTCGTGAGCGACGGGATGCAGCTGTTCGCGGTGGTCAGGCTGGGGCAGGCCGTCGTGCTGTGCCCGCCCCCTGCGCAGGGCTTCGACGAGCAGCCCGGCACCGTCACCCTGCCGCTGGCCGACAAGGAGCCGGTGCCGTTGCGGCTGGCCTGGCTGCGTGAGCACGCCCGGCCGCCGGCGGTGCGGGCGTTCGTCCGCCACAGCCGTGCGCGGGTCGCGGCTCAGCCGGCCATCAGCGGGTAGGAGCTGCGGGGTGAGAGCCGTCTACGCCGCCGCCGCCGCCCATGTGCCGGCGCCTCCTGAGCAGGTGTTCGCGCTGATCACGGACTGGCCGCGGCATCCGGAGTGGATGTTCATGACGACCGCGCGGCGGGTGGGCGAGGACGGGCTGGAGGCGTACACCGGCCTGCGGCCGTTGGGGTTCCTCGACACGATGACGATCACGCACTGGGAGCCGCCGTTCCTGATGCGGGTCGATCACACCGGGCGGGTGGTGCGCGGGCGCGGCGCCATCCGGGTGCGGCCTGACGGTGATGGCAGCCGGGTGGTGTGGGCGGAGGAGCTGCTGGTGCCGTTCGGGGCGCTCGGCGTGGCGGCCTGGCCGTTCATCCGGCCGCTGGTGAACGCCGTGGCCCGCCGCTCGCTGCGTAAACTCGCGGCCCTGCTGCCCGCCTCATAGCCGACCGGCGCGCCGGATGGCGTGGAGAGACGGTCACGCGGTTCTTCCGATGAGGCCGTGGCGGGCGGCCGCGGCGGCGAAGGCGGAGATCACCGGGTGGGGGCGCCGCCCGTCGCCGGCCAGCTCGGGCTGGAACATCACGGCCAGGAAGAACGGGTGCCCGGGCAGCTCGACCGCGCGGGCCGTGCCGTCGTCGGCGTGACCGGAGAACACCAGCCCGTGCCCGGCCAGGGTCTGCTTGTAGTCCTCGTTGAGTCCGTAGGAGCAGTTGTAGACCTCGACCGTGGAGGACGCTCCGACGATCCGCTCCATCATGGTGCCGGACTCCGGCCGTACGCGGCTCTCGTGCCCGGCCAGCGTGCAGGCCAGCGGGGTGAGCAGGAAGTCTCGGGCGCCGGGGGTGTTCTCGGCGTGTGCGACGTCCAGCCCGCACACGTTCCTCGCGTACTCCAGCAGCAGGTGCTGGAAGCCGCCGCAGGTGCCGAGGAACGGGATGCCGCGCTCGCGCGCCACCCGTACCGCCTCCAGCGCGCCCGCCTCGTCGCGGTAGGGGCTGCCGGGCACGAGCCAGATCCCGTCGAACCCGTCCACTCCGCTCACGTCGGCGGTGGAGATCCAGTACGCGTCCACCGCGATGCCGTCGCGCTCCCGCAACGCCCGCACCAGCAGCGGGATCCTGGCGTGGGAACGGACGGAGGGGGAGCGTTCCCCCACAAGGGCGATTCTCATGTCCCCCATCGTGGCCGCCCGCCCGGCTTAAGCGCCAACGATCATTTCTTGCCGTGCTATAAGCACTTCTAATGGACCCTCATCTGCTGGCCACGTTCGTCGCCGTCGCCCGCCACGGCTCGTTCTCGGCCGCCGCCGCCGAGCTCGGCTACACCCAGTCGGCCGTCTCCCAGCAGGTCGCCGCGCTGGAGAGCGACCTGGGGCTGGCGCTGCTGACCCGCCGCCCCGTCGCGCCCACCCCGGCGGGCCGCCGCCTGCTGGAACACGCCGATCCGCTGCTGCTGCGCCTGCGCGCGGCCCGCGCCGACGTGCTGCGCGCCGCCGCACCGCCCGGCCACCTGCTGCGCCTGGCCGCCACTCCGCTCGCGCTCAACCCGGTGCTGGCCGGCCGCCTGGCCACGGCCTGCGCCCGCCGGCCCCGCCTGGACGTGGACGTGCACACCTGCGGCCGCGACGACGTGGCGGTCACCGTGGCCAGGGGCGAGGCGGACCTGGGGCTGGCCGACGGCATCGTGGCCCCCAGCGACCCGCTGCGCCTGCCGGAGACCGGCCCGATGACGGCCACCGGCGTCGCCGAGGAGGACCTGCACGTCATGCTCCCGCACGGCCACCCCCTGTCCGGCCGTACGGCGCTGCGCCTGGGCGACCTGGCCGACGCGCGCTGGCTGCGCACGCCGCTGTGCCCGCTGCCGCGCCTGCGCGAGCTGGCAGGCGACGGTTTCCCCGCGGCGGTCGGCTACGACGGCGAGGACGTGCACACGGTGCTGAACCTGGTGGCCGCCGGCCACGGCCTGACCCTGCTGCCCGCCTCGGCCGGCCCCGGCCCCTGCGCCGGAGTGCGCCTGGCCGAACCCCGCCTGGTGCACCGCGTGGAACTGCTCCACGCCACCCTCCCGGACGGCCCCGGCTCCGACGTCGCCGCCATCCTGACCGGCGGCTGACCCGGTCTCAGCGGCTCACACGTCACGTACAGGGACCGCCTGACGCTCGCCGCGCAGGGGCCGGTGGGCTGGGCGACCGTCACAGGCCGAAGGCGCCGCCGTCGATGAGGATGAACGCGCCGATGGCGATCAGCACCGCGGGCAGCAGGATGTGGCCCCAGCGGGTCAGCGCTCCGGCGATGACGGGGCGGGTGGCGAAGAACCGGCCGGCCGCGCACCACACGGCCACCAGCAGCAGGAAGACCGTGACGTAGACGGTCATGCCGCCGGGGCCGGAGGTGGCGAAGACCGGGACGTACACGCCGATGTTGTCGCCGCCGTTGGCGAAGGTGACGGCGGCGACGGCCAGCGCGCCCGGCCCGCCGGGCGGCTCCTGCTCCTGCCCCTCGGAGCGGTTCTTCCACGCCTGCCAGCCGGCCTTGAGGCCGATGGCGAGCGGGAGCAGCCCCAGGTACGGGATGACGGGGCCGGGCAGGAAGCTCGCCCCGAACCCGGCGGCGACGGCCACGGCCAGGATCGCGGCGAAGCCGAGATACTGGCCGGCCACGATCCGCGCCGCCGCGCCCGGCCGGCCGGCGGCCTGGGCGAAGAACAGCGCCAGGATCAGGATGTCGTCGATGTTGGTGACGGCGAACAGGGCCGCCGCCTGCCCGGCGACGCCGGCGTTCACCGCCTGCGCCTCCTCAGGCGAGCCAGTCGCCGGGGCCGCCCGGCAGCGGGGCGGCGGGGTCGTAGGGGTCGCGGGTGAAGATGAAGGTGTTGAGGTCGAGGTGGTCGGGGGCGACCTTGAGCGTCTCGCCGGCGTAGTAGCCGTCGAGGCCGAGCCAGGTGCCGTCGTCCTGGGCGACGAAGCGGGAGGCGCGGCCGCGGCCGCCGACCGGCTCCAGCGCCAGGCCGCGGTCGGGCAGCAGGCTCAGCACGTACGGCTTGGGGCCCCAGTGCCACAGGCCGGTCAGGGCGAGCAGGCCGGGGTCGGCGGGGGCGGGCTGCCATTCGTCGGGCAGGCGCGGCTCGTACTCGTGCAGGATGTCGAGCAGGTCGTCGGTGAGGGCGCCGGTGAGGCCGGAGGTGGTGTTGGCCATGAACAGCACGCCGGTGTCCTCGTCGGGGTCGGCCCACACGGTGGCCAGGAAACCGGGCATGGAGCCGGTGTGGCCGGCCAGGCGGCGGCCGCGGGCGCGGGAGAGCTGCAGGCCGAGCCCGAACCCGCCGGTCCAGGTGTGGCCGTCGTCGACGCCGATGGGTTCGCGCATCTCGGCGAGGGTGGCGGCGGGCAGCACGCCGCTGGTGTGGCCGGACAGGAACGCGGCCCAGCGGGCCAGGTCGTGCGGGGTGGACCACAGCTGGCCCGCCGGGCCCATGGCGTCGGCGTCGTGTTCGGGCTCGGCGAGCACGACGTCGGCGTAGGGGTGGACGGCGTAGCCGGTGGCGTGGGGCGGGCGGGGGCGCGGGGTGGTGTCGTGCATGCCGAGCGGGTCGAGCACCTCGGCGCGCAGGGCCTTGAGCCAGGTGGTGCCGCGCAGCCGGCCCACCAGCTCGCCGAGCAGCGCGAACCCGACGTTGGAGTAGTGGAAGCGGCGGCCGGGACGGTGCTTGAGCTCTGGCCCGCCGAGGCGGTCGAGCAGGTCGTGGGCGGGGATGCCGGGGGTGCGCTCCCACCAGTCGGTGGGCGGCTCGGCGGTCAGGCCGGCGGTGTGGGACATCAGCTGGCCGATGGTCAGGTGGCCGACCTGGGTGCCGGGCAGGTGCCGCTCGAGGGGGTCGTTGAGGTCGAGGACGCCTTCGTCGCGCAGCCGCATGACGACGACGGCGACCATGCTCTTGGTGATGGATCCGATGCGGTATTGGGTGGCGGGCGTCGGCTGCTGGTCGCCGACGCGGCCTCTGCCGCCGAACCATGCGGTCCGCCCGTCGCGGACGATCGCCGCCGTCAGCGACGGCACCCTGCACTCGGCCTGTTCGACGGCCAGCCTGCGCAGCAGGGCGCGCGCCGTCGCCTGTCCCACCTGACTCATGAGCGACAAGAGTAGCGGCTGCTCAGCGGGAGGGTGCGCGGTCGAAGGCATCGAGGATGAGGCGGGTGGCGTCGAGCTCTGAGGTGGTGTGGCCGAGGCGGGGGACGGGCATGGCGCCGGGCCAGGTGTGGCCGCCGCCGGTGACGGTGTAGAGGCGCACGGTGGCGCCGGGGCAGGTCCAGTCGTGCAGGCGTACGCGGGGGGCGGGGGTGGTGGTGCCGGGGCCGGCGCAGCCGAGCAGGTCCGCCCAGCCGGCGGTGGCGCGCTCGACGGGGTCCAGGACGATGAGGTCGGCGAGTTCGCGCAGGTCGCCGGTGGCGTCGCGGAAGGGGTGGCCGCCGTCGTAGGGGACGATGCGGTCGTCGGTGCCGTGGAAGGCGATGATCGTGGTGGGGGCGGGCGGCCGGCAGGGGCGGGCGATGTTGATGCCGGCGACGGCGGCCACGGCCGACAGCTTGCCGTCGAGGGCGCAGATGAGGCCGGTGGCCATGGCGGCGCCGTAGGACATGCCGGCGGCGAACCGGCGGTCGGCGCGGACGCACAGGCGGCGTTCGAGGTGGGCGAGCAGCGCGGTGAGGAAGCCGGTGTCGTCGGGGCCGGCGGTGCGGGGCAGGGTCCAGCCCATGTGGCCGTCGGCGGCCTGGGGGGTGGCGACGATGTAGCCGCGGCTTGTGCCGTGCTCGGCCAGGCGGCTGTAGGCGTTCTGGCGGGCGGCGGTGGAGTTGAGCCCGTGCAGGTCGAGGATGAGGGGGTGGGGGCCGTCGCCGTCGGGCAGGGCGAGCAGGAAGCGGCGGCTGAGCCCGTCGTGGGCGAGGCGGTGGGTGCCGGGTTCCAGCCGGTCGGCGGACTGGCAGCCGCTGGTGATGGCGGGCTGGGCGGCGGGGGAGGGCGGGACGGGCGCGGGTGGCGCTCCGTCGCAGCGGACGGCCAGCAGGGCGAGTGCCGCCGTCAGGGCGAGGCGGGCGAGCATGGGCGCCTCCTTCCGTCCCGCCCTCAACGCTACAGCGGCAGCCCCTGCGAGGCCCCTCTTCGGCGGTCCCTTCCCCCCTTGGCGGTCAGACGTCGCCGGGGAGGGTGAGCATTGTGTTGAGCACCGGGACGAGCTGCTGTTCCTCGTGGTCGAGGTGGGCCTCCAGCTTCGCGGTGAGCCGGTCGAGTTCGGCCTGGATCCGGCTCCGGTCGTGGTCGAGCAGGCGCCTGATCTCGTTCATGAGGGCGGCGACCACCTGGTGCTCCTGGCGGAGCCGGGCGAGGACGCCGGCCAGCTCGGGGTGCTCGGTGGCGAGGTGGGGGAACAGGGCGCCGTCCTCGCCTTCGTGGTGGGCGTGCAGGGCGTCGCAGAAGGTCAGGCAGTGCGTACGCAGGTCGGCCGCGTCCATCCTGGACTCGCGCAGCGCGGCGAGGTCCCGGCGGAAGCCGTCGTGCAGTTTGATCAGTTCGTCACCCCAGGCGGCGATGCGGTCGTTCATGCCGGTTCCATCTCTCGGGTCGGTGTGTGGGTGAGGCGGGTGTGGGCGGTGGCGAAGAGGGCGGCGAGCAGCCCGGCCGCGGCGGCGACGCCGAACGTCCATGCCGGGCCGCCGGCGTCGAGCACGGCGGCGCCGACGGCTCCCGCGACGCTGCTGCCGGCGATCCTGACCAGGGCGTTGATGCCGCCGGCGGCCGCGGTCTTGGCGGGTTCGACGTGTTCGACGGCCATGGTGCCGAGGGCGGCGTAGCCGAGACCGGTGCCCAGGCCGAGCACGGTCGCGGCGCCGTACAGGTCCATGGGGGAGGAATCGGACAGGGCCAGCCACAGGGCGGAGGCGCTCACCAGCGCGGAGCCGGCCGCCACGAGGGCCGAGGCGGTGTAGCGGCGCATGAGCGGCCCGGCGAGCACGGACGTCACGAGCATGAGCAGGGTCGTGGGCAGCAGGTAGAGGCCGACCTGCAGCACCGAGGCGCCGAGGCGGCCCTGCGCGACGGCCGAGACGGTGGTGATGGCGGTGAACAGGGCGAGCCCCATGAGGAACGACGCCACGGTGGCCCCGACGGTGGCGCGGTGCAGCAGCATGGGGATCTCGATGAGCGGGTGCGGGGTGCGGCGGGCGGTCACGGCCCAGACCGCGGCCCCGGCGACGGCGGCGGCGGCGGCGAACAGGCCGAGGGTGGCCGGTGAGGTCCAGCCCCACGCGGCGCCCTTGCTGACGGCCAGCAGCAGGCAGCCGAGCCACAGGGCGACGAGCGCCGCGCCGGCCAGGTCGGGACGTCCGGGTGCGCGGGCGTGGCGCTCGCGCACCACGGCGGCCACCAGCAGCAGGCTGAGGGCGGCGAGCGCGGCCTGGGTCCAGAAGACCGCCCGGTGGTCGCCCTCCAGCAGCCCGGCCATGATGAGGCCGCCGCCGCAGCCGACGCCGAGGGTGGCGCTGAGCACGCCGATCGCGGCGGGCAGCCGGTCGGGGGGGACGAGCTGCCTGACCAGGCCCATGGACAGGGGGAGCAGCGGCGCGGCGGCGCCCTGCAGGACGCGGCCGGCCAGCAGCAGGGGCAGTTGGTCGGCGATGGCGCTGAGCACGGATCCGGCGGCCAGGAGGGCGAGGGTGAGCAGGGCCATGGTGCGGCGGCCGTACATGTCGCCGAGGCGGGCCAGCAGCGGGATCGACACGGCCCCGGACAGCATGCCGGCGGTGAGCGCCCAGGAGACGGTGGTGGGCGGGGCGTGCAGCAGGCGTTCGAGGCCGGGCAGCAGGGGGACGACGACGGTCATCTGCAGGGAGCCCACGGCGACGGCGAAGGCGAGGGCGGGGATGGCCAACGACTTTGTATACACGTACACAAAGTAGCATGGCGGTCATGCCGACGCGTACAGGAAGACCGCCCCGCATCTCCCGGGCGGAGATCGTCACCGCCGCCTGGCGGGTCATCGAGCAGGACGGAGTGGGCGAGCTGACCATGCGCAGGCTGGCCAGAGAGGTCGGCAGCACGCCGATGGCGCTCTACCGGCACGTGCGCGACAAGGACGAACTGCTGGTGCTGCTGCTCGACGACTACGCCGCCGGCATCCCCCGCCCCGACCTGCCCGACGACCCCCGCGAAGGCGCGATCACCGCCGCGCTGGCCATGCACGAGGCCGTCTCAGGCTGTCCGTGGGCGGTCGACGTGCTGCGCGCCGACGACCTGCTGGCGGTGGGCGCGCTGTGGTACCCCGACCGGATCGTCGACGCCGGCCTGCGGGCGGGACTGCCGATGGAGGAGGCGGTGGACGCGTACCGGATCATCTGGCACTACACGGCCGGCGAGATCGGCGGCCGCGCGGCCGCCCACCGGCGCCGCGAGCAGGGCGGCCCCACCTACCGCGAGAAGGTCTTCACCGGCCTGGACGCGGCGCAGTTCCCCCGCCTCAGCGAGATCGCCGGCCGGTGGGAGGAGCTGACGGCCCGCGACACCTACGCCAAGGGCGTCCGCGCCCTCGTCACCGGCCTGCTGCCCGCGGTCAGAACCTGAGCTCCCACGACTGGTTGATCCGCCAAAGCACGTAGGACCTGTCCGGGAAGCAGTCCCAGATCTGCAGAGACGGAATCTCGGGAAGCAACGAGATGAGCTGATGGCGCGCGCTTCCACGAAACGCCGGCATTTCCGCAACGCTTCTGCCCGCATAACCTGACCGCCGGCCCGGCTCATCGGATCGAGTCCCCCGTTACGTGCGTGGCGCTCCCGCCCGGCGGAGGCGGAAAGACCGCGCACCCGAAGCTCCCTGGCCCGCCACCCGGCGTGCGTGTGACCCTGGAGCCATGGAGACCTTATTCGAGCACGCCGGCGGCCACGACAAACTGCACGAGTTCATCGAGATCTTCTATCGCAGCCTGCTGGCCGACCCGCTGCTCCAGCCGCTCTTCGGCACGGGCAGGGCCACCCACGTCGACCATCTGACCGCCTTCACGGCGGAGACCTTCGGCGGCCCCGACACCTTCTCCACCGACATGGGCGGGTTCCCGCTGCTCATCCGCGCCCACCGGGGACTGCGGATCACCGAGGAGCAGCGCTCGCGCTTCGTCGAGCTGTACATGCAGGCCGCCGACCACGCGGGGCTGCCCGACGACGAGCCGTTCCGGGCCGCCCTGCGCTCGCACGTGGAGTTCGGCACGGAGGTGGCCAAGCAGAACTCCCACGCCGAGACCGACGATCAGCTCCACCCGCTGCGTGAGGTGCCGCTCTGGACGTGGGAGTGAACGCGGCGCGGACCACCCGCCGGGCCGGGTGTCGCGGCGGTGAGGATCTCCCCTAATCTCGTCGGTGTGGTGGAGCGCGAGGCGGGCCCGGACGCGGGTCCCAGAGAAGCCGGCACTCAGTTGAGCGCCGTCCTTGAGCGCATCACCTACGCCAACGAGGAGACCGGCTACACGATCGCGCGCGTCGCCACCGACCGCACCGGGGCCGACCTGCTCACCGTGGTCGGGCCGCTGCTCGGCGCGCAGGTGGGGGAGTCGCTGCGGCTGCACGGCCGCTGGACGTCGCATCCCCGTTACGGCCGCCAGTTCGAGGTGTGGTCCTACACCACCGTGCTGCCGGCCACCGTGCAGGGCATCCGCCGCTACCTCGGCTCCGGGCTGATCAAGGGCATCGGGCCCAAGATGGCCGAGCGCATCGTCGACCACTTCGGCACCGACACGCTCGAGGTCATCGAGCAGCAGCCCGAACGCCTGGTCGAGGTGCCGGGGCTCGGCCCCAAGCGCACCAAGATGATCGCCGCCGCCTGGGAGGAACAGAAGATCATCAAAGAGGTGATGATCTTCCTGCAGGGCGTCGGCGTGTCCACCTCCATCGCGGTGCGCATCTTCAAACAGTACGGCGAAGGCTCCATCGACATCGTGCGCACCCAGCCGTACAAGCTGGCCGACGACGTGTGGGGCATCGGCTTCAAGACCGCCGACACCATCGCCCAGGCCGTCGGCATCCCCCACGACAGCCCAGAACGCGTCAAGGCCGGGCTGCGCTACACCCTGTCGCAGGCCGCCGACGACGGCCACTGCTACCTGCCCGCCCCCAACCTCGTCGCCGACGCCGTCAAGATCCTCGACGTGCCGCCCGACCCCGTCACCACCTGCCTGGAGACGCTGGTCGCCGAGGAGGGCGTCGTCCGGGAGGAGGTGCCGGCCGGCGACAACCACGTACCGGCCGTCTACCTGCCGCCCTTCCACCGCGCCGAGACCTCCCTGGCCGGCGGCCTGCTCAGCCTGCTGCACAACAGCCACGACCGGCTCAAGAGCTTCGCCGACGTCGACTGGGAGCGCGCCGAGCGCTGGCTGCACGGCCAGACCGGCGCCGACCTGGCCGCCGAGCAGCGCCAGGCCGTCCGCCTGGCGCTCACCCACAAGGTCTCCGTCCTGACCGGCGGCCCCGGCTGCGGCAAGAGCTTCACCGTACGCTCGATCGTGCTGCTGGCCCGCGCCCGCCGCGCCAAGGTCATCCTGGCCGCCCCCACCGGGCGCGCCGCCAAACGCCTGGCCGAGCTGACCGGCCACGAGGCCACCACCGTGCACCGCCTGCTGCAGCTGCGCCCCGGCGGCGACGCCACCTTCGACCGCGACAACCCGCTCGACTCGGACCTGATCGTCGTGGACGAGGCGTCCATGCTGGACCTGCTGCTGGCCAACAAGCTCGTCAAGGCCGTCGCGCCCGGCGCGCACCTGCTGTTCGTCGGCGACGTCGACCAGCTCCCCTCGGTCGGCGCGGGCGAGGTGCTCAAAGACCTGCTGGCCGCCCCCGACATCCCCCGGGTACGACTGACGCAGATCTTCCGCCAGGCCCAGGAGTCCGGCGTCGTCGTCAACGCCCACCGCGTCAACACCGGCCGCCACCCCGTCCTGGAGGGCATGAAGGACTTCTTCCTGTTCCCCTGCGAGGAGCCGGAGGAGATCGCCGCGCTCACCGTCGACGTCGTCGCCCGCCGCATCCCGCGCCGCTTCCGCCTCGACCCCCGCCGCGACGTACAGGTCCTGGCCCCCATGCACCGCGGCGCCGCCGGCGCCGGCGCGCTCAACACCGCCCTGCAGGAGGCCCTTACCCCCGCCCGCGACGGCATGCCCGAGCGCCGCTACGGCGGGCGCGTCTTCCGCGTCGGCGACAAGGTCACCCAGCTGCGCAACAACTACGACAAGGGCGCGGCAGGGGTGTTCAACGGCACGGTCGGCATCGTCACCGACATCCGCCCCGACGAGCACAAGCTCACCGTCCTGACCGACGAGGACGAGCCGGTCGACTACGCCTTCGACGAGCTCGACGAGCTGGCCCACGCCTACGCGGTGTCCATCCACCGCTCCCAGGGCAGCGAATACCCGGCCGTGGTGGTCCCGCTGGCCACCAGCGCCTGGATGATGCTGCAGCGCAACCTCCTCTACACCGCGATCACCCGCGCCAAGAAGCTCGTCGTCATCGTCGGCTCGCGCCGGGCGCTGGCCCAGGCCGTACGCACCAAGGGTGCCGGACGCCGCCACACCGGCCTGACCCACCGCCTGGCCCGCACAAGTAATTGAAATGTGATCGAACTCTCCCAAACGATTCGGCGTCTTACAGGCAGGAGCATTAAGGTTTTTGAAGTGCCCTTTGCGGCGCCGTTGGCGAGAGGAAGAACTTGAACGCGCAGACCGGCCCGAGGAGACCCGCCACCGCATTCGCGCTGCTGGCAGCGGCTGCCCTGACGGCGTCCTGCTCAGGCGGTCCCGCGAGCCCTCCGCCCGACGCGCCCGACGCCACCATCATCGCCACCCCGCAGGCGCCCACGGTCGCGATCAAGCCCGCCGAGGGCACCAGCAAGGTCCACCCGGACAAGAAGGTCGTCGTCTCCGCCGCGGGCGGCGCGCTGGAGAACGTCACGGTCGAGGCCGACGGCGAGCAGGTCACCGGTAAGTTCAACGCCGACAAGACCCGCTGGATCTCCAAGACGCCGCTGAAGCCGTCCACCCGCTACAACGTCTCGGCCACCGCCGGCGCCACCACCGCGACCAGCACCTTCACCACCGCCAAGCCCGAGCGGGCGCTCCAGGTCGCCGACGTCACCCCCAACGCCAAGGGCGAGACGCTCGGCGTCGGCGCCCCCATCATCGTGACGTTCAACCAGCCCGTCACCAACAAGGCCACCATCGAGCGCGCCCTTGAGGTCGAGGCGGAAAAGCCCGTCCAGGGCGCCTGGCGGTGGATCAACGACAAGGTCGTCATCTACCGCACCGCGAAATACTGGCCCGCCCACCAGAAGGTCACCTTCAACGCCAACATCGACGGCATCAAGGGCGGCAAGGACCTCTACGGCGTCAAGGACTACACCGCGAACCTCAAGATCGGCGCCAAGCAGATCAGCAAGGTCGACGTCGCCAAGCACATGATGTACGTCTACAAGGACGGCAAGCGGGTCCAGACCATGCGCATCAGCGCAGGCAAGGGCAACACCCGCGAATACACCACCACCTCGGGCGTGCACCTGACCATGGAACGCGGGAACCCCGTCCGCATGATCTCGCCCGGCCGCGAGAAGGACGACCCCGAGTACTACGACGTGATGATCAACCACGCGGTGCGGATCTCCAACTCCGGCGAGTACGTCCACGCCAAGGACAACGTCTGGGCCCAGGGCCGCACCAACGTCAGCCACGGCTGCATCAATGCCCGCCCCGACCAGGCCAAGTGGTTCTACGACCACATGCAGCGCGGCGACGTCGTGGAGATCACCGGCACCAACCGCGAGCTGGAGTGGAACAACGGCTGGGGCTACTGGCAGATGCCGTTCTCCCAGTGGAAGAAGGGCAGCGCCCTGAGGACGGTCAAGAAGAAGTGATCCGCGTCCGTCCCGCCGGGCCCGGCGACGTGCCCGTCACGCTCGCCATGTTCGACAGCGCCGTGGCCTGGCTGACCGCCCAGGGCCGCACCGGCCAGTGGGGCAGCCGCCCCTTCACCGGCGACGAGCGCCGCACCGAGCAGGTCGCCTCCTGGCAGCGCGGCGGCGGCATGCACATCGCCGAGCACGACGGCGAGCCCGCCGGCACCATCTCCATCGGGCCCGCCCACCCCTACGTCACCCCCGCGACCGAGCCCGAGCTGTACGTACAGGCCCTGGTCACCGACCGCCGCCACGCCGGCCACGGCATCGGCCGCGCCCTGCTCGACTGGGCCGCCGAGCAGGCCCGCGAACGCGGCCTCGGACTGCTGCGGGTCGACTGCTACGCCGGCGACGACGGCCGCCTGGTCGCCTTCTACGAAAGCTGCGGCTTCACCCGCCTCGCCCCGTTCACCGTGGGGGAGTGGCCCGGCATGCTCCTGGAGCGCCGCATCACGGGCTGACGTCCACCAGCACCTTGCCGACCGCGCCGCCCTCCACCGCGCGGTGCGCGTCGGCGGTCCGCTCCAGCGGGAAACGCACCAGCGGCAGCCCGTGCTCCTCACCCACCGGCAGCGCACCGTCGGCGACGGCGGCCGCGACGTCCTCGGCGCCCGCACGCAGCGCGTCGTCGCCGACCGTGTACAGCACCAGGAACTGGAAGCGGGTGTTCAGCGTCATGTTCTGCCGCACGTCCAGCGAGACCGGCTTGCCGCCGTCGTTGGCGTAGGTCGCGATCACCCCGCGGGTACGCAGCACCGCCAGATCCAGGGCGAGGTTCGCGCCCAGCGCCACCTCGGCGATGATGTCGACGCCGTCCGGCGCGAGCTCGCGGACCTGCGCCGCCGGGTCCCCCTCGCGATAGTTGATGACGTGGTGGGCGCCCGCGGCCGCGGCCAGCCGCGCCTTCTCCGGGCCGGAGATCGTGGTGATCACCGTCGCGCCGGCCCAGCGGGCGAGCTGGATGACCGCGTGCCCGACCGCGCCCGCCCCGCCCGCGGCCAGCACCACCTTGCCCTCCAGCGCGCCGGGCCCGAGCCGCCGCGGCCCGTCCTCGGCCACCGTCAGCGCCCGGTGCGCGGTCAGCGCCGGCACCCCCAGGCTCGCCCCGACGTCGAACCCCACCTTCTCCGGCAGCGCGACCGCCTGACCGGCGTCAAGGAGCGCGTACTCGGCGGCGGTGCCGGTGGAGCCGCCCTGCGTGGCCATGAACAGCCACACCCGCTCACCCACCCGCCCCCGATCGACCCCGTCGCCGACCGCGTCGATCACGCCCGCCCCGTCGAGATGCGGGATGACCTCGGGCACGCTCTGCGGGTTGGTGGCGCCCGAACGGGTCTTCCAGTCCGTCGGGTTCACCCCCGACACGGCGACGCGCACCCGCACCTGGCCAGGGCCGGGCTCGGGCAGGTCACGCTCGACGAGCTGCAGAACGCCGGCGTCGCCGGTCCCGCGGTAGATGATGGCCTTCATGACGTGCCGTCCCCGTTTCTCGATGGTTGCTGTGGCTATGCTCTCTTACCCACGTTCGTGATCAGCCGATCCGGGCCCGCCTCGGCCAGCACCGCCCGCGCCCGCCCCTCCAGCAGCCGGAACCGGCACGCCGCCGCGGTCCCCGCCGCCTGCCCGGCCGCGTCCCGCGCCCCCGCCACGTCACCGGCACGCAACCGGGCGGCGGCGAGCCCCGCCAGCGCCCGCGCCTGTCCATACGGATAACCACCGCGCGCCAGCTCCACGCCCCGCTCGAACCACGCCGCCGCCGTGCCCGCCTCACCCAGCGCCAGATACGCCTCCGCCACCGTCGCCGCCGTCTGCGCCGTCGCCTTCCTGTCGCGCACCGCGATCGCCATGTCATACGCCCGCCGCGCCACCTCAAGCCCCGTCGCGGCGTCCCCGCGCTGCAGGTGCAGCAGGCTCAGCTCATCCAGCGTCGACAGCTCACCGCGTAGGTTCGCCGCCCTCCGGTACGCCGCCAGCACCTCGCCCAGCAGCCCGGCCGCCCGCTCCTCCGCACCCAGCCCCCGCAGCGCACTGGCCAGATTGCCCCGGTTCACCAGCGCCGACGTCAGCCGGCCCGTCTCCTCGTTGATCGCCAGCGCCGCCCCGAACAGCCCGGCCGCCTCCCGCAGCTCGCCCTGACTCAGCCGCAGCACCCCCAGCCCGTTGAGCGCGACCGCCCGCACGTGCCCGCGCGGCTCTTCCTCCGTCCGCGCCAGCGCCCGCCGCAGCCACGTCTCGGCCTCGGCGAGCCTGCCCTGCTCCAGCCGCAGCCAGCCGATCTGATGCGCCAGGTACGCCGCCGCCCTCGGCTGATCGGTGTCCGCCGCGAGCCGCTCACCGGCCAGGCAGTCCGCCAGCGCCTCCTCGTCCCGGCCCGCCGACCACAACGCCTGCCCGCGGCTGATCAGCATCGCGGTCCGCGCCGCGTCGTCACCGGCCCGCCCCGCCGCCTCCATGCCCGCCTGCGCCGCCGGCAGCCACCCCTCCACGTGCCGCCGGATCAGGAAATAGCCGCGCAACTGGTCGGTGATACGCCACGCCGCCGCCGGGTCCTCCGACACGGCCGTCCGCCGCACGATCGCCACCAGCGCGGGCAGCTCGCCGTCCAGCCAGGCCAGCGCCTCGTCCTCACCGGCGAACACCTCCTGCCTGCGGGCGTGCGTGCCGAGCCTGACCAGCTGCGGGTAGACCCACTCCATCGCCGCCGTCACCGTGTCGATGTACCAGGCGTGCAGCCGGGCCCGCGCCGCCTCACCCTCCGGGTCCTCGGCCAGCAGCCGCCGCGCGTACAGGCCGAGCAGGTCGTGGAAGCGGTAACGGTCGGCCGCGTACTGCAGCAGCATGTTCGCCTCCAGCAGCTCCTCCAGCACCCGGTCGGCCTCGGCGGCCGGCAGGCCGAGCAGCGCGCCGGTCGCGCCCGCCCCGAAGTCGTCGGCCGGATGCAGGCTGCACAGCCGGAACGCCCGCCGGGCCGCCCCGCTCAGATCGGCGTAGCCGAGCTGGAAACCGGCCAGCACGCTCGACTCGCCGGTGGACAGCTCGGCGAGCCTGCGGTTGTCGTCACGCAGCCGCCTGGTCAGGTCGCCGATGGTCCACGCCTGCCGGGTGGCCAGCCGCGCCCCCGCGATGCGCAAGGCCAGCGGCAGGTGCGCGCACGCCTCGGCCAGCGCCCTCGCCGCGCCGGGATCGGCCTGCACGCGGTGCGCTCCCGCCGTCGCGGCGATCAGCGTGACCGACTCCCGCGCGTCCAGCGGCTCGAGGTGCACCGTACGCGCCCCGGCCAGGCCCGCCATCCTGCGCCTGCTGGTGACGATCAGGTCGCTGCCGCCCGCGCCGGGCAGCAGCGGCAGCACCTGGCCCGCGTCGTGCGCGTTGTCCAGCAGCACCAGCATCCGCCGGTCGGCCAGCTCGCTGCGGAACAACGCGGCCGCCTCGCTCTCGTCGGTCCCGATCCGCCGGCCCGGCACGCCCAGTGCCCGCAGGAACCGGCCCAGCACCCGCATCGGCTCCGGCGCCGCCGCGGAGCCACGCAGGTCGGAGCCACGCAGGTCGGCGTACAGCTGGCCGTCGGGGTAGCGGGCGCGCAGACGGTGAGCGGCGGCCAGCGCGAGCGCCGTCTTCCCGACACCCGCGATCCCGTCGATCAACACCATCCTCGGCGGCACCCCCACCTCCTCCCGTAGGCCGGCCGCGTCGGGGGTCTCCTGCCGCCGGTCTGCCGCGTCGAGGCTCTGCCCGCGTCCGCCGGTCTCATCCGGGGCTTCCTGCCGCCGGCCTGCTTCCTCCGGGGTTTCCTCATCCTGGCCGGCCGCGTCCTGAGCTTCCTGGTGGCGGATGGTCAAGGCGGCTTCGATGGCGGCCAGTTCGGACGTCCGGCCGACGAAGTCCGGGGGCGGGGCGGGCGCCTGCTGGATCGCCGTCCATCCCGCCGCCTGCCGCTCCTGCCGCCGCAGGACCGCGAGGTGGGCCTCGCGCAACCGCTCGCCGGGGTCGATGCCGAGCTGGTCGGCCAGCGCGGCCCTGATGCTCTCGTACGCGGCCAGCGCCTGCGCCTGCCTGCCGCTCGCGGCCAGGGTGAGGATCAGCTCGGCGTGCAGCGGCTCGTCGAGCTCGTGCCGCCGCGCCAGCCGGCCCACCGGCTCCAGAGCCCGTTCCGGTACGCCGAGGTCGCGCGCCAGGGCGGCGAACCTGCGCACGGCGGCGGCGTACTCGGCCGTCACCGCGGCCTGCAGCGGGCTGGAGGCGAGCTGCGGCACGTCGAGCTCGCCCCGCCACAGCGCGACGGCCTTGCCGAGCCGGGCCAGCGCCTCCTCGGGCCCGTCATAGGCCGCCCGCGCGATCAGGTCGCGAAAGCGCAGCAGGTCGAGCTGGTCGGCGGTGACCGCGAGCCGGTAGCCGCCACGCCCGCCGGGCAGCACACCCCCTGGCGGGCCGGCGACTGCTGCGGGCCCGCTCCCGCGCCGGCTCTCAGAGCCGCTCTCAGATCCGCTGCCGGTCCCTCCGGCGGAGCCGCTGCCCGAGCCACCTCCGATTCCTTCGCCGGTTCCTTCGCCGGAGACGGCTCCGGAGCCGGCCTCGGAGTCGGCGCCGATGCCCATGCCGGGGCTGGGGCCTGCGGCTTTCTCCAGGAGGCGTCGTAAGCGGGCGATGTGCGTGTGCAGCAGGCCCACCGCACGGGAGGCGGCGCCGTCCGGCCACAGCAGCTCGATGAGCTCGTCCTGCCCGGCCGGCGCGCCGGCGCCGAGCGCGAGCCGGGCCAGCAGCGCGCGTTGCAGGCCGGAGCCGAGCGGGACCCGGGTCTCGCCGTGCCACACCTCGACGGGGCCGAGCACCCGGATGCGCAACGGCCCGCCGCCGGGAGCCTCGGCGTGCTGGGCGGGCCGGCTGCGCGCGGCGGCGCGCAGCCGTGCGGCGTCGGCGTCGTCCAGGGTGAGCGCGGCGGCGATGGCCCGTACGGAGTCCTGTTTGGGGGTTCGTGTCCTGCCCTGCTCGAGGTCGCGGATCGCGCCCGCGCTCACCCCTGCCAGGGCGGCGAGCTGCCGCTGGGTCAGCCCGGCGCGGCGGCGCAGGGCGCGCAGCAGGTCACCGAAGCTCTCCTGCGTCACCGGTGACCGCACCCAGTGACCGTGACGTGCGACACCGCACGATCTTAGGTCAGAAGTACGCGAAAGGCCCAGAGCGCCGGGGGCGCCCTGAGCCGTTCGCAGGAGGACGGGCTAGGACACGGTCGTCACGCCCAGGATGCGGAAGGCCGCGACCCGCACGTTGCGCAGGCCGCCCTCCGGATGCACGGCGACCTCGGTGCCCGGCTCGAGCGCGTCCAGCACGTTGCCGTCACCCTCCCAGAACGCCACGTGCCCGACATCCTCCGAGGTCGTCTTGTAGAAGATCAGGTCGCCGACCTTCAGGTCCGACCAGGCGACCGACTTGGCGTAGAACTTCGACGGGGTCTGGTGGCTCTCGGCCCACCGCCACATGTCCACCGCGCGGCGCACCGGCCAGCCGGGGAAGTGGGCGATCGCGTCGTAGGCGACCTTGACCAGGCCCGAGCAGTCCAGGCCGGGCTTGGCCGCGGTGTCCTCGCCCCCCAGCACGTACGGCACGCCGCGCTTGCCCATGGCGTTCTTGTGACCGATCATGCTCCAGTTCCAGATCTCCCGCACCTGCGTGCAGTGCACGCCCTGCGCGGCCGTGCCGTTCTGGACCTGCACCCGCAGGTGGTTGATGTTGCCGATGGCGGTGGGGTTCCAGTTGGACTTCAGGCCCACCTCATGGGTGCCGTTGCCGCCGTTGTGGATGTAGTAGGCATCACCCGCGGGGAAGATGAACGCCGACCCCTGGTGGTCGAAGTCGTGGGCCGAGATCCGCAGCACGGGGGAGATGCCACTGGCCGTGCCGGTGTCGTCGACCCGCCAGCGGATCGTCACCCGGTCGCCGGCCTTCCAGTCCACCTGCAGGAACGCCTTGGCGCCGGCGCACTCGACGGTGAGCGTGCCGCTCGGGTTGCTCAGCCCGTCGGCGGAGGCCGCGGGCACGTTGACGAAGACGGAGGCCGCGGCGGCCAAGGCCACGAAGGACGCGATGATTCTGGATCTCAACGGGGTCTTCCTTTCACGCGGGGGTCCCCCGAGAGCCGGATCCCGGCCTCGAGGGGCGTGAGCACACCGTAGGAAGGGCCGCTGGCAGCACTCTGTCCGTACTGCGCCCGTACCGCCTGATTAGGGTGGGAGATGACGGGCACTCACGCTGTGAGGAACATGACGGCAGCCACTCTTGTGTCGGTGAACGTCGGGATGCCGCAAGACGTGTCCTGGCAGGGCCGCACCGTGCACACCGGCGTCTGGAAGCGCCCCGTCGCCGGGCCGCGCATGGTCAGGCGGCTCAACATCGACGGCGACGGTCAGGGAGATCTGCAAGGGCACGGCGGCGAGCAGCGGGCGGTGCTGGTCTACCAGATCCAGTCCTACGCCCACTGGCAGGAGCACTTCGGCCGCGACGACTTCACCTACGGCCAGTTCGGCGAGAACTTCACCGTCGACGGGCTGCCCGACGACGAGGTGTGCATCGGCGACCGCTACCGCGTCGGCGAGGCGGAGTTCGAGGTCACTCAGCCCCGCGTCACCTGCTACCGCGTCGGCATGCGGCTCGGCGAGCCCGAACTGCCCGCCCTGCTCGTCGCCCACCACCGGCCCGGCTTCTACCTGCGCGTCCTGACCGAGGGCGAGGTACAGGCGGGCGACGCCATCGTCAAGACGCGCACCGGGCCGCAGGCGTTCACCGTCGCCGGCATCGACGCCCTGCTCTACCTGCCCGGCCGCGACCCCGGCGACCTGCGCAGAGCGCTGGCCATCCCCGCGCTCAGCCCCGGCTGGCGGCAGTCGTTCCAGGAACTGGCGCAGGGAGAGGCGGCGCGCGCCGAGGCATGGCAGGGGTTCCGGCCGCTGCGGGTCGCCGCCGTCGTCCGCGAGGCCCCGTCGGTGCTGTCGATCCATCTGCAGGCGCCCGACGGCGCCCCGCTGCCCGCCGCCGAGGCCGGGCAGTACCTCACGTTCCGGGTCGCCGCCGCCGGCGACCCGCCGCCGGTGCGCAGCTACTCCCTGTCGTCCGCGCCCGGCGCGGACCACTACCGGGTGAGCGTCAAACGCGAGGAGTACGGCCTGGTCAGCCGCTACCTGCACCGTGACCTGCGCCCCGGCGCGGTGCTGGAGGTCGCGGCGCCGCGCGGCGACTTCGTCCTCGCCGGCGACCCCAGCACAGCGACCGGCCCCGTCGTCCTCGCCTCGGCCGGTGTCGGCGCCACCCCCGTCATGGCCATGCTGCACCGCCTGGCCGCCGAGCACACCGTACGGCGGCTGTGGTGGATCCACGTGGCACGCAGCCGCGCCGAGCACCTGTTCGCCCGCGAGGCCCACACCCTGCTCGCCCGCCTGCCGGGCGCCCGCGAGCACATCTTCTACACGACCGAGGACCACCAGGACCACCAGGACGGCCCCGACGGGCACGGCACAGGCGAGGACGTCACGGGCGGGGACGCCCCCGGCGGCGAGACGGCGGGCCGGCCGGCCCGCCGTCTCGCCGCCGGGGTGCACCACGGCAGGCCCACGCTCGAGAGCCTGGCCCCGCTCGGCCTGCCCGCCGACGCCACCGCCTACCTGTGCGGCCCCGCCGCCTTCATGACCGCCCTGCGCGCCATGCTCACCAGGCTCGGCCTGCCCGGCGACCGCATCCGCACCGAGCTGTTCGGCGCCCGCGACGCCATCACCCCCGGCCTGACGGCCCGCCCCGCCGTGGCCCCGCACCAGCCGCCGGGGGAGCCGGGCACCGGCCCGCTCATCACCTTCGCCCGCAGCGGCCTGACGGTCGCCTGGTCACCCCGCCACCGCTCCCTGCTCGACCTCGCCGACGCCTGCGACGTGCCCACGCGCTGGTCCTGCCGTACGGGCGTTTGCCACACCTGCCGCACGCCGCTGCTGTCCGGCGACGTCGAGTACGCCCCCGACCCCCTGGAGCCGCCGCCCGCCGGCCAGGCGCTCATCTGCTGCTCGCGCCCCCGCCACGACGTCGTGCTGGACCTGTGAGGCGCGACCCCCGCCACACGTGCTGTCAGAGCGGCCACCGCCCGTGAACGGCACCTCGTCGGCCGAATAACATTCCGCGAACGTTCATGGTGAAGACACTGGTCAGGCCTACCGCAAGCTGACCGCGATAGGCAGAATCCAGCAAGCACGAATGTGAATACACCATGAACGAAAGCAGGACCGCACGACCATGCAAGCGCGCGCTATCAGTCAACGGGGACCGACGGGCGAGCGCCGGTTAGCACTGCTCTACCTCGCGCCCTCACTGCTCATCTTCGCGATCTTCGTCTTCTACCCCCTCGGCAGGACCTTCTACCTGTCCACCATGGGGACCGACATCATCGGCCGGGCCAACAAGTTCGTCGGCCTGGACAACTTCACGGCCATGTTCTCCGACCCCGCCTTCTTCAAGGCGATCGGCACGACCGCGTTGTTCGTCCTGTTCACGGTGGTGCCGGCGATCCTCGGCGCCCTCGCCGTCGTGCTGCTGCTGGAGTCGCGCATCAGCGGGCAGCGCATGTTCCGCACGGTGTTCGCGCTGCCGTTCGCCTTCTCGGTCGCGACCGCGTCGGTGATCTTCGCGCTCATCTACAACCCCGCCGTCGGCATGGCCAACGGCATCCTCAGCCACATCGGCGTGGAACGCATCGGCTGGCTCACCGAACCCGACCTGGCCCTCATCTCCGTCTCGATCACCACCGTCTGGATGACGCTCGGCTACAACGTGCTCGTCCTGTCGGCCGGGGTCGGCGCCATCCCCACCGAGGTGGTGGAGGCGGCCAGGCTGGACGGCGCCACCGGATGGCGGCTGCACTACCGCATCACCATCCCCATGCTGTCGCCGCAGCTGTTCTTCCTCATCGTGATCTCCACGATCCACGCGCTGCAGAGCTTCGGCCAGATCCACATCCTCACCAAGGGTGGCCCCGACGGCGCCACCTCCACGCTCGTCTACTGGATCTACGAAAAAGCCTTCAGCTACGGCTCCTCCGACTTCGGCACCGCCAGTGCCGCCGCGATCGTGCTGCTGGTCATCGTGCTGATCTGCACGGGCATCCAGTTCGGCGTGCTGGAAAGGAAAGTCCACTACCGATGAGCCGCTCTTCCACCACCTCATCCTTCACGAGCAAGCTCGTCGTCTACGTCGTGCTCGGCGTCTGCGCCCTGCCGGTGGTCTTCCCGCTCTACTACGCCGTCGTCGGCGGCATCATGACCCCCAGCGACCTGGCCAGCTACCCGCCCAAGCTCATCCCGACGGCGATCGACCTCGGCAACTTCACCTCGGCGCTCGACACGATCCCGCTGGCCCGCCAATACCTCAACTCGGCGATCCAGACCGGCATCGTCACCATCTGCCAGCTGCTGACCAGCGTCCTCGCCGCCTACGCGTTCGCGTTCCTGCGCATGTGGGCCAAGACCGCGATGTTCGCGCTGTTCATGGTGACCCTCATGGTGCCGTGGGAAGCGATCATCCTGCCGAACTACCTGCTCATCTCCGACCTGGGCCTGACCAAGGGACCGCTCACCTACCTCGGGCTGACCCTGCCGTTCCTGGCCCACGCCTTCGGCACGTTCCTGCTGCGGCAGTCGTTCCTGCAGTTCCCCGTCGAGGTACGCGACGCCGCCGTCATGGACGGCTGCGGCCACCTGCGCTTCCTGTGGCGCATCCTGCTGCCGCTGTCGAAGCCGGCCATCGCCGCCGTCGGCGTCTACGTCTTCATGACCACCTGGAACCAGTACTTCTGGCCCCTCATCCTCGGCAACGACGACAGGTACAAGACCCTGCAGATCGGCGTGTCCATGCTGAACGACGCCGAGTCCTCCAGCCCCACGCTCATCCTGGCCGGGGTCACCCTGGCCCTGCTCCCCACCCTCGCACTCGTGATCTTCGGACAGCGCTTCATCATCCGCGGGCTCACCGCGGGCGCGGTCAAGTGACCTCCTCGAACCAGAAACGGAGTTCCCCCCATGGCATCACCCCGAACCCGGCAGCTGCGCGGCGCACTGGCCGTCGCGGCCGCGCTGTCACTCACCCTGGCGGGCTGCGGCAGCGACGGCGGCTCAGGCGAGGGCGGTGAGGCCGCCACCGCCCCCGGCCCCGACGCGATCACCGAACCCGTCGAGATCGAGTTCTGGCACTCCATGAAGGAGAAGAACGAGCTCGCCATCAAGGCCATGGTGGACGACTTCAAGAAGGCCAACCCCAACATCACCGTCAAACCGGTCTTCAAGGGCGACTACGACCAGATGATCGTCGCCTACAAGCAGGCCGTCCAGCAGGAGGCCACCCCGCCGCTGGTGCAGATCTACGACATCGGCTCCCGCTTCATGTACGACGCCCAGCAGGTCGTGCCGATGTACAAGTTCATCGAGGCCGACAAGTTCGACCAGAACGCCAACATCGAGCCCAACATCGCCAGCTACTACACGATCAAGGGCAAGCTCTGGTCGATGCCGTTCAACTCCTCCGCGCCGCTGCTCTACATGAACGCCGACGCCGTACGCAAGGCCGGCCTCGACCCCGACAAGCCACCGGCCACCCTCGACGAGATCGGCGAGTGGGCCAAGAAGCTCACCGTCAAGGAGGGCGGCACGGTCAAGCAGTACGGCTTCAACGCCGCCCTGTACGGCTGGTTCGTCGAGCAGCTCACCGCCCAGGACAACGCCGAGTACTGCGACAACGGCAACGGCAGGAACGGCCTGGCCACCAAGGTCAACTTCGGCGCCGGCGCCGGCCCCAAGTTCGCCGAATGGCTGGGCACCCTGGTCAAGGAGGGCAACGCCACCAACACCGGCCGCCCCACCGACCAGGCGCAGAACGCCTTCAAGACCGGCACCGTCGCCCTGCACCTGGAGTCGACCTCCGCGCTCGGCGGCTACACCCAGGCCGCCGAGGGCAAGTTCGAGCTGAAGACCGCGCCGTTCCCCAAGCCGTCGGCCTCCTCCACCGGCGGCACCATCATCGGCGGCGCGTCGCTGTGGATCGACGCCGTCGGCCACAGCGACGCCGAGAAGCGCGCCGCCTGGGAGTTCGTGAAGTTCTCCAACACCCCCGAGCAGCAGGCCAAGTGGCACGCCGCGACCGGGTACGTGCCGGTCAACCCGCAGGCCAAGTCCAACGACGACCCCAACTTCCAGGTCGCGGTCACCCAGCTGCGCGCCCAGCAGCCGTCGCCGGCCACCTCCGGCTGCCTGCTCGGCATCATGCCCGAAGCCAGGAAGGCGGCCGAGGTCGGCCTGGAGCAGGCCGTCCCGGCGGGCGCCGGCCAGGAGCCGAAGACGTCGGCCCAGCAGGCGATGCAGGCGGCGGCCGACGGGCTGCAGCAGGCCATCCAGAAGTACAACGCCAACGTCGGCCAGTAGCGCCGCGCCCTTGAGTGCGCGGCGCCGTCCCGGCCCGCGGATCACGGCCGCGCTCCCCGGCGCTCGTCCGGGGAGCGCGGCCGCGCTCATGCCGGGAGCCAGCCGGTGAGGTGGTCAGGCGGGGCTGGTCAGATAGGGGCGGTCAGATAGGGGTGGTCAGGCAGGGTCGCCCCAGCCGCGGCGGGCGGCCAGCAGCCCCGCCTGGAACCGGGTACGCGCCCCCAGCAGCTCCATCAGCTCGCTGACCCGCCGATGCACCGTACGCAGGCTCACCCCGAGCTGCCGCGCCACCGCCTCGTCCTTCAGCCCGGCCGCCAGCAGCGTGAACAGCTCAGGATCGGGCGAGGCGTCACCGCCGCCGGCGGGGGAGCCGGACGGGAGCGGCAGCGCCGCCCGCCACAGCACCTCGAACAACGCCACCAGCGCGTCCACCAGCATCGAGGCGTGCACGATCACCGCGCTGTCGGCATGCGCCGACTCCGTGGTGCTCAACGGCAGCATCGCGCACGCGCGGTCGGCGATGGCCAGCTTCATCGGCACCTGCGGGCTGATCCTGGCCTGCTCACCGGCCGCCACCGCCTCCTGCGCCAGCCGCAGCTTGCCGGGGACCTCCAGCGCCGAGACGTCGTAGATGCCCCGCACCACCACACCACGCGCCAGCCGGTCGATCTCCTCGGCGTTCTGCTCGCCGGGATCCGACGCGTACGGGGGACGATCGAGGACCAGCAGCTCCTCGGCCGCCGTCTGCTGCAGCTGCGTGAACCGCTGCACCACGGCCGCCTGCCCCCGCACGACCTCCACCAGCTCCTCCGGCGACTGGTTCTGCGTGCTCGGCGTCTCGGCGAGCAGCGCGATCGAGGCCAGCCTGGCCTGGGCCAGCCCTTCCTCCCTGCGCGAGATGAGCGCGGCCACCGCCACGTCGGGCCTGGTCGCCAGGAACCGGGCCGGGCGGCCCGCCATCCGGCTCACCAGCCCCAGCGCCTCCAGGCGGGAGAGCGCGCGGCGCAGCGCCACCGCCGTACGGCCGGTGTGCTCGGCCAGCTCCGGCAGCGTCGTGCGCGGGTGGCGCAGCAGGTCACGGTAGAGCCGCTCGTCCTCGACGTCGACCCCGACCGCCGCGAGCGCGTTGTCGCCGGCGTCCATCACCCTCCGCTGCTGTCGTATTCATGGCACGTCACAAACCTGCCACCGTCGCGCCAAGCGTAGGCGATCACGTCACCGACAGGACAGACCGGAACGGATACGGACGTGAAGACCACGATCACCCTGGGCACCGCCGCCGCACTCGCGACGCCGCCGCGAGCGTGATGGCGGCATACCCGCAAGCCACGGCCAACCCCGCCCAGGGCGGGAGCGGGTAGTAGCCTCCGAGCAGTGACTGCGGTACGTCCACATGCGCGAACGTGGGCACGCTCTGTGTGATCGCGAACCCGGCGGCAGGGGTGATCACCAGCAGCCACGGTGCGAGACCCGCGACCGCCAGGAAGTACGGCACGATGACCAGCGCGATGGCCAGCCCGCCGGCGACGACGGCCCGCTTGACCAGCGCGGCCAGGCCCACAGCCAGCACGGCGGAGGCCGCGGTCAGCGCCGCGTGGCCGACGATCACTCGCAGCCCGGTGCCCAGGGTGAGCGGCTGGGTCGGGTTGTCGTTGGCGCGCAACAGCGCCAGTCCGGCAGGAACCACGACCGCCGAGGCCACCAGTCCCGTCACGAACGCGACCGCGCCCATCACCGCGGCCATCACCACGACCTCGGCCGCCGGCAGCCGCCCCGGGCGTCCCGGGCGTCCCGGCGGGCCGGTCCCGACCAGCGCGCGCCTGCCTGACGCCGTGACGAACGTGACCGCCACCACGAGCACCGGGATCAGCCCCAGAGCCCCGCCGATCAGCATGAGGTCGGCGCGCAGCCCGCCCTCCACCGTGGCGGGCCCGATGTCACCGCCCCCGGTGACGATCAGCTTGTCGCCGGACTCGACGGCCCCGCCCGGGTGATGCGGGGTCTTGCCGTCGGATTCCATGGCGACGCCGACGTCGTCGTGCCGCCACCTACCGTCGGCGCCCTTCAGGTCGATGTGGTCGAAGGTGGCGGTGGCCTGGGCGAAGGCTTGCGCCATGTCCCACAGGGCCCCAGGCGAGGTGGCGAACAGCCCGATCTCGACCGTCTCCGGCAACCCGGCCAGCTTGACCGTGCCGACCTCGCTCCACGCCTGGCCGTCGTCTGACTCGTATCCGGTGATGGTGTCGCCCGACCTGGTCAGCCGCAGCCACTGCGGGCCGTTGTGCGGGCCGCCTGCCACGTCGTGGATGTAGTCGTGCTGCATCCGGACGCCATGGGCTCCGGTGAGCATGACGGCGGCGTACGGTGTGCCCTGCTTGAGGCTCTGCCTGACGAGCAGCCCGGCCTTGGCCCATGGCACCGCCCCCTCCATGACGTTGCGCACCCCGGGAACGACGTCCGGCAGCCGGATCTGCCCGGTCAGGTCCGACACCCGGGCGGTGATGCTGCCGTCCCCGGTGAGCGGCTGGTGCACGAAGTAGTACTTGTCGCTCACCGCCGTGCCGTCGGGCCCCACCAGCGGCGCGGGACAGGGGCCCTCTCCCTTTCCGGTCACGCAGGTGCTGCGGGCACCCCCGGCGATCAGCAGCCCGAGCGACACGGTGACCAGCACGGAAGCCGCCATGGCGAACACCCGGCCCCGCACAGAGAGGAACGCGGCCCACTCCGTGCGCAGTGACGCGGAGAAGCCGGCCCGCCGGCCGGTTCGGTGAGGTGTGAAGGAACTCATGCCGACCGTTGTACGCGGCACCCGGTTCCGCCACGGTCGCGGCCGCTGCGACCGGGCTGCGACCGACCGGTCCATGCCGGCACGAGGCCGGCACGAGGCCGGCACGCGCCGCGGTACCGCCTCCAGCGTTCAAGTGCGGGTGGCAGGTGCCGCCCCCGCGCAGTCAGTCGTCCCCAGATGTCAGGAACGGTTCGGGGGATCCATGTGCGAACCGCACGGTGATGGACAGGCCCCCTCCGGGGCGCGCGCCGGCGGTCAGAGTGGCGCCGTGAGCCCGCGTGACGGCATGAACGATGGCCAGGCCGAGACCGTAACCCTCGCCGCGGCCGTGACGATGGCCGTGACGATCGGGCGCCAGCTTCTGGAAGGGCTGGAAGAGGCGCTCGACCTGGTCGCCGGGGATGACCGGCCCGGTGTTGGTGACCGTGAGGGCCGCCTGCGTGCCGGAGGTCCGCGTGGTGACCTCCAGGTGCCCGCCCTCGTGGTTGTGGCCGATGGCGTTGTCGATGAGGTTGGTGACGAGGCTTTCGATCAGTCCCGTGTCCCCGGCCGTCACCGCGGGCGAGAGATGTTCGGCCAGGCCGATGCCCTTCCGCGTGACTCGGTCGCGGCGGGAGGCGAGCACCCCTTCGACGACGTGGGCCAGGTCCAGGGTGTCCCAGCGGGTGCCGCCGCGCTCGCTGGTGGCCAGGTCCAGCAGGGCCTGGACGAGCCGCTCCTGGTGCGCGCCGAGAGCCAGGGCCTCCTGACAGACCGAGCGCAGGGTGCCGGTGTCGGCGCCGGGGTCGGCGAGGGCGACTTCGAGCAGGGTACGCAGCCCGGCCAGAGGGGTGCGCAGCTCGTGGGAGGCGTTGGCGACGAAGTGACGCTGGGCGTCGAAGGCGGCCTGCAGACGGGCGAACAGGCCGTCGAGGGTGTGGCCGAGCTCGGTCAGCTCGTCCGTGGGCTCGCCGAGGTCGAGACGCCGGTGAAGGTCTCCGGCGGAGATGACGTTCGCGGTGGCGGTGATGGCGCGCAGCGGTTGCAGGAACCGGCCGGCGACATACCAGCCGAGAGCCAGGGCGACGGGAATCAGCATGACCAGCGCGACGGCCGATCCCATGAGGAGCTGGGACAGGCCGATCCCGGGCCCGGTTTCGGTGACCGCGCTCGGCGAAGGCCGGCCCTTGGGGACGGCCGCGTCGATGCTCGCGAGCGGGACGACGACCAAGACGAGCACGAAGACCCCGGCGGCGTAAATGCCCGCCGCGTAGGCGAGCGCGAGCCGCTTCTGCAGGGACCTACCGGCAAGCATCCGGCAGATCATGACGGCCCGATGCGGTAGCCGCCCTCGCGGACGGTCTCGATCACCGGCGGGTCGCCGAGCTTGGCCCGCAACCGGTGCATGGTGTGCTTGACGGCGCTGCTGAAGGGGTCGGCGGCCTCGTCCCAGACGCGTTCGAGCAACTCTTCGGCGGAGATGACCACGCCGGGTACGGCGAGCAGGCATTCGAGCAGGGCGAACTCCCTGGGGCTCAGGTCAAGCCGCCGGCCGGCCCGGAACGCGACCCGGCGGGCCGGATCGAGGGTGAGGTCCCCGCATGCCAGCGTGGGCGGCAGCGGCGGCGTGGCGCGGCGCGCCAGGGCACGGACGCGAGCGACCAGCTCGGCGAACGCGAACGGCTTGGGCAGGTAGTCGTCGGCGCCGAGACTGAGCCCGGCGACGCGATCCTCGATCGTGCCGGCCGCGGTGAGCATCAGCACGCGGGTGTCGCAACGGTCGCGGGCGAGCCGCCGGCACACCTCGTCCCCGTGGACGCCCGGCAGGTCACGGTCGAGGATCACCACGTCGTACCGGGTGCCGGCCAGGCGTTCAAGGGCGGCGGTCCCGTCCAGGACGACATCGACGGCCATGCCCTCGCGGCGCAGCCCGGTCCCGATGGAACGGGCGAGGACCTCGAAGTCCTCGACGACGAGGACCCTCACCGCCACTCACCATCGGCCGTCACGCGGGCAGGGCCGCCGGGTCGAGATGCCATGCCGTCAACGATGCCAGATCCCCGGTCGCAGCCCGGTCGCAGCCGCCGCGACCTTGGGTCGCCATGCCGCCGTACTCATTCAGATCAGGAGGATGAACCCGTGGCGGCGATCAGGGACGCTCCGCGAGGAGAATCCTCGCGGAGCGCCGGATGCGCGGGCGCCGGTCGAGCGCCCAGCCGCATTTACTCGTCGTCGTCGTCCTCTTCGTTGCAGTACTCGGTCCTCCACTTGCCGTGCTTGTAGCACTGCTTACACCAGTCGCCGTAGATGGTCTTCCAGCGGCACTTGGCCGCGGCGTTTCCCGGTGCGGCGCTCTGCGCAACGGCGGTGCAGTCCGCGTCGGTGCCGGTGGCCGCTTGAGCGGTGACGGGGCTACTGATCACCAGGGCGGACGAGGCCACGGCCATGGCGATGAGAAGTCGTTTCACCATTGGTTGCTCCTGATGGAGGGAAGAGTTCCAGGTCCGGCCTGGAACAGTCGAAGCGTCGTTCACGGATGTACGAATGTCGCCGCGACGGCGCTATGAACAATTTCCACGCTAACGACGGCCGCCGAAATCGTCCCCCCACCAGCGGCAAAACTCAATTTTCGAACAATCGGCCCTATATTTCTTCCGAACGAAACCAACGAATATCGCCGCGCGGACGGCATTGAAAGGAGAGCCGCTACATCACGTGCACACGGCGACACGAAGCCCCGCGTCGCCACGCCGCCTGAGATGATCTTCTCTTCCCCCGCCGGGCCACCCCGACGCCGGGCTTGCTGAATGATTCGGGAAAGGGTTTCACCAGCAGCCCTACACCAGCGCCAGCTGAGCCGCCTTCGGCTCACGCCGCACCGGCTCAGGAGCACCGCACGCCATCCCGTACACCCGGCACAGCTGCGCGATCTGCCCCGTGATGCGCTGCTCGTAGCCCTCCGACGGCGACCCCGCCCGGTCGTACAGCTCCTCATACCGCTCCACCAGCGCCGGATGCGCCCGCCCCAGCCACTCCAGATACCACTCCCGCGTCCCCGCCGGCAGCCGCAGCACCACCGGCTCCACCACCCGCGCCCCCGTCGCCGCGATCCGCCGCACCGTCGCCCCCAGCTGATCGGCCGCGTCACTCAGCAACGGCAGCACCGGAGCCATCAGCACCCGGCACTCCACCCCCGCCTCCACCAGCGCCGACACCAGCTCCAGCCGCGCCTGCGCCGTCGGCGCGCCCGGCTCGACCGCCCGGCGGATCCGCTCGTCCACGAACGCGATCGACACCGCCACCCGCGCACCCGCCCGCGCCAGCAACGGCGCATCCCGCATCACCAGCGCGCTCTTGGTGTAGACCGTGAACGGCGTCCCCGACGAAGCCAGCGCCCCGATCACCCCCGGCATCAGCCGATACGTCTCCTCCGCCGCCTGATAGCAGTCACCACCCACCCCCACCGCCAGCTCCTGGCCGTCCCACCGCGCAAGCTCCGCCCGCAACCGCTCCACCACGTTCGGCCGCACCACGATCCGCTCGTCGAAATCGGCCCCCGCACCCAGCCCCAGCCGCCGATGCCCCGCCCGCGCACCGCACCCCCGGCACGCATGAGCACACCCGCGATAGGGGGAGATCGCCCACTCCTGAACGATGCCCGCCGCCGGCGGCACCCGCTCGATCACCGTACGGGCCTGCATCTCATAGAAACCGCCACGCACCACCGCACGCCGCTCGATCAGCGGCCGATCATCGGCAGCCTCGTCATCGACCAACGCCAGCACGTCCCAACCCACGCCACCCAGTGGAACACGTTTTCGACAGCGTTTTCAAGCAGTTCCGCCAACGCGGGCCCCGGGGGAGAAGAGCCCTAAAATTCGGTACGCCCGTACCACTTCACTCCGGGAGACCCCCATGGCCTGGCTCCTGCTCGCCCTCGCCATCGCCTCAGAAGTCCTCGCCACCAGCGCACTCAAACTCTCCAACGGCCTGACCCACCTCGGCTGGAGCATCGTCGTCGCCGCCGGCTACCTCACCTCCTTCGCCCTGCTCGCCCGCGTACTCAAACTCCACCTCGACATGGGCACCGCCTACGCCGTCTGGTCCGGCGCCGGCACCGCCGCCATCGCCCTCATCGGCGCCGCCTTCATGGGCGAGACCCTCACCGCACTCAAGATCGGCGGTATCCTCCTCATCATCGCCGGCGTCGTCGTCCTCAACCTCGCAGGTGGCCATTGACCACACACCGCAGCCCCGCCCAAGACCGCAGCAGACGCCGCCGCGCCACCCTCCTCGACGCCGCCGTCCACCTGCTCACCCACGGCGGATTCGCCGCCGTCACCCACCGCGCCGTCGCCCACCACGCCCGCCTGCCCCTGGCCGCTACCACCTACTACTTCACCTCACGCGACCAGCTCATCGCCGAAGCCTTCGCCCAGCTCGTCGACCGCGAACTCGCCACCATCCGCACCTGGATCACCCGCCACGGCCCCCACCGCCTCCTCGACCAGGTCGCCGCCGCCGACCACACCCGCCAGCTCGCCCTGTGGGAGCTCTACGTCCACGCCGGCCGCGACCCCGCCCTGCAGGCCATCGCCCGCCGCTGGAGCGACGGCTGCCTGCGCATCCTCGCCGACACCCTCCGCCTGCCGCCCGACGACCCCCGCCTGCGCCTGCTCTACACCACCGTCTCCGCCCTCTGGCTCGAGCACCTCGTCGAACGCCGCCCCCTCGACGAAGCCCGCACCCTGCTCACCCTCGCCATCGAGCACGCCATGATGGGGTGCCGGTAAGAAACGTGTCATAGGCCCTGAACGAGCGTTGCTGCGGGAGCAACGACCACTTGAACCTGCGGAGCCCGAAGCCCCGAAGGCCGGGTGGTCGTGATGGGCCGGGTCGAGGCCCAGCGTTCCGCCCAGCGCCCAGCAGGACCAGGCCAGTCCCAGCCCGGAGGCCACACCAGGAGGCCCGCACCCACCCAGGAAGAGAAGATCACCGGCATGGCCGGCAGCCGACGGCCCCCTCGCCGGGCCAGCGCCAGCTCCAGCGCGATTCCGGTCGTCGCCATGACCACGGTAACGACTGGTCCTGCTGCGCGTCCTGGAGCCCGAACGGGTCCACCTCCGCTGGGCTCAGTGGGCACTGGCCGTCCTTGCGGCCAGAGCGGCCAGACCGTCGCGGCAGGAGGGGTAGCGGGGCGTCCAGCCCAGCTCGCCGATGGCGAGCCGGTTGGACAAGCGGATGTGAGTGGTGACCATCAGGCTGCGCACGTACGGCAGGGCGGCGAGGAGCCGGCCTGGCACCCGCCGGGGAGGAGGCGCCCCCGCAGCATGCGCGACGGCGCGGAAGTAGGCCTCGAAGGTCACCGGCTGATCATCCACGATGTTGTACGGCTGGCCGGGGCGCCCACGGTGCAGTGCGGCGAGGGTGGCCGAGGCGGCGTCGTGGATGTGGATCAGCGAGACGGTACCGCTGGGGCTCGGGGCGGGCAGCCGGCGTCGCCGGGCGAGGTGGATCAGCCGCCGGGTGGCGGGCTCCGGACCGTAGAACATGCCATAACGCAGGGCGACGCCGTCGATGCCCGGCGTGCCGAGGACCTGGTCCTCGTTGCTGCGCAGGGAGATCATGTGCCGGTCGAAGCCTTTGTGGCCGGTGCGAACGGCGAAGGGGTGGTCCTCCTCCAGCAACCGCTCGCCGTGATCGCAATAGCCGTATCCGAGGAAGAACGACTGGGTGAGGAAACGGCGGGCACCGAGTTCGGCCGCGGCACGCAGCAAGTGGGCGGTGCCCCGCTCGCGCAGTGCGTCGGTGGCGTACAGATGTCGGTGCAGGAACGGCACGCCGGTGATGGCTGTCGCCTGGTGGATCACCGCGTCGGCCCGCCGGCCCTCCAGGGCGGTCAGCAACTCCTCGATGTTCATGATGTCGGCTCGCACCGGCTGCGCGCCCAGCGCGGCCAGCTGAGCCGCGCCGGCCGCGGACCTGGTCAGGCCGAGCACGTGATGTCCCTCGGCCAGCAACATGGGGATCAGGGCGGAGCCGAGTGCGCCGGTCGCGCCGGCCAGCAGGACCCTCATGATCCCGCCTCCGCCTGGCCGCGCAGCTGCCGGATCCGTGCGATCCAGGCCGCCAGCGCCGCCGCGGAGACCGCCAGCAAAATCCATGGGTCGGAGGCGTTGCCGCCCAGCGGCAGGTCGAGAGCGTGATTGACGGCGTGGAAGGTGTTGGTGAACACGAAACCGGCCAAGACCACGGCCAGGACGTCGCGCCAGCGCAGGGCGCACAGCATCATCAACCCGATCCCGATCTGAAACACGCCCGCGTCGTGCAGGAAGTGCACGTGATTGGGCCAATTGGCGAAGCGGGCGAAGCCGGCTGGATCCAGCCGGGCCCAGCATCCGGTGCTCAGCATGGTCAACGCCGCCAGCACCACCACGGCCTTGACCAATCCGTCCTTGGACATCTGTCATGGTTCCTTTCCTTGCCTCTGCTCATGAGAGGCGTGGCGCGCCCCGGAGCGTGACATGGACGCCGTGTGATCCAGGGCACATGTCACATCTGGGCCGCGAATCCTCTTATATGGGCAGGACATGGCGTTTAAGGAGACAGATGGCCGCCGCGGACACCACCTTCAACCAGCACAGGAACCTGCTGTTCACCCTCGTCTACGAGATCCTGGGCAGCGTGCACGACGCCGAGGACGTGGTGCAGGAAACCTGGCTGGCCTGGGCCACCGTGGAGGCCGACCAGATCGAGCACCCCAAGGCATACCTGGTGCGCATCGCCGTACGGCAAGCGCTGGCACGCTCGCGCCGTCTGCGCGCGGCTCGGGAGGACTACGTGGGGCCCTGGCTACCGGAGCCCCTGCTCACCGCAGCCGACCCCGCCGAGGCCGCCTTCCAGGCAGAAGAGCTGACCTTCGGCCTGCTGGTGGTGCTGGAGACCCTCTCTCCGCTGGAACGGGCGGCCTTCGTGCTGCGAGAGGGATTCGGCTACGAGCACGCCGAGATCGCCCGCCTCCTGGAGCGCTCTCCCGCGGCGGCCCGCCAGCTGATCCACCGTGCCCGCGAGCACGTCCAGGCGCGGCGGCCGCGCTTCCCCGCAGACCCCGACCTTGCGCGCCAGGCCGCCGAGCGTTTTCTGGCCGCCACGCTCGGCGGCCACCTCGGAGATCTGATGGATGTCCTCGCCCCCGACGTCACCCTGTGGACCGACGGCGGCGGCGCGGTGCCGGCCGCCCTGCGCCCGGTGAACGGGGCAGCCAAGGTGGCACGCCTACTCGCAAAGCTCGGCCCCCGCTATGGTCACCTGCGCGCCCGCTGGCTCCACGACAGCCAGCCCACCGCGCTGCTGACGGCTGAGGATGAGCTGCTCGCGGTGCTGGTGTTGGACCTGGACGCCGTCACCGGCAGGACGCGGCACATCTACGGCATCGTCAACCCTGGGAAACTCACCCACCTGTCGCCGGCCACCAACTACGTGTAATCGCTGCCGTCCCCGGCGTGCGCGACCTCCCTTACCGGCACCCCATAATGAGGTCCGTGATCCACCACCTCGCCCTGCACGCCGACTGGCAGCACGCCCAGAACGCGGGGGAGTACCGCATCTCCACCCTCGGCCGCACCCTCGACGACGAAGGCTTCATCCACTGCAGCCGCGACCTCGCCCAGCTGCGCACCGTCCACGACACCTTCTACGCCGACGTCACCGAGCCGCTGCTCGTCCTCGACATCGACCCCACCGGCCTCGACGTCCGCGTCGAGAACGGCTACCCCCACCTGTACGGGCCCCTGCCGCTGACCGCCGTCACCGCTGCCCGCCCCTACACGCCCTGAAGACCCGCCATGGACACCAGGACCGCCGCCCAGCGCTTCGCCGACACCTGGCAGCACGGCTGGACCCACCACGACACCGGCGCCATCATCGCCCTCTACCACGACGACGCCGAACACCTCAGCATGCCCTTCCGCCCGCCCCACCGCGGAAAGAAGGCCATCGCCGACTACATCACCTGGTCCTTCAGCGGCGAGACCGACCCCCACGTCACCTTCGCCACCCCGATCGTCGACGGAGACCAGGCCGCCATCGAGTTCCGCGTCCACGCCCACGAGGACGGCCGCCCCGTCACCCTCGCAGGCTGCGTCTTCGCCCGGTTCACCCCCGACGGGCTCGCCATCCGCACCCGCGACTACTGGCACACCACCGACGGCCACACCTGACCGCCGGCCGTCGACCGGTCAGCGCACCACCCGCACCGGCACCCGCCCAGCAGGAACCGACGCTGCAGGAACCGGCCCAGCAGGAACCGGCGCGGGGGAGGGCTCCCGCCGGGGCTGCGCCTGCACCCGAGGCTGCGGCCGAGTCGGCTGTGCCTGCTGCTGCCCCGGCTGCTGTGGCTGCCCCTGAGGCTCCGGACGCGCCTGCTGCCGCGCAAGCCGCTGCTCCTGCTCGGCCGCCTGCCGCTCCGCGCAACCACCCGCGCAGTATCCGTTCGTCACGATCAGCCGACCGCGCAACGTCGTGTACGCATCCTTCCCCGAAGCGGGCAGAACCCCCCGGCACACCGGGCATAACACCGACTCAGTCCCCACGTGCTGCTCCTCTCGCGGCGCGAATAGCAGGAGCTCCACCCTAAACGCCACCCCCCGCGGGCGACACCCAATCAACATAAAGTCAAATGCACCGTCAATGCCCCGGCCAGCGTGCCCAGGCCGCCGAAACCCCCGCTCAACACCCCCGATATCACCCTGCGCACGCACCTCGACACGGCTAAAAAATCTTCACACCCGGCACACCCATCACACGGGCAGGGGAGAGGCACCCCACCCCGCCGACCAGCACCCATCACGCTCCGCACACCGGCCCCACCTGCGAGAAAACGGCAAAACCCGCTATTTCCCGACTCCCACTGCGCACAACCGCACAATAAGCACCCACATTACGCACACAAACACCGCCAAATGTGCGCCACCTCACAAAACCCCAAATTCCATGTGATTCTGAAGCAATGGCGCACCCACCCCCACAACCGCCCACCACCCTCACCATCGCCACCACACTGGCCGCCTCCACCGCCGCCGCCTGGGCCGCCCTCCACCTCACCCCCGGCATCCACCTCGACGGCCCACCCGCACATCAGGCCCAGGCCATCGCCATCACCGCACTCCTCCTGCTCGCCACCGCCCTCGGCAGCCGCATCACCATCGACCACACCGCCGCCCGCCGCAACACCCCCGCCCACCTTCACCCCGGAATCCTCGCCATCTCACTCCTGCTGACACCGGCCGCCCTGTGGCTGTCCTCCCAGCTGTGCACCGCCCTCGGCCTGCCCCTGCGCATCGACGGCCCCGCCGCCCTCCTCACCGGCTGGCTCGTCATCGCCGCCGTACGCCTCCTCACCGGCGCCGCACTCAAACTCCTCACCCAGCGGACCCCAACCTGAGGACGAGACCCCTCACCCTCCAGAACGAGACACGATCACCCCTCAGGAGCGACCCCCGGCCGCCACCCTCCTCACCGACCGCCCCCACCGGTCTCCGCATCGACGAACTCATCGCCTTCAGGGGAGGAGTAGCACTCGGACTCCTCACCGAATACGCCCTCTTCCGCCGCCGCCGCCCCTAAAAAGGGGACACCCTCACCCTCGCCAGACTCGGCGACGTCGTACAGAACCGGGGGAGCGCCACTCAACCCCTACGCACTGCTCACCTCACTCACCGTAGTCACCGTCTTCTTCCTGCACGGCACCGCCTTCCTCAACCTCAGAACCACGGGGGAGTCACACCAACGCACCCGCCGCACCTCACGCGCACCGTCACCCGCGCCGCACCCCTCACGATCGCGCTCCTGGCACTCCTGCTCGGCGCGCGCCGCTCACCGGTATCACCCTCACGCCCGCCGCCCCCATCCCGGGCCTCGCCGGGCCGGTCCGCGGCCGTCGCGGCGTGGCTCGCGCTGGGGAGGGGACGGGACGGGATGACGTTCGCCGCCACGCTGGTCACCGCCGCGTCCCTGCCATTGACCGCCGGGGGACTCATGACCGGCTCGCCGCCGCAGGACGTCGCGGACCCCGGCGCGCTCGAGCGGCTGGCCGTGGTGGCGCTGCCCATCGTCCCGCTGCTGCTCGCGGCGCAGGCGCTGCTGGGGTGGGTGCACCGGCGTCGGGTGAGCGGGCGTACGGTGGCGTTCTTCTGACAGCCCCTGCGGGAGAGGCCCCCAGAACGGTCTACTTGACATAATGTTCATTATCAAGCAACGAGCAACCCCGGCGAATAAAGCCCGCACACCCGGGCAGACGCCTGCACATGCCCGCCCTCGCCATCTCCACACCGAGCCTCGTCGCGATCACCGCAGTGGTCACCGCCGCAGCCATCTGGCTGATCATCTTCGCCGTCCGGCTCACCAGGAACCCGCGTAACCGGCCGACGATCAGCATCAGCCTCGTCGATCAAGCACGAGAGCTGAAGGCGGCCGGCCAGATCCAGGAAGCCGTCTTCCTCGTACGCGGCGAAACCGGCATGAGCCAGCGCGCCGCCGCACGCTTCGTCAACCGTTTATGACCCCCGGCCCCCGCTTCCGGCCACCCTCACCCTCGATTCCGATACCAGACAGAATGTAGGTTCTGTCTGGTATAGCGCATTTCATCCCGTTCATGCCGATTTAGCGTCGTATGGCCGGGACACGTGATGACGTCTCCTTGCGGCGCTCGGCATGGACGCGGCGAGTGGATCCCCCGGGAGAAGCCGGTGTGAAGGCGGTGCCCGCGCGCCAGAGGCGATGCAGGAGCGCGGGCAGGTCGCGTCCGGGCCGAATTACAGGGGTGCTCCCCTACCCCGGCAGGCTCGCGGACGGGAGCTCCCCTCGCTTCAGGTCACGGACGGTCACCAGTTACAAGTGCGGCCAAACCAGACATTCCGGGCTTGGAAGGTGGTGTCGCCGGTGGGGCCGGGTTGCTGGGGCCATTCGGGGTCGCCGGGTTCGACGCCGGAGGCCCAGGAGCCCATCTGCAGGTTGATGATGAGGTATTGCGGGATGCCGGCCCAGCCGACGCCGCGGTGGGTGGCCTGCCATTGGCCGTCGAAGTAGTAGTCGAGCAGGACGTCGTCGCCGTCCTTCTCCATCCAGAGGCGGTAGCGGTGCCAGGCGCCGGGGTTGGTGACGGGCAGGGGGGTGCGTTCTGCGGGGTCGTTCTCGCCGGCGGCTTTGGTCCAGGTGTTGAAGAGGTTGGTGGAGTCGCCGACGTATTCGAGGATGTCGCTCTCGGGGGGCCAGTCGGGGTAGATGCCGGTGGTCCAGAAGGCGGGCCAGATGCCTTGGCCGGTCTGGGTGCGGAATTCGCCTTCGATGTCGTACTCGGGGAACTGGTCGTTGATGAGGATGGGGGTGGTGGCGTGGACGGCGCCGGAGTGGTACCAGATGGGGGCGTTCGGGGTTGAGGGGCTGTTCTCGGTGCTGGTGGTGAGGCGGGTGGCGGTGAGGGTGAGGGCGCCGCCGGAGAGGGTGGCCTTGCTGGGGAGCATTTTGGCGGCGCCGTTGTGGTATTGGCCCCAGGGGTAGCCGTGCTGCCAGCTGTCGGTGAAGCTGGCCTGGTCGTCGAACGACGTCTTTTGGACGATGTTCTCCCAGGTGGGGGCGGCGGCGCGGGCGGGGGTGGCGAGTCCTAAGAGGCCGGCGGCTGTTGTGGTGCCGAGGGTGAGGAGGGTGCGGCGGTTGATGGTGGGGTCGGGCATGTGGCTCCTTTCTTGATCATTATCAGTCGTACGGTAGAGGGTTTCGGGGTGTGGTGGGTGCGGTAGCTATGAGTCACTTGTCATGACTCATAGTGATTGGACGGGATCATGTCTCGTGTCAGTGTCGTCGCGCGCTGTGTTCGCGTTCGGCGCCGTGCTGCCGGTGGGTGTCGCGTCGGCTGCTTCCGCTGAGGTGCTTCGGGCGGGGACGGTCACGATCGCCGACTGTGTGATCGGGGCCGGGATCGTCATGCCGAGTTCGTCGAGTCCGACGCGGCTGGTGTGTGTCGGGGGTCTGCACAACGGCAAGCCGGTGGGCGGTATCGCCTGATCGCCCGGCGGGGTGGGGTGGCCGCTTCCGCGGGGCGGTCGCTGACCTTGCAGGAGGCGGCGGTGTGTCCCGGAGCGGCTGTTGGGGCGGGTGTGGGCTTGAGCGGTCAGGTGAGGGTGACGTCGCCGCCCGCGGGGTGCTGGCAGCGGCCATGGGGGCGGGGGCGATCGAGTTGGCGGCATTCCCAGGTGGTGCCGTCGACGTTGACGGTGAAGTTGGGGAGGTCGTCGCCCGGTGTGGGGCGGTTGCGGTGGTAGGCGTCGGCGACGTGGCGGGCGGTGGTGCAGGCGGTGGCGGGTTGGGTGGGGAGGTCGGCGGTGATGTGGAGGCCGGTGGGGGTTCGGCCGCAGTCGGTGGTGCGGGCGGCTGCGGGTGGTCGGGCGGCGGTGTCGTGAGCTGGTGGTGTGGTGGTGCAGGCGGTGGTGCAGATGGTGGTGAGGGTGAGGGTGGCGGTCAGTGTGGTGAGGGTGGTGTGCATGGTGTGTCCCCCTTCTCTGGTCAGGATGCGGGGTGACGACGGGTGGGTGGGTGTGGTGGTGGTGAAGGTCGGTTCAAGGGGTTTTGGGGGTGCGGGAAGTCGGGGTGGGCGGGCGGGTTTGGATCGTGGTGGGGCGGGGTTGTGTCAAGGGGCCGGCGGTGGATTCTGTCCTGGGCGTGACCTGGGGTGGGGTGGTGGGGCGGGATGCTGGGGGTGTGGTGATGTGTCTCGCATGGGCGGGCTGTCATCGCCGGGGGCGCTCGGGCTACTCCCCCGCTCGGGCGCCCCTTTTTTCGTGGGGTGGGGGCTGTGACCTGGCGGGATCTTACGGGGCAAAGCGGGTCAATCTGGGGCCGCGTACGTGGCTTTTTGCCGTGATTGGTCACCAGCAGTGGAGATTTCATGTCAGCATCATGTGCATGTATGGGTCAAATGGGACTGCCGTAAAGGGTCGTGACGCGTGCGGCGATCCGCCGTCCGCCTGGTAGCCCCTCCCCTGGTGACCGCTGCTCCCCTGTTCGGAAAGAAGTTCCCGCGTTGCGTATCTTGCTGCTCTGTTCCTCCTTCAACGGCCTGACCCAGCGCGCCTGGCTCGAGTTGCGCCGTTCCGGGCATGACGTCGGTATCGAGCTGGCCATCTCGCAGGAGCAGATGACGGAGGCGGCCGAGCTGCACAAGCCCGATCTGATCATCTGCCCGTTCCTGAAGGAGCGGGTGCCGGACGCGTTGTGGCGCACCCACCGTACGGTGATCATCCATCCGGGGCCGCCCGGTGACCGCGGCCCGTCCTCGCTGGACTGGGCGATCGCCGATGCCGAGCCCGAGTGGGGCGTCACGGCGCTGCAGGCGGTGGAGGAGATGGACGCCGGCCCCATCTGGGGGTACCGGACGTTCCCGATGCCGGCCGAGCCGCCGCGCAAGTCGGCGCTGTACAACGGACCGGTCGCGGACGCGGCGGTCGAGCTGGTGGCGGAGGTGGCGGCGAAGGCGGCCGATCCGGCGTTCGTGCCGGTGCCGCTGGACTACCGCTCGCCGGAGGTGCGGGGCAGGTTGCGGCGGGCGATGCGGCACGCCGACCGGGAGTTCTCCTGGAGCGAGCCGACCGAGGACATCCTGCGGCGGGTGCGCGCGGCCGACGGCGCGCCCGGCGGGCGGACGGATCTGTGCGACCTGCCGGTACGGGTGTTCGACGTCTACCGGGGTCCTGAGCTGGAGGGGACGCCCGGTCAGGTGGCGGGGCGCCGGGAGGGCGCGGTGCTGGTGCACACCGGCGACGGCACGCTGTGGGTGGGTCATGTGAAGGTCGAGCGGGAGGGCGGCATCAAGCTGCCGGCGACGCTGGCGCTGGGCGACCTGGTGGCGGGGGCGCCGCAGCGGTCGGGCTACAGCGAGATCACCTACGACCGCAGCGAGGGCGTGGGCGTGGTGAGCTTCGACTTCTACAACGGCGCGATGTCGACCGATCAGTGCCGGCGGCTGGCCTCGGCGCTGCGGTACGCGGTCTCGCAGGACACGCGGGTGCTGGTGGTGCGCGGCGGCGAGGTGTTCTCCAACGGCATCCACCTGAACGTGATCGAGGCGGCGCAGCAGCCGGAGCTGGAGGCGTGGATGAACATCAACGCCATCAACGCGGTGTGCCGGGAGATCGTGGGCTGCACGAGCCAGCTGGTGGTGACCTCGATCGGGGGCAACGCCGGCGCGGGCGGGGTGATGATGGGGCTGGGCGCCGACCGGGTGATCGTGCGTGACTCGGTGGTGCTGAACCCGCATTACCGCACGATGGGGCTGTTCGGCAGCGAGTACTGGACGTATTCGCTGACGCGCCGGGTGGGTGCGGAGCGGGCGCGGGCTCTGACGCAGGAGGCGTTGCCGATCGGCGCGGCGGAGGCGGTGGAGTTCGGGCTGGCCGACAAGGCGCTGGCGGGTTCGCGGCTGGACTTCGAGCGGCGGGTGCTGGAGTACGCCGAGCGGCTGGCGGCCGATCCGGGTTATGACCGGTTCCTGGCGGGCAGACGGCATGCGCGGGAGGCCGATGAGCGGCGTAAGCCGCTGGACGCCTATCGGGCCGAGGAGCTGGCGGAGATGAGCCGGGACATGTTCGACGATCAGAACGGGTTCCGGCAGGCGCGGGAGGCGTTCGTGCACAAGGTGAAGGCGCAGGCGACGCCGGAGCATCTGGCGCGTCTTCGGGAGTTGTCCGGCGCGTCGGCGCCCTCGGGCGCATCTACATCTCATATGTGAGATATGGTTCGCTGTTGTGGCAGATGATTACCTTGTGCGGATCGGCCGGCTGATCCGGGACGCTCGCCAGCATCGCGGTTGGACGCAGCTGCAGCTGGCGGATGCGCTGGCGACGAGCCAGAGCGCGGTGAACCGGATCGAGCGCGGAAACCAGAACATCAGTCTTGAGATGATCGCCCGGATCGGCGAGGCGCTCGACAGTGAGATCGTCTCGCTCGGTTATGCCGGGCCGATGCATCTGCGGGTGGTGGGCGGCCGCCGGTTGTCGGGCAGCATCGACGTCAAGACGTCGAAGAACGCGTGCGTGGCGCTGCTGTGCGCGTCGCTGCTCAACTCCGGCCGGACGATCCTGCGCAAGGTGGCGCGGATCGAGGAGGTGTACCGCATCCTGGAGGTGCTGGCCTCGATCGGGGTGCGGGCGCGCTGGATCAACGAGGGCAGTGACCTGGAGATCGTGCCGCCGTCCCGGCTGGAGCTGGAGGCGATGGACACCGAGGCGGCTCGCCGTACCCGGAGCGTGATCATGTTCCTGGGTCCGCTGATGCACCGCACGGAGCAGTTCCAGATCCCGTACGCGGGCGGCTGTGATCTCGGCACGCGGACGGTGCAGCCGCACATGTCGGCGTTGCGGCACTTCGGGCTCGACATCACCGCGACGGGTGGTTTCTACCACGCGCGGGTGGATCGCGGGGTGGCGCCGTCGCGGCCGATCGTGCTGACCGAGCGGGGCGACACGGTGACGGAGAACGCGCTGCTGGCCGCCGCCCGCCACGACGGGGTGACGGTGATCCGCAACGCCTCGTCCAACTACATGGTGCAGGACCTGTGCTTCTTCCTGGAGCAGCTGGGCGTGCGGGTGGAGGGCATCGGCACGACGACGCTGACGGTGCACGGGGTGCCGGACATCGAGCGGGACGTCGACTACTCCCCTTCCGAGGACCCGGTGGAGGCGATGAGCCTGCTGGCGGCGGCGGTGGTGACGTCGTCGGAGCTGACGATCTGCCGGGTGCCGGTGGAATTCCTGGAGATCGAGCTCGCGGTGCTGGAGGAGATGGGGCTCGATCACGATCGGGGCGGCGAGTACGCGGCGGCGAACGGCCGTACGCGGCTGGTGGACCTGACGGTGCGGCCGTCGAAGCTGGTCTCCCCCATCGACAAGATCCACCCGATGCCGTTCCCCGGCCTGAACATCGACAACGTGCCGTTCTTCGCGGCGATCGCGGCCTCGGCGCAGGGGTCGACGCTGATCCACGACTGGGTGTACGACAACCGCGCGATCTACCTGACGGAGCTGACCCGGCTGGGCGCGTCGGTGAAGCTGCTGGACCCGCACCGGGTGCTGGTGGAGGGGCCGACGCGGTGGCGCAGCGCGGAGATGATGTGCCCGCCGGCGTTGCGGCCCGCGGTGGTGGTGCTGCTGGCGATGATGGCGGCCGAGGGCACGTCGGTGCTGCGCAACGTGTACGTGATCAACCGGGGGTATGAGGATCTGGCGGAGCGGCTGAACGCGCTGGGCGCGCGGATCGAGACCTTCCGCGACATCTGACCCTGTCCTTTGAGCGGCGCGGCCCCCCGGATCACTTGTCCGGGGGGCCGCGCCGTTGTCATCGCCGGGTGGCGCGGGTGCGGTTGGCGCGGATCTCGTCGTGGTGGCCGGCCGCCCAGCCGATGAGTTGCCTGACGATCTCGTGCAGGCCGGCGGCGAGCGGGGTGAGCGCGTATTCGACGCCTGACCGCCCCGCGCCGCAGGCGGCCCGCCGCGCCCGGGCCGCCTGCGGCGCCGCCGTCCTTGAGGGGCCGGTGCTGATCGCGGGTGTCGTTGGCCGGTGTCGTTGGCCGGTGTCGTTGGCCGGTGTCGTTGGCCGGTGTCGTTTGTCAGTGCCGCCCGCTACCGTCGTGCGTGGATCTTCGAGTCGTGACGTGCGGGAAGGGGTGGCCGGTGCGGCCTGCGGAGCTCGACCGGTTGACGGTGGCGGAGGCGGCGGATCGTTACGTGGAGCTGGTGCGCGCCAGGACGCTGACGGGGGCGCTGTCGCCGTCCACGGCCGAGGTCTACGCCCGTGACGTGGCCACGCTGGTGGAGCTGGCCGGCGCCGACGTGGTGCTCGACGATCTGACGGGCGAGGACGTCGATGCGATCCTGCTGGCCTTCGCGCGCCGCCCGGACGGCCGCAAGGGGGTGGCGCGGGAGAAGGGGGCGGGGCAGTCCCCGTCGTCGCAGGCGCGTTTCCGCCGGTCGATCTCGGCGCTGTTCAAGCACGCGGCGCTGGCGGGGTGGGTGCAGATCAACCCGATGACGCGTTCCAGCGTGACGGCCAGGGAGCGGGGCGGGCTGCCGCCGCAGCGGCGGGCGCTGACGCGTGAGCAGGCGCAAGGTCTGATCGGGGCCGCGCGGGCGCTGCCGGAGACGGCGCCGGAGCAGGGCCGGCGCCGTGACCAGCGTACGGAGCTGCGCGACGCGGTGATCGTGCTGCTGCTGGCGACGGTGGGGCCGCGGGTGTCTGAGCTCGTACGCGCGAACGTGGAGGACTTCTACACCAACGACGGGGTGCGCTACTGGCGCATCTTCGGCAAGGGCGGCCGTACGCGTGACGTGCCGCTGCCCGACGACGTGGCGGCCGTGCTGCAGACCTACCTGGAGCGGGGTCGGCCGTCGGGGGCGGACAAGGCGCTGCTGCTGTCGTGGCGGGGGCGGCGGCTGGCGCGCGGCGACGTGCAGGCGGTGATCGACCGGGTGCAGGCGCGGGTGCCGGCCGACCAGCGCCGCTCGGTCACCCCGCATGGGCTGCGCCACACCACGGCCACCCATCTGCTGGCGGACGCGGTGGACATGGACGCGGTGCGGCGGGTCCTGGGCCACGGCGACCTGTCCACGCTGGGCCGCTACCGCGACGACCTGCCCGGCGAGCTGGAGGTCGCGATGCGCACCCACCCCCTGCTGCGCGACCGCCCCGAATCCTGACCGCCCCGAATCCTGACCGCCCTGCATGAGACGCGGCTGCCCTCCTGCTGGGACTGGGGTGGCCGGGATGGCGCCGCTCGGACGATGTGCCGGCAGGCGCTGGGGGTGTTCGGCCGGCTGGAGATCCTGGTGGCGGAGCTGACCGCTGATGTGGGTCAGGCGGGCTGGAGGTCGTCGAAGAGGGCGATGGCCGTGGCGGGGTCGGGGCCGACCAGGCGGTCCAGGCCGGCGGCCGTCATCTCGGCGAACGTGGCGGCGCGGGCCTGCATGCGCTCCTCGAACGCGCGCACGGCCGCGTCCACCTCCCCCGCCCTGGCTTGGGTGAGGGTTTCGGCGAGTTCGGCGCCTTCGATCATGGCGAGGTTGGCGCCCACTCCGAGGGGCGGCATCAGGTGGGCGGCGTCGCCCAGGAGCGTCACGCCGGGCACGTGGTCCCAGGTGTGGCCGACCGGCAGGACGTGCAGGGGGCGGTGGGCGAAGGTGGTGCCGCGGCGCAGCAGGTCGAGCACGGGGGCGGCCCAGCCGTCGAACAGGGCTTCCAGCAACGGCCTGACGGCCTCGCGGTCGGCGGGGTCAAGGGAGGGCCGTCCGGTGAGGCCGAGGTGGTGGGCGGGGTCGGTGTGCCAGTCGAGGGGGGCGCGGAACTGGGCGTACACCTTGACGTGGCCGCCGCTGTTGCGCTGGGCGACGACGGCGCGGTTGACGCCGTAGACGGCCAGGGCGCCGTCGCCGATGAGGCGGGCGAGGTCGGGGTGGGTGGTGTCGACGTCGTCGAGGGAGGTTTCGAGCAGGGTGACGCCGGTGTAGCGGGGGGTGGCGGGTGACAGGGCGCCTCGGACGCGGGACCAGGCGCCGTCGGCGCCGACCACCAGGTCGTAGGTGCGGGCGCTCCCGTCTGCCGAGCGCACCAGGACGCCGCCGGGGGCGTCCGGCACGACCTCGGTGACGTTCGTGCCCCATTGGACGTCCAGGGGGCCGAGCAGGAGGTCGCGGAGCTGGCCGCGGTCGATCTCGGGGTTGGCGCGCTCGCCGGGGCGGGGCCGCCAGTCGCGCAGGACGGTGCCGTCGGTGCCGAGGATGCGCATGGCTTGGCCTTCGGGGCGGGCGAGCCGTTCGAACGCGGTGGTCAGCCCTGCTTGGGCGATGGCGCGCTGGCCGAGGTTCTCGTGCAGGTCGAGGGTGCCGCCCAGGGGGCGGGCGTCGGGGGCGGTGTCGCGTTCGAGGACGGTGACGGGGTGGCCGTGGCGGTGCAGGACGCGGGCGAGGGTGAGTCCGCCAGGGCCGGCGCCCACCACTGCTATACGATGTCTCATGTCGATACACCGTATAGCGTCGATACAGTGTATTGCAACGATACGATGTCAGCCATGACCGTGTGGGATCGGCCGGAACGGCCCGCTCGCCCCGCCCCGCTCGACCGCGAGCGCATCGTCGCCACCGCCGTCGCGCTCGCCGACGAGGGCGGGCTGGAGGCGGTGTCGCTGCGCAAGGTGGCCGCCCGGCTGGAGGCCGGCCCGATGCGCCTGTACGGCTACATCTCCACCAAGGAAGAGCTGTTCGACCTCATGGTCGACGAGGTCAACGCCGAACTGCTGCCCGCAGAGCCGCCCCGCGACTGGCGTGAGGCGCTCGCCGGTCACGCCCACCGCACCCGGCAGGCCGCGCTGCGCCACGAGTGGCTGGCCGACCTGCTCGGCGGCCGTCCCGCGCTCGGCCCCAACGCGATGGCCGTCAACGAGGTGCTGCTGGCCTCCCTCGACGGGCTGGCCGACCTGGCGACCGTCATGCGGGCCGTGGAGACGCTCAGCGCGTACTGCACGGGCGCCATCCGCCGCGAGATCGCGAACCTGCGGGCCGAGCGCGCCACGGGCCTGTCCGAGAGCGACTGGCAGCGCGCCCGCGGCCCCTACGTCAGCCGCATGCTGGCCACCGGCCGCTTCCCGGCGCTGGCCAGGTTCGTGCACGAAGGGGTGGAGGTGGACGCCGAGACGGTGTTCACCACGGGCCTGGAATGGGTGCTCGACGCCGTGGCCGCCAAACTCACCCCGCCACGCCCCTGAAGACCTGCCTGGCCTTCTGCCGCGCTGGAGCCCGGCACGGCTGCTTCGCCGGCCCCGATGAGGCCGCCTACCCGAACCTCGATCTGGCCACCTGAGCCGCGGACGGCCTGCTGGCGATCTTCTCCGTCGTTTTGCCTATAGTGATCTGCCTCACACTCTGTCACAGCGCTCGATCGGGCGGTGTCTTGAAGCCGAACCTCTGGACCTGAAGGGCATCCTGTGACCAAGAGCATCAAAGTGGTCGTGATCGGCGGCGGATACGCGGGCGTTCTGGCGGCCAATCGGCTGACTCAGCGCGATGACGTGTCGGTGACGCTCATCAATGCGCTGCCGAGCTTCGTCGAGCGGATCCGCCTGCACCAACTCGTGGGCGGATCCGACGACGCGGTCGTCGGCTACGAAGACGTCCTGGCCGGCGGCGTCCGGTTGGTGATCGACACCGTGACCCGGATCGGCGCGGCCGACCGCAGCGTGACGGTGGCGACCGGCGGCACGATCGGCTACGACTATCTCATCTATGCGGTGGGCAGCGGCAGCGCCGATCCGAGGGTGTCCGGAGCCGCTGAGTTCGCCTACCCGATCGCTACCCTGGCAGAGGCGCAGCGGCTGCGGTCGGTTCTCGACGCCGTCCCCGCCACTGCCGCGGTGACGGTGGTGGGGGCCGGCCCGACCGGCATCGAGACCGCCGCCGAGCTGGCGGAGCTGGGCCGCGCCGTGACCCTGGTGTGCGGCGGGGTGCTCGGCCCGTACCTGCACCCGCGGGGCCGGCGCTCGGTCGCCAGGCGGCTGGCCAGGCTCGGTGTGACCGTACTCGAAGGCCCGGGGGCGAAAGTGACCGCGGTGAGGCGCGATGCGGTGCACCTCGGTGACGGACGTGAGTTGCCGAGCGTGGTGACCATCTGGACCGCCGGGTTCGGCGTGCCGGACCTGGCCGCCCGCAGCGGGCTGAGCGTCGATGTCGTGGGCCGGCTGCTCACCGACGAGACGTTGACCAGCCTGGACGATGTGCGCATCGTCGCGGCCGGGGATGCGGCGGCGCCGTCGGATCTGCCGTTGCGGATGAGCTGCCAGTCCGCCACGAGGATCGGGGCGCATGCCGCCGACACGGTGCTCCGCCGTATCGCGGGCGAGCAGCCCGCACCGCTCAATCTGGGATTCTTCGGCCAGTGCATCAGCTTGGGGCGTCGCGCCGGCATCTTCCAGTTCGCCAACCGGGACGACACCGCCAACACGTTCTACGTGGGCGGCCGCCCGGGGGCCAAGCTCAAGGAGTTCGTATGCCAGAGCACCGTCAAGCATCTGGCGGAGGAGGCCCGCAAGCCCGGCTCGCTCACCTGGGTCAAGGACGACAAGCGCCGGCAGCTGCTGCGGACCAGCCGCGGCCAGGCGCCAGCCGCGGCTGACCAGGCTGTTCAGCCGGGCATGCGTGGACGGTCCGGTCGGCCGTGAGCGGATCCGTACCGTATGTGTTGGGTGTCTTCCGGCAGCTCGGCTGCCCTGCTGTCGATCGCATCGAGCAGCGGGCCGGATCGTACGGCTGCCGGCGAACGAGGAACGTGTCGTGGATGCATGCTTGAACCTCAACACCGGCCAGGGCCGGGCTGTACAGGAGAAGGGCCGGGACGTGCGCGACCACACCGCTGACGCGGCGACCGAAGTCTTCGTGGCCCACCGCAACCTGCTGTTCACCGTCGCCTACGAGATGCTCGGCTCGGCCGCCGACGCCGAGGACGTCCTGCAGGAGACCTGGCTGCGGTGGGTCAAGGTCGACCTGGAGCAGGTGCACGACCAGCGCGCCTACCTGGTCCGCATCACCACCCGCCAATCACTCAACCGGCTGCGCAGCATGAAGCGCCGCAAGGAGGCATATATCGGCCCCTGGCTGCCCGAACCACTGCTCACCACGTCGGACGTGACCGCCGACGTCGAACTCGCCGAGAGTATGTCCATGGCGCTCATGCTCGTGCTGGAGACGCTGTCGCCGATCGAGCGCGCCGTGTTCGTGCTGCGCGAGGTCTTCGACGTCGGCCACGACGAGATCGCGGCCGCCGTCGGCAAGAGCCCCGCGGCCGTCCGTCAGATCGCCCACCGCGCACGCCGCCACGCCGAAGCCCGCCGCCCCCGCACGAGGATTTCTCCCCGCCAGACCCGGGCGGCGCTGGAGGCGTTCCAGCGTGCGATCGAAACCAGAGACCCGCAGAAACTGCTGAACGTGCTCGCCCCTGAGGTTGCCCTCATCAGCGATGGCGGCGGCCTCAAACAGGCGGCGCTACGGCCGGTCACCGGCGCCGAGAAGGTGGCCCGCATGTTCCTCGGTGGTCTCGGCAAGGTCGAAGGAACACTCACCGGTGAACCCACCGTAGTCAACGGCAACCCAGCGCTCCTCGTCCGCCTGGACGGCGAGATCGACGGCGTCCTGGCGGTCCGGGTCGAGGGCGCCCGCATCACCGGCCTGTACTACGTCCGCAACCCCGACAAGCTGACCCACCTCACGTCCCACACCCCGCTCACCCTGCGCTGAACACCGGCGACACCACAACCGTCCGCCCATCACACGCGACCCCGAACGAGCGCGGCGACCACTGGCGCTGAGACACAGCTCAGCGCCAGTGGTCGAGGCTGCCCCGGCTTGTCCGCGGAGCCCCGGCGCCACTTCGGCTGCTGACCAGGGGTCGCCCACAGCTTCACAAGGAGACCTCATGAACGCCACGAGCAACGTCGGCCGCCGAGCACTGGTGGTCGGCTTGGGCATCAGCGGGATCGCAGCAGCGCTACGGCTGCGGCAGATCGGCTGGACACCGATCATCATCGAGCGGGCCGCCGCCCGGCGGTCCGGCGGGTACTTCATCGCGCTGTTCGGTGCCGGGCGCGCCGGCGCCTACCGCCTCGGCATCTTGGACGGATTGACCGACCGGGGTCCGGACGGCGCCCGATACGACATCGACCGGGCCGGCAGGCGCCGGCCCGGGCTGAGTTTCAGGGACCTTCCCGGTCGGCCATGGCTGATGACACGAGGCGACGTGGAAGCAGCCGGCTTCGCCGCGCTACCGCCCGACGTCGAGATTCGTTACGCCACCGTGCCGACCCGGATCGAGCAAGACGCCGACGGGGTGAACGTCACGCTGACCGACGCCGCCGGCACGACCTCGGTGACCGAGCGTTTCGACCTGGTCGTCGGCGCGGACGGGCTGCGCTCCACGGTGCGGCGGCTGGTCTTCGGGCCGCACGAGAATTACCTGCGCCGATTGAACTACATGGCAGTCGCCTACCGACTTCCTGGTGCGCTTCCCGGTCACGACCAGAGCGACTCGGTCATCTTGGCCGAAGCCCAGCGGTCGATGTGGGTCTTCCCGTTCAACGATCAACCGCCCACCGTGCTGCTCAGCTACCACACCGACGATGTGGACTCCGAGTTCACCCGTCCGAAGGCCGAGCGGGTGCGCGAGGTGTTCGGCCCGGAGCCGACGGGCCCGGTGCTGGGCGCAGTACTGGAGGCGCTGGAGTCGGCCGAGGAGGTGTTGTTCGACTCGGTAGAGCAGGTACACATGGACCGCTGGCATCGAGGCCGGGTGGTACTGGTCGGTGACGCGGCCTGGTGCGTGACGCTGTATGCGGGGATGGGCGCCTCCGCCGCGATGGCCGGGGCCGACCTGCTGGGCACCATGCTGGCCCGACACTCCGGCAGCGTGGCCGAGGCGCTGGTGCGTTGGGAGCGCCACCTGCGCCCTTCCATCGAGTACTTGCAGCGCAACGGGACGCAGATGCGCAGCCTGTTCGTCCCGGCCACCCGACGTGAACTCGCGCTGCGCAAAGTGATGCTGCGTGTGAGCAAGATGCCGCTGACCTCAGCGCTGTTCATCCGATGGCGAACCAAGGGCAAAGCGGCCCGGATGAAAGAGATGGACTTTGCTCACCCCGGCACCGCGCAGCCAACCCGCGTGCAGGCGTGAGGATGCAGGGCCCCCTCCTCCACGATCTCTTGGAGCAGGCCGAGGGCGTCGCCGACGACCGGCGTCAGGTCGCTGCCGGTGACGCTCTGCCGGAAGCTCATCCGCGGCCCTGCCTGAGCTTGTCGAGGCGTGCGGTGATGTACTCCCACTTCGCCCAGAACGTGGCCAGCTCGCGGCGGCCGGCGTCGTTGAGCGCGTAGAACTTGCGCGGCGGCCCCACCCCTGAGGGCCGTTTGGTGACCTGGACCAGGCCGTTCTTCTCCAGCCGCAGCAGGATGGTGTAGACGGTGCCCTCGACGACGTCGGTGAAGCCGAGGTCGTTCAGCCGGCGCGTGATGGCGTAGCCGTAGGTCTCCTCGGTGCCGATGATCTCCAGCACGCAGCCTTCGAGCGTGCCCTTCAGCATCTCCGTGAGGTTGTCCACGTCACCCCGCTCTCCACTACTCGGTGACACCGAGTACCGCTCCACGGTACCACCGGGAAGCGGGATCATGGGAGTGGAGTGCCGCCGTCAGGCGGGAACCGGGCTAGCCGGTGGGCGCGGGCGTGGAGCGGGTGGCGAGCCGGTCGAGGGAGATGTCGAGCACGTCGGCCAGCGCCGCGATCGTGAAGAACGCGGGGGTGGCGATGCGGCCCGTCTCGATCTTCCGCAGCGTCTCGGCGGACATGCCCGCGGCGGCGGCGACCTCGACGATGCTGCGGTCACCGCGTGCCTGGCGCAGCACCTGTCCGAGTTGCTCGCCGCGCAGCCGATCTTCGGGGGTCAGCGGAGGTCGTACCATGCCGTCCACTCTATACCCCCGGGATACAAATACCGGTCCGTGATCGCGGAGCGGTTCGGCCGGGTAATAAGCGGCCGTCGAGGACCGGGGCCGCGTGGTGGCCGTGCTCGGTTCGTCCCGGGGCGGGGCGGGTGGTGATGGGTTCTGTGCCGGGGCGGCGTGCGGGGTCGCGGGGCGCCGGCGCCGGGGCCGTGGCGACGGCTCCTGAGCCTGAGCGTGCGGCTGCTGAGCGTGCGGCTTCGTCCGGGCCGCCGGGGCGCGCTAATAAGGCCGGTGGGCGGTGGGCGGCGCGTCGTGGCCTCGGCCGTGCCGGGGCGAGGTCGGGTGGTGTACGCCGGCCGGCCGGGCGCCGGGCGTCGGCGCGTACCTGGGCGGCGGGCCGGCGACGCGCCCTGCGGGCGGGGCCGGCCGGTGCTCGGGTGATGGGCATGCGGCGTAACTCCAGTCGATCGGCGCCCGCGTCGGCGCCGCCCACGGCGGGGCGCCTGGCAGGCGGGATGATTCGTCGGGCCGGACCGGCGGCCGTCGGCCCTGCATCAGGTGAAGGCTGCAGCGACATGGAGGGTGCGACCGGCCGGTATGTGGGCGCGGTCTGCGCGGCGGGGCTCGACCGCCAGGGGGCCGGCGCAGAGGGTGCCACCGGCCTGGGTGCGGGCGCGGTTGTCGCGGCGGGCGTGGCGGGCATGGCGGGCCTTGCCGCAGGAGGTGATACGGGCGTGCCGGGCGGGCGCCGGGGCCCGGCGGCCTCGTGCCGGGGCCCGGCGGGATCGGTCACCCGCGCGGGCGCGCCGCCTGGGCGGTCGCGGAAGGTGTGAGTCGTCACCGCTGTCATGGTGTCTTGTGGGGTCGCAGGAGGCCGTTCTCCTGGCCGTCGCCCCCAGGCTAAGTCCCGTGGGGCGGCCGGGGGCGGGCCCGGGGGCCGGGCGGGCGAAGATTTGACCATGTCATGGTGGTTCGGCGGCCCGTTCTTGACGCGCCGCCGTACCGGTGTCAGCAGGCCTCCACGGGCACGTCGAACCAGACGACCTTGCCGCTGCGCGTGCGGGCGCACCCCCACGCGCGGGCCAGCCCGGCCACCAGGGCCAGGCCGCGGCCGCCTTCGTCCTCGATGCCGGCGGGCCGCAGCTGCGGCATGCCGTGCCCGCGGTCGCCCACCTCGCAGCGCAGCAGCAGCCGCTCGCCGGAGACGCGCAGCCTGATCTGCAGCCGTACGGGGCCGCGGCCGTGCCGTACGGCGTTGGTCACCAGCTCGTCGGCCAGCAGTTCGGCCTCGGCGCTGGCCGCTACCCCCCAGCCGGTGAGCGCGGCGCGCAGCAGGTGGCGAGCCTGGGGCACCGACGCCGGCAGGGCGGGCAGCGTCCATACGGCCGACAGTGAACCGCCCGCGCCGGTGGAGCCGCCCCGCGTCAACCGGCACCCCGTCTCGGCGGGTCCCGCCTGTTGCTGCGGGGCCACCAGGTACGCGGCCTGGGCCGGCGCGCGAGGCGACCGATGATGATCCATGATCGCCGTCCTCGCATCTTCTTCCCGCTGGTCGGGGAGCGGTTCCCCGCCACTCCTCAGCCTGCCCTAAAATCGCCCATACGTACCCATACGGGCATTTATTCCCTCGCGGGGTCGTCCAGCCGCACCAGCACCTCCGTCACCAGCTCCCCGGGCGCCGTCACCGCCGGATCCGACACGTACACCTCACGCACCGGCCCCCGCACCGCCTGCCCCCGCTCGGCGCACCACGCCAGCAGCCCGTGCACGGTCAGCGACATCTGCTCGTAGGCCCCCACGTGCGTCGCACACGCGAAGCGCCCGCCCGGCAACACCACCGCCCCGCCCTGGGACTCGTCAACGGCCAGGCCGACCGCCACCTCCATCGCCTCGGCCACGTCCAGCGGGAACAGCCCGACCAGCCGCACCGGCCCCGCCATCGCGGGACCGGCCAGCAGCCGCGCCACCGCCGCCGACGTCGCCCGCCCCACGTCCTCCATGCCCGCCGCGCGCTCGCGTACCAGCAGCACCCGCAGCGGCTCCTCCTCCACCACCCGCACCGCCGTCTCGGGCAGACCCTCGGCCATCACCCGCTCCAGCACGCCCAGCGTCCTGCGGCGCCGCGCCAGCTCCTCCTCCAGCGTCCTGCGCACCCCCTCAAGCGCGCCCGCCGAACCCGCCAGCACCTCCCCCACCACCGCCAGCGGCACGTCCAGCGAGCGCAGCAACCCGATCGACAGCGCCTGACGCGCCTGCGCGGCCCGGTAGTAGCGGTAACCCGTCGCCTCGTCCACATGCGCCGGCCGCAGCAACCCCAGCTCGTCGTAGCGCCGCAACTGCTTCACGCTCAGCCGGGCCAGCCGGGCGAAGCGCCCGATCGGCAGCAACTCCTCATCCACGCCCACCAGCATGACCCGGTTTGACCACCACCCCGTCCCACGCGGCATCGTGGAGGACATGAGCTTCTCCGTGGGACAGGTCGCCCGGCTGGCCGGCATCACCGTACGCACCCTGCACCACTACGACGAGATCGGCCTGCTCACCCCGCGCGAGCGCACCCCCGCCGGCTACCGCCGCTACACCGACGACGACATCACCCGGCTGCAGCAGATCCTGCTCTACCGCGAGCTCGGCTTCCCCCTCGACGAGATCGCCGCCATCCTGGAGCGGCCCAGCACCGACCACCTCACCCACCTGCGCCGCCAGCACGAGCTGCTCACCCGCAAGGCCCGGCGCATCGGCCAGGTCATCGCCGCCGTCGAGCGCGCCATCAACGCCCGCACCACCGGCATCTCCCTGACCGCAGAGGAACGCCTGGAGGTGTTCGGCTCCTTCCGGCCGGAGGACCACGACGCCGAGGTCGAACGCCGCTGGGGCGGCACGCCGCAGTACGCCGAGAGTCAGGAGCGCATCGCCGCCTACACCAAGGAGGACTGGCTGCAGCTCGGCAAGGAGGCCGCCGCCCTCAACGACGACCTGGCCGCCGCCCGCACCTCGGGCGTGCCCGCCGACCACCCCGACGTCATGGACCTGGCCGAACGCCACCGCGCCCACATCAACCGCTGGTTCTACACCTGCGACCACGACCTGCACCGCTGCCTGGGCGACCTCTACGTCGAAGACCCGCGCTTCACCGCCGTCTACGACGCCCTCGCCCCGGGGCTCGCGGCCTACTTCCGTACCGCGATCCACGCCAACGCCCGGCGCGCCATCTGAATATGCTCTTGCAGGCATATAACTGATGGGGTATGTTCGCGGGCATGCCCTTCGACGTCGTGGCTGAACCCACCCGCCGGCGTATCCTCGACCTCCTCCTGCAACGCCCCCACCAGGTCGGCGAGCTCACCCGGCAGCTCGGCCTCACCCAGCCCGCCACCAGCAAGCACCTGGCGGCGCTGCGCCGCGCCGGCCTCGTCGCCGTCCGCAAGGACGCCCAGCGCCGCTGGTACGAGCTCAACCCCCGTCCCCTCGCCGAGATCGACGCCTGGCTCACCCCCTACCGGCGGCTGTGGAACGACACCCTCGACCGGCTCGAAGACCACCTCGACACCATGCCCGACCCCGCACCCGACCCCGCACTCGACACCGGAAGCGACACCCTGGAGGAGCCGAACAAGTGAACGAGACCCTCACCCTGCACCCCGACGGCCGCACCACCCTGCGCCTGCAGCGCCGCCTGCCCCACCCGCCGGAGAAGGTGTGGAGCGCCGTCACCCGCCCCGAGCACATGTCGGCCTGGTTCCCCGCCGAGGTCACCATCGACGGCGACCGCATCGGCTACGGCTTCGGCCCCGACGGCCGCATCACCGACAACGACCCGCCCCGCCTGTTCGCCCACACCTGGGGCGACGACCACCTGCGCTGGGAGCTCACCCCCGACGGCGACGGCACCCTGCTCACCTTCACCCACACCTTCACCGACCACCACGGCTCGGCCAGCTTCGCCGCCGGCTGGCACACCTGCCTGACCGAACTGCACGCCCACCTCGACGGACGCCCGCCCCTACCGCCCGGCGACACCGCCCGCCTGCACGAGGACTTCGTCGCCATCCTCGGCCTGCAACCCGCCGCCGTCACCGACGACGGCGGTGTCCGCGCCGAGCGCCAGCTCACCCGCCCCGCCGACGACGTCTGGCGGCTGCTCGACGGGCCCGCCGCCACCGTCGGCGCGCCGCCGCCCGCGCCGTTCACCGTCCCCGCCGTCCCGGCCGGTCCGGTGACGCGGGCCGAGGCGGGCAAGCTGCTGGAGTACGAGACGGCGAGCGGGCCGGTGCGCTGGGAGTTCGGCGAGGGCACCGGTCACGGCGCGCGCCTGGTCATCACCCACGCCGGGGATGCGTCCACGGTGGACGCCTGGCGCGTCCGCGTCGAAGACCTCGCGGCCTCCCTCCTCGCTTGAGGGGGTTTCGAGGCTTTTCAGGATGTGCGAACCGACCCGGCGCCTTTACAACGTAGATCATGAAATATCGGACAGGTCGGATATGTGCGAGGGCTCGATCGACCACCGCACCCCGTACGCGCCGAGAAAGTCCAGGAACCCCTCCGGCGGCAGAGCCTGGCCGGGCGCCAGCACCCCCGCCCCCGCGTCGCCGGCCGCGAGCCGGCGGGCGCTCTCCACGGCGATCACCGCCGTCGTGCCGTAGGTGTCGCTCCCCCGCACGACGCCGCGGGCCCGCCGCCCGTCCGCACCCGTGGCGTCCAGCACATAGGTGAAGCGCTGGGCGCGGCGGATCGCCGCGCCGGGCCCGTCCGGCAGACTGTCGATCATCTCGGGGGTGAGCGGGCTGTTCAGCCGCTCCCCCAGCGCCGCCTCGGTCATCCCCGCCACGTACCGGACGGGAACGTGCCGGGGTATGGTCACCACCTCCGGCACCGGGAACGCCGCCACCGCCGTCGTCTCCGCTCGCCCGGGCAGCCGGACCTCGCCGCGGGCGGCCCCGCCGGGGCGCCAGTCGCCGCCGGAGTAGATCAGGCCGCCCGCCCTGATGGCGTCGATCGTCTCGGCCACCGACCGCAGCGACCCGCGCGACATGCCGCCGCCGGTGACGGCGTGCACGGTGACGATGCCGGCGAGCGGCCCGAGACGGTCGGCCAGCAGGCGGGCCAGCAGGTCCACCGGGACGCATCCGTCGGTGGCGGCGGGCAGCACGCTCACCCCGGCCTCGCGCGCCTGCGTCGCGAAAGTGTCGAAGACCTGCTTGACGTGCAGTTGCTCGCCGGAGGTGTCGACATAGTGGCAGCCCGCGGCGATCGCGGCGCGCACCACGGCCGCGCCCGTGACGGTGAACGGGCCCGCGCAGTTGACGACGGCGTCGCAGCCGGCGAACGCGCTCACCAGTCCTTCGTGGTCGCCTGCCGCGGCGACGCGCCAGGGCGCGCCGGCCTTCTCCAGGCGGGCGGCGTCCCGCCCGGCCGCGACGGGCTCGACGCCGCGCCGTGCCAGCTCGGCGAGCACGAGCCCGCCCTGGTAGCCGCTCGCGCCATAGACAGCGATCTTCATGTACGTCTCCTCCTCGGTGATCCGCGCAACCACGCTACGGCTCCACCACGAGACGCTGGAATAACCCAGCCGCGCCCCCATTTGCGCCATCGTCTCTAAGCTGGGGGTGTGGACGTACTGTCTGATGTGGTGAACGCGGCCCGCACCGGGCGGCCCCATTCACGGCGGGTGGCCAGGTCCGCCCCGTTCTGCGAGCACTTCGCGGCGGTCCCGGCCGCCGGGTTCCACGTCGTGCTGGAGGGGACGTGCCGGCTGACCCCGGCGCAGGGCGAGCCGGTGACACTGGGGCCGGGCGACGTGGCGTTCCTGCCGCGCGGATCGGCGCACACCCTGGCCGGCTGCGACGGGTCGCCGGCGGTGGAGATGCTGTGCGGGGCGTACCTGCTCGACGGGTCGGCCGCGCACCCGCTCCTGGACGACCTGCCCGACGTCGTCCACCTGCCGGCCCGGGTGGGCCGGCACGGGCAGCTGCGCGCCGCGCTCGAGCTGCTCGGCGCAGAGCTGGACGACGACGACAGGCCGGGTTCGCAGGCCGTCCTGCTCACCCTGCTCGACCTGCTGCTGCTCTACATCCTGCGCGCCTGGTTCGAGGACCGACACGCCGGCGGCCACTCACCTTCCGGGTGGGCGGCGGCCCTGCACGATCCCGCCGTGGCCGCCGCCCTGCGGGCCGTGCACGACGACCCGGCCCATCCGTGGACGGTCGAGGAGCTGGGGGCGCGGGCGAGCCTGTCGCGGGCCGCGTTCGCCCGCCGCTTCACCGCCCTGGCCGGGCGGCCGCCGCTGGCGTACCTGACGTGGTGGCGCATGGCGACCGCCGCCCGGCTGCTGCGCGGCGGCGACGCGCCCGTCCACGTCATCGCCCGCCAGGTCGGCTACAGCTCGCAGTACACCTTCACCCACGCCTTCAAACGCCAGTACGGCCTCCCGCCCGCCGCCTACCGACGGCACGCCCCCGCACTGCATCCCGACGCCGGGTAGCCGGCGCCGTGTCAGTCGTCGACGGCCTGGTAGAGGGTGGTCCAGAAGTCGCTCATCAGATGGGCCGGGCTGGGCACCGTGTAGCCGAGCTGGCAGAGCAGGATGCCGGTGAGGCCGTTGGCGGGGTCGGCGTAGGCGGAGGTGCCGCTGCCGCCGTCCCAGCCGAACTGGCCGATCGGCGCGTAGTCGCCGCGGTAGGTGCGCACCGCCATGCCCATGCCCCAGCCGCCCTGCTGGCCCTGGCCGAAGGAGATGTGCACGCTGTCGCGGGCGAGGGCGGTGCGGGCGGCGTTCTGCTCGGGGGTGAGCTGGTTGGTGGTCATCAGCTCGACGGCGGGCCGCGACAGGATGCGCCGGCCTTCGTGGACGCCGCCGTTGAGCAGCATGCGGAAGTAGGCGTGGTAGTCGTCGGCGGTGGAGACCAGGCCGCCTCCGCCGCCCTGGAACGCCGGAGGGCTGCTCCAGCGGCCGTTCTTGGGCTCGTCCCAGGCGAGGAACTCGCCCGTGGCGGGGTCGGGGGCGTAAAGGGTGGGCAGCCGGTCCAGCTGGTCGGCGGGCACATGGAAGGCGGTGTCGTGCATGCCGAGCGGCTCGAAGACGCGCTCGTGCAGGAAGTCGCCGAACGTCTGGCCGCTCACACGGGAGACGAGCACGCCGACGAGGTCGCTGCTGATCTGGTACTGCCACTGCGCGCCGGGCTGGTGCATGAGCGGCAGCTCTCCGAGGCGGCGCATCCACTCGTCCTGCTCGGGGACCTCGACCGGCAGGTTCGGGGTCAGGCCCCGCTCGAAGATCGCGTTGAGGATCGGGGTGCCCAGCGCGGTCATGTCCATGCCGAGGCCGAAGGTGGAGGTGAGCACGTCCCGTACGGTGATCGGGCGCCGCGCCGGCACGGTGTCGTCCAGGTCGGCGCCGATGCTCCTCAGCACCTTGCGGTCCGCCAGCTCGGGCAGCCACGGGTCGACCACGTCGTCCAGGCGCAGCCGGCACTCGTCCAGCAGCACCATCGCGGCGGCGATCGTGACCGGCTTGGAGGTGGAGGCCATCCGGAAGATCGTGTCGCGCCGCATCGGCGCGCCGCCGTCGTGCTGCATGGTGCCCAGCGCCTCGACGTGGGTCTGGCCGCCGCGGCTGGCCAGGGCGACCAGGCCGGGGATCCGCCCGGAGTCGACGTGCCGTGCCAGCACGTCCCTCAGCCTGAGCAGCCCCTGCTCGGAGAAGCCGTTCGCCATGTCTGTCGTCTCCTTGTCCTGAAGTTGTTCTGGAGTAGTCATGAAGTCGTCATGAAGTCGTCATGATGAGGCCGCCGTTCCGGTTCCTGGCCGGCGGCCGCCGGGTGCACGCGCGGTTCATCGAAGCGCGGCTCCCAGGAGCCGATCTCGACCGTGCCGGCGTGCCGGTCGATCACCTCGAATCCCCGAGCGGCGCACCCGCAGGCGGCGAGCCGTTCCGGGTCGTGGCAGTCGACGGTGGGTTCGGTGAGCCTGCTGCTCCTGGCGCCGCGAACCAGGCGGCCAGGGCCGCGCGCAGCGCCGGCGTGGCGATGCCCGCGGGCTCGTCCAGGGCGGCGGCCCAGGCGACGTGCCCGTCCGGGCGGATGAGCAGCGCGTCCACGTCGCGGTCGGCGGCCTTGGCCTCGTGGACGTCCACGACGTCGCCGGCGATGGCGCGGGCGATCTCGTGGAGTTCGGGGCGGCCGGCCAGATCGAGCAGGACGGGCCGGGCGGCGTGCATGAGGGCGGCCACGCTGGTGACGCCCTGGCCGGTGTGCAGGGTGAGGTCGGGCGCGAAGGCGCCGGCCAGGGGGTGGTGGCCGGTGCCGGGCATGGGGTGGCGGATGTCGCCGCCGGCGACGAGGGCGCCCAGGCGGCGCAGCGCCGGCTCGTCGGCGAGCAGTTCGGTGAACAGCTCGCGCAGCGCTTCGGCGGCCTGGTCGTGGCCGCGGCGCAGGGCGACCTGGGCGCGGGTGTGCAGCAGGGTGCGGGCGGCGGCCTGGCGGCGCTCGGCGTGGTAGGTGTCCAGCAGGCCATCGGGTGCGGTGCCGTGCAGGTGGGCGGCCAGTTTCCAGGCCAGGTTGACCGCGTCCAGCAGGCCCGCGTTGAGCGCGACCCCGGTGGCGGGGAACAGGTGGGCCGCGTCGCCGGCCACCAGGATCCGTCCCTGCCGGTAGTGCTCGGCCTGGCGGGCCGAGAAGGTGAAGCGCGACAGCCGCGTCGATCCGGCGATCGGCAGGCGGGCGCCGAGCACACGGTGGACGCTGTCCTGCAGCTCGGTCAGGGTCATCGGGGAGTCGTCGTCGTAGTCGGCGTTCTCGTCCTCGGCCGTGTAGAGGGAGACCGACCGGCTGCCGGGCGCGGAGCCGCAGCCGAACAGGCCGTGCTCGGTGCGGGTGAACCCGGCGCGCACGACGCCGGAGCCCGGCACCTCCAAGTCGCCGTTTCCGAGCACGGTGACCTCGTCGGCGAGGGTGACCTGGGCCAGCCGGTTGACCTCGGGATAGGTGGTGCCGGGGAACGCGATGCCGGCCTGCTCGCGGACGCGGCTGCGCGCCCCGTCGCAGCCCACCACGTAGCGGGCGCTCACCCGGTAGGGGCCGTCAGGTCCGAGCACCTCGGCCCGCGCCGCGCTCTCGTCCTGGGTGAGCGCGCTCACCTCGTGCCCGCGCCGCACGGCGACGCCGAGCTCCTCGGCGCGTTCGGCGAGCAGCCGCTCCAGCACCTGCTGGGGCAGCGGCAGGGCGTGCATGGGCGGGTCCTGCACGCCGGTGAAGTCCAGGTGCACGCCGCCGAACGGGAACCGGGGCGCGGGCATCGGGCCCGTGCAGGCGGCCTGAAAGCGTTCCAGCAGGCCCCGGAAGTGCAGCAGGTGCAGGATCTGGCCGCCCAGGCCGCCGGCCTTGGGGACGTCGCGGGACCGCGGCCGGCGTTCCAGCACCAGGGGCCGCACGCCGGCCAGGCGCAGCTCGGCGGCCAGCATGAGACCGGTCGGGCCGGCTCCCACGATGACGACGTCGGCATGCTCGTCCCGGGCGGGTCGCTCGATCAATGAGGGCCTTTCTTCGGGCCCGGCCATCAGCCGATGGCCGGGCGGAGGGTGATCCACACGTCGTTCATCGAACGGGCGGGCGCGGTAGAGCGGGCGCGCCGCCGTCGTGTCCGTGTTCACCCCGTTCGTTCGGAATCAAGCATCAAGTACGGTGAACCCCTGGAACAACGGCGAAACCCGGAAGATCACCTTCAGCAGGAGTAAACGGAGCAGGTCAGGCGTGGAACTGCGGGACATCGAGATCTTCCCGACCTGGCCGACGAGCTGCACTTCGGCCGGACCGCCGCCCGGCGGTGCCTGTCGCCCGCCCGCGTCACCCGGGGTGGCGGGCTGTCGGACTTCCGGCATCCGCACGCCGGCACCGGGCCCGGCTACTGGTACGACCACTACGCTCCGCGGCCGACCAGGCGGGGCCGCTGATCGGGCGCGGCCCCGTGGTGCGCGACGCCGAGGAGGCCATGACGCCGGCCGGCATGGACGGGCTCGTCGTGCTCTTCCCCGCCCATGTCAGCCGGTAGTGGGCGCGTCCTGACATCGCCTACCTGCCGGTGACGGATCTGGAGCCGCTGCCGTACGCGCTGGTGTGGCGCACCGAGGCCGAGGCCGAGAGCGAGAGCGAGAGCGAGGCCGAGAGCGAGGCCGTCCGCGCCCTGGCCGGCATCGTCCGCGACCTGGGCCCCCTGCCCTGACTCCGGGTCAGTCCTGGGCGGTGGACCGGATCACCACCTCGCCGACGTCGATCCCGTCGGGCTGCTCGATCGCGAACCCGATCGCCGCCGCCACCGCCGAGGGCGGCATGGCGATCTCCTCGCTCCGGCGCGCCAACGCCGCCGCCACCTGCGGGCTGCCGCCCTTGCCGACGCCCTCGGTGTCGGTGAAGCCCGGGGAGACGAGGGTGACGCGCAGGTGCGGTCCCGCCTCCTGGCGCAGCGCCTCGGTCAGCACCTTCACCGCCGTCTTGGTGGCGGCGTAGACGCCCTGGGGCGGTTTGATGACGTAGGCGGCGGTGGAGGCGACGTTGACGAACTGGCCGGCCCGCTGGCGGCGGAAGACGGGCAGGGCGGCGCCGATGCCGTTGAGCAGGCCGGTGACGTGGGTGGCGACCATGGCGTCCCAGTCGTCCTGGCGCAGCTCGTCGAACGGCGAGACGGCCATGGTGCCGGCGTTGGAGACCAGCACGTCGAGCCGGCCGTGCAGGTCGAGCGCGGTGCCGGTGAGCGTGCGCAGGTCGGCGCGGCGGGTCACGTCGACCACGGCCGCGGTGGCCGTGCCGCCGGCCGCGGTGATGCGTTCGGCCACCGCCTGCAGCCGCTCCTTCCTGCGGGCGCCGAGCACGAGCCTGGCGCCCCTTTCGGCCAGGTACATGGCCGTGGCCTCGCCGATCCCGCTGCTGGCTCCGGTGATCGCGACGACCTTCCCGGCGATTCCTGTCATGATCGGCTGTCCTTCCCCGATGGGTGTGCGCAGGCCGCGGATGACCTACGATGAAGAAGTGGAGGCGCCACCACTTAGCTCGACCATAAGTGGGCGCGCCTCCGTTCAGCAAACGGAGAGGAGCCGGGCACTGCGATGAGCGACGACGCAGCACGCCCGTTGCGCGCCGACGCGCGCCGCAACCGCGACAAGGTCATCCAGGCGGCGGCACGCGTCTTCGCCGGCGAGGGCCTGGACGCCCACCTCGAACGCATCGCCAGGGAGGCCGGCGTCGGCACCGCCACCCTCTACCGCAACTTCCCCACCCGCCAGGCCCTCATCGAGGCGGTCTACCGCAACGAGGTCGCCCAGCTGTGCGACGCCGTGCCCGGCCTGCTCGACGCCCACCCGCCCCTGGCCGCGCTGCGCGCCTGGACCCGCCTGTTCCTCGACTACGTCACCACCAAACACGGCATGGCCGACGCCCTGCAGGCCATCGCCGCCACCGGCGACAACCCCTACGGCAACAGCCGCGCCATGATCCAGGCCGCCGTCACCACCCTCATGGAGGCCTGCGCGGCGGCCGGCGCGATCCGCGGCGACATCACCTCCGCCGACCTCACCGCCGCGCTGACCGGCATCGCCCACACCTGCCCCCGCGCCGACCAGCGCGCCCAGGCCGAACGCCTGCTCGACCTCACCCTCGACGGCCTGCGCATCCAGCCCGCCCGGTAGACACCCCGCTAGGCACCCCCTCTACGTGGCGAGACTCCGGGCGGCGCGGGCGAAGGAGCGGATCAGGTCGGTCTCCGCCGCCGTGCGCCACAGCAGCGCCCACCGCGCCGGCGGCGCGTCCCGCACCGGCACGTAGGCGATGTCGGGCCGGGCGTGGTAGCGGGCGGCGTGGGAGTGCACCAGCGCGACCGCCTCACCGTTGGACAGGATCGGCAGCAGCTCGCTCTCGGCGGTCACGACCGGCCCGATGCGGATCGGCCGCCCGCTCGGAGTGCAGGCCGGCACGAGGGCCTGACGCCAGTAGTCGGGCCTGGCCCCGCCGATCACGACCTCCTCGGCCAGATCCTCGTACGAGACCGCCTCCCGCCCAGCCAGCCGGTGACCGGCCCCGACCGCGAGCACGACCGGCTCGACCCGCACCACCGGCCCCACCGTCAGGTCCGCCTCCCTGACCGGCAGCCACGCGATCTGCACGTCCACCTCGCCCTCGCGCAGCGGCCCGAAAGGATCACCGAACCCGACGTACCGGATGCGCGCCTCGCACGCGGGATGCCGGGCGTGGAAGGCGTCCAGCAGCGGCCGGAAGTCCTGCACGTTGCTCGACAGCATGCCCAGCCGCAGCACCCCGCTCTTGCCGCCCGCCGCCCGGATCGCCCGCTCCATCCCCTCATGCAGCCCCCGGTAGGCGGGCGCGAGGTCGGCGAACAGCTGGCGGCCGATCGGCGTCAGCGCCACCGCCCGGCTGCTGCGCTCGAACAACGCGGCCCCGATGCGCCGCTCCTGCTTCTTGACCGCCTGGCTGACGCGGGCCGGCGTCACGTGCAACCGCTCGGCGGTACGGCCGAAGTGCAGCTCCTCGGCCAGCGTCAGGAAGATCTCGATGTCCCGCAGCTCCACGCGCGCTCTTTCATCGTTAAGCGAGAGGTTAACGCACATTATCGGACCTGGCGTTGCCGCCCGCACCGGCCCGCGCCAGGCTTGGCCCGTCCGCTGCGCGGACGCATCCCCTCGTGAAACGGAAAGTGGTACCCGATATGACTGTGCACGTCACCGGCTCACCGCGCGCCGAGCGCGCCAAGCCCCGCAAGGGAGGGGTGAAGGTCACCTTCAACGGCGTCCTGTGGGCGTTGCAGGCGGTGTTCGGCTTCTTCTTCGCCGGCAGCGGCTTCGGCAAGGTGCTCATGTGGGACGCCGCCCTGTACGCGGCCGCGCCCGACGCCGTCGCCTGGTACGCCGCCGTCCCCCAGCCGCTGATCGTCTTCATCGGCGCCGCCGAGGTGCTCGGCGGGATCGGCCTGCTGCTGCCCGCGATGACCAGGGTCGCGCCCGCGCTGACCCCGCTGGCCGCCGCCGGCCTGACCCTGACCATGATCCTCGCCGCCGTCTTCCACATCGTGCGCGGCGAGCTCGCGCTGGTGCCCGCCAACCTCCTGCTCGGCGCCCCCACCGCCGTCGTGGCGGCCGGCCGGTGGCGGTCGCGGCCCGTCGCCCCCGCGAGCCTGACCAGGCCGCGCCTGCTCGGCGCGATCGCGGTACTCGCCGCGGTGGTCCTGCTGACGTTCCTGCCCACCTGGTACACCATGACCGTCACCCAGTTCTGACCCCTGCTGGTTACGGGGGGCCGGTCACGGAGGTCCGGGTGCGGGTGCCGGGTGCCGGGGCCGGTCGCGGGTCAGGTGGTCAGGTGGTCAGGCCGAGCGCCGCGGCCGTCACCGCGCGGGCGCGGTCCGGCCGGGTCAGCACGTCCACCGCGTCCACCACCTGATCCACGCACCCGGCGACCGGCAGCCCCCGCACCGCCGGGTCCGACACCGCCGCCATCAGCGCTTCGGCGAACCGGTCGCCGCCGATCACCCGGAACGGCCGGTCGTGGAAGCCGCGTACCCGCTCGTCCAGCCGTTCGGCCAGAGCGACGCGGTTCTGCAGCGCCGCCAGCCGCCCGTACGCGGCGGCCAGCCCGTCCTCACGCTCGCGCCACGACCGCGCCGCCAGCGCCGCCCCCAGCGACTCGCCCAGCTCCGCCGAGCCGGGCAGCCGGGCCAGCGCGCTGCCCAGCCATTTCGCGTACGGGGGATAGCGCCGGCGCAGCAGCAGCGCCAGCCGCATCACCTCCCGCGCCAGCCGCGCCCCCACCACGGCCGAGCCGAGCTCGTCGCCCACCTCGCCGCACCGGCCGGGGAACGGCTCCTCCTGCGCGATGCGCCGCCACTGACAGGCCAGCACATACCGCCACACATCCGCCGGATACCAGCGCAGCGCCTGCCTGACCGCCTCAAGGCCCGGCTCGGCCAGCCCGTCGTGGAACACCTCCCCGCCCGTCACCTCGGCCAGGCTCTGCCACGGCGACGACAGCCAGTCCAGCAGCCCCACCCCCGAACGCGGGTCGAACCCGAGCCGCTCCACCAGCCACCGCCCCAGCTCCGTCACCGTCACCCCGGGCCGCACCTGCCCGTGGTAGCCGAACACGGTGGGAAAGCCGCGAAACCGCTCCGGCAGCCCGGCCACCACCCGCTCCTCCACCTCCGCCACCCGGCCCGCCGCCACGAACACCAGCACCCTGGGGCCCCAGTCGTGGTCGGCGGAGCGGGCCGTGTCGAACGCCAGCACCTCAGACCCTGGCCCGATCAACGCCGCCGCGTGCGGCACGCCCGACACCAGCGGAGCCACGACCTCACCATAGAAGGAACGCGACAATTCGATACCAGGTACGAAATCCGTCATCACGCCGTCAACTTTGCCCCAGCGCCCGCCGAACCTCACCCGGTTTTCCACAGGCCCGAACACCCCGGCAGCCGCGCGCGAACCGGCACGGGTCGGCACGGGGCGGGCCGGCTGGGGTCGAGGCGGCGCGGTGAGAACCGGTGGGTCGCGGCGGGGTGTCGTGATTCAGGGGGTGACGCGTGCCGCCATGACGCGGCGGCGGCCGTAGCCGAGCCGCTCGTACACGGCGATCGCGGCGTCGTTGTCGTCGTCCACCATGAGCGTGGCCCGCCCGTGGGCCGCCACCAGCTCCCGCGTCACCCACCCGCACACCAGCCGGGCCAGCCCCCGCCCGCGAAAGCGCGCCCTGGTGGCCACCCCGGCGAGGAAGCCGACGGTGGGGGCGGGCCAGGCGTCAGCGGCGACCGCCGCCAGCTCCCCGTCCACCCGGATCCCGGCCCAGCGGCGAATCCCCGCCATACCGGGCACGGCGTAGGAGTGCGGGGCGTCGGCGGCCAGCAGCGCCGAAACCTCCGCCTCATCCTCCAGCCACACCACCCCGCCGCCTGCACCATCCTCGGCGGCGCGGGCGGTGGAAGGCCGGCGCACCCCATCGGCGGGACGGCTGACCCCAAAGGGCCGGCGCACCCCGTCGTCCGGACGACCCGCCGCAGAAGGCGGGGGCGTTCCAGCGGCGGGACGGCCGGCCGCAGGAGGTGCGCTCATCCGATCGTCCGCGGGTGGCAGGCTCATCCAGGAGAAGCGGCCGCCCTCGCGCAGCACGCCGACCTTCGCCGTGACGTCGACCAGCAGCTCCAGCTCACCCCACGGCCGGTACGCCGGCCCCACTTCGGCCAGCGCATGCTCCACGAGCTCCACAGCGGCGGACGTGTCGCCCCAGACGGCCAACCGGTCGTGACGCGAGATGGCCGGGCAGCTCGCCACCACCGCGTCCCCCAGCGCCCAGGCCCGCGCGCCGCCGCGCAGGCCCTGCGCCGTCCACATCACCAGGTCGTCGTCACCACAGGCGGCGGCCAGCTCCGCCTCCGACCGCAGCCGCCTGATCACAAGATCGCCCCTGGCCGGTACGCGGCCGCCTCCGGGTGCTCGGCCACGACCGTGCCGACGGCCTGCGCCACGGCCTGCACCTGGTCGGCCGCCGCGCCGGTGAACGACACCCGGTCGGCCAGCAGGCTCTCCAGCTCCGCCCGGCCGAGGGGGAAGCGTTCGTCGGCGGCGAGCCGGTCGAGCAGCTCGTTGGAGGCGCCGCGCGAGCGCATCGCCAGCGCCGAGGCCACCGCGTGCTCCTTGATCAGCTCGTGCGCCTGCTCGCGGCCCACCCCGGCCCGCACCGCCGCCATCAGCATCTTCGTGGTGGCCAGGAACGGCAGGTAGCGGCCCAGCTCGGCGGTGATGACCGCGGGGAACGCGCCGAACTCGTCCAGCACCGTCAGCATCGTCTCCACCAGCCCGTCGAAGGCGAAGAACGCGTCCGGCAGCGCGACCCTGCGCACCACCGAGCACGACACGTCGCCCTCGTTCCACTGGTCGCCCGCCAGCTCACCCACCATCGAGGCGTAGCCGCGCAGGATCACGGCCAGGCCGTTGACGCGCTCGCAGGAGCGGGTGTTCATCTTGTGCGGCATCGCCGAGGAGCCGACCTGCCCCTCCTTGAACCCCTCGGTGACCAGCTCGTGCCCGGCCATCAGCCGGATCGTCTTGGCCAGCGACGACGGCGCGGCGGCCAGCTGCACCAGCGCGGTGACCACCTCGAAGTCGAGCGAGCGGGGGTAGACCTGCCCGACGCTGGTGAAGCGGTGCTCGAACCCCAGGTGGGCGGCCACCCGCTCCTCCAGCGCGGCCAGCTTGCCCTGGTCGCCGCCCAGCAGGTCGAGCATGTCCTGGGCGGTGCCGACCGGCCCCTTGACGCCGCGCAGCGGGTAGCGGGCGATCAGCTCCTCCAGCCGCCGGTAGGCGACCAGCAGCTCGTCGGCCGCCGTCGCGAACCGCTTGCCGAGCGTCGTGGCCTGCGCCGCCACGTTGTGCGAGCGCCCGGCCATCACCGTCGCCTCGTGCTCCTGCGCCAGCTGCGCCAGGCGGGCCAGCAGCGCCACCACCCGGTCGCGGACCAGCAGCAGGCTGTCGCGCACCTGCAGCTGCTCGACGTTCTCGGTCAGGTCGCGCGAGGTCATGCCCTTGTGCACCTGCTCGTGCCCGGCCAGCGCGTTGAACTCCTCGATGCGGGCCTTGACGTCGTGCCGCGTCACCCGCTCACGCGCCGCGATCGAGTCAAGGTCGACCTGCTCGACCACCTTGTCGTAGTCGGCGATCGCGCTCTCGGGCACCGCCACGCCCAGCTCGGCCTGTGCCCGCAGCACCGCCAGCCACAACCGCCGCTCAGCGATGATCTTGTATTCGGGTGACCACAGACGGGCCAGTTCCGCCGAGGCGTAGCGGCCGGCCAGGACATTGGGGATACGCGGCTTGGAAGTCACGTTGGACAAGTGTATTCACACCGCCCCCGGCGGCGTGCAGGTCAGGGGGTCCCCAGCCGCACTCCCGGCCACACCAAGACTTGAACCGGCCCCTGGTTAACCCGCACCCGCCCCGGACAGCTGACGCCCAGCCGTACATCGGAGCAGAACGGGGACAGCCACCATGAACCGATCCCACCCCGCCCGCGGCCTCCTTGCGGCCACAGCGGTGACCGGCCTGCTGACCGCCACCTCCTGCGCCCCCTCCCACCAGCACGCCACCGGCGCCGCGGGCCGCGCACCCGCCGTCGCCACCACGACCGAGGCGCCGGAGGAGACCCTCGAACCGCTGCTCGAACAGGCGCTGCCCGGCGTCGAGGGCAAGACGTTCACCTCGGCCCTGGTGACGTTCCCGCCCGGCGGCCGCGCGGGGCCGCACCGCCACGGCACCGCCTTCGTCTACGCCTACGTCCTGGACGGCACCTTCCGCAGCCAGCTCGCCGGGGAGCCCGTCCGCACCTACCGGCAAGGGGACGACTGGACCGAGCAGCCCGGAGCCCACCACGTCCTCACCGAGAACACCAGCCGCACCCAGCAGGGCAGGCTGCTGGTCATCTTCATCGCCGACACCGGCTCCCAGCTGAAGATCGAGGATTAGCCGTGGCGGCGGCGGTCAGGGCCTCACCCGGGGCGCCCCGTCCTGTCCCCTTCGCGAGCCTGCGACGACGAGCAGCCCCGCCAGCATGAGCCCGCCCGCGTGCAGGCAGAGCGTCGGAATGATGCCCATGCGCCCGCCCAGCACGCCCGCCAGCGACGTCCCGATGAGCGACGTGCCGGCCTGGGCGGTGACGATCAGCCCGAACACCATGCCCGCCCGATCGGCGCCCGCCACCGTCTGCGCGAACGTCGTCAGCCCCGCCATCGACGCCGCCGCGGGGAACCCGGCCAGCGCGATCAGCACCATCGCCGGCCACACCTGCGACGTCAGCAGCGGATAGGTGAACAACGCCAGATCCGCCAGCCCGAACACCACCGTCCCCCACCCGAACAACGCCCGCGGCGTGAGACGGCCTGGCCTGGCGGCCAGGGCCAGCCCGCCCGCGATCCCGCCGACCGCCTGCGCCGACAGGAACAGGCCGTAGGCGTCGCCGTCCCCGCCCAGCACACCGGCCACGAACGGCGCCGCCAGCGTCGAGAAGATCCCCTCACCCAGCCCGGTGATCATCATGTACGCCAGCAGCAGCCGCACCCCGGGACTCGTCCGCGCCAGCCGCAGCCCCGCCAGCCACTGCCCGCCCACCCCCTCCCGCGCCGCCACGACCGCGTGGGCGGGCGGTCGCAGCCCGGCCAGCAGCAGCGCCGAGGCCAGGAACCCGGCCGTCCCGATCCCCACGACCGCACCAAGACCGCCCGCCCCGACCGCCACCCCACCGGCCAGCGCCCCCAGGAGCCGGGCCGCCTGACCGCTCTGCCCGGTCAGCGCATTGGCCCTGACCAGCTGGGAGCCGGGCACGATCTGCGGCACCAGCGCCTTCTGCGCGGGGAACAGCACCGTGCTCAGCACCCCGGTCCACAGCGCGACCGCGTACACGATCCACACCTGGCCCGGCTCGCGCACCGCGAGCAGCGGCAGCAACCCCAGCCCGAGCAGCACGTCCGCCACCACCAGCAGCCGCCGCCGGTCCCACCGGTCGGCCAGCACCCCGGCCACCGACCCGAGCAGCACGTCCGGCAGGCGGGCGGAAAGCAGCATGACGGCGCTCGACAGGGTCGAGCCGGTCAGCACGTACACGTGGTAGGCCAGCCCGGTGCTGATCACCCAGTCGCCGGTCTGCGAGATCAGCCCGGCCGACAGCAGCCGCCGATAGTCCCGGTTCGCCCCGAGTAACTCCCGCAGCCCACCGTCCTGCCGCGCCCTCGTCCCGCCGGCCTCAGTCACCGCTACCGGTCTCCGGCAGCGGCACCAGGAGGGTGGTCAGCTGAACGGGCCGCGCCCCTTCAGGCCGCTCGGACGCGTCGGCGATGCGCGCCATCAACGGCTCCAGCAGCCGCCCGATCCCCTCGTCCAGCTCGGCCAGCTCCTCAGGAGTCACATACAGGTACGAGGTGCCGATCCCGCCCGCCTGCCGCCACTCCTCCGGTTCCGCACCGCGCCGCTCCTGCCACTCGGCCAGCCGCGCCAGCGCCCGCTCGGCCATCACCTGCTCCAGCAGCCCCCGCGCCGCCGACTTCTCGGGGCTGGTGTCGACGTCGGACCAGTCCTGCGTCAGCGACGTCACCTTCCACGGCCGCTCCCGGTCGTCGCGCGCCTCGGCCTGCTCGACGAAGCCGTACCGGGCCAGCTGCCGCAGATGGTACGAGGCCAGCGCCTGACTGACCCCGACCTCCCGCGCCGCGTCGGCCGCCGTCATCGCCCCCGACCGCATGAGCAGCTCGTGCAGCGCCAGCCGCACAGGATGGGCGAACGCCCGCATCGCGGCCGGATCGTCCAGCATCTGCCGCGGCCGCTCCCTCCAAGATTCCAAAGACATGCTTGGAATACTCACCGCACGGCACCAACATGTCAAGGAAACCTTTGGAATCGGGCTACGGCTCACCCGCATCCAGCACACGCGTCAACCGCACCGCCTCCTCACGGAACCCCAGCGACGCATAGAAACCCCGCGCGGCCGCATTACCCGCCGCCGTCTCCAAGGTCAGGTGACGCACCCCCTGGCCACGCGCCCACCCCTCGGCCGCCGCCACCAGCCGGCGCCCCACCCCCATCCGCACGGCGTGCGCGGCCACCGCCAGCTCCCCGACGTACGCCTCCGGCGTCCCCGTGAAATGGTCCTGCGTGTTGACCGACACCACCCCCACCACCTCAACCCCCGCCACCGCCACGAACACCGCCCCCCGCGCCGCATCACCCGCACTCAGGAACGCGGCGAGCCAATCACGGGCCGCCGCCACCACCGCCTGAGCGTCACGCCACTCGGCCACACCCTCCGTCAGCCGGCCCGCCAAGGCCAGCACCGCGTCACGGTCCTCCGCACGCACGGGCCGGACCCGCACCACGTCCTCCATGCTCATGCCCACCAGCATGCACACACGCGAACGCGCCCGGCGGGGAACGACCCCCGCCGGGCGCGCGCCTGCAGATCAGACCGGGTGAGCGGCCACCTCCTCCTTCTTCGCCACAGACTCGCCCGCCGCGTGACGCGGGCCGTCGTCACGGCGGCGCGACACCACCACGTACAGCGTCGGCACCAGCACCAGCGTCAGCAGCGTCGACGACACCAGCCCGCCGATCACCACGATCGCCAGCGGCTGCGAGATGAACCCGCCCGACCCCGTCACACCCAGCGCCATCGGCGTCAACGCGCAGATCGTCGCCACCGCGGTCATCAGGATCGGCCGCAACCGCCGCCGGCCACCCTCGATCACCGCCTCCACCACGCCCATACCGCGCTCACGGTACTGATTGATCAGGTCGATCAGCACGATCGCGTTCGTCACCACGATGCCGACCAGCATCAGCACCCCGATCAACGCCGGCACGCCCAGCGCCGTGTCCGTCGCCACCAGCAGCCCGATCGCGCCCGTCGCCGCGAACGGAATCGACACCAGCAAGATCACCGGCTGCACGAAACTCCGGAACGTCGCCACCATGATCATGAACACGATCGCGATCGCCGCCAGAATCGCCATCCCCAGATCCGCGAACGCGTCCGCCTGATCCGCCGACACACCACCGATCTCGTACGACGCCCCCGCACCCAGATCCAGCCCGTCCAGCTTCTCCGTCAGCTCCTGCGTCACCGCACCCAGATTCCCCGCATCAGCCGCCCGCGCCGACACCGTCGCGGAACGCTCACCATCGATCCGCGTCACCTGCGTCGGCCCGTCCACCTGCCGCACCGACGCCACCGACGACAGCGACACCAGCCCACCGGCCGTCGGCAACCGCAGATCCTTGACCGCCTCGATGTCCTCAGGCGCCTCCGCACCCCGCAACACCAGATCGCTCGCCCGGCCCTCCAGCGTGATCTGCCCCAGCGGCGCACCACGGAACGCCTGCGCCACCGCCTGACCCACCGCGGCCTCCGACAGGCCGCGCTCGGCCGCCTTCTCCCGGTTCACCACGACCTCGACCCGCGGCGCACTCGACTCCAGGTTCGACGACAGATCCTGCAGACCGCCCACACCCTCCATCGCGGTCTTCACCTGGTCCGTCGCCGCCCGCAACGCCTCGACGTCCGCCGCCCGCACGATCACCTCGACCGTGTCCGTCGCGAACCCGCCACCACCGGCACCGCCGACCGTCACCTCACCCACACCCGACAGACCGTCGATCTTCTCCCGCAGCTCACGCTCCACCACCGCAGCATCGACGTCCTCACCCAGCGTCACCGAGAACGACGCCCGATCCGCGCCACCGCCCAGACCACCCGTCATGGCGTTCCCGCCACCGACGTTCACCTGGTACGTCTCCACACCCGCCTGATCGGCGAGCACCTCCTCGACCTTCGCCGCCGCCTCGTCCGTCGTCACCAGATCCGTGCCCACCGGCATCCGCTGCGACAACGACAACGTGTTCTGCCCGGAGGCGTCCAGGAAGTTCGTCCGCAAACTGCCCGCCAGACCCATCGTCGCGACGAACACCGCCACCCCGATGAGGATCGTCACCAGCTTGAACCGCGTCGCGAACCGCAGCACCGGCAGATACGCCCGCTGCAACGGCGAGCGCAACTCCTTCGCCTCGGCCTCCTCACGCTGCTTACGCGCCTCCTCAGGCGACAGGTCAGGAGCCCCCAGGAACCAGTACGCCAGCACCGGCACCACCGTCAGCGACACCACCAGCGACGCCAGCAACGCCACCGTCACCGTGATCGCGAACGGGCTGAACAGCTCACCCACCATGCCGCCCACCAGCGCGATCGGCGCGAACACCGCCACCGTCGTCAACGTCGAGGCCGTCACCGCCCCCGACACCTCACGCACCGCCGTCAAGATCGCCTGGAACTTCGCCTCACCGTAGGCCAGATGCCGCTTGATGTTCTCCAGCACCACGATCGAGTCGTCCACCACCCGGCCCACCGCGATCGTCAGCGCGCCCAGCGTCAGCAGGTTCAGCGAATAGTCACCCGCCCACAGCACCAGCAGCGCGATCACCACCGACAACGGGATCGACACCGCCGTCACCAGCGTCGAACGCACCGACAGCAGGAACACCAGGATCACCAGCACCGCGAACACCAGGCCCAGCAGGCCCTCCGTCGTCAGGCTCTCGATCGACTGCTCCACATACGGCGCCTGGTCGAACACCACCGACACCGCCGTGTCCGACGAATCCCCCAAAGCCTTCGTCAGCTCCGGCAGCTTCTCACGGATGTCATGCGAGATCGCCACCGCGTTACCGTCCGGCACCATCGTCACCGACAGGCCCAGGCTCTGCTTGCCGGCCGTCCTGGTGATCGTCGTCGCCTCCGCCAGGCCCCGCTTGATCTCCGCGACGTCACCCAGCTTCACCGGCTTGAGCGGCCTCGGCCGCGCCGCCTGCTGCTGAGCCTGCTGCGCCTGCTGTGCCTGGGAGGGCTGAGCCTGGCCCGGCTGCGGCCGCGCCTGCTGCGGCTGAGCCTGAGCGGGAGCCTGGGGCTGAGCCGGCGTCAGGTACAGGTTCTTCAGCTTCGTCACCGAGTCGACCCGCGAGCCCACCTGCACCGTCAGCGACTTGCCGTCCGTCGTCAGCGTACCCGCCGGAATCGGCGTCCCGTTCGCCTTCAGCACCTCAGGGATCTGCGCCGCCGAAACCCCCGCCAGCGCCATCTTCTTCGCGTCCGGCTCGATCGTGACGACCTCGTCACGGGTGCCCGTGACCGACGCCTCCCGTACGCCCTCAACGCCCTGCAACTCCGGCACCGCGATCCGCCGCAACTTGTCGGCCATCGCCCGCTCGTCGCCGCCGTCGCCCACCGCCAGCACCATCACCGGGATGTCATCGGTGTTACCCGCGACCACCTGCGGATCCACCCCATCAGGCAACGCCGCCCGGTTGATCGCCTGCTGCATCTTGTTCAGCGACGCCTCGATGTCGGTGCCGTACTCGAAGGCCACCTGGATCTGCGCCAGGCCCTCCTTCGACGTCGAGGTCATCTGCTCCATCCCGGCAAGCCCCTGGAAGGACTCCTCGATCGGAGCCGTCACCTGATCCTCGACGATCTCCGGCGACGCCCCGGGATACGCCGCCACGACGAACGCGCCAGGGAACGACAACGACGGCAGCAACTGCTGCTTCAACTGCGGGATCGTGAACACGCCGAAAGCGCTGAGCACGACCGCCAGCAAGATCACCAAACTGCGGTTGACCAGGCTCAACCGGGCGAATGCGGTCACAGGCTCCCCCTCCAAGAGTTCGCCCCAGACTAACACTTCGCCTTGAACGAATATTTAACCGCGTCAAGCATTCCTGATAACCTTCTCAGGAAGCGAGAGGTGAGCGTGAACAACGAACGCGAAGAACTGATCCACCGGATCAACGAGACACAGCGGGCCCTCGCCCGCCTGTTCGCCCAGCAACACCAATCCCCCCTGTTCACCTCCAACCTCACCCTCAGACAACTCAAAGTCATCATGCTCCTGTCCATCAACGGCTCAGCCTCAGGACAGGACCTCGCCCACGACCTCGGCGTCGGCCTCGGCACCGTCACCGGCATCGTCGACCGCCTCGTCGCCCACGGCCTCGTCAGCCGCCACGAAGACCCCCAAGACCGCCGCGTACGCCGCGTCGAACTCACCCCCGCCGGCACCGACCTCATCGAAGAGATCAACAACGCCGGCGTCGAACACTACCGACGCCTCATGGCCCACCTCGACACCGAGACCCTGCGCGCCCTCGACCAGGTCACCCGCACCATCCGCGACGTCGCCGACAACCTCAACCAAGCCACCCGCTAACGCACCTCACCCAGCAACCGCTCCACCACCGCCAACGCCTCGGCATCCGACGCCCCCGCCCGCCGCGCCGCCACCACGAACTCCCGCGCCGCATCCTCCAACCGCACCCGCAACCCATCAGCAGACCCCGAGATCACCGCCGTACGCCCCCGCCGCAACTCCACCAACCCCTCATCACGCAACTGCTGATACCCCCGCAACACCGTGTGCAGATTGATCCCCAGCGACGACGCCACCGTCCGCGCCGACGGCAACCGATCACCCGGCTTCGCCGCCCCACTCGCCACAGCGGCACGCACCGCACCCGCCACCTGATCCGACAACGGCTGCCCCGCCGCGAAATCCACCGTGATCAGCACGACCGCGACCCCCTCAACCGCTCCAACCACCCGTTCACCAACGCCGCCCCCGTCTCCGCCTCCGGCGTCGAGAACACCAACCGGCGACCATCGGCCAGCCACACCACCAGCACCGGCCCCCTCCCACCCACCGCACCCCACCCCCAACTACTGTCATCCCACTTATAGCGGCCCTTCGGCACCCGATCCCCCACCTCCGCGTACCGGACCCACCCCCACGGCACCGACCTGCGCACCCGCAACCACGGCAACGCCACCGACACCCCACCCGCATCCACCTGCAACCGGCACCACGCCTGCGACGCCTCGAACACTCCCAGCACCACCAGCACCAAAAACCCCAGCCACGGCCAATCCAACCCCCGCGTCGCCAGCCACACCACCCCCACCAGCATCAAGCCACCCACGACCACCCGCCGCCACGACCACAACGACGTCACGAACATCACCCGCTCCGCCGCACCGATCGGCCGCACCCGCACCCACGGCGACACCGGCCCGTCCGCCTCCGGATGCCGCGGCAGCGCACCCGCCAGCCACCACCCCAGCCCGAACGCCGCCGCATACCCCGCCACCTTCACCACCAACGGCAGACCAGGCGCCGCCGCACCCCCGAGCGTCGCCGTCAGCCCCAGCGCCCACAACCCCCACGCCACCGGGATCACCGAACCCGTCACCACGCCCAGCGCCGCCACCACCCGCTGCCCCCACGGCACATGCCAGAACGACAGGAACGCCAGCACCGACAGCGCCTCCACCCACACCAGCAGCCCCCACACCGGCTGCGCCGACCACGCCTGCCAGGTGAACTCCACCCGCGTCGCGAACGACCAGCCGTGCACCCGCACCCGCTCAGGCAGCTCATCACCCATGGTCGCGACCAGCAGCACCGGCACCAGGAACATCGGGAGCGGACCGAGCACCGCGATCGCCAGCCGCCGTAACCGGCCCTGGGCGGCGTAGTCCTTCATGAGGGCTCCCACTGTTTGGCTGTGGCTATAACACTATAAAAGGCGTCGGACGCCGCAGGCGCAAGCCCCTTGGCCATCGGTGCAGGGTAGGAAGGCGCCGGGATGATCAAGACCAACCCGGCGCCTTTACAATGTAGATTTCTAAGTCAGCCGGGACAGCACCGACGGCAGCTCGCCCTCGTACACCACCGTCAGCCGCCGCGTCGCCCGCGTCACCGCCACGTACAGGTCCTGGCCGCCCATCGGCGACTGCCCCAGGATGCCCGCGGGATCCACCACCACGACCGCGTCGAACTCCAGCCCCTTGGCCTGCCCCACCGTCAGCACCGCGACGGGCGCCTCGAGCCCGCCGTCGGGGAACAGCGCCGACACCTCCGCGTGCCGCGCGTCAGGGGTCAGCACGCCCAGCCGGCCCTCCCCGACGACCGCCAGCTCCTCACCCACCACCCCGGGCAGCCCGTCCACGGGCAGCTCCAGGGCACGCGGCTCCGCCTCGCCCTCGCGTACGGACTCCGGCGGCTCCTGCCCGGGCGCGAACGCCCGCAACACGTCGGCCGCCACCCGCATGATCTCCACCGGCGTCCGGTAGTTGACCTCCAGCCGCTCCACCCGCCACCGGCCCTCCAGGTACGGGTCCAGCACCTCGCCCCACGACCGCGCACCCGCCGCCGAACCGGTCTGCGCCAGGTCGCCCACGACCGTCAGCGACTTGGCCGGCACCCGCCGCATCACCATCCGCCACGCCATCGGCGACAGCTCCTGCGCCTCGTCCACGATCACATGCCCGTACGCCCACGAGCGGTCCGCCGCCGCCCGGTCCGCCGTCGTCAGCCCCATGCCGTCGTCGGCGTGCCGCTCGGCCAGCACGTCGGCCCGATCCAGGATGCCCTGCTCGGCCACGCCCGTGACCTGCAGCACCTCGGCCGCGTACCGCTCCTGCCCGGCCTGCTCCTCCCGCTCCAGCCGGGCGGCCACCCGCCGCGCCGAGTCGTCCTCGCCCAGCAGCTCGGCCGCCTCGTCCAGCAGCGGCACGTCGCCCGCCGTCCACGGCGACTCCAGCGGCCGCACCAGCTCGCGCCACGCCAGCCCCGCAGGAGCGGCCGCCTCGAGCTCGTCCGGGGACGACAGCAGCTCGGCGACGAACCGCTGCGGCGTCAGCTCAGGCCAGAGCTCCTCCACCGCCGCCCGCACCTCCGGCTCACCCCACAGGCGCTGCGAAGCCAGCTCGATGTCCAGCTCGTCCAGGTCGCCCTCCAGATCCAGCGGCTCGCTCAGCTCGGGCTCGCCCTCGATCTGCAGGTCCTCGATGTGCAGCGACTCCTCAAGCGCCCGCGCCTCGGCCCTGGCCAGCTCCTTCAGCAGCTCGGTGACGTACAGCTTGCGCGCCATGTTGTGCGGCAGCCGCACCGCGCGCGCCCGCTCACGCAACCGCAGGCATGTCTCGTGCGGCACCCGCAGCCGCAGCCCGTCGAGCTCCACCACCAGCTCGCCGTCCGGCACCCGCTGCCGCCGCCGCAGCGCCTCGGCGACCAGCCCGGCCATCCGCAGGTCGCCCTTGACCACCGCCGGCGCCGGCGCGTCCACCGCCGCCGCCCGCACCCCGGGGAACATCTCCCCGACCGTGGTCATCACCACCTGCGTCTCCCCCAGCGCCGGCAGCACCTGGCTGATGTAGCGCAGGAACATCGGGTTGGGGCCCACCACCAGCACGCCACGCCGCTCCAGCGTGTCGCGGTGGGTGTAGAGCAGGTACGCCGCCCGGTGCAGCGCCGCCACCGTCTTGCCGGTGCCCGGCCCGCCCTGCACGACCAGCGCCCCCTGCAACCCGGCCCTGATCACCCGGTCCTGCTCGGTCTGGATGGTGGCCACCACGTCGCCCATCCGCCCCGTACGGCCCCGGCGCAGCGCCGCCAGCAGCGCCGCCTCGCCCACCAGCGTGCGGCGCTCGCCCTCGGCCATGCCCTCCAGGTCGAACACCTCGTCGTCGATGCCGACCACCACGCGGTCCTTCAGATGCAGGTGCCGCCGCCGCACCAGGCCACCGGGATCGGTGGCGGTCGCCACGTAGAACGGCCGCGCCGCCGGCGCCCGCCAGTCGATGAGCACCGACTCGTGAGCCTCGTCGCGCAGCCCGATCCTGCCGATGTACGTGCTGCGGCCCTCGCCGTCGTCGATGCGGCCGAAGCACAGGCCCCGCTCGACCGCGTCGAGCTGCGCCAGCCGGCGCGCCTGCTCCGCGGCCATCGTCTCGCGCTCCACCATCGCCTGGCGGGTGCCGACCGCGCCGCCCCTGGCGTACACCTCGCGCAGCGTCGCCCGCGCCCGCTCCCTGGCGGCGTCGAGCCGGCCGTACAGCCACGACACGGTGCGCTGCTCGGTGTCAAGGGCTTCGGCGAGACCATCTTGACGATTAGTCATTCGCTGATATACTCCTAACAGGAGGGCTGTAACAGCTCCGTCTTGATGTGATGGACGTACGAGCTTAACGCCCGCGCATGCCCGCGCGCAATCGCCCCCCTTCTCTTCCTCCGCACCGCAGAGTGCTAGCTTGCCTGTCCATGTCGGACTATCTGCGGGAACTCTTCTCCCTCCACGGCCGGCGCGCCCTGGTCACCGGTGGCAGCTCCGGGATCGGGTACGCCATGGCCGAGGCCATCGGCCGCGCCGGAGCCGAAGTCGTCATCGTCGCCCGGACACAGAGCGCGCTCGACCAGGCCGTCACCCGCATGCGCGAGCACGGCGTCACCGCCTCCGCCATCGCCGCCGACCTCGGCGAGCGCGACGACGTCGAACGCGTCCTGGCCACGGCAGGCGACATCGACATCCTCGTCAACGACGCCGGCAACAACATCCGCAAGCCCATGGCCGACCTCACCCGGGACGACTACGAGCGCACCCTGGCCGTCAACTTCACCGCCCCCTACCTTTTGGGCCAGCACTACGGACCCAAGATGGCCGCCCGCGGCTGGGGCCGCATCATCAACGTCGGCTCCCAGCAGTCGATCAGGGCCTTCGGCGACAGCGGCATCTACGGCGCCTTCAAGGCCGCGCTCGCCGGGCTCACCCGCTCCCAGGCCGAGGCGTGGTCGGCCGACGGGGTGCGCGTCAACACGATCATCCCCGGCTTCGTCCTCACCCCGCTCACCGCCGAGGCCCAGGCCATCCCCGGCCGCGTCGAGGCCCTCGCCGCCCGCCACATGGTGGGCCGCAACGGGCTGCCGCAGGACTTCGGCGGCGCCGCGGTGTTCCTCGCGAGCGAGGCCTGCTCGTTCATCACCGGCCAGATGCTCTTCGTGGACGGCGGCTTCGCCGTCCACTGACCGGACGCCCCCTGCCCCGCCAACGGAGCCAGGACGCGTGCTCAGCCCGATCTTCTTCCCCGGCGAGGAGCCTTCCGACGGCTCCGGACCATGAGGAGCGCAACGACCCGGCGCCTTCTGCCCTCCAGCCGGGCCGAGGAGGGGCTGGCCCGGCTGGCGAGGATGACGTCCGCTACCGCTTGGCGCTGGAGCCGTTCGCCCTCGACCGAGCCAGGTGGCGGGCGAAGAAGCGCGCCTCATCGTCCACCTCGAACGCCGGCACGTCGCCGTGCCCGCCGGGGTTGGCGTGCAGCGTCTTGTCAGACGTGCCCAGGGCGTCGAACAGGGCCAGGCCACGCTCGCGCGGCACCAGCCGGTCGTCCCACTGCAGCAGGAACCGCACCGGCACCTTGACCTGGGCGGCCTCCCCGGCCAGGCCGTCGGCGCCGAGCAGGCCCAGGACCGCCGCGCCGATCCTGGGCTCCGCCGCGATGAGCGGGATGCCGAGCCCGCACCCCATCGACAGGCCGCAGTAACCGGCCGGGCCGTCGCCGACCTCGTCGAGGCGCCGCACGGCGGTCAGCACCGCCCGCCACTCGGCGACGGCCTGCCCGGCCAGGTGTGCGTGCATGGCGGCGACCAGCGCACCCGGGTCGCCGCCTCCCCGCAGCCCGGCCGCGATCCGGCCGAACTCCTCGTCCTTGGGCCGGTCGCCGTGGTTCGGCGCGTCGATCGCGACCACCGCGAAGCCCGCGGCGGCGTAGCGGCGGGCGCGGGCGACGACGCCCGGGGCGGTCTTGTGCTGACCGCCGCCATGACCGAGCAGGATCAGCGGGCTCGGCCCGGCGGCCTGCGGCGTCCACAGGACGCCGGGAACGTCATCGAGGGTGAAGAACTGTTCGGTGACGCCGTCGGACGACGTCAGGGAGGTGAAGCGCATCAGCGTTCCACGCCTTTCGGGAGGACTCTACGCGGGCGCTCCCCACGCCACGTGCACGAGGGAGCCCCGACCTGTCTCAGCGTTGATCGGTCTCACCTCCTCTGGCCACAGTGGCGTCCGGCGACGCTATCACGGTCAGCTGAGGAGCACCTGCCCGAGTTGCGCCTTTACATTGTAGATTCGGGGAGGTCGATGACGCCGAGGACGGAGAGCAGGGTCACCACGGCGATGACGGCCGTGATCGCCCAGGCGATCGGGTTGCCGAGGTTGAGGGTCCAGCGGCCGCCCACGCGCTGGTGGACGAGGATCGCCGGGTCCATGCGGTTGGCGTACAGCATGCCGGCGAGGTGCCAGTGGCGGTCGTCGTCGCGCTGGACGTAGCCGGACTCCTGCTCCTCTCCCGGCAGCGGGGGCAGGCGGTGGCCGGCTTCGCCGACGCGTACCGCGAAGGTCAGGCCGGCGAGCGCCACGGCGGCCACCGGCAGCCAGGTGAGCACCGTCACGAGCGTGCCGGACGGCAAGGTCTCCCACATCTGCAGGGCGAGGAGCAGCAGGGTGAGGTTCGCGCAGGCCACGCCGGCCAGCAGGAGGCGGGACAGGCCGCGCAGGTAGACGCGGTAGCGGCGGGCCGACCCTTGGGGGTGGGCGGCGTCGAGGTCGGGGCGGGCCCGCAGCAGGGCGGCGACCAGGAGCGGGGTGAGGAGGGTGAGGGCGAGCTGCGACAGGACGGGGGCGAAGGCGGTGGCGGGGGTCGTGGGCACGCGGGTCACCGCGTCGACGCCCCAGCCGCGCAGCGTGGCCAGCGTCTCCGGCAGGGCGGCGTAGCGCGTTGACCCGACGGCCGCGGTGATCAGCAGCAGCAGGACGGGCGGGATGAGCAGCCGCCACGGTACGCGCTCCGGGTCGGTGCGCAGCGTGGTGTCGGCGGCGGTCGCCTGCCGCGTTCCCTCGTACCATTTGCCGCGGCGTTTGGCCGCCGTCACCGCGCGGTGGGCGGCGTAGAAGAGGCCGATCTGGGCGGCGCCCAGGACCACGATGACGGCCTGCACCACGTCGGGCGTGCCGAGGAGGACCGCCGCGGGCGGTGCGAGCAGCGCCGCGACGCCCCCGAGGAGCAGGACGGAACGGGTGTAGCGGCGGCGCTGGGCGGTGACGGCCGGGTCGGCCACGTGGGTGCCGGGCACCCGGACGCCGAACGGCAGCGTCGGGCGGCCCAGCACCGGCACCGCCCACGCCACCGCCGTCAGCAGCGCGACCAGGGACAAGCAGGTCAAGGCGATCATCATCATGCCGGCGTTCTCCCTTTCCTGGCTCCGAACGAGTCGAGCACCTCACCGCACCGCCGCAACGCCTCCTGCTCGCCGAGGCCGTGCACCACCGCCTCGGCGAGCAGCGTCCGCAGCCGGGTCTCCCACTCCTCGGCGAAGCCCGCCTCCGCGGGCCCCGAGCCGGCGTCGCGGCGCACCACCGCCCCGCTCTTGCGGTTGATCCGGATGACTCCCTGCCTGCGCAGCAGGTCGTAGGCCTTGTTCACGGTGTGGAAGTTGATCGCCAGGTCGGCGGCCAGCTGCCGGGTGGATGGCAGCGCCGATCCCTCCTCCAGATCACCGTCGGCGATGGCCTCCACCACCCGGTCGCGGATCTGCTGGTAAATCGGCACCTCGCTGTCGAGGTCGATCGTCAGAAGCACAGTTGCAGTCTATCTGATATAGCTGAACTATAACAGATAGAGAAGGCGCGCCCTGGAGCGGGTCCGCCGAGCCAGCGAGAGGAACGATCTTCATGACCATCCAGCGATCCGCATCGAGTGAACCGTCCATCGCGTTCACGCAGGCAGGCGACCTGTCCGTCGGCTCACCCGGAAAGGGCTCCCCCTATGCGACCGACCGCTGAACCGCACCTCGTCAGCCCACCCGGCGGCACCCCCGGCGGCCGGCGGCGCGAGCTGACCGTCTTCGTGCTCATCGGCTTCGGCATCCCGTGGCTGCTCTGGCTGCTGCGGGTGCGTACCGGCGTCGACGTGGTCGCGCCGGGCGGGATGATCGCGGTAGGGCTGGCCACGTTCGTGGCCCTGCGCCTGGGCAGGCGGACGGGCGGGCGGACGGGCGGGCGGACGGGCACCGTCGCGCGCGACACCGCGCTCGTCCCGGTCCGCCCGGTTCGCCGGCTCGTCCGTTTCTGCGCGATCGCGCTCGGGGCCACGCTCGCCTCCGGCTTCCTCGCCGTCGCGATCGGCGCGTGGGCGGGGGAGTATCCGACCGACCTGGAGAACCTCTCGGGGCTGCGTGACGTGTACGGCACGAGCGGCGAGCCCTTCCAGCTGATCCTGTCCGCGCTGGCGGTCAACATCGGGCTGCTGGTGGTGGTGCTGCCGCTGGCGTTCTGCGAGGAGTGGGCCTGGCGGGGCTTCCTGCTCCCCCGGCTCCGCCCCCTCGGGCTGTGGCCGGCGCTGCTGGCCGGCGGGCTGATCTGGGGGGTGTGGCACCTGCCCGGGTACGTCGGCGCGGGCGCTTCGGCGGGGTTCGTCCCCTTCCTGGTATTCACGGTGTTCTTCGGCATCCTGCTCGGATGGCTGCGCCTGGCGTCCGGGCTGATCTGGCCCGGCGTGCTCGCCCACGCGGCCAACAACACGCTGGTCACGGCGTTCGTGAACGTCGTGACCAGCGCCGACGACGAGCGGGCGCTGAGCGACCCGTGGACCGTCGGCCTCAGCGGCTGGCCCGGCTGGCTGATCATGCTCGCCGTCATCCTCGTGGGGGCGCGCGCGATCCGGCGCGCCGCCGAACGCGACCCCGCCTTCGGCGGCCTCCCACGGCGGCGGCCGCGTCCCCTGCGGCGGATCGTGGCTGCCTCACTCGGCCTGGTCATCGTGGCCGCGCTCGCCGGGACGGCCGTCGAGCAGTCCATGGCTCGCACGGACGCGCGGCGCTTCCCCGCGCCTGGCCGCCTCGTCAGCGTCGGCACGCACCAGCTGCACCTGCGCTGCCTGGGCAGTGGGAGCCCGGCGGTGGTGTTCGAGGCGGGATGGGGTGACTCGTCCACGACCTGGGACGGCCTGCAGCGGGAGCTGGCCGCTTCCGGGCGGCGGTCCTGCGCCTATGACCGGGCGGGTTACGCCTGGAGCGAGCCGGGCCCCGGCGTGCGGGACGCCTCGGCCGAGGCGGCTGAACTCGTGACGTTGCTGGCGAACGCGGGCGAGCGGGGGCCGTTCGTGTTCGTCGGGCATTCCTGGGGCGGGCACGTCCTGCGGCTGCTGCGCGCGCAGCGGCCCGAGCAGGTCGCCGGGCTGGTGCTGCTCGACATCGCGGACGAGCGGAACACCGGCCTGGCCACCCCGGCCACGATCCAGGCGCACGTGTGGTCCTTCGCGGCCGGCGCGGGGCTGCTGCGTACCGGAGCCTGGATGGTCGACCCCCGTGAACCACGCCTCACCCGCGCCAACGCGCCCGTCGTCTTCGGCCCGGCCACCTGGGCCGCCGCCGCTGCCGAGATGCGCGCGTACGACGCCACCGTCCGCGCCGTCCGGGGCCTCCCCAGCGGGCCGGGGTCATGGGGCGGCCTGCCCCTGACGGTCATCAGCGCCCAGGACGGCGGCGAACGGACGGCGCGGCTCTCCACGCGCGAACGGCACGTCGTCGCCGCCACGCAGGACCACTACGTGCACCTCGCCGAACCCGCGCTCGTCCTGCGGGAGATCCACCGGGTGCTCGGAGAGGCCGCCTTTACAAAGTAGATCACTTGCGGCGGAACTCCCGCTCCCCCACCCCTTCGTGCCAGGACCGGATGACCAGCTCATCGTCCTCGACCCGGGTCCACACCACCTCGCCCACATCGACGCGGAACAGGTGAGAGCCGGGCTCGGTCTGCCCGGCCGCCGCGAACTCGTCCGGGTCGGTGATCTCCATCGCCCGGCCGGCCAGCTTCACATCGCCCTCCCACGCGGCGGGATCGTCGTTGAACACGGACGTGACATGAATCGCCATCCGCGGATCCCGCCGCAGGTCGTGCGCCTTGACCGCGCCGCCCATCGAGCCCAGCCACAGCTCGCCGTCCTTGCGCTCGACCTCGGTGCCGCTGACCCGCGGCGACCCGTCCTTGCGCAGGGTGGCGAGGACCTTGTGCTTGTACGCGTCCATGACCCGCTGAGCCGCCTCGGCCAGCTCGGGCGCCTGACGCTGGAACTCCTGCCAAGAAGCCATGCCCCCCATCATGGACCGCCGCACCGACAACCACCTCGGGTCCCGCGTGTCATCGATGAATGAAGGCCTCACGCATCAGAGCCGGCGGCAGTCCGCGTACGCGGTCGAACGGGGACAGGGTTACGCTGAGGCCGCCATGGGCTGAGCGAGGAGGAACCATGCCGCGTACCTGGTTGACCGAGCGGTTCGAGTTGCAGGTACCCCTGGTGGGGGCGCCGATGGCGGGGGTGAGCGACGGGCGGCTCGCGGGGGCCGTGTCGGCGGCGGGAGCGCTCGGCATGTTCGGGGTGCCGCCGTCGGTGCCGGTGTCGTGGATCGAGGAGCAGGCCGCGATCGCCGCCGCGAGCGGGCGACCGTACGGCATCGGGCTGCTGGCCTGGGGATTGTCCGACGAGCATCTGAAGGCGGTGCTGCGGGTGCGTCCCGCCCTGGTGTCGGTGAGTTTCGGCGACTACGCCCCGTACGTTGAGCCGCTGCGCGCGGCCGGCATCACCGTGGCCGTCCAGGCGGGCACCACCGAGGAGGCCGTGCAGGCCGAGCGGACCGGCGTGGACGCCGTGGTGGCCAGGGGCGGCGAGGGCGGCGGGCACGGCCGCGACGACGTGGCCACGCTGCCGCTGCTGCAGACCGTGCTCGACGCGGTCCGCGTCCCGGTGCTGGCCGCGGGCGGCATCGCCACCGCGCGCGGGCTGGCCGCCGTGCTGGCCGCCGGCGCCGAGGGCGGCTGGGCCGGCACCGCGTTCCTCGGCTGCACCGAGACGACGCTCCCGCCCGAGGGGCTGCGGCGGGTGCTCGACGCCGGGGAGACGGGCACCGCGTACGGGCGGGTCTTCGACGTCGCCCAGGGGCTGCCGTGGCCGCCCGAGTACGGCGGCCGGGCGCTGCGCAACGCGTTCTACGACCGCTGGCGGGACCGCGAGGACGAGCTGGCCCGCGACGAGCAGGCACGCGCCGGGCTGGAGGCGGCACGGCAGGGCCGCGACTTCGACACCGCCTACGTCTACGCGGGCCAGGCCGTGGGGACGGTGACGCGGGAGCGCGACGCCGCCGACGTGGTCGCCGGCTTCGCCGCCGCGGACGAGCTGCTGTCCCGCTTCGCCGCCCCCTGATCGAGCGCGGCCCGCGCGGGTAGGAGCGGGAAAAGGACCGCGCGGAGGGGGGACGGCGTTGCGGGGCGAGAGTGAGCAGGCGTTGCCCGGCGTGCCGAGCGAGGGCGAGCGGACGATCGACGGCCTGCTGGAGGCCATGCACCTGGCCGGCATGGAGGAGATGCCCGCACTGGTCTCCGAGCACGCGCGGCTCGAGGGTTTCTCCGACGTCTCGATCTACGTGACCGACCTGCAGCAGCTGCTCCTCGTCCCGCTGGCGAACCAGGTGGACGCGGCGGGCGGCCCGCTGCCCACGATCAGGATCGACGGGACGCTGGCGGGGCGGGCGTTCCGGTCGGTGTCGCTGGTGCGGTCCCAGCCGGGCGGCGAGGGGCCGTACCGGGTGTGGGCGCCGCTGCTCGACGGCACCGAGCGGATCGGCCTGCTCGGCGTGACCGTGCCGCACGGCGGCGAGGTGGTGGAGCGGCGGATCAAGACGCTCGCGTCGCTGGTGGCGCTCCTGGTGATGAGCAAGCGCCCGCACAGCGACTCGTGCGCCCGCCTGGTACGCGCCCGCCCCATGGCGCTGTCGGCCGAGGTGCTGTGGAACCTGCTGCCGCCCGGCACGTTCGCCAAGGACGACGTGGTGGTCAGCGCGGCGCTGGAGCCCGCGTACGAGATGGGCGGCGACACCTACGACTACGCGATCGACGGCCACACCCTGCACCTGTCGATCTATGACGCGATGGGCCACGACACCTCCGCCGGGCTGACCGCCACGCTCGCCATGGGGGCCGGCCGCAACCACCGCAGGCAGGGCATGAGCCTGGCCGAGACCGCGCAGGCGGTGGACGAGGCGATCATGAGCGAGTTCGAGGGCCGCTTCGCCACCGGGGTGCTGGCCTCGCTCGACCTGCGTACCGGGCTGCTGGCCTGGGTCAACCGCGGGCACCACCCGCCGCTGGTGCTGCGCGACGGACGGCTGGTGGCGACGCTGTCGAGCATCCCCGACCCGCCGATGGGGTTCGGGCTGAGCGTCTCGACCGGGGAGCTGCGCTTCCAGCTGCAGCCCGGCGACCGGCTGCTGTTCTACACCGACGGCGTCATCGAGGCGCAGAGCCCGGACGGTGAGCGGTTCGGGCTCGAGCGGTTCATCGGGTTCGTCACCAAGCGGGAGGCCGACGGGCTCCCGACCCCGGAGACGCTGCGGCGCCTCATCCAGGCGATCCTGGCCCACCAGCGAGGGCGGCTGCAGGACGACGCGACCGTGATGACCGTGGAGTGGAAGCCCCGCCGTCCCTCCCACCAGCTCGTCCTCTGACCTCACGCCCCCGTCGCCACCAACAGCGCCCAGCCGATGTACCCGACGTTCACCACCAGTCTCGCCGCGACCACCCCCGGCCGGAGCAGGACGTTCGTGTGGCGGGGCCTGGCGTGCCGTACCGCGTCGAGGTGGGAGACCAGGTACGCCCCGATGAGCGCGGCGGCGGCCCAGGCACCGGCCGCGCGCGTCGGCGGCACCGCGATGAACACGCCCACCACCAGCTCGGCCACCCCGCTCACCGCCACCAGCAGCCCTGCCGCGCCGAGCCACGACGGCACCAGCGACCGGAAATATCCGGGGACCACGAAATGCGCCACCCCCGTCACGCCCAGGAAGACCGCCAGGACGGCCGCGATAACATCCATGCCGCGATGCTCCCTCCCCTCCGTACGCCGGCGCTTGAACGAAACGATCGCGCTCCCGACGGCGGGGTGACGGTCTTCGGCGAGTCGGCCCCGTTCCAGGTCGGCCGCCACCGCCACCCGGTCTGGAAGGTGGTGCTCCCCCTCGGCGGACACGCCTGGCTCCGCCCGGACACCGGCGCCTCCGTCACGGCGGCGGGCCTCATCGTGCCACCGGAGTTCGCCCATACGTGCGGAGTGACGTCCGGCTACGTCGCCCTGTTCATCGACCCGACACTCATCCGCCCCGGCCTGGACCCGGTGGCTCTGGAACCCGCGACCGTCCGCAGACTGCACGCGGCCCTGTCCTCGGCCCTGTCCTCGGCCCTGTCCTCGGCCCTGTCCTCGACGCTGTCCTCGACGCTGTCCTCGACGCTGTCCTCGACGCTGTCCTCGACGCTGTCCTCGGCCGCGACCGACGACCGCGCCGAGCGCGCCGCCACCGGCCTCCCGGCCGGGCCGGTCACGCGGGATGCCGCCGCCGGCTTCCTTGCCGGGCCGCTCGCGCTTGGCGACGCCGCCTCAGACTTCCTCGCCGAATTGGCCGCGCGCACCGGCGCACCGTCCCTCGACCCACGGGTCGCGTACGCCGTGCGGCGGGGGCTGCTGGGTGAGGCGCCGGCCGTCATCGCGGCCGACGTCGGGCTGTCGATGCCGCGGCTGCGGGCCCTGGTGCGGGCAGCGGTGGGGGTGCCGCTCGTCCGGCTGCGGCGGTGGGGGCGGTTGCGGGTGGCGGTCTCCGCGCTGCCGGGTGGGTCGGTGGCGTCGGCGGCGGCCGAGGCGGGTTTCGCCGATCAGGCCCACCTGGCCAGAACGGCCCGCGAGTTGCTGGGCCGAACGCCTGGCTCCTTGCGGAAATACGGGTGCGGCGCGGGCTCCGGTGGTGTTTCATGCATCGGATGATCGACGATCCGCTGGAGCGCCTGCGCGCCGCCGTCCACCGTACCCAGGAGACTCATCGCACGAGCACCGGGCTCGGCCATGAGGACGCCGACGACGACGTCGGCACGATCGGCACCGACGGCGCGATCGGCTTCGACCCGTTCCCGCTGCTCGAAGCCCTGCACCGGCACGGAGTCAGGGCCGTGGTGATCGGGCAGGTGGCGGGGATCATGCACGGGTCCGAGGAACTGACCGGCGACCTCGACCTGCTCTGGGACGGCAACCCGGCCAACGCCCCGGCCCTGGCGAAGGCGTTCGCCTCGGCCGGCGGGCCGCCCGTGGAGCCGGAATCGTTCCTGCGGCCGAAAGTGCCGTTCACCGTGCGGGGAGCGGGCGGCGACTGCTGCACGCCGGCGCTGCCGTGGGGCGACCTGCACGTGCCCGGGTTCCTCGACCGCGCGCTCACCGCCACCGGCCGGGACGGTCTCCAGGTGCGTTACGCCTGCCTCGACGACCTGATCCTGATGCGGCGCGCGCTGGGCCGTCCCAAGGACCTGCGGCGCGCGGCCGAGCTGGAACGCCTGCGCTGAGGCGGCGTCACCACCGCTCGCGCAGCCAGTCGAGCGACGCCCGCCCGAGCGCCGTCGCCATCTTCAGGAGGGCCCGGTCCGCACCGGGCCCCGCCGTCACGGCCAGCCTGAGCAGGAACCCGGCGTGCAGCACGAGCAGGTCGTCGATCTGGGCGGCGGCGAGGTGGCGGGTGAGCGGGTGGGCGTCGGCGAGCGGCTGGGGCTCGACGCCGCTCAGCCGGGCGCTGGACAGCAGCGTGACGACGTCGGCGTACGGCGCCCCTGCCCAGGCGTGCGGCCAGTCCACCACGACGACCCGGTCGGGGCAGATCAGCACGTTGAACGGATAGAGGTCGCCGTGCAGCAGCGTGTCCCCCTGGTACGGCGACTCCGCCCCCGCCTCGGCCCCGGCCAGCTCGTCGAGCCGATCCGCGGCCCACGGTGCCAGCACGGCGAGCGCCTGGCGCGCCTCGGGTGAGGTCAGCGCCGCCCATCCGCCCAGCCGGGGCCGGGCCAGCAGGCGTTCCTCGACCGGGGACGGCGTGAGCAGCGCCGCCAGCTCGCCGGCCGTCTCCAGCACCCGGTCCAGCTCGTCCCGCCGCCACGGCTGGGCGGGCAGCCGGCCGTCGATCTCCTCGAAGGCCAGGGCGACCCAGTCGCCGTCGTCGTACGCGCCCAGCAGCCGGGGCACCGGCGCCAGCCCCGCCAGCCGTTCCGAGATCGGCGCCTCCCGCCGGTGGAAGGCGGCCGCCGCGGGTGCCCGCGCGGTCTGGGCGGCCTTGACGAACGCGTGCGTGCCGTCGGCGAGCCGGACCCGGGCGGCCACCCCTTCCGAGAAGCCGCCCGGCTGGTCGGTGGCGCCGGTCACCCGGGCGCCGAGCAGCCGCTCGATCTCTTCGACGACGGGCGCGGGCAGGGCCGTCCATGGCCGCCGCTGCCCGCCGGTGTGGTGCGGAATGGTCACCATGAGGTCATCCCGATCTTCCCTTTCGTCGGCGATCCGAGTCCGGTGCGAGGGGTGACGGTCTACGATCGGCGAATGGCCGTACCCGAGCTCATCCGCATCACCACCCGATCGTCGCCCATGGCGCTGGCCCAGGTCGAACGCGTCCGCGCCGAGCTCGCGGCGCTGCACCCCGGCATCCGCACGGAGGTCGTGCCGGTGACGACGTCCGGCGACAGGTGGCAGGGGGCGCTGTCGGCGCTGGGCGGCAAGGGCGCGTTCACCAAGGAGGTGGACGAGGCGCTGCTGACCGGCCGGGCGGACCTGGCGGTCCACTGCATGAAGGACATCCCGGCCGACCGCCCGCTCCCGGCGGGCACGGTGTTCGCCGCCCACCTCAAGCGTGACGACCTGCGCGACGCGCTCGTCCACCCGGGCGGCCTCACCCTGGACGAGCTGCCCGACGGCACCCGCATCGGCACCTCGTCGGTACGCCGCGTCGCCCAGCTCGCCTCCTCCCACCCGCGCCTGCGCTGCGTGCCGATCCGCGGCAACGCCAACAGCCGCCTGGCCAAGCTCGACGCGGGCGAGGCCGACGCCCTCATGCTCGCGGTGTCCGGTCTTGAGCGCATCGGCCTGAGCGAGCGCATCAGCGAGACGCTGTCGCTGGAGACGATGTGCCCGCCGATCGGTGCCGGCGTGCTCGCGCTGCAGTGCCGCGAGGACGACTCCGCGACCATCGACGCCGTCGCCGGCCTCAACCACCAGCCCACCTGGCGCGAGATCACCGCCGAGCGCATGCTGCTGCACGTCCTGCAGGGCCACTGCAACAGCCCCATCGCCGGGTACGCCCGCGCCGAGCGCGACGGCCGCCTGTCGTTGCGGGCGCGGGTGTTCTCCCCCGACGGCAAGACGGTCCTCGACGCCCACGAGTGGGCCGGGCCGCTCGACCCGGCCACCCTCGGCACCTCGGTCGCCGTGGCCCTGCTCCGTCAGGGCGCCCGCGAGGTCATCGACGTGATCCCGCACTGAGCGGGCGGCCCGCCGCAGCGGCTTCACGCGACGCGCAGCACGCGGAACTCGCCGGGGTTCGCCGGGTCCCGGTCGACGACCTGGATGGGCGGCCAGGTCCACTGCCAGATGCCGATGCCCGGCTCGCGGGAGAACCGGATCGGGCCGCGGGTGCCTTCGGCCCGTACGTGTGGCCAGGATGCGGCGATGTGCTCGCGTTCGGTGCCGTGCCGAAGGATTCCGGCGAGGACCGTGATGGTGTCGTAGCCCTCGAAGGCGACGAAGGACGGCGTCTCGCCCAGCCGTTCGCGCAGGGCGTGCTCGACGCGGACGCCGAGCGGGGTCAGACGTTCCGGGAGGTAGCGCAGGAACGGGATCGCGGCGCCGCGTTCGCCTAGCGCGGCCCAGGAGGGAAGCTCAGGCTGGCCGGCGGGGGCGCCGAGCGTCAGGCCGGTGAGGCGCGGATCGTCGCGGACCGCTCGGACGATCGGCATCGCCGGCTCCGGGTGGCCGGTCAGGAGCAGCAGGGCGGTCGCGGAGTGCCGCACGAGGGCGTCGCACAGCGTCTCGGGCGGGAGCGGGTCGAGCTCGATGACGGTGCCGCCGTGCCGGGCCAGGTGGTCGCGCAGGATGCGGGTGCCCGTCGCCCAGTAGACGCTGGGCTGGGCCGCCACGGCGACGCGGCGGTGACCCGCGCCGAGGAGGTGGTCGGCGTAGAGGCGCCAGCCGCGCGACTGCGCCGGGGCGATGCGGGCCACCCAGGGGGTCGGCTCGTCGGTGAGGGCGTCGAGCACGGCGGACGAGCACAGGTACGGCACCGCGAGGGCGTCGGCCCTGGTGGCGACCGCGCGGGCGACGACGCTGTGGTACTCGCCCGCCAGCGCGGCCACGCCCAGCCCGGCCAGCTCGTCCACGGCCGCCGCAGCCCTGGCGGGGTCGGCCGCGGTGTCCCGTACGAGGAGTTCGAGGGGCGGTCCGGCGGCATTGGCCTCGGCGGCGGCGAGTTCGAGGCCGGCGAGCAGGTGCCGGCCCGCCTCGGCCCAGCCGGGCGGGGTCAGCGGGGCCAGCACGCCGATCCGGACGGGTGACGTGCTCATCGGGCCGGGCGGTGGGGGTCGGCGTGGATGTGGGTGCGCATGCCCTGCGGGTCGAACAGGATGAGCAGCTCCACCGCCTTGCCGTCGGCGCTGCCCAGCCAATGGGGCGAGGAGGTGTCGAACTCGGCGGCCTCGCCGCGCGGCAGCGTCAGGTCGCGCTCGCCGACGACGAGGCGCAGACGGCCGGTGAGGACGTACAGCCACTCGAAGCCGTCGTGCGTCTTCGGGGACGGGACGAGCGGCTCCTGCGGCGCGGGGATGATCATTTTGAACGCCTGGATGCCGCCGGGACGGCGGGACAGCGGCACGAACGTCATCCCGAACCGGTGGATCGGCGTCAGGTGGATGCGGGGGTCGCCGGTGCGCGGGGCGCCGACCAGGTCGTCGAGCGGGACGTTGTAGGTGCGGGCGAGCGGCAGCAGCAGCTCCAGGGTGGCCCGGCGCTGCCCGCTCTCCAGCCGGGACAGCGTGCTCTCGGACACGCCGGTGGTGGTAGCGAGGTCGGCGAGCGTGATGCCGCGGTGGCGGCGCAGCGCGCGCAGCCGCGGCCCGACGCCTTCGATCACCTCATCGGTTTCCGTATCCATGCCGGCCATCTTGCCATACCCGCAAGTTTTCGTGCCATCCCTGACATGTCCCACAAGACTGGGCGTCCCGACGCGAAAGGATCGAAAGGAAAGCCATGATCACTGCGACCCGGCCGTCGCCGCGCCGCCTCCTCCGGCGGGCGCGGGTGGCGACGGCCCTCGTTCTCACCGTCCTGCTCACCGTCCTGCTCGCCGCGTGCTCGTCCCCGGCCGCCGGCGACGTCCCGCCGCACGCCGCCGCCACCCACGATGACCGGGCGTTCAGGAGCACCTTCCGGCACGCGTTCGCCGACGTGGACGGCGTCCGGATGCACTACGTGACCGGCGGCAGCGGCTCGCCCGTCGTGCTGCTCCACGGCTGGCCGCAGACCTGGTACGGCTGGTGGCCCATCATGCCGGCGCTCGCCGAGCACCACACCGTCTACGCCGTGGACCTGCCGGGACTAGGTGACAGCACCGGCACGCCGAAGGGGTACGACAAGGCGACGCTGGCCCGGTACGTGCACACGCTGATCGCCGACCGGCTGAAGATCAGGAACGCCGCCGTCGTCGGCCACGACCTCGGAGCGGCGGTGGCCTTCCAGTACGCCGCCCAGTTCCCCGGGCACACCACCCGCCTCGGCTACCTGGACCTGCCGCTGCCGGGGCCGGGCATCGACGCGGCCACGTACCGGTCGCTGAGCTGGCACATCGCCTTCCACTCCCAGCGGCGGGTGCCCGAGACGGTGGTGGACGACGACGTACGTGCGTATCTGGCGCTGTTCTACCCGCAGGTCGCCTACGGCGGGACGGCGTTCGGCGGCACCTCCGAGCGGTCCCCGTTCACCGACGCCGAGATCGACGAGTACGCCCGCACGTACGGCCGCCCCTCGGCCCTGTCAGGCGGTTTCGAGCTCTACCGGGCGCTCGACCAGGACGTCCGCGACACCACGGCGGCGGCGCCGGTGCGGGTGCCTGCCCTGCTCATGACCGCCCAGGGCCAGCTGGACGCGGTTCGCGCCACGGTCGAGCCGCGCGTACGCGACATCGTCAGGGCCGTGGACGTGCCGAAGGCCGGTCACTGGCTGGTCGAGGAGAACCCCCGCTTCGTCACGGCGGAGCTGCTGCGCTTCCTCGCCGGATGATTCACCCGGTCGCGTTGCCGCCGTCGTCCGCCGGCGTGGGACGCGGCCAGGTGACGGCGGCGAAGACCACCGAGCAAACCAGGAAGCCGGCGCACAGGGCGGCGAAGCCCGCCCAGAACGAGCTGTAGGACTGGCCGAGGTCGATGCCCAGGAGCAGGGCCACGACCAGGCCCGCCACGAGACCGCCGACCAGGCCGGGGACGTAGCGGGGCGGCCGGTGCGCCAGAGCGCCGGTGAGCGGGAGCACCAGCGGGAACAGCGCCACCGCCCATCCCGCCGTCGGCTCACCGAACAGGGCCAGCCGCACGGCCGAGACGACGGCCGAGACGCCGATCGCCACCACCGTCCAGACGACGAGCTTGACGGGGTGGTAGCGGACGTTGTGCTCGGAGGCGTGGGCCTCGGGGCCGAACGTCCAGAAAGAGAGCAGCTCTCCGATCATGTCGCCGAGATCGGCCCTGCCGTCCTCGGGGCTCCTGTCAGAACTCATGGCGGTCATGATCCCACATTTCACGAGCCTGGCCGCTCGTCGATGAGGCCGAGGAAGGCGGCGGCGGCCGGGGACGGGCGGTCCTGCCAGATCAGGTGCTCGACGCGGGTGGGGGCGCCGCGCAGGCGGATGACGCGCAGGTCGGGGAAGCGGGTGGCGTACGCGGCGGGGAGCATGCCGACGCCGAGGCCCTGGCGTACCAGGTCCACCATGAAGTCGGCGGACGACACCTCGAAGGGCACCTCGCGCCGCACCCCCGCCGCCGCGAACGCCTCGTCCGACTGCACGCGCCCGGCCACGCCCGCCCGGAAGTCGATGAACGGCTCGTCCGCCAGGCCCGCCAGGTCCGATTCCGGCTCCGTACGGGGGTGGTCGGGGGCCACCACGGCGACCAGCTCGCCTCCGCCGAGCCTGCGGCTGCGCACGCCCTTGGGTTCGGCGCGCGGCGGCAGGCCGAGGAAGGCGACGTCGGCGCCGCCCTGGCGGACCCGTTCGATGAGGTGGTCGCTGCCCGCCGAGGTGAGCGTGATGCCGACCTTGGGGTGGCGGCGGCGGTAGTCGCGCAGCAGGACCGGCAGGTCGAGCGCGGTCACGGTGGGGATGGCGCCGACGGCGAGCCGGCCGCGCAGCTCGCCGCCGGCGGCCGCCACCTCGGCCCGCGCCCGGTCGGCGGCCTCCAGGCAGGCGCGGGCCTCCGGCAGGAACGCCTCACCGGCCGATGTCAGCCGGACCCTGCGGCTGGTGCGCTCGAACAGCCGGGCGCCGAGCTCGCGTTCGAGCGCGGCGATCTGGTGGCTGAGCGCCGACTGGACGACCCGGCAGCGCTCGGCGGCGCGGGTGAAGTTCAGCGTCTCGGCGACCGCGACGACGTACCTCAGTTGTTGCAGCTCCATCCATCCATCGTGCCGCACGATCGATCACGATGACGAAGATGTGTTGGACTCATTGATCGCCCCTCCCCCACCCTGGAACGCATGACATTGCAGCAAGAAGTGCGGCATGAGTCCGCTGTCCGGCCGTGGCTCGGGGTCGCGGCGATCACCGCCAGCCTGTTCGTCTTCCTCACCACCGAGCTGATGCCCGTCGGCCTGCTCACCCCCATCAGCGCCGGCCTGGACATCTCGGTCGGCGCGGCCGGGCTGATGGTGACGTTGATGGGGGTGTCGGCCGGATTGGGAGTGCCGTTCATCGTGGCGTGGACCAGGCGGGTCAACCGGCGCGTGCTGCTGGCGACGCTGCTCGCGGTGCTGACCCTGGGCAACCTGATCACCGCCGTGTCGCCCAGCTATCCGCTGGTGCTGGGCACGCGGCTGGTGATGGGGTTCGCCAGCGGCGTGTTCTGGGGGATCGGCGTGGCCATGGCGATGCGGCTGGTGCCCGAGCGGCACGCGAGCCGGGCGGCGTCGGTGGTCATGTCGGGCATCTCGATCGGGGCGGTGGCCGGCATCCCCTTGGGCACGGCCTTGGAGAGCCTGACCGACTGGCGGACCACCTTTCTCATCTGGAGCGGGCTGAGCGCGCTGGTGTTCGTCGCGGTCGCCGTGCTCGTCCCCTCACTGCCGTCGGCGAACGCGGTGTCGGTGCGGGAGGTGTTCCTGCTGCCGCTGCGCAACGGGCCGCTGCGGCTGGTGCTGACGGCCGTGGTGCTGTTCGTGCTCGGGCACTTCGGGGCCTACACGTTCGTGCGGCCGTTCCTGGAGGAGCACGCCGGCGCGACGCCGCTGTTCGTGACGATCACGCTGATGGCGTACGGCGCCGGCGGCGCGATCGGGAACCTCGTCGCCGGGCCCGTCGTGGCCAGGAACGCCAGGGGCGGCTTCCTCGCCGGGAGCGCCGGGCTGGTGGCGTCGCTGCTGGCGCTGCTCTTCCTCGGTCAGAGCGCGGCCGGGGCGGTCGTCACGCTGGTCGTGTGGGGGGTGGCGTTCGGCGTGGTGCAGCTGAGCCAGGTCACCATGACGCAGGCGGCCGCTCCCGAGACGTTCGAGGCCGCGATGTCGCTCAACACGATGGCGTACAACACCTCGATCGCGCTGGGGGCGCTGGTGGGCGGGGTGTTCGCGGACCGGCTGGGGGTGTCCAGCGTCGTCTGGTTCGGGATCGGGCTCACCGCGGCCGCGCTGCTGCTCGTCCTCGCCGCTCAGACGAGCAGGACGCGGCGGCCCCTCGTGTGACCCGCCTGGCTGTCGATGTGCGCCTGCGCGGCGTCGGCCAGCGCGTACGCCTTCTCGACCGGGATGTGCAGCCTGCCGAGGCCGATGAGGCGGACGGTCTCGGCGAGCGCGGCCGGCATGCTGCCCGCCACGCCGGAGAAGCGGACGCCGAACTCGGGGGCGTCCAGGCCGGCGATGGAGATCACCCGGCGCGGGTCACCGGTCAGCTCGACCAGCTCGCCGACGACGCCCGCGCCGGCCACGTCGATGGCGGCGTCCACCGGGCCGAGCTCGCGCACCCGGCCGGGCCAGCCCGCGTCGTAGGTGGTGGCGCGGGCGCCCAGGCCGCGTACGTAGTCCTGGTTCGCCGCCCCCGCGGTGCCGATCACCGCGATGCCGCGGTCGCGGGCCACCTGCAGCACCGCCGACCCCACTCCCCCGGCCGCGCCGCTGACCAGCAGCGTCTGCCCGGGCTGCACGCCGGTCTCGCGGATGACGCGCAGCGCGGTCTCCATCACCGACGGGTAGCCGGCGGCCTCCTCGAACGTCAGGCCGTCGGGGATGCGGGCCCAGGCGTCCAGGACGGCGTACTCGGCGTAGGTCTCGTGGCCCTCGCCGAACACCGGGTCGCCGATCTCCACGCCTTCGACGCCGGGGCCGATCTCGTCCACCACCCCGGCGGCGTCGAGACCGATACCGGCGGGCAGCTCGACCTCGCCCATGCCTTCGCGGACCCGCCAGTCGTAGGGGTTGACGCCGGCGGCGCGTACCGCGACGCGGATCCGGCCGGGGCCCGGGTGGGGCTCCTCGGCGTCGATGAGGTGCAGGACGTCGGGGCCGCCGTACGCGGCGAAGCTCACTTTCTTCATGCCGCCGACCGTAACACTAACCGTTAGCGTTTCAAAACGGTTGTTGTTTCGTAGCTGGTAGCATCAGCGCATGACCGTGCCCACCGGACGTCGCGAACGCAAGAAGGCGGCGACCCGTCAGAAGATCGCCGACGCCGCGCTGCGGCTCTTCATGGAGCGGGGCTACGACGCGGTGGGCATCCGCGACGTGGCCGCCGAGGCCGACGTGGCGGTCACCACGGTCTTCGCGCACTTCGCCGGGAAAGAGGCGCTGGTGTTCGACCAGGACGAGAACTTCGAGCAGCGCCTCGTCCAGGCCGTCCGCGACCGGGCGCCGCACGAGCCGCTCATGCCCGCACTCCGGCGGGAGATCCACGCCCTCGTACGCCACTGCACGAGTGAGGACGCCGCCCCGCTGTGGCGCATGATCGACGAGGTGCCGGCGCTGCGGGCGTACGAGGAGTCCATGCGGCTGCGCCACGCACGGGCGCTGGCCACGGCCCTCACCGCCCATTTCGGGCTGCCGCCGGAGACGACAGCCTGCCGGGCGATCGCCAGGTTCGCGATCGACGCCTTCTCCCTGGCCCGCGAGTCCATCGACCCGGAGGCGACCGTGGACGAGGTCTTCGAGATGATCGCGGCGGCCTGGGAAACGGCGGCCCCCGCGCTCGAACGACCGGAGGCCGGCGCCGAAGATCACGCAGGCTCCGCACCTTCGTAGCAGACGCAAGGAGAGCGATCCCGCCAGCCCGTGAGAACAGAGACGGTTTCGCTCATGGTTGAGGGCGGCGGGCCCCCAGCCGCTGAGGTCAGGGGCGCTCGCGCAGGAGCCGGTCGTAGGGGACGGCGTGGCCGGTGTGGCCCTGTCCTGTGGTGGTCGTGGCTTTGAAGAGGGAGTTGAGCAGGGCTTCCTCGACGGCGTCCATGACAGCGGTGAAGAGCGGGCTGAGCGTCTCGTCGGGCAGGAGCGGGGACGATGCGGGGGCGGTGCTGAAGGCGATGGCGTAGTCGCCGCTGCCGTTGGAGTACGACGCCCCGACCCGGCCCATCGCGAAGATCGCGCGGCGGGCGAGGCGGCCCAGCCTGCGGGCGTCGAGCGGGGCGTCGGTGGCGATCACGATCATGCAGGAGTTGCCCGGCGGCTCGGCCCCGCCGGCTCCCGGCACCAGCTCGGCCGCCGGCATCGGGACGCCCTGGACGGTCAGCACGCCGCCGAAGTTCGCCTGGACGAGCGCTCCCGCCGTGACCGGGACGCCCTCGATCACCAGCCGCCGGGACGAGGTGCCGATGCCGGCCTTGAAGCCCAGCGCCGTCGTGCCGGTGCCCGCGCCCACGCAGCCCTCGCCGGGCAGGCCGGAGGCCGCGCCTTCGAGCGCGTCGAGCACGTGCCGCTCGGTGATCGGCCGGCGCCTGATGTCGGACAGGAACCCGTCGTTGGTCTCCCCCGCCACGCAGTTGAACGACAGGCCGTCGGGGCGGAGCCGCATCACGTACGACAGCAGCGCGTCGGCCGCGCGGTAGACCGACAGCGTGCCGGTCAGCACGATCGGCGACTCGAGGACGCCGAGCTCGTCGATCTGGGTGGAGCCGACGAGCTTGCCGTAGCCGTTGCCGACCTCGACGGCCGCCGGGAGCCGCCAGGTGGCGAACAACTGCTCGGGGACGATCGCCGTGACGCCGGTGTGCAGGTCGGCCCCGTCGTCCAGCGTGGTGTGGCCGACCAGGACCCCTTCGACGTCGGTGATCGCGTTGAGCGGCCCGGTCGGCAGTCCTCCGACCACCACCCCCAGCTCCCGCGCCCGCACCCGCCCGCTCGGAACGCCGTGGTCGCCGTCTGGTCGTGTCACGTCGAGCAGTATCGCCGGGCCGTCCCGCCCCCGCCGCACCGGGGTGCCGTGAGGCCGGGGGCGGGTGCCACGTCAGGGGGTGAAGTCGAGCTTGAAGACGAAGCCCGCGGCGCGGTGGCCGCCGCCGGCGCTGCAGGCGCCCTTGTTGGCCTCGCCGTTCCAGAACATCACCCGGCACTTGTCGCAGAAGCGCCACTCGGTCTGCCCGGGGCCGTTGTGGTCGTGTGGCAGGAAGAACATGTAGCCCTGCCTGTTGTGAGCGCCGCCCGCCGGGCAGCGCCCCTGGTTGGCGGGGTCGCCGCTCCAGAACATGGCGAAGCACCTGTCGCAGAACCGCCACTGGTCCTGCCCGCCCAGCGGGCCCGGCCGGTCGTGCGGCAGGAAGAAGATCCACCCGGCGGCGGCGTGACCGCCGCCCGCCGGGCAGACGCCCTTGGTGGGGTAGCCGTCGAAGAACAGGCCGCGGCAGCGCGCGCAGAACCGCCAGGCGGCCTGACCGCGGTTGATCGCCTTGAACGTCACCGTGTAGTCGCCGCCGTCCCCCTGGATGCGCAGCGACTGCCGCGCCGGGTTGCCCGTCTCGGCCAGCGCGATGTCACCGGACGTGAAGCGCACCTCGCGGGGCGGGCCGACCTGGTCGTCGAAGTTCGGGGCACCGGTGACGGTCTTGAGCGCGGAGTTGATGTCCTCGAGCAGCCGGCCGACGATGGTCGGGCGGGGCATGCCCAGGGTGGCGCCGATGGTGCCGGAGACGGTGGCGGCGACGATGCCGCGCAGGTTCTCCGGGTCGCCGTTGTCGTTCTCCATGATGCCCACGATGAAGATGGCGTCGTCCGGGTTGGGCAGCGCCCGCTCCTCGCCCGCCAGGCCCCAGAACGACTGGAACGGCACCTGGTGCGTCTCCTGGCCGTCCACGTCGCCGAACGGGCCGTACCGGTAGACGCGCGACCTGGGCACGGGCGAGTTCGGCGGCCTGAGGTCGACCGCGGCGACGATCATGTACGGTTCGTCCGAGCCGACCTCGTCGGTCTCGCTGTGACAGCGGAAACTCTCCAGCGTGATGTAGATCACGGCCATCCCCTCCCGTTGTGCTCTGCGGAGCCGTTCTCATCAGAGTGGGTGCGGCCGCCCGGATCCACCTGAGTAACGCCTACTCAAGCGCCGGTCTCGGCGGCGCCGGCCGGCTCTGAGCAGGCACGGGTGAGAGGTCTGATGGCCGCCAGCGGAGATCGTCCCGGTCGGCGACGCTGGTGTCATGAGCACAGCGCATACGACGAGTGACCAGGCCGGCGCCTGGACGGTGATGCAGAGGATCTACGAGGCCGAGGCCGCGTACGTGGCCGCGGGTGGATTCGGCAAGGCGAGCTACGACGACGTCGCCGCCTACCTGGATCCGGAGGTGACCCTGCATCAGGCTCCCGGCCTGCCCTTCACCGGCTCAGGAACCTGGCGCGGCCACGACGGCATGGAGCGGTTCCTGGCCCGGTTCAGTGCGGTCTGGGAGTCGATGGAGTTCCTGGAGCAGGAGCATTGGGGGGACGGGGACACCGTGGTCGTGCGGAGCCGGGTGCGCTTTCGCGCCCGTGCCACCGGCCGGGAGGTCGACACCTTGATCGTGCAGCTGATCACCGTCAGGGACGGCCGCATGCTCGAATGCCGCCCCTTCTATTGGGATCCGGGAGCGATCGCCGACGCCTGTCGGCCGGACACGGCTGTCTGAGCAAAGGTTTCACGGCGGCGCGGGCTCGTGAAACCCGGTCGAGGGTGCGGTGAAACCCGGGCCGCCGAGAGTGCGGTCATGAGCATGACCGACATTCCACCCGGCGTGGCCGTCCGTGCCGAGGGGCTGGCGAAGACGTTCGGGACGCACCGCGCGGTCGACGGCGTCGACCTCGACGTGCGGACCGGCGAGATCTTCGGCATCCTCGGCCCGAACGGCGCCGGTAAGACCACCATGTTGCGGATGCTGGCCACGTTGCTGGCGATCGACGGGGGCCGAGCCGAGATCTTCGGGGTCGACGTGGCCCGCGACCCGCACGTCATCCGCCAGCTCGTCGGCGTCACCGGCCAGTACGCCTCCGTCGACGAGCATCTGACCGCCCGCGAGAACCTCTGGCTCTTCGGCCGCCTCCAGGGCCTGCCCGGCGCCCGCGCCCGCAGCGTCGGCGACGACCTGCTGGACCGCTTCGGGCTGCTGGACGCCGCCGACAAGCCGATCGCGCAGTTCTCCGGCGGCATGCGGCGCCGCCTCGACCTGGCGGCCAGCCTCATCACCAGGCCGCCGCTGATCTTCCTGGACGAGCCGACCACCGGCCTCGACCCGCGTACCCGCGGCCAGATGTGGGAGACGATCCGCGGCCTGGTCGCCGACGGCTGCACGGTGCTGCTGACCACCCAGTATCTGGACGAGGCCGACCAGCTGTCCGACCGCGTCGCGGTCATCGACCACGGCCGCAAGGTCGCCGAGGGCACCCCCGACGAGCTGAAGACCACGGTCGGCGACTCGACGCTGCAGCTGCTGCTCGCCGACCCGGCCGACGTGCCCGCCGCTGTGGGGGTGGTGCGGCGCGTGCTCGGCTCCGACCCGGTGCTGAGCCCGGAGCGGGGCCGGCTGAACGTCGCGCTCGACCAGGCGGACCTGGCCGGGGAGGTGCTGATCGCGCTGCGCACGGCCGGAGTGCCGATCGCGTCGGTCAGCGTCGCCAAGCCCAGCCTGGACGAGGTGTTCCTCGCCCTTACCGGCCACGAGACGGACGGCGACGACAACGAGGAGGACCGATGACCACCACGATCGCACCCACCCGCGAGACGGTCGACGCCGCCGCCCGGGTGGCCGCCGCCCGCCGGCGCGTCTCCGTGGCGGACACCGTCAGCCAGACCATGGCGATGGCGTGGCGGGCGCTGAAGAAGATGCGCCGCAACCCCGAGCAGTTCTTCGACGTGGCGATGCAGCCCATCCTGTTCACCGCGATGTTCGCCTACGTCTTCGGCGGCGCCATCGCCGGCGACGTCGAGAGCTACCTGCCGCTGATGATCCCCGGCATCCTCGCCCAGACCGTGCTGACGACCTGCATGGCCACCGGTACGCAGCTGCGCGAGGACATGGAGAAGGGCGTCTTCGACCGGTTCAAGTCGTTGCCCATCGCCCGGATCGCGCCGCTCGCCGGCCCCATGGTGGCCGACCTGTCGCGCTACACGATCGCGGCCACGCTGACCTTCTCCATGGGCCTGGTGATGGGCTACCGGCCGGGCGGCGGGGCGGGCGGCGTGCTGGCCGCGATCCTGCTGGCCATCTTCACCGGCTGGTCGCTGGCGTGGATCTTCACCTGGATCGGCACGATCGCCAGGAGCGCCCAGGCCGTGCAGGGCTTCTCCATGATGATCCTGTTTCCGCTGACGTTCCTGTCGAACGCGTTCGTGCCGGTGGAGAGCCTGCCCGGGTGGCTGGCCGCGTTCGTCCGGATCAACCCGGTCTCACACCTGGTCACGGCGGCCCGCGACCTGGCCAACCACGCCACCGTCTCCGGCGAGGTGGCCTGGACGATCGTCGCCGGCCTGGCCGTCATCGCGATCTTCGCGCCGCTGTCGGTCCGCAGCTACAAACGGCACCTGTGACCCGCCCGTCAGCTCTCCGGCCTGCTCGACGAACCGCTGCGCCTCCCCGAGCAGGCCGGCACCGCGCCGGTCGCCGTACTCGGCGCGGACGGCCGCGAGCAGGCCGGGCGCGGCCCGCTCGGCGTGCGGCTCGATGCGCTCGATCGCCATGCTCGGCAGCAGGATGTTGTACGAGAACCGCTCGGCCAGCACCAGCAGCCTGATCGCGCGCTCTGCGGGCATGGCGCCGCGCAGCAGCCCCCAGGCGCCCAGCCCGAAGAGCATCGACCCGCACATCGGGTAGTCGAGGTGGGGGTTGTGCGGCGAGAGCAGGTCGTGGCGGGCGATGTCGGCGAACAGCCGCTCACCGTAGCGGACGGCGTCGCCTCGGGCGTGGTACGCGTGCGCGGTCAGCGCGATCGACTCTGCGACGACCGTCCACGGGGCCGCCTCCATGTCCGCCATGCCGGGCACCCGCAGCTCGCGCGCCCGCTGCACGCCCAGTCTGAACGCGGCGAGCGCGCTGTCGGTCTCGCCCCTGGCCAGCGCGATCTCGGCCGAGCACAGCGCGAGCGTCGCCACCCCGCCCATGACCGGCTCGTTGTCGTTGATGCGCTCGATGACGGCCAGCTCGGCCTCCGCGCGCTCGAGGTCGCCGTCGGCGATGGCGGCCGACACCAGCACCGCCCGCAGCTGCGCCTCGTCGTCGGAGGCGCCGATGCGGTGCAGCACGGGCAGGGCGATCCTGGCGTGCTCGACGGCCCTGCGGCGGTCGCCGAGCTGCAGGAGCAGGTGGGCCTGCATGGCGTGCATGATCGCGCCGAGCCATTGGCCGTCGTCCTGCTTCAGCAGCGCCACGGTCTGCTCGGCGGCCTCGACCGCGCCCGCCACGTCGCCCGCGTTCTCCAGCAGGTGGGCGCGCTGGCGCATGGCCGCGAACGCGACGTGCTCGTCGTCGCTCGTGGACAGCTCGGCCAGCCGCTCCAGGATGGCGGGGGTGCCGAGCCCCTCGCCGGCGAGCGTCACCACGGTCAGCGCCGCCATGCGGGGGTCGGTCTCGGCGCCGGCGGGCAGCCGGCGCAGCAGGTCGAGCAGCCCGTAGCCGCGGTGCTCGGCGACGACCATGATGTTGGAGAGCGTGACCAGCGTCGCCGCCCTGGTGACCTCGACCAGGCCGGGCGGCGGGGTCCAGCCGCTGAGCGCCTCGCTGATGGCGTCGCCGTGCACGAGGATGCGCTCGTGGTCGCCGCGTACGGACCACATCGCGCCGAGGCCGGCCAGCAGCCGCACGGTCGTGGCCGGGTCGGGCTCGGCGAGCGCCTGCCTGAGCAGATCGGCGAGGTTGCCCTCCTCGGCGCGCAGCGCGTCGGCCGCCGCGAACTCCTCGGGGCCGAACAGCCGGGTGGCGTGGCCGAGCGAGTAGGCCGCCGCCCACGCGAGCTGCGCCCGCCGGGCGGGCTCCTCCTCACCGGCCTCCTTCAGCTTCATCCTGCCGAACTCCCTGACCGTCTCCAGCATGCGGTAGCGCAGGCCGTGGGCGGTCTCGCGGACGCTCAGCATCGACTGCTCGGCCAGGGCGTCCACGGCGTGCAGGGCGTCGGGACCGAGGACGGCCTCGGTCGCGGCGAGGGTGAAGCCGTCGCCGAACAGCGACATCCAGCGCAGCGCCCGCCGCTCGGGCTCATCCAGCAGGTTCCAGGACCAGTCGATGACGGCGAGCAGCGTGCGGTGGCGGTCGGGGGCGGTCCTGTTGCCGCCGCGCAGCAGCGCGAACCGGTCGGCCAGCCGCCGCTCGATCTCCGCCACCGCCATCACCCGCACCTTGGCGGCGGCCAGCTCGATCGCCAGCGGCAGCCCGTCGAGGCGGGCGACCACCTGCTCGACCGTCGCGTCGTCGAGCAGGACGCCGGGGCGGGCGGCCGTGGCGCGCTGGCGGAACAGCTCGACCGCGTCCTGCCTCGGCAGCTCGCCCAGCAGGTAGACGCGCTCGGCGGGGATGGACAGCGGGGCGCGGGAGGTGATCAGCACCCGCAGGTCGCGGGTCGTCACGGTGAGGAACGCCACCAGGTCGGCGACGGCCTCGATCAGGTGCTCGCAGTTGTCGATGATCAGCAGCGCGGGCGTCTGGGAGAGCTGCTGGGCGATCCTGGCGCGTACGTCGGAGCGCTGCTCGGCGGTCAGGATGCGGCGGCCGCTGATCGAGTCGCGCACCCCGAGCGCCGAGCCGACCTCCCCCACCACGCCCTCGGGTGAGGAGACGCCGACCAGCTCGACGAAGTGGGCGACGGGCTGCGCGGCGTGCCTGCCGACGGCGTGGGCCAGCCGGGTCTTGCCCAGCCCGCCGGGTCCGACGATGGAGACCACCCGGTGGGCGTGCAGCAGGGCGTGCAGCGCGCGGATGTCGTCGTCGCGGCCGAGCAGGGTGGAGCCGTCGTACAGGATGCCCTGGCGCACCGGGCGGTCGGCGGCGAGCAGCTCGGCGTGCACGCGGGCCAGCTCGGGGCCCGGCCCGGTGCCGAGGCGGGCGGCCAGCTCGGCGCGGTGGCGCTCGTAGCGCTCGAGCGCGGCGGGCGCGCCGCGGACGGCGGACTCGCTGCGCAGCAGGCAGGCCAGCAGTTCCTCGTCCTGGGGGCGGCCGGCGGCGGCCTGCTCCAGCAGCGGCAGGGCCTGGTCGTGCGCGCCGGCCCGCGAGTGGGCGATCGCCGCCACCCGGCGGGCCTCGGCGGCGCAGGCGGCGGCGAGGTCGCGCAGCTCGGACAGCGCGCCCGCCACCCGGTCGGCGCCGTCGAGCGCGGACGTCATGGCCAGCGCCTCTTCCGCGTGCCGGACGGCGAGCGCCGTGTCACCGCCCGCCAGCGCGTCGCGGGCGTGCTCGGCCAGCGCTTCGAGCAGCAGGACGTCCACGTCTTGCGCGGGCAGCCCGAGCCGGTAGCCGCGCGGTGTGCGCTCCACGACGGCCGCGCTGGTCGCCGCCCTGGTGCGGGAGACGACGACCTGCAGCGCCTTCGTCGGGTTGGCCGGCGGCTCCTCCGGCCACAGCTCCGCCACCAGCCGCTCGTCGCCGACCCCCGCGCGGCCGCGCAGGGCGAGCAGGGCCAGCAGCGTGTGGGCGCGATCGCCGGACACGCGGGCACCCTGCCAGCGCAGGCCGTCCAGCAGAACCAGAGCGGGGGACATACCGACAGCTTAGGACGAGCGGCGCCCGCCCCGCTGATCGATGATCACCAGGTGGTCGTCTCCACGGTGACGGCGGGGACGAGGTTCTCGCGCAGCGCCTCCAGGAAGGTGACGATCTCGGCGGCGACCGAGCGGTGCTGGAGGTCGTTGAGCACGTCGTGGTGGGCGCCGCGGACGACGGCCAGGCGGGCCTTCGGGAGGGTCTTGGCCGCTCCGGTGATCGCGGCGAGGTCCGCCAGCGGGTCGGCGTCGCCGGTCAGCAGCAGGTGGGGGATGCCGGTGGTGTTCGCGTACGCCGCGTCGAGCAGGTCCTGCGGCAGGGCGGTGGCCAGCGCGCCGCGCCGTACCCGCTCGTCGCCGGTCAGGACGCCGCGATGGGTGGGGCAGGACGTGCGGACGTCCAGCTCGTCCTCCCACGAGGCGTCCTCCCGCGCATCGGTGGCGGGGAGGCCGGCGAGGACGACACCGTCCGGCCACCAGACGTCGTGCGGAGAGGCGGTGGCGAGCAGGGCGGACAGGGCGGCGGCGCCCAGGTCGGCGCCCACCAGCACGAGCGGGCGCGGCAGGCCGTCCTGCCGCTCGGCCGTGATGCCCTCGACTGCCTCGGTCAGCTGCGCGGCCAGGGCGGTCAGGACGGTCAGGACGGAGGTCGTGGGCGGCGGGTCCACGACGCGGACGCGGTAGGCGTCGTAGGCGAGGCGGGAGCCCAGGCGGGCGTAGGTGGCGCGGGTCTCGCCGCGGCCGGGCACGACGATGACCGTGCCTCGGGTCCGCAGCCCTTCGGGGGCGTGGTGGTCGCCGGTGTGCGTCACGTGCGAGCTCCAGGTGGTCATGAGAGGTCGGCGGAGGCCAGGGCGCGTACCTGCTCGCGCAGGGCGCGCCGGGCGGCGGGGTCGGGGGGCTGCTCGTCCCTGATGGACGGCACGGACGTCACCAGCAGCCGGGTGTAGGGGTGGCGCGGCGCGAGGAAGATCTCCTCGGTGGTGCCGGTCTCCACCACCCGCCCGTGGTAGAGCACGACGACGCGGTCCGCGACGCCGCCGAGCGAGCCGAGGTCGTGCGTGATGAGCAGGACGCCGAGGTCGCGGGTCTCGCGCAGGCGCAGCAGGAGTTCGAGGATCGTGATGCGGGTCGAGGCGTCGAGCGCGCTGACCGGCTCGTCGCAGATCAGCAGCCGGGGGCCGACGGCGATCGCCCGCCCGATGGCGACCCGCTGCCGCTGGCCGCCCGACAGCTCGCCGGGATGCCTGGGCAGCAGGTCCGCCGGCAGGGAGACGAGCCGCGCGGCGTCCTCGGCGGCCTCCCGCAGCTCGGCACGGCTCCGACCGCGGACGGCGAGGCCCTCGACGAGGGTGTCGAAGACGGTGCGGTCGGGGTCGAGGCTGCGCAGCGGGTCCTGGAAGACGTACTGGACGGCGCCGCCACGCCGGAAGGCGCGCTGCGCGGCGCCGCGCAGCCCGCCGACCTCGCGCCCGCCGACCGCGACGGTGCCGGCGCTCGGCGGCACCAGGCCGAGCACGGCGCGGGCGAGCGTGGTCTTGCCCGAGCCGGTCTCGCCGATCAGCCCGACGATCTCGCCGGGCGCCACGGTGAGATCGACGCCGTGCAGGATCTCCGTGCGTCCGCGCCCCCGGCCGAGCGCCACGCGCAGGCCGGAGACGTCGAGCAGCGCGCTCATCGGGGGCTCCTCTCCCGCACCCGGGCGATGCCGAAGCGCTCGTGGTCGTCGATCAGCTTCCGCGTGTACGGGTGGCGCGGCGACCGCAGCACCCGCCGGGTGGGCCCCGACTCGACCACGGCGCCGTCGCGGAACACGTGGACCGTCTCGCACGTCCGCGCGATGACCGCCAGGTCGTGCGAGACGACGACGAGCGTGAGCCCCCGGTCGCGGCGCAGCTCGGACAGCAGCTCCAGCACCTCGGCCTGCACGGTCACGTCGAGCGCGGTGGTGGCCTCGTCGGCGATCAGCAGCTCGGGGTCCGCGGTGATCGACATGGCGATCAGCACGCGCTGCAGCATCCCGCCCGACAGCTCGAACGGGTACTGCGTGGCGACGTGTCCCGGGCGGCGCAGCCCCATGGCCGCCAGCAGCTCGACGGCCCGCTCGCGCGCCGCCCTGCGGCCGAGCCCGGCCTTGACGCGCAGCACCTCGGCGAGCTGCCTGCCGACGGTGATCGACGGGTTGAGGTAGGAGGCGGGGTCCTGGAAGACGGCGGCGACGTGGGTGCCGCGCAGGCGGGCCCGCTCGGCGTCGCGCAGCGCGGTCAGCTCGGTGCCCGCGAGGCTGATCGCGCCGCCGGTGACCTTCACGCCGGCGGGCAGCAGGCCGAGGACGGCGCGGCAGGTCAGGGTCTTGCCGCTGCCGGACTCGCCGACCAGCCCGGCGGCCGAGCCGCGCGGCACGTCGAGGTCCACGCCGTGCACGACCTCGGAGCCGTCGGCGACGCTGACGCGCAGCCCGCGTACCGACAGCAGCGGCTCGTGCTCAGGACCTGCCGGCGCGGCGGGGCGGACGGCCGTCGCACAGTCAGGTGGGGCGGACACGGCGGGCTCCTCTCATGAGTGTCGTGGCCCTGCCGCGATCGCCGCTGGTGTCCCTGATCGCGTCGGCGAGCAGGTTGAGCGCGCCGACCGTGGCCATGATGAACAGCGAGGGGAACACGGGCCCGTACGGCCGCTGCGCCAGATAGCCGAGGTCGCTGGCGACGATGCCGCCCCAGGTGGGCTCCGGCGGGGCGACGCCGATGCCGAGGAAGGTCAGCGACGAGACGATGAGCAGGGCGCCTGCGGTGGCGTTCGCGGTGGTGACGACGAGCGTCGGCACGATCTTCGACCACACGTGCGTACGCAGCACCCGCCAGGTGGATGCGCCGAAGAGCTGTGCGGCGGTGACGTACTGGGCGCCCGCGTGGCTGAGCGCGGCGGCCCTGGTGATGCGGTAGAACGACGGCGCGAGCAGGATGCCGACCGCGACCATCGCCTGGTGGACGGCGTTGCCGAGCAGCGCGGCGATCGCGATCGCGAAGATCAGGAAGGGCAGGGCGATGAGCCCGTCCATGATCCGCAGGGTGATCCACTCGTAGGCGCGGCCGAGGTAGACGGAGGTGATGCCGGGCACGACGCCGATGACCAGCCCGATGGCGACGGCCTCGAAGGCGGTGAACACCGACGCGGGCGCGCCGGCCAGTACCCGGCTCAGCACGTCGCGGCCCAGGTAGTCGGTGCCGAACCAGTGCGCCGCGCCGGGCGGCCGCAGGATGTCGGCGCTGTTCCTCAGCGCGTCGTACGGCGCGAGGAAGGGCCCGGTCACGGCGAGGACGAGCACCACGGCGAGCACGGCCGCCGCGACCTTGCCCGGGCGGGTGCGCAGGGCATCGGTGATGGTCCTCATATCTCCCTCCGGGCGGCCGGTCGCAGCTTGACCAGCAGGACGTTGACGAGCGCCGACGAGACCAGCACGACCGCGATCGTCACGAGCAGGGCGCCCTGGACGACGGGCACGTCCCCGCCGAGCGCGGCGGTCTTGGTGAGCTCGCCGACGCCGGGCAGCGCGAACACGGTCTCGACGATGACGGCTCCGCCGATGAGCCTCGGCACGTGCATGCCGAGCACGGCGACCGCGGGCCCGGCGCCGTTGCGCAGCGCGTGGACGAGGACGACCCGCCAGCCGGGCAGGCCGCGCACCCGCGCGCCGACGACGTAGTTCTCGTGCAGGGTGTCGGCCATGCCGGTGCGCAGCTGGCGGGCGACGTCGGCGGCGGCGTCCAGGCTGAGCGCCACGCAGGGCAGCACCAGGAAGGTCGCCCAGGTGGCCAGGCCGGCGGACGGCGGCGCCCAGCCGCCCGCCGGCAGCACCGGCACGAGCAGCGCGAACACCGTGATGAGCGCGACCGCGGCGACGAACCCCGGCACGGTCGCGAGCACGGAGGTGACGACGGTGACCGTGCGGTCGAGCAGGCCGCCCTGCCGGACGGCGGCGAGCACCCCGGACACGCCGCCGAGCACGGCGGCGATGAGCAGCGCCCCGGCGGCCACGGACAGGCTGACCGGCAGCCGCTCGGCGATGCTCTGCGCGACCGGGATCCTGGTGAACCAGGAGGCGCCGAGGTCTCCGTGCAGGGCGTCCCACAGCCACAGGGCGTAGCGCGCCAGGAGTGGCCGGTCGAGCCCGAAGACCTCGCGCATCCGCGCCACGTCGGCGGGGGTGGCGGAGTCGCCGAGCACGACCGAGGCGGGGTCCTGCTCGGTGAGCCCGCCGAGCAGGAACGTGATGAACGTCGACACGAGCAGGACGGGCACCGCGATGAGCAGCGCCCTGCCCAGGGCGGCGAAGGGCCTGGCGAGGGCGGCCGGCGAGAGGGCGCGGTCGCGCAGGTCGATGGTGGTCACGTGACGACCCGGACGCCTTCGAAGCGCTGGATGTCCACCCAGTTGCGCAGGCCCTGCACCTTGGGGCTGTGCGCGGCGAAGCGCGTGACCGTGAACAGGAAAACGTTCGGCATGCCGGTCACCGCGATCTTCGTGGCCTTCTGGATGGCCGCCGGGTAGGCGGGGTCGGTCAGCGCGTACCCGCCGGCCTCGGCGACGGCGGCGGGCAGCTCCTCGGGGGTGGTCTTGCCGAGGTTCATCAGGCCCTCGGGCCCGAACAGCACCTGCAGCGCCTGCACGGGCGACTGGCGGGCGTTGAACTGGTCGAGCACGAACGGGTATCTGCGGGTGATGTAGTTGTTGACGCCGGGCGTCTGCACGGTGAGCGTCGTACGGATGCCGGCGGCGTTGAGCTGCTGCTGGATCAGCTCGCCCACGGGGTCGTCGGCCTTGCTCAGCGCGAGCTGGACGTCCACGCCGTCCGGGTAGCCGGCCTCGGCCAGCAGCCGCTTGGCCATGGCCACGTCGTGCGGGTACAGGTTGTCCAGGTCGGCGTTGTAGGCGACGTAGCCCCGGGGGAACGGCTGCCAGGCCGGCGTGCCGTACCCGAAGTTGGCCGTCTTCACCAGCGCCTGCCGGTCGATCGCGGTGCTGATCGCCTCGACGACCTTGGGGTTGTCGAACGGTTTGACGGTGTTGTTCACGTCGAGGACGCGGACGGGCAGCACGTCGGTCGTCTCGACCGGGAAGCCCGCGGCCTTGACGCCGGCGACCTGGGAGGCGGTGATATCCGCTATGTCGTACTGCCCCGATTGCAGGCCCGCGACGGCGACGGACGGGTCGGGGGCCGGTTTGAGGACGAGGTTCTCGATGTGGATCTGGCCGGCGTTCCAGAAGGCGGGGTTCTTCACGAGCGTCGCCTGCGAGCCGGGCACGTAGGTCTTGAGCATGAACGGGCCCGCGCCGACCGGCTGGGTGGCCAGCTCGGCGGCGTCCTTCGCGGCGGCGGGGCTGACGATCTGGCCGGTCTTGCCCGACAGCAGCAGCGGGATCTGGTAGTCCACCTGGGTGAGGTGCAGGGTCACGTCGGTGTCGCTGTCGGCGGTGATGCGCTCGACGGTGACCAGCTGCGGCGCGATCGTCGAGTCCTTGGCGGTCTTGCCGCGTTCCAGGCTCGCCTTGACGGCGGCGGCGTCGAGCTTGGTGCCGTCGGAGAAGGTCAGTCCAGGGCGCAGGTGGAAGGTGACCGAGCGGCCGTCCTTGGCGTACGTCCACGACTCGGCGAGCCCCGGCTGTGCCTCGCCCTTCTCGTCCACCTCGGTGACGCCCTCGTAGACGAGGGTCAGGGCGTGGACGTCGTTGCCGACGGCCGAGGTGACCGGGTCCCAGGTGGACGGCAGTGACCATCCCCAGGTCAGGGTGCTGCCGGCGGCCTGGCGTACGGACGCCTGGGAGGCGCAGCCGGTGAGCGGCAGCGCCACCACCGCGACGAGACCGACGGCCCTGCAGACAGCCCTGCTGACGGCCCTGCCGACGGCTGTGACGGGCATGCGCACGCCGCTCACCCTCGCCCTGCGGGGGTGAGCGCCTGCTCGCGGGCCTCGGCGCCGGCCCGCAGCAGCGGCACCAGCTCCTCGCCCCAGTCGCGCACGTCCTGCAGCGGGTCGAAGCCGCGGATCAGGAACGTGCGGACGCCGAGGTCGTAGTACTTCAGCAGGGCGTCGGCGACCTGCTGCGGCGTGCCGACCAGGGCGGTGGAGTTGCCGCCGCCGTCGGTGAGCTGGGTGACGCCGAACCACAGGCGCTCGTCGTGCACGAGTTTCTCGTCGGCCTCGTCCTTGAGCCGCTTGGCGCCGACCGCGGTGTTCTCGCCGCGCCCGATGCGCCAGGTGCCGCCGTTGGTCCCGCCGGCCAGATTGCCTTCGAACGCGCGGCGGATCGCGCCGGCCTTCTCCCAGGCGGCGTCCTCGGTGCCGGCGACGATCGGGCGTACGGACAGGGAGAAGCCGATCTCGCGGCCGTGCCGTGCGGCCTCGCCGCGGATGAGGTCGATGCGCTCGCGGGTCTGCGCCAGGGGCTCGCCCCACAGGGCGTAGACGTCGGCCCAGCGGCCGCCCACGCGGATGGCGTCCTCGGACTGGCCGCCGAAGAAGATCGGCACCTCGCCGTGCGGCTTGACCGAGCTGAACGCGCCCTCGAAGCGGTAGAACTCGCCCTCGTGGTCGAACGGCTCGGCCGAGGTGAGCGTGCGCCGCAGGACCTCGATGAACTCGGCCGTACGCCGGTAGCGCGCCTCCTTGCCCGCGAAGTCGCCGTCGCGCCGCTGGTCGGTGTCGCTGCCACCGGTGATGTGGTGGATCGCGACGCGGCCCGCGCCGGTGAGGTTGTCGAGGGTCGCGAGCTTGCGCGCGGTCAGGGTGGGCTGGATGAAGCCGGGCCGCTGGGCGATGAGCACGCCGAGGCGCTGGGTGTTGTAGAGCACGTGGGCGGCGGCGGCGAAGCCTTCGGGCGAGCCGGCGCTGTGGGCGATGAGCACGCGGTCGAACCCGGCCTGCTCGTGCGCGCGGGCGAAGTCGGCGAGGTAGCCGGGGTCGACGACCGGACCCCGCCAACCGGCGCTCTCCGAGCCGTAGGTGGTCGAGACCATCCCCAGGATCTGGATCGACAAGATGCCTGCCTTTCAACGTGTTCGGGTGCATATGGGCGTGCGAGGGCACGCCTGGAGGGGCGAGGGGGCGAGGGGGGCGCTGCGCGACGGTGGGGGGTTCACCTCGCCGGCGACGTCGTGTCCCAGCCTGCGGCCTGGCGCTCCGGGGTGTCCAACGACGCTTTGTGATCGCTGTTCATCACGTCACGTGATAAATACCCTTACAGCAGGTAGGAATAATAGCTATGCTGCTCGCATGAACCGTACGCTGGACATCGCTCCGTTGCGCAGCTTCGTCGCCGTCGCCGACGCCGGTGGCTTCCAGCGCGCCGCCGACGCCCTGCACCTCAGCCAGGGCGCGGTGAGCCAGCACGTCCGCCGCCTCGAGTCGGCCGTCGGCCGCCCGCTGGTCGAGCGGCGCGGCCGCGGCTCGCGGTTCACCGCCGACGGCGAGAAGCTGCTCGGCCTGGCGCGCGGCATCCTCGCGCTGCACGACGAAGGGCTGCGCAGCTTCGCCGGCGAGACCCGCGGCCCCATCGTCATCGGCTCGACCGAGCACGCCGCCGCCCAGCTGCTGCCGCACCTCGCGACCGCGCTCGACCAGGCCGAGCCCCGCCACGGCGTCAAGTTCCGCATCGACCGCGGCACCAAGCTGCGCGAGAGCTTCGCGGCGGGACGCATCGACCTGGCCCTGCTCATCGGCCCCGCCGACGACCCGCACGCCACCCCGGTCGGCGACCTCGCCCTGACCTGGTACGCCGCCCCCGCATGGCAGCCGCCCAGGCGCGGCGAGCCGCTGCCCGTCGTCGCCTTCGACCACCCGTGCGCGCTGCGCGACCGCGCGCTGACGACGCTGGGGCACCACGCGATCCCCGTCGCCGTCGCCGCGGAGGCCAACCAGCTCGCCGGCGTGCAGGCCGCCGTCAGTGCCGGCGCCGGGGTGGCGCTGCTCGCGACGCTCGGGCAGACGCCCGACGGCCTCGTGCCCCGCGACGACCTGCCCCGGCCCAAGCCGCTGCCGCTGGCGTTGTGGACGCGCAAGGACGTCGCGCTTGCGGTGTCCGAACGCGTCGCGGACACGCTGCGCCGCCTCCTGACGACCCCCGTCCTGACCGAAGTGCCGCCCCTCGCCAAAGGAGCCTGATGCCCGGCCAGCCCCTCATCCGTACGCCCAGCGGGGTCCTCGTGCCCGCCGGCATCGACCCGTTCCACCGGACCCTGCACCACGTCGCCCCGAGCGGGCTGCTCGGCCGCACCGGGCAGACGTCCGGGATGACCCGGCTCGAGGCCGTCAGCGGCAAGACCGTCGGCTCGTCCGGCCTCTGGATGGGTGAGACGCACGTCGCCGCGTCCACCGCGTCGGGCAACCACCACCACGGGGCGTCCGAGACCGCCATCTACGTCGTGTCAGGGCATCCCGCGTTCGTCTTCCTCGACGTGGAGGGCGACGAGCCGGTGGAGCACCGCATCGAGACCAGCCCGGGCGACTACGTCTTCGTACCGCCGTTCGTGCCGCACCGCGAGGAGAACCCCGACCCCGGCGCCGAGGCCGTCGTCGTCATCGCGCGCACCACGCAGGAGGCGATCGTGGTGAACCTCGACGGGCTCGACTGGTCGGAAGTGGAGATCCGCTGAACCCCTCGATGACCGCGGAGGAGGTGCGGGCGCTGCTGCTGCGCCGCAGCGAGGTGGTCATCGCCGACGTACGCGAGGAGGCCGCCTTCGCCACCGGCCACCCGCTGTGGGCCGCCAGCTTCCCCCTCTCCCGCCTGGAGCTGGACGCCTGGCGGCGCATCCCCCGCCGCGACACCCCCATCGCCGTCTACGGCGACGGGGTCGCGCGGGCGATCGGCGTCCTGCGCGGGCTCGGCTACACCCGGGTGCACGAGCTGGCGGGCGGGCTCGACGCCTGGACCGCCTCAGGCGGCGAGATCTTCCAGGACGTGAACGCGCCGAGCAAGGCGTTCGGCGAGCTGGTCGCGTCGGTCGCGGGCACGCCGTCCCTGACCGCGCAGGACGTCAAGGCGCTCATCGACGCCGGTACGCCGCTCGTCGTCGTGGACGCGCGGCCCTTCGGCGAGTTCCGCACGATGAGCATCCCGACCGCCACCAGCATGCCGGGGGCCGAGCTGGTGCTGCGCATCCGCGAGCTGGCCCCCGACCCCGCCACGCCCGTCGTGGTGAACTGCGCGGGCCGCACCCGGAGCATCATCGGCGCCCAGTCCCTCATCGACGCCGGGCTGCCCAACCCCGTGGCCGCGCTGCGCGACGGCACCATCGGCTGGACCCTCGCCGGGCAGCGACTCGACCGCGGCGCGACCCGTACGGCGCCGCTCAGTGTGACGCCGCCCCACCACGCGCTCGCCGCGTCCGGGGCGCGCGCCGTCGCCGAGCGGGCCGGGGTCACCTTCGTCCGCGCGCGCGACCTGCCCGGTCTGCGCCGGCCTGATCGCACCACGTACATCTTCGACGTCCGCACGGCCGCCGAGTACGCGCGCGGGCACCTCGACGGCGCCCGGCACGCGCCCGGTGGGCAGCTCGTCCAGGAGACCGACCACCACGCGCCGGTGCGCGGCGCCCGCATCGTGGTCGTGGACGACGACGGGGTACGCGCGGCGATGACCGGCTCGTGGCTGGCGCAGATGGGCTGGGAGGTCTACGCCATCAGCCCTGCCGAGCTCCTCACCCGACCGGGCGCCGAACCCTCGCTCCACCCCGCACCGCCGCCGGTGGACACGGTCGACGCGGCGACCCTGCGCGCCTGGCTGGCCGACGGCTCGGCGACGGTCATCGACGTCGGCCCCAGCCGCGACTACGCCGCCGGCCACATCCCCGGCGCCTGGTACGCCGCCCGCGCCCTGCTGCCCGCCGCGATCGCCACGATCGGCGCCGCACGCCGGTACGTCCTCACCTCACCGACCGGCCTCCTGGCCCGCTTCGCCACCGCCGACCTGCGCCACCGCGCCCCGGCCTTCGCCCTGGAAGGCGGCACCGCGGCCTGGCGCTTCCCCCTGGAAACGGCCGAGGCCCGGTACGCGGTCCCGCCGGCCGACCGGTACCGGCGCCCGTACGAGGGCACGGACAACCCACGGGAGGCCATGGAGGCGTACCTGGAGTGGGAGTTCGGCCTGGTCGAGCAGCTCGAACGCGACGGCACCCACCACTTCCAGGTCCTCGGTCACGTGCCGGCTTTGTCCCGCTATAACCTACCATTTGGCTAGGCAATACCGCGGGAGAGAGGAAGCGCCGTGCCGCTGCCCACGCGACCCCTGCGCAAGCTGGGTTTCCTGACCATCGGCCTGTTCGACGGGGACGACCCCCGCCCAGGACACGAGTCGACCCTGCGGATCATCGAGCTGGGCGAACAGCTCGGCTTCGACAGCGCATGGGTACGCCACCGCCACCTCCAATACGGCATCTCCTCCCCCGTCGCCGTCCTCGCCGCCGCCACCCAGCGCACCACCCGCATCGAGCTGGGCACCGCGGTCATCCCGCTCGGCTGGGAGAACCCGCTGCGGCTGGCCGAGGACCTCGCCACCGTCGACATCCTGTCCGGCGGCCGGCTCAACCCAGGCGTCAGCGTCGGCCCGCCCATGCACTACGACCGGGTCAAGGACGCGCTCCACCCCGGCACCGCCGACCTGGAGGACTTCAGCTACGAGCGGGTACGGCGGCTGCTCGGCTTCGTCCGCGGCGAGGCGGCCACCTCCTTCAGCGGCACCGAGGGCTTCGAGGTGTTCTCCGACCGGGTGCAGCCGCACTCGCCGGGCCTGGGCAGCCGCATGTGGTACGGCGGAGCCAGCCTGCGCTCGGCCCGGTGGGCGGGCGAGCACGGCATGAACTTCCTGACCAGCAGCGTCGTCAAGGCCGAGGAGTCGGAGGACTTCGCGCAGATCCAGCTCTCGCACGTACGGGAGTTCCGCGCCCGGCACCCCCTCGGCGACCAGGCCCGCGTCTCCCAGGGCCTCGTCGTCATCCCCACGGACTCGGCCAGTCCGCAGCAGCGGGCCAGATACGCCGAGTACGCCGCCAAGCGCCTGCCCCGCACCGCCACGCCCCGGGGGCCGGCCCGCATGCTGTTCGCCCCCGACCTGGTCGGCACCGCCGCCGAGATCGCCGAACGGCTGTACGCGCACGCCGCCTTCCAGGAGATCGACGAGGTGGCGTTCGCGCTGCCGTTCACCTTCGAACACGAGGACTACGTCCAGATCCTCACCGACATCGCCACCAAACTGGGGCCCGAACTGGGCTGGCACCCGGCCTGACCCCAATAGACGATCTTCGCCGTGTTCGATCCTCAGACTTCCTGGGGTCGGGTGAACAGGAGGAGGTAACGCCAGAAGAGCAGGCGGCGGATGGTCGCTCCCGGTAGAGGCCGAGGATCGCGAGACTGCCTCCCGGTACGAGCGCGCGGCGCAGGCGGGTCACCGTCGCGAACGGGACGTGACCAGGCCGCGCCCGGCCAGGCGACGGGCGAACGCGCCGGTGCCGCAGCCCGACGTCCAGGGCCTTCTTCGCACCTTCTGGGATTCCCCGAATGAGCAGCTCGTGATAGTGCTCGTTGTGATCGAAACCCATGCCCGGACTGTACTCGCGGAACTTCCTCGATCGTTTCGCGGTCGAACAGAACGGGAGTACTTGTCTCGGCGGGCAGGAGGGGCACGATGTGGAGTGAGGCGTTGGCGGCGTTGGTCGCGGCGGGGGCCACGACGTTGGTGTCGGAGATGACCACCGATGCGTGGACGTCCGTGAAGCAGCGGTTCGCCCGGTTGATCGGGCGGGGCGACCCTGAGCGGGAGGAGGTCGTGGTGCGACGGCTGGAGCGCTCGCGGCAGGAGCTCGTCGGCCGGAGCGGGTCCGAGCTGGAGCGGGCCCGCGCCGAGCAGGAGGCGGCGTGGCGGTCGCGGCTGAGCGACCTGCTGGAGGACGATCCCGACGCCGAAGCCGAGCTGCGGGAGCTGGTCGCCGAGTTCGGCGCGGGCGCCGTCGCCGCCGGCGAGCGTTCCGTCGCGATCGGCGAGAACACCGGCATCGCCTCCACCGGCGACCGTGCCACGAACGTGCAGTTGCGGGCCGAGGCTTCGGGCTCCGGCCGCGTCTACCAGAGCGCCCGCGACCAGACCATCAACGAACGATGACCACCCCACCATCGGACGACCCGCCGACGACCCCACCTCAACCGGAGGGACCCACTACGACGGGCTCCGGGGTGGTGGAGGTGCGGATGGAGGCGGCGGCCTCTGGGAATGCGCGGATCTACCAGGCCGGGCGTGACCAGGTCGTCAACGAGACCGTGCTGCCGGAGATCGTGCTGCGGCCCGTCACCGAGGTCGTCGCGCCGCCTGGGCTGGTGAATCTGCCCCGGCACACCCGGACGTTCGTGGGGCGCGGGGACGAGCTGGCGCGGCTGGCGGCGGCGCTGCGGGGCGGGAACGAGGTGGTGGTCTCCGCGGTGCACGGCCTGGGCGGCGTCGGCAAGTCCACGCTGGCCGCTCACTACGCGCTGGCCCAGGCCAGAAGGCAGGACGCCGGGCGGCCGAACCCGGTGTGGTGGATCACCGCCGAGTCCGGCCAGGCGGTTAGGACCGGGCTGGCCAGGCTGGCGGTCGCGCTGCAGCCGGAGCTGACCACGGCCCTGCCGTTGGAGGCGCTGGCCGAGCGGGCCACGGCCTGGCTGGCCGCCCACCAGGGCTGGCTGCTGGTGCTCGACAACGTCAACGAGGTCGCCGACGTGCAGCCGCTGCTGCAGCGGGTCCTGACCGGACAGGTGCTGGTGACCAGCCGCCTGGGCGAGGGCTGGCACCGCCTGGACGCCCAGGTCCTGCGCCTGGACGTGCTGAGCGAACGGGAAGCGATCGAACTCCTCACCCGCCTCGCCGCCCCGGAGCTCGTGGACGGCGGAAACCTGGACGGCGCCGCGCAGCCTGCGGACGCCGGTGACCCCGGCAGAGCCGCCGCGGCCGTGCCCGGGGAGAGCGGGGGTCTCGATGGGGCTGCTGAGTTGGTGCGGGAGCTGGGATACCTGCCGTTGGCCATCGAGCAGGCCGGGGCTTATCTGCATCAGACGAGGATCGCTCCGCGCGAGTATCTGGAGTCGCTGCGGCGGCAGCCGGCCGTCATGTACGACCAGGTCGCCCGTGGCGGCGACGCCGAGCGGACGATCGCGCGGGTGTGGCGGCTCACCCTCGACCGCCTGGCCGGCACCCCGTACGCGGTGGACGTGCTGCGCGTCCTGGCCTGGTACGGCGCGCAGCCCGTCCCCCGCACGCTGCTGGACGGCATGGACGCGGGCCAGGCCGAGGTGCGGCACGCGCTCGGTGAGCTGGCCGCCTACAACATGGTCACCCTGGACCGCGAGACGGTCACCGTGCACCGGCTGGTCCAGGCCGTGACCCGCACCCCTGACGACGCCGACCCGCACCGCCCGGCCGCCGCCGTCGACGCCGCCCGCGCCCTGGCGACCGTCCTGCTCGACACCGCGGCCGCCCCTTCGCCGCGTGACCCGGCGGGCTGGCCGCTGTGGCGGGCGCTGCTGCCGCACGTCATCGCCTTGACCGAGCACGCCGCCCCCGGCACCGACACGCTCACGACCGCGGGCCTGCTCGACAGGACCGGCGTCTTCCTCAACGGCCAGGGCTCGCTGGAGAGCGCGATCGAGCTGCACAGCAGGGCCCGCGCCACGTGCGAGCGGCTGCTGGGCGAGGACGATCCGGCCACGCTGTCGTCCAGTGACGGCCTCGCGAGCGCCTACCGCGCGATGGGCGACCTGGAGCACGCCGTCCCGATCTACGAGGAGACGCTGGAGCGCACGGAACGGCTGCTGGGCGCCGACGCCCCGCAGACCTTGACCACCCGCAACAACCTGGCCGCCGCCTACGAGGCGGCGGGCGACCTGCGCCGCGCCATCCCGATCTACGAGCAGACGCTGGAGAGCTCGCAGCGCGTGCTGGGTGCGCACGACCCGGACACGCTGACCACCCGCAGCAACCTCGCCCTCGCCTACCAGACCGCGGGAGACCTGAGCCTCGCCACCCGCCTGTTCCGGCAGACGCTGGACGACCGCGAGCGCGTCCTGGGCCCTGACCACCCCGACACGCTCACCTCCCGCAACAACCTGGCCCACGCCTACCGGGAGGCCGGCGACCTGCGCCGCGCCGCGGAGCTGGACGAGCGCACGCTGGCGGACCGCGAGCGCGTGCTCGGCCCCGACCACCCCGACACCCTGACCTCACGCAGCAACCTCGCCGTCACCTACGAGTCGGCGGGCGACCTCGGCCGCGCCATCGCCCTGTTCGGGCAGGCGCTGGAGGACCGCGAACGGGTCCTGGGCCCGGACCACCGTGACACGCTCACCTCCCGCAACAACCTGGCCCACGCCTACGAGGCCGCGGGCGACGTCCGGCAGGCCCTGCGGCTGTACGAGAGGAACCTGAAGGACCGCGAACGCCTCCTCGGCCCCGACCACCCCGACACGCTCATCTCCCGCAACAACCTCGCCCACGCGTACCAGTCGGCGGGAGACCTCGCCGAAGCGCGACGCCTGCACGAGCAGAACCTCGAAGACCGCGAACGCCTCCTCGGCCCCGACCACCCCGACACCCTGATCTCCCGCAACAACCTCGCCCACGCCTACCAGGCCGCGGGAGACCTCGACCGCGCCATCCCCCTGTTCCAGCGCACGCTGAAGGACCGCGAACGCGTCCTCGGCCCCACCCATCCCGCCACGCTGAACTCCCGCAACAACCTCGCCATCGCCTACGACGCCGCAGGCGACTCGCGCCGCGCACTCCGCCTGCTGGTGGAGATCCTGGTGGACCGCGAGCGGATCCTGGGCCCCGACCATCCCGACACCCTCGCCTCACGCAACAACCTCGCCTACGCCTACGAGTCGGCCGGCAACCACAAGCGCGCGGTCCAGCTGTACGAGGAGACGTACGCGGGCTCGGAGCGGGTCCTGGGCCTCGACCACCCCGACACGCTGATGTGCCGCAACAACCTGGCCGCCGCCTATCACGCGGCCGGTGACGTGCGCCGCGCCACTCCCCTGCTGAAACGGGCGCTGGCCGAGTGCGAGCGGGTGCTGGGCTCCGGCCACCCCACGACGACGCTGGTGCGGGCCAACCTGCGAGCGGTCCTGCGAGGCCGGCCATAAGCCGCTTCCACCAGGGATGGCGCATGGTCGCGGCCCTGGCCGTCACCCAGACCATCGGCTACGGCGTGCTCTACTACGCCTTCTCCGTCTTCCTCACCCCCATGACCCGCGACCTGCGGGCCGGCGGCACGCAGGTCGCCGCCGCGCTCACCCTCGCCGTCGCGACCACCGCGCTGTGCGCGCCGTTCGCGGGCCGGTGGCTGGACGCCCGCGGCGGGCGCGGCCTGATGACGGCGGGGTCGGTGCTCGGCACGCTCGCCGTCCTGGGCTGGTCGCAGGCCCACACGCTGCTCCAGCTGTACGGGGTGTTCGTGGCGATCGGGGTGGCGTCGGCGATGGTGCTGTACGAGCCCGCCTTCGCCATGATCATGGCCTGGTTCGACGGTCGCGGCAGAGCTGACGCCCTCCTGGCGGTGACGATCGTGGCCGGGTTCGCGTCGTCGGTGTTCCTGCCGCTGTCCGGCCTGCTGGTCGAGCTTTACGGCTGGCGCCAGGCCCTGGTCGTGCTCGGGCTCGGCTACGGCCTGGCCGCGATCCCGCTGCACGCCCTGGTCCTGCGCAGGCCCGCGCACCAGGCCGCCAAGGTCACCGCCACGACCAGGGGCGACCTGGTCAGGTCCGCCGTACGGGGGCGCCCTTTCTGGCTGCTGGCGGCGGCGTTCACGGCGCACAACGGCGCGGTGGCGACCATCGCGGTCCTGCTGGTCACCTACCTGATCCACCTCGGGCACCCGCCGGTGTTCGCCGCGACCGTCGCCGGGCTGCTCGGCGTGCTGTCGGTCACCGGCCGCGTGGTCACGACCGGTTTGCGCCGCCGCTGGGCCGCCGCCCCGGTCGCGGCGGGCGTCTTCGCGGTGCAGGGGGCGGGCGCGCTGCTGATGCCGGTGGTGGCGGGGAGCGCGGCGGGGGCGATCGGGTGCGTGCTGCTGTTCGGGATCGGGTTCGGGGTGGGCACGATCACGCTGCCGTACCTGCTCTCCGAGCGGTACGGCACCACCGCCTACGCCAGCCTGTCGGGCCGGATCGCGCTGTTCGCGGTCGCCGACAAGGCCGCCGCCCCGCTCGCCGCCGTCGCCCTGGCTCAGGCGGCCGGGTACGGCTGGGTCATGGGCGCGGTGGCCGCCGCCTGCGGGGTCGCGGCGCTCGCCCTGCTGGCCTACCACCGCTTGTGACGCGAGAGATGAACACGGTTATCGTTGCCTTCTAATGCGGCTGGCGGGAGGATCGAGTGCGCGGACGATCGGTGATCATGGTGCTGGCGCTGCTGGCGGCTATGGCCGGCTGCGGCCAGGCTCAGCAGGACGGAAAGAGGCTCACCCTGGCCGCTCCACGCGACCTGGTCGCCGGGCCGGAGGATCCGTACTTCGTCCACGAGACCTTACGGGTGTGGGAGCCGCTGGTGACCGTGGACGACGAGCTACGGCCGGTCCCCGCGCTGGCCACCTCGTGGGACAGCGCGGACGAGGGGCGGCGGTGGACGTTCACGCTGCGGCAGGGGGTGCGCTTCAGCGACGGCACGCCGCTGACCGCCGAGTCGGTGGTGGCCAACGTCGAGCGGTTCCTGCGCATCGCGCCCCGGCAGTCGGCCTTCTTCAGCCTCGACGCGGGCATGGAGGCGGCGTACGGCAGGCTCGGGCGGGTGCGGGCCGAGGGCGGCAAGGTGGTGTTCGAGCTGAAGGAGGGCGTGGCCGACCTGCCGGGCCGGCTGGCCGGGTTCTTCAGCATGGTGCAGTCGCCGAAGGCGTTCGCGGGTGGCGACTCGTTCGGCGACCGGCCGATCGGCACCGGGCCGTACACGCTGGCGAGCTGGACCAAGGGGCAGCAGGCGGTGCTCACCGCCAACCCGCATCACCACGGCGGCGCACCCGCGTACGACACGATCGTGGTCAAGGTGATCCCCGACGCCAACGCCCGCGTCGCCGCGTTACGCGCCGGCGAGGTGGACGGACTGATCGACAAGGGCGCGCTGCTGCCCGCGCAGGTCGCCGCGGTCGCCGCCGACGGCCGCTTCCGGGTGGTGCGCAGCCCGTCGGTGCTGACGCACTACCTGACCTTCAACGCCTCGCGCCCGCCGTTCTCGGACCCGCGCCTGCGTGAGGCGGCCGACCTGGCCATCGACCGGCGGGCGATCGCCGCCACGTTGTTCGCCGGCACGGCCAGGCCGGGCGCCGGCTTCCTGTCCCCGGTCTTCGGCGATCTCGCCGCCCCCGGCGGCACCCCCTACGACCCCGGCAGGGCGCGTGCGCTCGTGTCCGCAGCGAAGGCGCCGGAGCGGCCGGTCACCATCCTGATCTCGGCGGCGGAGACCGGCCAGTTCCCCTACGCCGACGTCGCCGAGGTGCTGCGTGCCGCGTTCGAGCAGGCGGGGCTGCCGGCGCGGGTGAGCGTCACCGAGGCCACCAAGTCGGCGATGGAGGCCGGCGACTACGACGTCTTCCTCAGCGCGTACAGCGTGCCGAACGCCGACGCCGACTACCTGTTCCGCCGCTTCCTGCGCTCGGACGCGTCCTGGAACGTCGATCGCCGGCTCGGCTACCGCAGCCCGGAGTTCGACGCGCTGGTGGACCGGGCGGCGGCGGAGACCGACCAGGGCGAGCGCCGCGAGCTCCACCACCGGATCCAGCGGCTGCTGGCGGCCGACCGGCCGATGATCCCCCTCGCCTATCAGGACAACCCGATCGTCACGACCACCGAGGTCGGCGGCGTGACGCAGAACGTGGCGTACGTGACCGACCTGGGCGAGCTGGCGCCCGGCACGTGATCGCCGTCCTCCTACGCCGCCTCGCGGAGCTGCTGCTCGTGCTGCTGGCGCTGTCGGTACTGGTCTTCCTGCTGACCTCGCTCGCGCCCGGCGACCCCGCCGAGGAGATCCTGCGCCGTGGCGGCGGGCAGCCGACGGCGGCCGCGGTGGCGGCGCTGCGCGCGGAGCTGGGGCTGGACGAGCCGCTGTCCAGCCGGTATCTGCGGTGGGTGCTCGACGTGCTGGGCGGCGACCTCGGCCGGTCCTACGTCGACCGCTCCCCCGTGGCGGGCGAGATCGCGGCGCGGCTGCCGGCCACGCTGCTGCTGGCCGTGACGGCCGCGGCGGTGTCGGCGGGGCTCGCGCTGCTCGTCGCGTTGCCGGCCGTGGTCCGGCCGCGGGCGCTCGACAGCCGGATCCTCGCGCTGGTGACGGTGGCGGCCGGCGGGGTTCCTCCGTACATCGTGGGCATTGTGCTGATCAGCGTGGTGGCGGTGGGATGGCGGCTGCTGCCCACCGGCGGTCCTGACTCGGTGGTGCTGCCCGCGCTCACGCTCGGCCTGACCGGGGCCGCGACGCTGCTGCGGCTGCTGCGCGCGGACCTGGCGCGGGCGCTGCGGCGGCCGTTCGTCCGGCTCGCGGCGGCGAAGGGGCTGCGGCGCCGGCGCACGGTCGTCGTGCACGCGCTGCGCGTCGCCGCGCCGAACGCGGTCACCGCCATGAGCCTCGTCGTGGCGGAGTTGCTGGCCGGGGCCGTGGTGGTGGAGACGCTGTTCGCCTGGCCCGGCGTCGGGCAGCTCGCCGTGGCGGCGATCAGGCAGCGGGACGTGCCGGTCGTGCAGGCGTACGTGCTGGTCGTGGCGGTGGCGACGGTGCTGCTGCTGGCGGTGACCGAGCTGTGCCTGTCGGCCCTGGACCCGCGGCTGCGAGGTGGGGAACGATGACGGGCCGGGTCGTCGGGTTCATGCTGGTCGTGGCGTTCTGCCTGGTGGCGCCTTTTCTGACCGGGTACGACATCTCCACGCCTGATCTGGGGCGTGCCCTGCTGCCGCCCAGCGCGCGGCATTGGCTGGGCACCGACCAGCTCGGCCGGGACCTGCTCACCAGGACGGCCATAGCGGGCCGTACCTCGCTGCTGGTCGCGTTCGCCGTCACCGCCATCACCACCGCGCTCGGCACGCTCGCCGGCGCGGTGGCCGGGCTGGCGGGCGGGGCGGCCGAGCGGCTGCTGCGCTTCGCCGCCACCGTGGCGCTCGCCCTGCCGGGGCTCACACTGGCGCTCGCTCTGGCGGGCGTGCTGCCGCCCGGGTACCCCACGGTCCTGGCCGCGCTCGTGCCGCTCGGCTGGGTGAGCTGCGGCCTGGTCGCGCACACGGCGACGCGGCGGGTGGCGCGGGCCGACCACGTCCTGGCCGTACGCGCGATCGGCGCGTCGCCGCTCTACCTGCTGCGCAGGACGATCGCCCCGCACCTGGCCGGCCCCGTCCTGACCGTCGCCACCGCCGACTTCGCGCGCACCCTGATCGCCGTGACCTCGCTCGGCTTCCTCGGCATCGGGCTGCCGCCGGGCGCCGACTGGGGCGGCATGGTGAGCGAGGCCACCCCGCTGCTGGTCACGGCGCCCCGCCTCGCGGTCGTGCCCGCGCTCGCGCTCGCCCTCACCGGACTGACCCTCGCGCTCATGGCCGACGCCCTGCGGGGAGCACGCCGCGGCAGGTGTAGGGGCCGAGCGGGTCGGATCCCGCGCTCTCGGCGACGTAGCGTGCGGCGGGGGGCGCCGGACTGCTCGACGGAGTAGTACAGGTACCACCGGTCGTTGATCTGCTCCGGGTACGGCGTCCACATCGTGGTGCCGTTCGTGCGATGCGCCAAGGATGCGGCGGCTTCCGTGCCGGTCGCCGTGAAACTTCCGTGAGAAGGGGGTCAGGCCAGGCCCTTGCGGAAGGCGATGGCCGTCGCCTCCGTACGCGTCGTCGCGCCCAGTTTCGTGAGGATGTGGGAGACGTGGACGCCCGCCGTGCTCGGGGAGATGTGCAGGCGGGCGGCGATCTGGCGGTTGCTCAGGCCCTCGGCGATCAGCTTGAGCACGTCGTGCTCGCGTTCCGTCAGGCCCTCCTGGGGTTGCCGGGGGCGGCCGAGCAGGGCGATCTCGCGGGCGAGCGGCGCGGCGCCCAGGTCGTCGGCCAGCCGGGCGGCCTCGATGAGGCGGGTCGTCGCGCCCTGCCTGTCGCCCGCCTCCAGCGCGGCCCGCGCGCCGTGGAACAGGCACAACGCCAGCTCGTACGGCTGCCGCAGCTCCCGCCAGGCCGCCACCGCCTCGTCCCAGCCGTCGTCCTCGATCAGCGCGTGCAGCATGACCTGCCAGGCGCGGTCGAGCCGCCCGTCCACGCCCAGCCGCGCATCGACCGCGACGAGCTCGGCCTTCCTGGCACCCCGGCCTCGCTGGGCCAGGGCGCCGGCCACCAGGATCGGGCGGGCGTCGCTGGAGTAGACGCGGGTGAGTTCGGGGTCCTTCAGGGCGCGTTCCAGGATCAGGTCGGCTCGGCCGGGAGCGCCCTGGGCGACCGCCAGCAGGCAGAGCAGCTGGTAGCGGGAGAACAGGCCGTCGCTCTCGACGTGCTCGACGGCCGACGCGGCCGAGGCCGCCGCCGCGACGTCGCCGCGCAGCAACGACAGCTGGCCGCTGAGGACGAGCAGGGCCTGCCGTGACAGCGGCGGCGGATCCTCCTGGAGGCTGTCGCGCAGCAGGGCGTCCGCCTCGTCCCACCGCCCGGCCAGGATCAGCCCGCGCGCGGCGTGGCGGGCCAGTTCGGCGCCGCGGCTGCGGCCCAGCCCGTAGCGGCGGGCGCGGCTCAGGCCGTCGCGGGCGGCGGCGACGGCGCTCGGGTGGTCGCCCGCCATGGTGTGCAGGATGGCCTCGTACATCGGGACGGTCATGAGCAGGTCGTGGCCGTCGAGCCGCCCGGCGAGCGTGCGGGCCCGCGCCACCATGCCGAGGTCGCGCGTCATCAGGCCGACGCCCAGCAGCCCGCGGACGGTGACCGTGGGGTCGCCGGTGCGCCGGCCGATCGCCAGCGCCTCCTCGAACGGCTCGCGCGCCCTCGCCACGTCGGGCAGCAGGCCCATGGCCAGGACGCCGAGCAGCCGGCCCCGCTGGACGCTCCTCGGGCCGGCGGGCAGGAGGGCGAGCGCGTGTTCCCAGTCGGAGACGCCGGTCGCCTTCAGCCGGTGCCGCAGCCTGCCCCGGTGCTCCAGGAGCTGGGCGGCCCGCTCGGGCTCGCGCCGCTCGTCCACGGCCTCCAGCCCCTCGGTGGCGTACTCGACGCCGCGCGCGTAGTCGCCGCTCAGCATGCACGCCTCGGCGATCTCGGTCAGCACGCCGATCCGGTCGACGCCCAGGTCCACCTCCGCGTCCCAGAGGTCGAGCACCTGGCCGAGGAGGCGGACCTGCTCCTCGTACGCGTACGTGCGGCGCGCCCGCCCCGAGGCCAGGTACGCGGCGGACAGGGCCAGCCGGCGATCCCCGGCGGCGTGGGCGTGCGCGGCCAGCTCCGCGTGAGCCTCCGAATCGCGCAACGCCTCGGCATACCGGGCGTGCAGGCGGGCCCGCTCGCCCGGCAGCAGGTCCTCGTACACCACGTGCCGGATCAGCGCGTGGCGGAAGTCGTAGCCGTCGCCGGAGACGACGAGCAGGCTGCGATCGACCAGCTCGCGCAGCAGGGCGTCCAGCTCGGCGCCGCCCTGCCCGGCGACCCGCTCCAGCAGCCGGTGATCGACCCTCCCGCCCGCGACGGAGGCGACGCTCAGCAGTTCGCGGGCCGGGGCGGGCAGCGAGCGCGGGCCGTGCAGAAGAAGGCTGCGCAGGCTGTCGGGGGTGCGCTCGCCGGCGCGGGCGAGAGCCTCGACGAACAGCGGGTTGCCGTCGCTGCGCTCGTGGACCCTGCGTACGGTGGCGGCGTCGGGCTCGGCGCCCAGGATGGCGGCGAGCTGGCGGCCCACGCCCTGCCGGTCGAGCCGGTCCAGCCGCAGCAGGGTGGCGCGCGGGCGGCGGGACAGCTCCGACAGCAGCTTGTCGCCGGTTTCGAACGGCCGGTGAGTGATCGTCAGCAGGACGCCGGGCTGCGTGAGGTTCCTGGCGAGGAAGCCGAGCAGCTCTCGGGTGGCGGCGTCGGCCCAGTGCAGGTCCTCGATCGTCACGACGACGGGGCGGCTCGCGGCCACCCGCTCGACCAGCGTCAGCACCTCCTCGAACAGCCGGTGCCTGCCGCCCTCCGCGTCGCCGGCGTCGCCCAGCTCGGGGAACCAGCGGGCCAGCTGCCGGTAGGGGCCGGGCAGCGCGCCCTCGACGCGGATCAGGCGGCGCAGCACGGTCACGAACGGCGCGTACGGCAGGCTGTCGCTGCCCAGCTCCGTACAGGCGCCTTCGACGACCAGCGCCCGCGGCCCCAGCGACCGGGCGAACTCCGCCAGCAGCCGCGACTTGCCGATGCCGGCCTCGCCGGCCACGAGCGTCAGCGCGGGGCCCTGCTCGATGGCCGTGTCCAGGGCCGCCGCCAGCTCGGACAGCTCCTCGTCCCGGCCCACGAAGACCGGGCTGACCACACGTTCCGCCATCATCGCGCCAGCATATAAATACAGAGATCACCCGATGTGCGACGGTTGTTTATCCGGCCACGCTCGAAGCATGACAAGCACGTACCCGCTGCGGACCATCGGCGCCGACGAGATCGACGCGTGGGCCCGCATGGTCGCCACCACCTACGGCCAGGACTGGACGGAGGGCGGTCTCAGGAACGCCGCCGTCTCCCTCGACCCCGGCCGCACGCTCGCCGCCTGCGACGGCGCGGACATCGTCGGCGGCGCGTCCGTCTACGGCCGCGTCATGACGGTCCCCGGCGCGGAGGTGCCGGTCGCGGGCATCACGCTCGTCGCGGTCCTGCCGACGCACCGGCGGCGCGGCATACTGACCGCGATGATGCGCAGGCAGCTCACGGACCTGTACGAGTCGGGCGGCGAACCGATCGCCGCGCTCAACGCCGCCCAGGCCACGATCTACGGCCGCTTCGGCTACGGATTGGCCAGTCACGTGGCCGAGATCAGGGGCGACAAGAGGTTCATGGCCCTGCGGCCGGGCACCGGCGTCGGCGACGGCCGGATCCGCCTGCTCGCGCGCGAAGAGGCCCTGCCGCTGCTGGAGAAGGTCTACGACACCGCCCGCCGCGGCGGGGTCGGATGGGTGGACCGTACGGAACGGTACTGGGCGGCCCTGCTGGCCGATCACGAGCGGGCCCGCGCGGGCGGCACGGCGCTGCGCTTCGCCGTGCACGCCGAGCCGGGCGGCGAGGTCACCGGTTACGCCCTCTACCGCTCCAAAGCCGGCACGGTTCAGGTGATCGAGGTCGCGGCCGCCACCGGGCCGGCGTACGCCGCCCTGTGGCGCTTCCTCATCGACCTCGACGCGCACACCGAGCTCGCCTACGACGGGGCCGTGGACGAGCCGCTGTACCACCTGCTGACCGACCCGCGCGCGGCGCGCACCACCGTGCTCGACAACCTCTGGGTCCGGCTCGCGGACGTGGGACGCGCGCTGGCGGCCCGCCGGTACGCGGCCCCGCTCGACCTGGTGCTGGAGGTCCAGGACCCGTTCTGCCCGTGGAACGCGGGCCGCCACCACCTGCGGGCCGACGGCGAGTCCGTCACCTGCGAACGTACGCGGGCCCGTCCCGATCTGCGGCTGACCTCGGCCGAGCTGGGCGCGGCCTACCTGGGCGGCACCACGTTGTCGTCGCTGGCGGCCGCGGGCCGGGTGGAGGAGCTGCGCCGCGGCGCGGTCGCCGCCGCCTCGCTCGCCTTCCGCGGCGAGCGGGCCCCCTTCCACCCTTCGGGCTATGCCTTTCCCGCCTTCTGACCCATCACCGACAGAAACGGAACCATATGAATATCTCTGCTCCTCCTGACGGGCGCGCGGGCATCACCGCGGACCTGGTCAGCCGGTTGATCGCCGCCCAGTTCCCCCAGTGGAAGGGCCTGCCGGTCGCGCCGGTGCCCGTGGACGGGCACGACAACCGGACGTACCGGCTGGGCGAGACCATGACGGTCCGGCTGCCGACGGCCGCGGGATACGCGCCCGCCGTGCTCAAGGAGAGCGACTGGCTGCCCCGGCTGGGCCCGCACCTGCCGGTCGCCGTACCGGAGGTGCTGGCCACCGGCGCGCCGGGCGAGGACTACCCGCACCCCTGGTCGGTGCGGAGCTGGCTGGAGGGCGAGACCGCCGATCCCGCCCGCGTCGGCGACATGACGGCGTTCGCCGTGCAGGTGGCCGAGTTCGTCCGCGCGTTGTGGCGCTGCGACGCGACAGGCGGGCCGCCGGCGGGCGAGCACAGCTTCTGGCGGGGCGCCTCGCCAGGCCACTACGACGCGGACACCCGCCGCTACCTGACCGAGCTCGATGGCCACCTCGACACCGGCCTGGCCGCCGAGACGTGGCAGGCGGCCCTGGACGCCCGGTGGACCGGCCGCCCGGTGTGGTTCCACGGAGACGTCGCCGCAGGCAACCTGCTGGTCGCCGGCGGCGAGCTCACCGCCGTGATCGACTTCGGCACCTCGGGGGTCGGCGACCCGGCCTGCGACCTGGTGATCGCCTGGACGATGTTCGGCGGCGCGTCCCGCGAGGCGTTCCGCGCGGCCGTGGGCGGCGACCCCGGCCTGTGGGCGCGCGCCCGCGGGTGGGCGCTGTGGAAGGCCCTGCTGATGCTGACCCTGACCCTCGGCTCCGATCCCGCCGCCGCCACCGAGCACCGGCGCATCGTCACCGACGTCCTGTCCGACCACCTCGCCCACGCGTGAAGGAGACCGACCACATGCGCACTCGTCAGCTCGGCCGCAGCGCCGTACGGGTCACCGAGCTCGGCTTCGGCGGCGGCCCGCTGGGCGGCCTGTTCGACCCGCTGGACGACGACACCGCCGCCCAGGCGCTCGCCGCCGCCTGGGACGCCGGCATCCGCTACTTCGACACCTCACCCCACTACGGCATCGGCCACTCCGAACGCCGCGTCGGCGAGCTGCTGCGCGGCAGGCCGCGCGCGGAGTTCACGCTGTCGACGAAGGTCGGCAGGCTGCTGGTGCCGCAGGACCCGCAGGGCAGGATGGACGAGGCGTTCGCCGTCCCGGCCACCCACCGCAGGGTCTGGGACTTCACCCGCGACGGCATCCTGCGCAGCGTCGAGGACTCCCTGGCCCGCATGGGCGTCGACCGGATCGACGTGCTGTTCCTGCACGACGCCGAGCAGCACTTCGAGGCCGCCCTGCGCGACGGCTACCCGGCGCTGGCCGAGTTGCGCGCCCAGGGCGTGGTCGGCGCGATCGGCGCGGGCATGTACGACTCCGCCAAGCTGACCCGCCTGGTCCGCGAGACCGACGCCGACGTGGTCATGCTGTCGGGCCGCTACACGCTGCTGAACCACACCGCGCTCGACGACCTGCTGCCCGCCTGCGCGGACCGCGGGGTGTCGGTCCTGGCCGCCTCCATCTTCAACTCCGGCCTGCTCGCCACCGAACGCCCCGCCGCGGACGCCCGCTACGACTACGCGCCCGCCGCCCCCGAGGTGCTGGAGCGGGTCGCCAGGATCGCCGGCGTGTGCGCCGCGCACGGCGTGACCCTCCCCCAGGCCGCCATGGCCTTCCCACTGCGGCATCCGACCGTGGCGGGCATCGTGGTGGGGATGCGCTCGGCCGGCGAGGTACGGCTCAACCTCGCCGCGTTCGAGGCCCGCGTCCCCGAGGGGTTGTGGTCCGACCTGTGCGCCGAGGGCCTGCTGGACGAGCGTGCGGAAAAGCCCGGTAAGTGACCGGCGTACGTCCTGGTGAGCGCGGCCGACCGGCACGAGGCTGGGAGGGATCGCACGTTCCGGACCACGGGGAGATCCCATGAAGGCACTGGAAAGGCCAGGACGATCCCTGGCGCGGCTCCTGACGACGGCGGCCGTGCTCACGGCCGTCACCGCGATGACGCTCTCCCCCGCCGCGAGCGCGGCGGGCCGGGTCGCCGGCCCGGCCGGCACCAGCGTCTGCCTGCGGCTGCTGGCCGACTACAACGCGATTCTGCTGCGGCACTGGGGGTCGGACTGCAGCCCGCGCGGCACGTACCACATCCATGTCTGGGGCGGTGGCCGCGACATGAACTACCCCACCTACACCTACAGCGGCGGTAACAGGGACTTCTCCTACACCTGGCCGGTGCCCTCAGGCACCAACATCTGCGCGGAGCTGTGGTACCACAAGCCGGGCGGCGGCTACTCCAGCTACGGCCTGCCCTGCACGACGATGTAGGGACGACGTAGGGACGACGTAGGACGTTCTGAGGTATCTTCCTCCGGTTACGCCCGCACTCACGCGAGGAAGACCCCCCGGTGACCGTCCCGCTGCGCAAGAACGTCCGCTTCCAGCTGCTGTGGATCGGCGGCGCGGTCTCCGAGCTGGGCACGGAGCTCAGCAGGCTCGCCACGCCGCTGCTGGTGCTGGCGCTCACCGGCTCACCCGGGCTGGCGGGCGTCGTCGCCGGCGCCCGCACCGCCGCCTTCCTGGCCGTCCAGATCCCGGCGGGCGTCTGGATCGACCGGTGGGACCGCCGCCGCACGCTCGTCACCGCCCAGGGCCTGCAGGCGGCGGTCTCCGCGCTGCTGGCGGCGCTGATCCTCACCGATCAGGTGCAGGTCTGGCACTTCGTCGCGCTGGCGGTGCTGGACGGGCTGTGCACGGCGTTCATCGGGCCCGTCCAGGACACGGCGATCCGCGGCATCGTCCCGCCGGAACAGCTGCACGGCGCCTACGCGCAGGAGGAGTCCCGCACCCACGCGGCCGGGCTGGCGGGACCGCCGCTCGGCGGCCTGCTGTACGGGCTCGGGCGGGCGGTGCCGTTCGTCGTCGAGACCTTCGCGCTGCTCGCCGCCACGCTCTTCTACGCCCTGGCGAAGGTGCCGCGCCGTCCCAGCACCGCCGACGACGCCGCCGACGACGACAGCGGGGAGGGGCGCGGCATGGGCAGGGAGGCGCTGGCGGCGCTCGCCTGGCTGTGGCGCCGGCCCGGCCTGCGCGAGGCCACCGGCGTGGTGATGGTGCTCAACCTGCTCGGCGGGGCCTCGATGATCCCGCTGATCGTGCTCGTCGGCGAGCGCGGCGGCGACGCGCGCGTCACCGGCACGGTGCTGGCCGGGTTCGGCATCGGCGGGCTGGCCGGGGCGCTGCTGTCGGGCCGCATCAGCCGGCTCATGCCGCCGGGCAGGATCGTGCTGGCCGTGGTGACGGTGTTCGGCGTCTCACTGGCGGCCACGGCGCTGCCCTGGGGGATGTGGTGGCCGATGGTTCCGCTGGTGTTCATCACGTTGTCGACGCCCTCCCTGAACGTGGTGCTGAACGTGGTGATCGCCCGCCTGGTGCCGGAGCCGATGCTGGGCCGGATGGGCGCGGTGCTGAGCATGGGCGGCATGGGGCTCAAGCCCCTCGGCCCCGTGCTCGGCGGCGCTCTGGCCGCGGCTCTGGGCGGCGCGGGCGCCCTCCTGACGCTGGGCGGCCTGCTCTGCCTGACCGCCGCCGTCGCCGCCCTCAGCCCGGAGCTGCGCCGCTTCACCGGAGAGCCCGTACCGGCCGCCTGACACGGGTCCGGGAGACCCGCCGCCTGGCCTGCCAGGAGACGGGTACGCCGGTCCTCAGGCGCGCAGAAACTCGGCGGCCTGGCGGCGCAGGCGTTCGGGGGCGGAGCTCCAGACGGGGGCGCGCGTCATCGCCTCCAGCTTGACCCGCTTCACCTCGCGCGGCGCGTCCGCGCGTACGCCGAGGTGGGGCCAGAGCTGGTCCAGCTCGTCGAACGGCAGCTCCCACGACTGCCCGATCGAGCCCTCGTCGGCGGGCGGCGGCAGGAACACCTCGTCAGCCGTCCGCGGCGGATCGACCTGGACGACGGACAGCCCGAAGCGTTCCGCGGCGTCGCGCAGCAGCGCCCGGTGCCGCTCCACGACCTGCGGGCCCGGCTCGCCCTCGGCGAGCAGGGTGAGCAGCCAGCCCGTCGTGCCGAGCCGGGACAGGTCGAGGACCAGGCGCACCCCTTCGGTGAAGGACCGGTGCCCCAGGCTCGCCTCCTCGCCTGGGCCCTCGCTACGCGGGCCCTCGTCGAGGCCGAGCAGCCGGGCGAGCTCCGCCGCCTGCTCGCGGCCGAGCTCGCCGTACGCCAGGACTCGCAGTGCCGGCCAGAGCATCGTCACTCTCCACGCTCGTCGTCGATGGGCTGCCTCCAGGCCATGGGGCGGTCCGGCCGGTGGATGACCCAGTCGGAGTCCTGGTGGTGCGAGGACAGCTCAAGGCCCATGCTTTGCCCGTCGAACGGCCCGCTGGACTCGAACAGGCCGAGCGAGATGGGCCGCCCCAGCGTCGCCTCCCAGTCATCCTTCCATGTCACCAGCCAGGGGAACGCCTCCATGAGGGTCCGCTTGTCGATGTAGCCGTGGCCGCCCATGAAGTCGCCGGGGAAGCGGCCCGGCGTCCAGCCGACGCGGGCCCTGCGGACCATGGGCGTGCTGGACAGGTCCATGTCGTAGTCGCTGGGCTCGGCTTCGAGGCCCAGCCGGTACATCGCGTCGAACAGGCGGCGCTTGGGGCGTACCGGGTCGTCGCCGAACCACTCACTCAGCCGCTCCCGCGCCTGCGGCGTCAGCTGATCCTCCGCCGGGAACGTCTTGTGCCGCCCGGCGAACAGCACGGCGCCGGTGCCCCTGAGCCTGACGTCCACCTGGGAGGGGTCGATGCCGTCCCTGCCGAGGGCTTCGAGCAGCTGGGTGGCGTAGCGGTCGTACTGTCGGGGGGTCATGCCCAGCGGCGCCTGCCTGCGCAGCAGCCAGGCGAGCTGCCTCGGGGCGATGCCGAGGAAGTCGAGGTCGCGCTTGGCGACCGCGTAGCCGGAGTCGTCGCGCGGCCACCACGGCGGGGCCGGGTCGGTGCCGTCGAGCACGCGGGCGACGCGCCGGTCCAGCGGGTCGGCGAGGTCGAGCGGCCCCGCCGTCACAGGGGTCGGCCGCCAGCTACCCGCTGGGGCGTCCTGGCGGGTGACGATCGGCGGGTCGTCCTGCGGCGGGGCGGGACGGCCCGGCGTGATGTGGCCCAGCGTGGTCAGCCGGTCCCCCGGCAGCGCGACGAACTCCCGCTGCACGAAGTACCCCATGCCGGTCACCGGCAGGGACAGGATGTCGCGGGCCGGTTTTCTGTCCACCAGCAGCACGCCGCGGCCGTCGAGGGTGTCCAGCCAGTCCATGACCACCTGGCGGTCGGCCGACCAGCTCGCCAGCGGGCGGTGCCGCATCTCGATCATGTCGCCGGGGCGCAGCGCGTCCCACACCGAGTGGCGGCCCTCCGACCAGGCCATCCCCCGGTAGGCGACGACTTCCTCGATGCCGCGCGCGGCCAGCACCTCCTGGGTGAAGTCGTACTGGGTGCGGACGAAGTCGCGCAGCGCACGGCGGTTGTAGAGCAGCTCCATGTCCACGGCGGCGCGCGTCCTGCCGTCCATCGGCCACGACATCGCCCTGGTCAGCCCGAACTCCTCCTGCACCACCTCCTGGATGGCCAGCACGCGCACGTTGCTGTTGGCGTTGCGGTGGGCCCAGGCGTGCAGCAGCTCGCTCACCGCGATCCGCCGCACGAGCCGCTCGGCCTGCGGGGAGTCCATCCGCAGCGCGGCGGCCGGGGGGTGGCGGGGGTCGAGCTCGTCCACGTGCCTGACCTCGGCGCCCATGGAGGGGAAGCGCTCGTTGAACGGCACCAGGACGTGCTCGGGGTCGCCGAGCCGGTTGATCATGTCGGAGCCGACGTGCAGGCCGGTCGCCGCCATGACGAGCTGCGGGGTCGTCGAGCGCATCCGCTCGGCCAGCGCGTCGATCACATACGTCTTGGCCTCGCTGGTGTCGGTGAACGTGCCGTCGGCGGTCATCAGCGCCTCGGCCACCCGGCGGTGGTGCGCGGCCTCGGCGGAGTCGGGCGGCGGCGGGGCCGGGTAGCGGGCCTCGGTCTCCCGCTCGGGGAGCGTGACCGGGTGGCCGGCCGGGCTCGGCAGCAGGTCGCCGGTGCCGCGGGCCTGCTCGGCGGCCTGCTCGAAGCGCTGCATCACGCCCTCGTACAGGGGGAGCCTGTTGAGCCGCTCGAAGAGCGGGCGCAGGGCGTCCAGGCCGCGTCTGATGATCGCGACGTCGGACGGGGTGAGCGGGTTGGCGGCCCACCGGAACACGCGCGGCTCGCTCTCGCGGAAGAACGCCTGGACGAACGGGTTCGCCGCGTCGGGGATCTGCAGGTGGGAGGCGGTTCCGTTGCCGGTCGGGATGAGGCCGCCGGACGGCCCGAGCACCAGGTCGCCATGGCCGAACCCGTGCTTGGCGGTCACCGCGTGGTAGAGCCCGAGGAACACCCCGTCGCGGGTGGCCGCCCGCTCGCGCAGGTCCGCTGGCGCGCGCTCGCCCGGCATGTGGTCGGTGTAGACGTCGCGCAGGCCCAGCGCGTACGACAGCGGCACCCGCGCCCCCACCGCCCGGCCGACGTGCGCGTCCAGTACCCTGACGGCCGCGTCGCCCGGCCGCTCGAACCGCTCGTACGTCACCCGTGTCCCGTCCGCGAACGTCACCAGCTCCCGGTTGAGCAGTCCGTCCCCGTGCGGCAGCGGCTCCCGCGCCGCCACGGCCGCCCCGGTCACGGGATGCGCGGGCAACGGGACGACCGGCGCCCCGCCGAACCCGAGCTGCCCCGCCTCGGGATACGGCGTCGCCTCGGCCGGTGCCGGGAGCGGCGCGCCCTCCAGCACCGCACGCAGGCGTGGCCAGGACGCGGCGAACCCGGGATGCAGGTTCAGCCGCGCGACCTCCTCGATCGGCACCCAGGCCAGCTCCAGCGACTCCTCGCCGCGCCCGCGGACCTGGACGCGCTCGGCGGCGACGGCGATCACCGTGTCGTACGCCCAGCCGCCGTGGTCGTCCCTGATCACGTGCTCGACCTGGACCGCGGCCTGCGCCAGGTCGCTCTCCTCGGCCGTCTCGCGCAGGGCCGCCCCGGCCGGCGACTCGTCGCTGTCGCGCGCCCCGCCGGGCAGGGCCCAGGTGCCGCCCAGGTGGGTGTCCTCGCCGCGCCGCTGCATGAGCACGTGGACGCCGTCCGGCCCCCGATGGTGGACCAGCAGGCCCGCGCCGCCGAACCTGCCCCAGTGGGCATGGCCCTGCGCGCAGTTCACCCAGCCGTCGCCGGACATCGGCGGGAGGACGGGCGCCCGCATCGCCGGCCCCGGCCGATCCAGCTCGCGTACGGCGGCCACCAGCGACTCCGCCGCCCCCTCCCAGGTGGCGTTCGCCTCCCGCAGCAGCCGCTGGAGCTGGCGGGCCTGCTCCTGGGCACGTGGCAGGTCGCGCAGCGTCTCCTTCAGGTGCGCGGCCCACCGCCGCACCGGCACCTCGTCCTCGAAGCCCTGCTCGACCAGGCTCGCCTTCGTCAGCGCAGGGGGGAAACGGCTCGGGTCGCCGAGCATGCCGCCGAGGCCGCTCGACCTCGGGATGAGGATGGGCGCGCCCGCCCCGGCCGCCTCCAGCGCCGCCAGGCCGAACCCCTCCCCCCGCGACGGCATGATCACGACGTCGGCGGCGCGGATGTCGGCCAGCATCTCCTCGCGGTCCAGCGTGAACGGCCTGACCTCGACCTCCCGGCCGGCCACGTCCGACAGGCGCTCCTTGACCTCCTCCACCGTCTCCGGCGCCGCGCCCCTGATCACCAGCCGCACGTCGAGATCCTTCTGCAGCTCGCGGATCATCAGCGCCGCCTCGTGGCCGCCCTTCTGCGCCGCGTCCGCCCGGCCGATGAGCAGCACCGTACGCGTCCGCTCGCCGAAGAACGGCCGCTGCCTGGGCGCCTCGAACGGCACGCCCGGCAGCAGCTCGTGCACCGGCGGCTCGCGGTCGCCCGGATTGCTGTCCGCCAGCCGCCGCGCCTCCCCGGACAGCACGGGTCCCACGCCGACCAGCATGTCGGCCTCGGAGATGACCGCCCGCTCGATGTTCTCGAAGTCGCGGCCCAGCGCCGGCCTGTCCGCGATCCGGCCGAGCGCCCCCGTCACCATGTGCAGGACGTGCACCAGCGGCGCGTCCGGGTAGAGCCGGTCGCGGGCCCGCATGGCGGCGGGGCCCGAGTAGCGGCTGTGCCCGATGACCACGTCCACCTCGGGCGGCAGCTCCTCGCCGTCGAAGCTCAGCTGGTCCATCTCGCTGCGGCCTGGCTCGGGGCGCCTCGGGCCGATCACGTGCAGCCGCTCGCCGCCGACGCCCGGCGGCACCTCGTGGCCCACCCGGACGTACACCTCGTGCCCGGCCCGCGCCAGCCCCTCGGCCAGGTTGCGGTTGACGGCGATGATGCCGCCTCGGTGCGGGTCCCATTCCGTGCAGTACGCCAGCACGCGCAGCCCGGTCCTGCCCAGCTCCTGCCGCCGGACCAGGCCGTCCCACTCGCCGGCCTGCTCCGCGCGCAGCCCCTCTCGCTCGTGCGGGGCCGCCCCGGCCAGGCTGCGCCGGTGCTGCGCGGCCAGCCGCTCGCGCTCCGCCGCGTGCTCGTCGCGCAGGATGCCGTCGGCCTCGGTCGTGTACCGCTCGCGCAGCCGCTGCGCCCTGCCCCGCGGGTCGACGTCCACGCCGTGCTCCGCGCCCAGGTCGGCGATCTCCGGCAGCTGGTCCTTCAGCTCGTCCGGGAGCCTGGTGCTCAGGCGCTCGTACGTCTCCCTGAACCAGCGGGCCTCCTCCTCGGTGAACGGCCTGCCGCGCACCTCCTCCAGGGCCTCGCGGGCTCTTGGCGTGCGCCGCCACCTGCCCTGCTCGTCCAGCTCGTTGCGGTAGACGGCCTCGCCGTCCCTGCGGTGGATCGTGACGGCGTCGACGTAGCGGGCGTCGTCGATGGCCCGCATGGTGCCGGGGATGCCGTCGAACGCGGTGTCGTGGATCTCCTGGGCGACCAGCCGGCCGTACCCGTCGGTCTCGCGCATCCGCTGGTAGCGGTCGAGCACCGACAGCCGGCTGAGCGCCGCGGGGACGGCCATGACGTACGCCTCTGTGCGGTAACCGAGCCTCCTGAACTCGGCCGCCTCCGCCTCCACGCCGGGGCTGCTGTTCATCGCGCCCTCGCGGATGAGGTTCACGCGCAGCTCGCCGGCCAGCGCGATGACCTTCCTCATCCACACGTACGCGTCCCCGCCCACCTGGGCCGCGGCGATGCGGTCGTTCCGGGCCATCAGCTCGGCGTACTTGGGGGCGTAGCGCAGCAACCCGTCGAAGTCCGCGACCAGCGCGCCGTCGGAGCCCATCGCCTCCATGGCCGCCTGCCGCGCCGTCGTCATCCCCGACGCGGGCTGCCCCCCGACGAACACCACCCGCGGATGCTCCGGCCACCGCACCCCCGCCATGAGCGCGGGCACGATGTCCCGCCGGAAGATCAGCTCATTGTCCTCATCCGTCAGCTTCCAGGAGCCGGGCCCGCTCTCCACGTAGCGGTACTCCGTCACCGCCTCAACGGAACCGTCCGCGGCAACCGGCCTCCCACTGAGCAGCGCGGCCAACCTCCGAACGTCAGGCACCGCCGCCTGTCGCTCTCGGCCCTCCCCGGGCTGGGCAGCCGCCCCGCTTCCGGTCCCCTGGCCCGTGGCCGGGCCGACGGTTGAGCCAGGGACCGGACCGGAGGCCGCCTGGCCGGCGACGGCGGTGTCGCCCGGTGCGGGGGTGCTGCCGGGAGCGACGGGGCCGGGGCGGGAGGTCGTCCCAGCGGTCGTGGCGGGAGAGCGCGGATCCGGCGTGGCGACGTCATCCGACGCGGCCACCGGCCGGGCGTCGCCGGGAAGGGCCGCCGCCCGGGAAGGCTGCGAGGTCGCGGCCCGCTGCGGCTGCTCCTGCGCCGGCGGCTGCTGCTCAGCTCGCCCGTGCTCCTGGGCACGCGCCTGCGCCTGGCCGGACCCCTCGGCCCTGCCACGGTCCTCGCCACGCACGGGGTCCTGGGCTCGCGCGGGCTCCTGCGTGCGCGCGGAGTCCGGTGCGGACCCGGAGCCCTGCGTGCGCCCCGAATCCTGGACGGGCTCGAAACCCTGCCCGCGCCCGGAACCCTGCCCGCGCCCCGAATCCTGCCCGCGCCCGGAATCCTGGGCCTGCCCAGAACCCTGCGTGCGGGCGTGAGTCTCGCCCCTCTCCTCAACCCGCGCCTGCTCCTGGGCGCGTGGGGGAAGCGGCGTGCGGGGGTGCGCGGTGTCCGGGGTGCGGTGAGGGGTGGTTCTCGGTGGGGTGGTCGCCTCCGTGGGTGGGGATGGGGTGGGGGCCGACTGCGGGGTGCGGCCGTCCAACGGCCGGGTGGGCGTGGGGGTGGGTGGGGGTGGAGGGGTGGCGCGGGTGGTGTCGCTGGACAGGGCCGTTGCTGTTGCCGTGTCCAAGGCGCGGTGGGGGTTGGCCACTGCGCTCATCACGTCCACGCTGAAGGGGCTGATCGTGTTCGTACGGCCTACGCCTGCTGCGGCGCTGCCCAGCAAGGACTCCAGGCTCGGGGCTTCCCACCTTCCGTACACGATGCCGTTCGAGGCCATGCCGGCCGGTGCCGAGACGGCCATGTTCGTGAGGGCCGTCTGGGTGGCGCGGCCGGGGAAGCGCATCAGGGCGTTCAGTGCGCCCGGGGCGTCGCCGGCGGCGGCGTTGAGCGCCTTGATGCCGGGGAGGCGGTCGACCAGGCCGCCCACGGGGCGGGTCACCTTTGAGGCGAGGACCGCGCCGAGGCCGTCGCCCAGCAACGTGGCGGCGGTCGACTGGCTGTCCCACTTCGTGCGGGTGCCGCGCGCCAGCTGCTCGCTCTGCGCGAGGTAGTCGCCGAGGAGGCCCTCGCCGAGCTCCTCGGGCAGTTCGCGCAGCATGTGGCTGGAGACCGCCCTGGCCAGCAGGCCCTTGGCGCCCTGGCCCGCCCCGAGCGCGGCCAGCCTGGGCACGGCCCTGGCCCCGGCCGCCCCCGCGTACCGGACCCCGGCCGCCCGCTCCAGCCAGGCGAACACCTTGTCAAGGAAGGACCGTAAGCGGGCGGCGTACGGGCCGATGAGGGGCGCCAGGGCGCCCGCGCTGAGGGCGGCCGCCGCGGCGGCGATGGCGATCGACGTGACCGTGATCCAGAAGCCGACGTTGATCACCAGCTTGGCGTACTGGGTGTCGCGGGCCAGGCTGTCGTGCTGGAGCGCGTACTGGCGGGCGAGCGCGGCGAGGGCGGAGATGCCCTGGCCCTCGGCGATCATCTGCTCGGCCCGCTGCCGGAACGCGTCGGCGGCGGGACCTTCCCACCCCTGGAGGATGAGGTCGCGCGCCGTGCCGCCCGCCGCCGCGAAATCCAGGGCGGCCTGTCTCCAGTCCTCGTACGCGACGGCCAGCGCGGCCTCGCCCGACTCGCTGGCCTCCGGCCACAGCTGCCCGGACGACAGCAGCGCGATGAGCGCGTCGCACCAGGCGGGCAGGCCGGTCCCCCAGGCGGGCGTGACGTCGGTGGCGTAGCCGGAGCTGCCGATCGTGTCGTCCTGCCCGGGCAGCGGGTCGGTGACCGGGCTGCTGACGTTCGTGACCACGCTGGTCCCCCGTCAAGACGCGCGCTGGGTCCTGGGCGTGGCGAGGCCGGCGTCGGCGGAGGCGGAGGTGTTCACGCTCTCCAGGACGCCGGGACCGGCGGAGACGGCGAAGTCCGCCCAGTCGGCGCCGGCCCGCAGCAGGGTGCCGGGGCCGTCATCGGCGAGGTACGCCCGCTCGAACTCCCTGCCCGTCGCGTCCTGCCCCCACGGCCGGGCGGCGTGCAGGCTCTCGATCCTGGCGCGAGCGTCGGCCAGCCGGGCCTGGAGCGTGGCGGCGGCGGCCGACCAGCGCTTCACCCCCGCCTCCACGGTCTCCCGGTGGATCTCCAGCCGTTCCCCCATGACGTGCCCCCTCGACGCAACGGTCCCCGTGCGGCGGAACGCTAGTGCACGCCGGCGGGCCCGCCGCTCGTTTCAGCAATCGTCGAAGGGTCGCGCAGGCCGAGCCACTGTTCGGCGTCCCAGGCGTGGAAGCGTTCGACCTCGGTGAACCCGAGCTTGGCCGCGAGCCGCATGGAGGCGGTGTTGGCGGTCTGGGTGGTGAGGATCACCGGCTCGCCGGGCAGCGCGCGGTCGAGCCAGGCGAGCGCCGCCGCGCACGCCTCGGTGCCGTACCCGCGGCCCCAGGCGCGGGGCAGGAACAGGTAGCCGAGCTCGGCCTTGCCGACGGCGGCCGGGCGGCTGTGCTCGGTCGCCCGTTTGAGCAGCACGTTGCCGATCATCTCCCCGTCGAGCTCGACGACGAAGCTGCCCGCCCACCGCGCGGGCACCGGCGGCACGTCGCGCTCCAGCTCGTCCCGGGGCCGTGGACCGCCGAGGTAGGCGTGCGCCTCCGGCGAGGCCAGCAGCTCGATGAACGCCGCGCGGTCGCGGGCCTCGGACGAGCGCAGCATGAGGCGTTCGGTCTCGATGGGGTCGGGCGGCCAGGTGACGGGTCCGATCTCAGACATGGCGGGCAACCTATCGCACGCTCAGCTGCGGCCGACCTCCTCGGCGAGCCGGTTGTTGCGGTCGATCTGCGCCATATGGGTCTCTGCCCACTCGCGAAGCGCGGCGAGCGGGCCTTCAAGTGACAGGCCGAGATCGGTGAGCCGGTAGTGGACGGCGGGCGGCACGGTGGGCTCGACGCGGCGCTCGGCCAGCCCGTCGCGCACCAGGCTCTGCAGGGTGACCGAGAGCATCTTCTGCGAGATGCCGGGGATGCGCCGCCGCAGCTCCGCGAACCGCAACTCGCCCGGCGCCGCCTCGGCCAGCACTTTGACCGCCATCGAGGTCCACTTGGCGCCGACGCGGTCGAGCAGCTGCCGGGTCGGGCAGAGCGGGTCGAGCAGGTCCCCGCGCCGGTCACCCGTGGTCTCGTACGTGCTCTCGTACGTGGTCACCTGGAGCTCACCACCTGAGGGAAAAGTGCCGTCTTGGGCGAACCACCCTAGTTCCTTATCGTGACGTGGTCACCATTCTTCACCCTGTCTGGAGTGCTCACATGCCCGAGCTGCGCCGCGTCCCCGTCAACGGCGTCGAGCTGAACGTCGCCATCGCCGGCTCCGGCCCCGCCGTCCTGCTGCTGCACGGCTTCCCGCACACTTGGCAGGTGTGGACGGACGTCATGGCCGACCTGTCGGCTCACCATCAAGTGATCGCGCCGGACCTGCGCGGGTTCGGCGCGAGCAGCAGGGCCGCCACCGGGTACGACGCCGCCACCCTGGCCGACGACGCCGCCGCGCTGCTCACCGCGCTCGGTGTGTCCTCGGCCGCGGTGGCAGGCATCGACGCGGGCACCCCGCCCGCCTTCCTGCTCGCCGCCCGCCGTCCGGACCTCGTGCGGCGCCTGGTCGTCATGGAGTCGCTGCTGGGCCGGCTGCCCGGCGCGGAGGACTTCCTGGCCGGCGGGCCGCCGTGGTGGTTCGGCTTCCACGCGGTGCCCGGCCTCGCGGAGACCGTGCTGGAGGGCAACGAGGCCGCGTACGTCGACTGGTTCCTGAACGCCGGCACACTCGGCGAGGGCGTCGTCACCCCCGCCATCCGGGACGCCTTCGTCCGCGCGTACACCGGCAGCGAGGCCCTGGCCTGCGCGTTCTCCTACTACCGGGCGCTGCGGGAGAGCGCGGCGCAGATCGAGCAGGCGGTCACCGCCCGGCTGACGGTGCCGACGCTGGCGATCGGCGCGAAACCCGTCGGCGCCGCACTGGAGCGGCAGCTTCGCCCCTACGCCGACGACCTCACCGGCCACGTCATCGAGGACTGCGGCCACATCATCCCGCTGCACCGGCCGCGCGCCCTGCTCGCGCTGCTGCGCCCGTTCATCGAGGAGTGACCGCGCGCTCCTTGGCCGCTGTTCGGCGGGCAGTTCGTCGGCCAGGGACCAGATCGCCGATCAGCTTCGGCAGCGTGGCCATGGCCAGTCCTGAGCCACTTCTCACCACCTCACCTTAGTTCGTAGTACGAATTGTTCGTATCACGAAGCAAGATGTTCGTACTACGAAGTACTGTCGACTACGATGCGGAGCATGGAGGACACCACGCTGGCCACCGCGCTGGTACGCCTCGCACAGCTGGTCAGCCGGGTCTACGCCGAGGTCGGCAAGGAGTTCGAGCTGACCCCGCAGCAGACCCAGCTGCTGTGCATGCTGCTGGGCGGCTCGACCGGCATGACGGACATGAGCCGGGCGCTGGGGCTGGAGAGGTCGAGCATGACCGGGCTCGTCGACCGGGCCGAGCGGCGCGGCGTCGTGGCCCGCGTACGCGACCAGCGCGACCGCCGCGCCGCCTGCATCGAGCTGACCGAGCAGGGCAAGGAGATCGCGTACGCCGCCCACCGCAAGGTCACCGAGCACGTCGAGAAGCTGATCGGGGACATCGCCCCCGATGACCGCGAGCGTTTGGAGCACCTGGTATGGACCATCGTCGGCACCCCGGCGCCGCGGTCATGACGGACGCCGACGTGGCCCGCACAGCGGCGCTGGCGGGCGCGGCGATCGCCCACGACCTGTTCGGCGCCACGCACACCCACTTCGACAAGGGCGCCGGCGACTTCGCGACGGAGGCCGACGTGGCGGCGGAGCGAGCCATCATCGACACCATCCGCACCGCCAGACCCGACGACGCCATAACGGGCGAGGAGAGCGGCCACACCGGCCCAGCGACCTCCGACCGCACGTGGCTGGTCGACCCCCTGTGCGGCACCCTCAACTACGCCGCAGGCACGAGGCTGGTCGCGGTGAACGTCGCCCTGCGCACGGGTACGGACATCGCGGTAGCGGCCGTGGCGGATCCGTTCACCGACGAGGTCTTCTGGACCGACGGCACCACCGCGACCGTGTCCCGGAACGACACGAAGGAGCCCCTCAAGCCGTCGGCGCACCCGCCTCTCGTGGACCTGAACCTCGACCCGCCGTTCCCGAACGCCCCCGCCTTCCGCGCGACCACCCTGCTCACCGACCCGGGCTTCACGGAGCGGTTCCGCCCGCGGGTGACCTCCACCACCCTGACCCTGGCCTGGGTGGCGACCGGCAGGCGCGCCGCGTACGTCACCGACGGCCACGTCCACGACAGCGTGCACTTCGCCGCCGGGATCGCGCTGTGCCGCGCCGCCGGCTGCGTGGTGACCGGCCTCGACGGCAACCCACCCGAAAGGGGCACCGGCGGCCTCATAGCCGCCGCCGACCAGGACACCCACAAGGCCTTGCTGGACCTCGTCGGCATCCGGTGATCTGCAAAGGAATCGCCAGTGCGTAGGAGGAGCCGCCACTGGACCGATCGCCTGGAAGCCGCGACCGGGCTCGGCGAGCAAGCACTAGCTGATCGGGACCGTGAGGCGGTGGCGGGTGGGTGGGGCGGGGGTGCGGCGTTCGCCGAGCAGGGTCATGAGCTGGTCCATGGCGACCTCGCCCAGCTTCTCGCCGTCCACGTCGATCGACGGCACGTCATGCAGGCCGAGGCTCTCCACGACCATGCCCTCCGAGCTGACCACGACGTCGGTGACGCCGCGCCGCATCAGCGCGAACATCAGGCCGAGGCCGATTGAGGTCGCGTACGGGACGACGGCGGTGGCGCGGGCGGCCACCACGGCCTCGGCGGTCGCCACGCCCGAGGCGAACGTCGAGGGGTAGGGGCCGAGCATGGTGAGCGTCACGCCGTTCGCGGAGGCGGCGGCGCGGATGGCGGCCTGGCGCTGGCCGTCCTGCCAGGAGCCGGCGGGGCCGCCGATGTAGAGGATGCGTTCGTGGCCCTTCTCGGCGAACCAGCCGACGAGCGCGCCGAACGCGGTGGCGGTGTCGGCGACCGTGGAGGGCATGCCGTCGATCTCGCGGTCGATGAGCACGGTCGGCTTGTACGACGCCGCCGCCCGCACGATCTCGTCCGACCCCCGTGGCGCGGCGAACAGGAACCCGTCCACCTGATGGGCGAGCTGCTCGACGGCGGCGAGCTGCGCGGCGTGTTCCAGCGAGTGCACCGCGATGGTCAGCTGCATCCCTGAGCCGGCGGCGCGCGCCTGGGCGCCGCCGATGATCGGCGTGAAGAACGTGTTGTCCAGGGTGGGCACCACGATGGCGACCACGCCGGTCCTGCCTCTGGCGAGCTGGGTGGCGGCCCGGTTGGGGACGAATCCGAGCTGCTCGGCCGCCGCGCGCACGCGGGCCACGGTCTCGGGGGCGGCCAGGTCGGGCCGGCCCAGAGCGCGGGAGGCCGTCGCCTTGGACACCCCCGCCAGTACGGCCACGTCCGCCAGTGTCGGCACTGATCCTCCTTGAGCGGTAACACGGAATTAACGCGGCGGTTTGTGCGCGAGGCCGCTCGTAATCTATGGTCAGGCTCATGCAACCGGTTCCACAACCGGTTCCAGACCACAGCGTACGCCACGGAGAAAGGACGCCGACATCTCACGCAAATCGGCCCTCCTACTGGCGCCAGGGCTCGTCCTTCTCCTCGCGGGTTTCCTCGTCCCCTCGGCCGCGATGCTCTTCGCGCCGCCGGACGTCTCGACCAGTGAGATCTTCGCGCGCCTGGGCGAGATGCTCAAGGACCCCTACGACCTCGAGGTCATCGGGCGCACCGTCGGGCTGGCCCTGATCGTCACCGTCATCTGCGTCGTCCTCGGGTTCCCCATCGCCTACTGGCTGGCCCGCTCGCCGTCCCGGTGGAGCGGCGTGCTGCTGGCGGTGGCGATCTTCCCGCTGATGCTGAGCAACGTGGTGCGCACGTTCGGATGGCTGGTGATCCTCGGCTCCAAGGGGGCGCTCGGGCAGCTGCTCGTCACGCTCGGCCTCGTGGACGTGGCGCCGCAGCTGCTCTACACCAAGCTCGCGATCGTGCTGGGCCTGACCCAGTTGTTCCTGCCGCTGGCGATCATCTCCTGCTACTCGGCGGTCGCCCAGGTCGATCCCGGCCTGGACGACGCCTCACGCGGGCTCGGCGCGAGCCGCATCCGTACGCTGTGGAGCGTCGTCATCCCGCTGACCATGCCGGGCATCGTGGTGGCCGCCACCCTGGTCTTCGCCGGGGCCGTCACCGCCTACACGACGCCGTACCTGCTGGGCGGGTCGAGCCAGCGGATGCTGTCGACGCAGCTGTTCACGTACGCGAGCACCACCGTCGACTGGGCCTCGGCCTCGGCGACGGCGCTCATCATGACGGTGCTGGTCTTCCTGGTCTCCGGGCTGTCCTCGCTGATGGGACGGAAGGGGGCCACCTCGTGAAGCGGCCGATCACGGCGGCGCTCGCGGTCGTCGGCTACATCATCATGATCGTGCCGATCATCTTCGTGGTGGCCACGGCCTTCACCAGCGGCAGCGTGCTGCGTTTCCCGCCTGAGGGGTTCTCGCTGCGCTGGTTCGGCGAGGCGCTCGGCTACGAGCCGTTCATGGAGGCGGCGCTGTCGAGCCTGGAGCTGGCGCTGCTGGCCACCGTGCTCGCGCTGCTGGTCGGCGTGCCCGTGACGCTCGCCATCCATCGGGGCGATCTGCCGGGCAAGGGGCTGGTCGAGGGGCTGTTCCTGTCGCCGCTCATCGTGCCCGAGCTGGTGGTGGGGCTCGCGCTGTTCCAGCAGCTGATGATCGGCCTCGACCTCGACAACTTCAGCACGCTGCTGGTGGGGCACACGGCGCTGATGCTGCCGTACGCGGTGCGGGTGACCGGCGCGTCGCTGGCGCTGGCCGATCCCGCGCTGGAGGAGGCCGCCCGCGGGCTCGGCGCCTCGCCGCTGCGGGCGTTCTTCAACGTGACGCTGCCGCTGCTGCGCCCGGGGATCTTCTCGGCCGGGCTGCTCAGCGTGGTCACCTCGTTCAACAACGTGCCGCTGTCGCTGCTGCTGCAGGGACGCGACTTCAGGACGCTGCCGGTGACGATGCTCGACTACGTGCAGCAGTCCTACGACCCGATGGTGGCCGCCGCCTCCACCCTCATCCTGGCCGCCACCGTGGTCATCGCGATGGTCGCCGAGCGCACGGTCGGGTTCGCCAAGATCTTCGGAGGGATCAACCAATGACCGCCGCCGCCGAGCTGATCGCCGTCACCAAGTCGTTCGGCGCCTTCACCGCCGTGGACGCGATCGACCTGGCCGTGCCGGCCGGCAAGCTGACGACGCTGCTGGGGCCGAGCGGCTGCGGCAAGACCACCACGCTGCGGATGGTCGCCGGCTACGCCGAGCCGACGTCGGGCACGATCCGCATCGACGGCGTCGACAGCACGCGCACGCCGCCGGAGAAGCGGAACCTCGGCATGGTCTTCCAGTCGTACGCGCTGTTCCCGCACATGACGGTGGCCGACAACGTCGGCTACGGGCTCAAGCTGCGCAAGGTGCCGGCCGCCGAGCGCAGGGCGCGGGTCATGGAGACGCTGGAGCTGGTCGGGCTCGCGCACCTGGCCGATCGCAAGCCGAAGAAGCTGTCCGGCGGTCAGCAGCAGCGGGTGGCGCTGGCCAGGGCGATCGCGATCAGGCCCAAGCTGCTGCTGCTCGACGAGCCGCTGTCGAACCTCGACGCCCGCCTGCGCATCCAGATGCGGGCCGAGATCCGGCGCATCCAGGCCGAGACCGAGCTGACGGTCGTCCTCGTCACCCATGACCAGGACGAGGCGCTGGAGATGTCCGACGAAATGGTCATCATGAACGAGGGCCGGATCGTGCAGCAGGGCTCACCGCAGCAGGTCTTCCCGCGCCCCGCCGACCGGTTCGTGGCCGAGTTCCTCGGCTACGAGAACTTCCTCACCGCCGCCGACGGCACCCCCATGACGATCAGGCCCGAGCACCTGCGCCTGGCCGGCGAAGGTGAAGGGCTCGGCGCGACGGTGGCCGACGTGGCCTTCCGCGGCGTCGATCTGCTGGTCTCGCTCGACGTGGTGGACCCGTCGGGCGCGACCGTCAGGCTGCTCGCCGACGTGCGCGGCGGCGCCGCCCCCGCTCCAGGATCGAGCGTCTCGGTGATCACGCCGGACGACCGGCTGGTCCCCCTCCCCCGCTGAAAGAAGGAACACCCATGCCCACGCGCCGTGCCGTACTGGCCGTTGCCCTGACGCTGCTCGCCGCGGCCGGATGCTCGGGGTCGAGCTCCGGCGACGAGCAGGCCGCGCAGAACACCCTCGTGGTCAGCACCTTCCCCTTCGGGGTGAAGGAGTTCGAGCAGGCGGTCGTCGACCCGTTCACCAAGAAGACCGGAATCAAGGTGGAGCTGGACACCGGCTCCAACGCCGACCGGCTGTCGAAGCTGAAGCTCGCCAAGGGCGAGCCGGAGGCGGACGTGGTGCTGATCTCCGACTACTTCGCCGCGCTCGGCCAGAAGGACGGCCTGTTCGAGAAGGTCGACGTGCCGGCGATGAAGGAGCTGGCGCCGTTCGCGACCGAGGGCGCCTACGACGGCCCCGCCTACACCCACCAGCTGAACGGCGTCATCTACAACACCGACAAGCTGACCAAGGAGCAGGCCGCCGACTGGCAGCTGTTCGGGAACGCCGCGTACCAGAAGAAGGTGGCGCTGCCCGACATCTCGGTGACCGCGGGGCAGCTCATGATCTCGGGTGTGGGTGAGGCGTACGGCAAGGGGCCGTACGACATCGACGCCTCGCTGCGCACGCTGGCCGGCTGGGCGCCGAACGTGCTGCAGTTCTACAGCTCCACCACCGAGGTCACGAACCTGCTGTCGCAGGGCGAGATCGTCGCGGCGGACGCGCTGAGCGGGTTCGCTACCCAGCTCGTCACCTCGGGCGAACCGATCGCCTGGACGGCTCCCGCGAAGGGCCGCTACATGGCCACGAACCGGGCGATGATCCCCAAGGGCGCGCGCAACCAGGACGGCGCGAAGAAGTTCATCGACTACCTGCTGTCGGCGGAGGCGCAGAGCGCCACGGCGAAGATCGTCGGTGACCTGCCGGTGAACCCGAAGGCCGACATCCCGCCGGACATCGCCAAGGTGACCGGCGAGGCGGCCAAGGACCCGGTGGCCGCCGGGTACAAGACGCTCGACCCGGCCCAGCTCGTGGACACCCGCGACGCCTGGGTCAAGCGCTTCACCCGCGAGGTGGCCGGCAAGTGAACCTCGCAGCGCTGCCCAAGGTCGATCTGCACTGCCACCTCATCGGCACGGTGCGCGCCTCGACCTTCGCCGAGCTGGCCCGGCGGGAGAAGCTCGACCTGCCGGACACGCCGGAACGCATCTACGCCGACGTCAACTCGCTGCCGCCGGACCCCGGGCTCTATCTGAACACCCGGGTGCCGGTGCCGCAGGGCAGGGGCGCGGACGAGCCGGAGGTGTCGTACTCGCTGTTCCAGGTGTCGTCGTGGGTGCTGCAGGTGCTGCGGGACGCCGACGATCTGACCAGGATCACCTACGAGGCGTTCGAGGCGGCCCACCGCACGAGCGCGACCCGGCATCTGGAGCTGTCCTTCGACGCGCTGACCGAGCAGCAGGAGAAGCTCGGCTACGCGAGCGTGGTGGAGGCGTACGCCGAGGGCATCAGGATGGCCGAGCGCGACTTCGGCATGACCGGCCGGCTCATCGCGGCGGTCGACCGGAGCAGGACCGGTGACGAGGCGCTGGCCTGGGTGCGCACGGTGGTGGACCACCCGCACGACTACGTGGCCGGGATCGGGCTGGACAACCTGGAGACGGCGGGGCCGCCCGAGCGGTTCGCGGCCGCGTTCCGGCTGGCGGGTGAGGCGGGGCTGCGGCGTACCGCGCACTCCTCCGAGCACGCGCCCGTCGCCGTCAACACGATCACCTGCCTCGATGTGCTCGGCTGCGACCGGATCGACCACGGCTACTTCGTCCTGGAGGACGACGAGGTGGTGGCCAGGGTCAGGGACGAGCGGGTTCCGTTCACCGTCATCTCGACGACGTCGCGGCGCTCGTGGCGGCCGTGGCGGCGGGCCTCGATCGCGGCGATGATCGAGGCCGGGCTGAACGTGATCCCCGCCTCCGACGACCCCGGCATGTTCCCGACGTCGCTGACGCAGGAGTACCGGATCCTGTCCGACGACCTCGGTGTGCCGGACGAGCGGCTGAAGGCGATGGCGCTGGCCGGGGTGGACGCGTGCTGGCTGCCCGAGCCGGAGAAGGCCGCGCTGCGCCGGCGCATGGAGAGCGAGCTGGCCGCCGCCGGGTGATCAGGGCCGGTACGGGCGCACGCGCGGCCACCATCCGGGCACGGCCGCGCGGTAGCGCTCGTAGTCGGCGCCGAAACTGCGCCGGAGCCTCGGTTCCTCGTAGAGCCGGACGAAGAGCACGACCGGGACCGCCATGACGGCCGCGTAGACCAGCAGCCAGCCGTTGCCGAACACCATGGCCTGCCCGATGACGGCGGCGAACAGCCCGAGGTACATGGGGTTGCGCACGTAGCGGTACAGGCCGCCCACGACCAGGCGGTCCGGTGGCGCGGCGGGGATCGGCGTGCCGAAGCCCTCGACCACGAACCGGACGAACGCCTGGGCCAGGATGACGAGCCCGGCCGCTAAGAGCAGCGCCCCCACAGCCCTGACCGGCACCATCGCCCAGGCCGGGAAGGGCTCGTGCAGCTGCCAGCGGGAGACCCACCAGGGACCTGCCACGGCGACGAGGCCGGGGCCGACGGCGAAGAACGCCGTGCTCACTGTTGCTGCCGTCGTTCTGTGCATCGCTGCCTCCGATCAATTCATCATGTGATGAGTTTAGGTCGGGGGCAGCGGCCGGTCAACGCTCTCGGCCCTGATCTGGCCCCGGGCAGGGCGAGGCACGGGTTGCCGTGTCCTCGCCCTGAGGATTTCGGGCGTTACGGTCTCCACTGCTCCGCCGGCGACACACCGGGAAGCGGCTTGCCGATGAGGGCCAGGGGGAGGAAGAAGCAGACCTGGCCGATGGCCATGATGAGGGTGGCGAGCGCCTTGTCGTCGTAGTGCTCGCAGGCTCGGGCGTACAGCTCGTCAGAGACGCGTTCGCCGGACGGGTTCGGGGTGAGCACGGATTCGACGAGCTCCAGTGCGATGCGTTCGGCGTCGGTGAAGTAGGGCGCGTCCTGCCAGGAGGCCACGGCGGTGATGCTCTCTTCGGTGGCGCCGGCCTTGCGGAGGTTGCCGGTGTGCAGGACGGTCAGGTACGTGTTGCCGGCGATCTGGCCCGCGCGCAGCTGCATGAGGCTGATGGTGGTCTGCGGGATGGTGCCGTTGCCGGTTGCCTTGTACAGGGCGCCGCCGATGTCCTTGAGTTCGGGGACGAGCACGGCGGGGTTGGGCAGGCGCGACTCGATGGTGGTCATGGTGGGTGTTCCCTTCGGGAGTCTCAACTCGTGGATCGCTGCTTTGACGGATCGTGTGGAGCGAAGGTGACCGGTTGGGGCGGTCGATTTCAGCCGGGCGTGCTGCCGAGGGCCTGCGGTGTGGGCTCAGTGTCCCGGTTGGCGGGCCGGGGGCGTAGGAGGAGGGCGGCGGTGAGGATCGCGGCGAGGTAGAAGCCGCCCGCGCCGAGCATGCCGGCGGTGTAGCCGCTGGTCAGCGCGTCGGGCAGGGGTGTGCCCGAGGGCTGGTCGGCGGTGGCGGTGACGGCGATGCCGGCCAGGACGGCCAGGCCGAGGGCGCCGCCGATCTGCTGGCTGGTATTGACCAAGCCGGAGGCGATGCCTGAGTCGCGCGGTGCGACGCCCTGTACGCCGCCGATGGTGGCCGCGACGAAGCCGATGCCCAGACCGATGCCGCCAGCGAGCTGGGCGGGCAGGAGCGCGAGCAGGGGGTTCTGGTCGGGGGTGAGCAGGCTGAACCAGCCCATCGCCGCGGCGGCCACCGCCATCCCCATCGCGAGGACGGCCCGGGTGGAGGTGCGGGCCTGCAAACGGGGTCCGATGAGGCCGGAGCCGAGGCCGATGCCGATCGCGAACGGCAGATAGGCCGTACCGGTGATCATGGGCGAGTACTGCTTGATCGTCTGCATGTAGAGGGTGAGGAAGTAGAACGTGGCCAGTTGCCCGGCCCCCATGAGCAGCATGACGAGGTTGGCGCTGAGCCGGCCGCGGTCGGCCAGGACGCCTGAGGGCAGCATCGGGCTGCGCGCGGTGCGCTGGATGAACGCGAACACCACGAGCAGCGCGACTGCGGCTGAGCCGAAGGTCAGGGTGAGCCCGTCGTCTGCGCCGTGCGAGCCGGCCCGGTTGATCGCGTACACCAGTGAGCCGAGGGCGAGCGTCACAGTGGCCGCGCCGGGCAGGTCGAGTTGGCCGCGCTCGCGGCTGCCGGGTGTCAGGGCGGAGGATCCGGCGAGGACCACGAGTGCGATGGGGATGTTGACGAACATGATCCAGCGCCAGCCCGCGTATTCGGTGAGAGCGCCGCCCAGCAGCAGGCCGGCGACTGAGCCGAGACCCCCCATCGCGCCGTACACGCCGAGCGCCTTGTTGCGCTCCGGCCCGGCGGGGAAGGTGTCGGCGAGCAGGGACAGCGCGGCCGGAGCGACGATCGCGGCTCCGACGCCCTGCAGCACCCGGGCGGCGATCAGCACGCTCCCCGTGCCGGCCAGGCCGCCCAGCAGGGAGGCGGCCAGGAAGACGACCAGCCCGGCCCGGAACAGCCTGCGCCGGCCGAACAGGTCGCCGGCGCGGCCACCGGCCAGCAGCAGGCCGCCGAAGGCCAGGGCGTAGGCGGTCAGCACCCAGTCCAGGTCGGCCTCGGCGATGCCGAGCCCGGCTCCGATGACGGGCAGGCCCACGGTCACGATGGTGCCGTCCATCACCATCAGCAGTTGCGCGGCGGCGATCACCAGCAGGGCCAGGCCGCTTCTTCTTTCGGGAACACTCATCACCAGGCTCCTCAGGCGGCGATGGCGGCGATGGCGGCGCGGTGGACGGCTGCGGCGAGCCGGTCGTGCTCGGGGTAGGACCAGGCGAAGCCGAATCGGCGGCGCGTGTAGCCGAACGCGATGCCACTGACCGGGTCGGCGAAGGACTCCGAGCCCGCCGAGCCGTCGTGGCCGAACGCGTTGGCGCTGAGGAACGTGTACCGCAGGCCCTTGGCCTGGAAGCCGAGCGCGTAGTTGCCCTGCGCGCCGCGGACCAGATCCGAGCCGGACGAGTGAAGCTGGGCGAACTCGGCGACGGTGTCCGGTTTGAGGAGCGGGGGGCGTCCGTCGAGGCCCCAGACGGCCGCCGCGTACAGGCCGGCCAGGCCGCGTGCGCTGCCCACCCCGCCGGCTGAGGCCGGGCCGTTGGCGCGGACGGCGCGGGTGTTGGCGAAGGCGACCTGGTCCAGCGGCGGCGTGCTGTTGAGCCCGTAGCCGATGCCGAGGATGCTGTGCGGGCCGGGCAGGTTCGACCAGAACGCGGTCTCCTGTTCCGGTGTGGCGGTCCACCACTGGATGGGCCGGAACCGCTGCTCCTCGGCCGCGGGCAGCCCCAGGAAGAGGTCCAGCCCGTACGGGATCCGGATGCGCTCGTCGTAGAGCTGCTGGAGCGAGTGGCCGGTCACCCGCCGGATCACCTCGTTCACGATGGCGAACGTGACGAACCCGCCGTAGCCGTAGGCCGAACCGGGCCGCCAGTACGGCCGCTGCCCGGCGAGACAGGAGGCGATCACCGCGTCGTCGGCCAGTTCGGCCGCCGACAGCCCGCCGTCGATCCCGATGACGCCGGAGCGGTGTGTGAGCACGTCCCGCAGCGTGATCGTGTCCTTACCGGCGGCGGCGAACTCCGGCCAGTGCCGGGCCACCGGCTCGTCCAGGTCGAGAACGCCCTCCTGCACCAGCAGCGCCGTCACCAGCGTGGCGGCGCCCTTGGTGGAGGAGTAGACGGCGGTCAGCGTGTCACCGTCGGCCTCGTCTCCGCTCCACAGGTCCACCACCCGCCGGCCGCGGACGTAGGCGGTGAGCTGCGCGCCCGCCTGGCCGTCCTGCTCGGCCACCATCGCGGTGAACTCCTCGCGCACCGGCTCGAAGCCGTCCGCGACCGTTCCGTGGACATTCATCCTGCTCATCGTTCGGCAACCCTTCGTCAGGAGTGTTGGGCACCGACATGACGCATGGTCCGCGGGAAAGGTGACCGGGTGCGTACGCGGTCACCTTTCCTTGATTTGATGCGTCAGCGCTTTGACGTGACTGAGATGAGAGGAAGACGACCGTGACGCCGCATGACTTTCTGGCCGACCAGTTCCAGGGGCACCGTCCCCATCTGAAGGCGGTTGCCTACCGCATGCTCGGCTCGCTGAGCGAGGCCGAGGACGCGGTCCAGGAGGCATGGCTGCGCCTGGCGCGCTCGGACTCGGGCGACATCGACAATCTCGGTGGCTGGCTGACCACCGTGGTCGGCCGGGTGTGCCTGGACATGCTGCGTGCCCGTAAGTCCCGGCGGGAGGAGTCGCTGGAGGAGCGCCTGCCCGATCCGGTGGTCAGCCTCGCGGATGCCGCCGACCCGGAGCAGGAGGTGCTGCTGGCGGATTCGGTGGGCCTGGCGCTGCTGGTCGTGCTGGAGTCCCTGAGCCCGGCCGAACGGCTGGCGTTCGTGCTCCATGACATGTTCGGCCTGCCGTTCGAGCAGATCGCGCCCATCGTGGACCGCACGCCCGTGGCGGCCAAGAAGCTCGCCAGCCGCGCCCGTCAGCGCGTCCGCGGCGCGGCCCCGAACCCCGACCCCGATCCGGCCGATCAGCGCCGCGTGGTGGACGCGTTCCTGGCCGCCGCCCGCGGCGGCGACTTCGCCGCGCTGGTGTCCATTCTCGACCCCGACGTGGTGCTGCGCGGCGACGGCGGGACGCTCGCCGGCGGCATGAAGGTGCTGCGCGGTGTCGCGGCGGTGGCCGGGCAGCTCGGCACCTTCCAGCGCATGGCCACCAGCGCCACCGCCCACCCGGCGCTGGTCAATGGTCTCGCCGGCCTGGTCAACACCCTTGACGGACGGCTCATCTCCGTCATGAGCTTCACCATCTCCGACGGCAAGATCTCCACCATCGACATCCTGTCCGACTCCGACCGGCTGGCCCGGCTCGACCTCACCCACCTGGAGCTGTGAAACCCGGCCGCCCGGCTGCTCGTACGCGGCAGCACGGGCCCCGCCCCCGGCTGAGCGTCAGGAGCGCACGAGCCTGGCGATCGCGTCGGAGGCCTCCTTGACCTTGGCGTCGGCCTCGGGGCCGCCCTTCTGAGCGGCCTCGGCGACGCAGTGGGCCAGGTGCTCCTCCAGCAGCGACAGCGAGAACGCCTTCAGCGCGCTGGTCGCCGCCGACACCTGGGTGAGGATGTCGATGCAGTATTGGTCGTCCTCCACCATGCGCTGCAGCCCGCGGATCTGCCCCTCGACGCGGCGCAGCCGCATGGCGTGGTCCTGCTTGTTGGCGCTGTATCCGGCCATGTCACGCCCTCCCCTCGCCTCTGCGCAACACCATACCCCTGTACCGTATTCCGGGCCGCCGCTGAACCGGACGGCGCCGCGCCTGCGTACCTCGTCGTGACGACGGAGGAGGCGCACACGTGAGGGTACGGACGGCGGCGGTGTCAGCGGTGGTCTGCACGATGGCCGTGGCCTTACCCGGCCCCGCCATGGCCGACCCGTCACCGGCCCAGGCCAGGGCCAGGCTGGTCAAGCTCAACGAGAAGGCCGACCAGCTCGTCGAGCGCTACAACCGGGCGAGCGAGGCGTACAAGACGGCCCGCGACCGTTACCGCGCGCTCGACGCGGAGGCGGCGGCGGACGACGCGCGCGCCGAGGAGCTGCGCGCGGAGCTGGCCGACCTGGCCGCGCGTGACTACCAGCTCGGCTCGCCGCTGAGCTGGCAGCGCTTCGTCGGCAGCGGCGACCCCGAGGCCGTGCTCGGCGGCATGGCGGCGCTGGAGCAGCTCGCCCGCGACCGCGCCGCCCGGCTGCGCGCCTTCGAGTCGGCCACGGCGCGGCTGCGTCAGAAGCGCGACCGGGCCAAGGCCGTGCTGGCCGAGGCCGACGAGGCCCGCGACGAGGTACGCCGCGAACAGGCCCAGGTCGACAAGCTGGTGGACCAGCAGACCGCGCTGCTGCGGCGGCTGGGGGCGTTCAAGACCGGCAATCCGCAGAGCACCGGCAAGACCTACACCGGGCCTGCGTCGGGGAACGCGCGGCGGGCGCTGGAGTTCGCGTTCGCGCAGATCGGCAAGCCCTACCGGTACGGCGGCACCGGGCCTGGCTCGTGGGACTGCTCCGGGCTCGTGCAGGCGGCCTGGCGGGCGGCCGGGGTGACGCTGCCGCGCACCACGTACACGCAGTGGAGCTGGGGCGCCGCGCGGCGGGTCCCCGTGACGGCGGCGCAGCCCGGCGACCTGCTGTTCAGCAGGGGTCTCGGGCACATGGGCATGTACGTGGGCGACGGCAAGATGGTCCACGCCCCGCAGACCGGCGACGTCGTCAAGATCGTCTCCCTCGACGGCTACTGGCGCGACCGCCTGATCGGCGCCGTACGGCCCTGACCTCCGGCGCTGTGATTTCTGCGCATTTTCCGGTCGCGCTCGGGTACCGCGTGCTAGTGATCTGTAAGCGCCCGCCACACCGGCGAGGCCACCGGCCGCCCATCCCCCGCGGCGGCCGTGCACCGCGATGACGCGGTCGTCTTGTCCTCCAACACCGAAGGTTGTGAGCATCATCGAGACGCACCACGGAGGTCCTCGATGCCTTTCCTGACCCAGCTCGCCGACGTCGCCCGGCGCACCGGGCATCCGGTGACCGAGGTGTCCGGCTGGCGTGGCCGCGGCCACGGCCCCCAGCCCGAAGTGCAGGGCATCGTCTGCCACCACACCGCGGGGCCCGCGGGCGGCGGCGACTACCCCTCGCTCGCGGTCGTCCGTGACGGGCGGCCCGACCTCGAGGGGCCGCTGTCCCACTTCGGGCTCGGCCGGTCCGGTCACATCTACGTGATCGCCGCAGGCCGGTGCTGGCACAACGCGCCCTCCACGTCGGCCTTCCACGACAACTCCAGCTCCATCGGCATCGAGGCGGAGAACGACGGCTCCCAGCCGTGGCCGGCCGAGCAGCTGGACGCGTACCGGAAGTTGTGCGCGGAGCTGTGCCGCGAGTTCGGGCTGCCCGCCTCGCGCGTCAAGGCGCACCGGGAGGTCAACACCTCCAAGCCCGACCCCCACTCGATCGACATGACCGACTTCAGGGCGGCCGTCGCGGCCCTCGTCGGCGACACGCCCGCCCCTGGAGGCCCCGGCCCCGGAGGGTCCTGGACGGAGGACATCGTGAAGCAACTGCCGCTGGTCCGGCTCGGCGACGACAACTTCGACGTCAAGACCGTCAGGGGGTGCCTGTTCGCCCGCGGGCACGTCCCGCCGGCCGCGTACGCGCAGGTCGCGGACGGGCTGGAGGGCTGGCTGACGTCGACGCTCTGCGACGACCAGCTGGTGGAGCTGGTCCGCGGGTTCCAGCAGGCCGAGGGCCTCGAGGCCGACGGCGAGGTCGGGCCGCTGACCTGGCCGCCGCTGCTGCGCATCTGACGCTGTCCGATCGGCGGCGGAGGAGCACCTCAAGGACGTCCGCGAGGTTCACCACGATGTCGTCGTGGAGGGACGCGAGAAGGTGGTGGCGGGCGTCGGCGCCCCGGCGGGCGAGGGAGGTGCCGCGCGAGCGGGACAAGGAGCGGCGTCCTCCCTGCCCGGCTCTCACGGGTCGAGCAGGGTGCTGACCAGGACGTGGCCGCCGTCGCGGTCGTGGGCGGCGGTCCAGGCGAGGATCGGCCGTCCGGCGGTGTCCAGGGTCATCGCCAGGCGGCCGCCCGCGCCGTTCAGCCTGGCGACAGGGACCGTGCCGCAGCGGGTGGCGGCGCACGAGGTGAGGGCGATCCTGTCGCGGGTCACGTCCTGGTAGGCGACCAGGGCCCGGCCCGCCCGGTCGAGCACCAGCACGGGCGGGCCGTGGACGGCCTCGGACAGCCGCGTCGTCCGCCCGTCCGGGCAGTCGGCGGTGCGGCAGTCGAGCAGCGTGACGGCGCCGCCCGCGCCCGCCTGGTACGCGATCACCGGCCGCCCGTCCCGCCGCATCGCCAGCGCGAGCCCGGACCGGGGCGTCCCCAGGGCGAAGCCCCGCGCCGGCGCCGCCGAGCCGCGCACGGGCGTGCTCACGGTGGCCCGCTCGCAGGCGGCGTCCTGGCAGGAGACGACGTGCACGGCACCGGTCGTCGCGTCGAGCTGGGCGGCGACCGGCCGGCCGTCGGGGGCGACGGCGAGCGCGAAGCCGTCCTCCTTGTCCAGGTACGCCGGCACCTTCAGCACCGCCGCCTGCCGGGTGACCGGCGTGGCGCAGGCCAGGTCCGCACAGGAGGTGAACGCCACCGTCTGCTCCCCCGGCTTCCCGGCGCCCGATTCGCCCGCGTGCGCCAGCACCAGCCCGCCGCCGCCGGGCCGAGCGGCCACCGCCAGCGCGAACTCGTGCGGCCCCGCCGACACCCGCCCCGCCGGGCCCCGCGGCCTGGTGCAGCTCTTCGCGTCGCACAGCAGCAGGTCGAGCCGCCCGGCGCCGCCGTCGGTGGTGGCCCACGAGGCCAGCAGCAGCCGGCCGCCGGGCATGGGGGCCGAGGCCACGTCCCGCCACAGGTCCTCGCCCGCCGGGCCGGCGTAGACGGTGGCGGTGTCCGTGCAGGCGGGGTCCGTGCAGGCCAGCAGGGTCGGCGGGGTGTCCAGGTCGTCCAGGAGCAGCAGCAGCCGGCCGTCGCCGGTCAGGTGCGCGGCGGCCGGGTCGGAGACGGCCGTGACCGGTCGCTGGTGGAGCTCGGGGCGGTCGAGCAGGTTCGCGGTGGCGGTCATCGCGTACAGGACGGCGGGCAGGAGGACGGCGGCCACCAACCGCCACAGCCAGGTCCCTGCCGGCTCTGGGTGGCCGTTCTGGCACGAGGGGATGTCCTTGAGTGCGACGGTCTCCGGGAAGACGGCCGAGTCCTGGAGCGCGGTGTGCCGCCACGCCAGCCGTTGCAGGTAGGCGCGGGTGAGGACGCTCGCCTGGAACGGCAGCACGGTCACGGCCAGGGCGGCGGTGAAGGTGATCGCCAGCGGGGCGGGGACGGCGTCCAGAGCCCACAGCGCGGCCCGTACGGCGAGGGCGGGCACGAGCACCGCCCCGGTGAGCAGCGCGATCACGTCCGGCCATGTGCCCTCGACGGCCAGCCGGTACGCCCGCCCGACCGCCTGGACAGGCCCCCGCCGTTCGAGCACCAGCACCGGCCCGGCCAGCAGGACCGGCGAGGCGGCCAGCGCCAGCCCGCCCGCCGTGAGCCAGGAGAGGAACTCCCACCGGACGGCCACCTGCACCCCCACCACCGCCCCCACCACCGCCGCCGCGCCGAGCACCGTGATCGCGGTGACCGCGAGCAGCGCCGGCCACCGCCGCACCGCCATCCCGAGCGCCGCCGCCGGCTCGGCCTGGCGCCCGGTCTGCCGCGCCGCGGCCAGGAGCGTCGTGGCGCCCGACACCACCGCGTACGCCGCCACCACCACGACCGCGACCCCCGCCATCCAGCCCGGCTGCCACGGCCCGGGATCCTCGGCCAGCACCAGCTCACCGTTGACCACGGCCACCGACCCGACCATGGGCAGGGCGGCCAGCCCCGCGAACCACGCCAGTGGCGCGAACACCACCAGACCGGGCACCGCCAGCCGCCCCACATCGACCCCGGCCGCCCGGGAACCGGGCCACAACACCCCACCCCGCCGCAACCGCGCCACAAGTCGTACACTCTCCACGCCGCGACTGTCCCAGCCGGAACCGCCCGTGTCGGTCAACTCGCCGCAATAGGTCTGGGCCGAACCCCGTAAGCCGGCCTCAGTGCCGGACGGTCACCACGATCTTGCCGATCTGGGTGTTCGACTCCAGGTGGCGGTGCGCCTCGACGATGTCCGCCAGGTCGAAGGTGCGGTCGATGACGGGCTTCAGCGTCCCGGCACGGAGTCCGGCTTCGATGAGGGCTCGCGCGCGCTTCATCCGGCCGGGGTCGGCGGTGACGAGGCCGACGTGGTAGCCGTGGACGGTGATCGGCCAGTTCATGGGCAGCGGCGCGGGCCGGGGGTCGAGCCAGCCGTAGACGATCAGCAGGCCGTCGGCGGCCACGGTCTCGGCCAGCTCGCTCAGGCCGGGCCCTGCCACGGCGTCGAAGACGACCCTTGCCCCCTGTCCCCCGGTGACGGCGGCCACCCGGCCGGCGAGATCGTCCTCGTCGGCCGCGATGACGTGGGCGGCGCCGGCCTGCAGCAGCCGCGCGGACTTGGCGGCGGTCCGGGTGACGGCGATGGGAACGGCGCCGAGGTGGTTGGCGATCTGGATGGCCGCGAGCCCGACGCCGCTGGACGCGGCGGTGATGACGACGCTGTCGCCGGGGTTGATGCGGCCTGCTTCGACCAGGGCGCCGTACGCGGTCAGGTACGTGGTCCACAAGGCGGCACCGGTGACCGGGTCGACCCGAGAGGGCAGGAGGCACCCGGCCGGGACGTTGACGCGGTCGGCGTACACGCCATGGCGTGACATCTCCTGATCGCTCAGGATGCTGACCGCGTCGCCCGGCGCGAAGCCCGCGACCTCCGGCCCGACCTCCTCCACCGTCCCGGCCGCCTCGAAACCGAGCCGGGAGCCGGGAAGAGCGGGCTGGTAGTAGTACGTACCGGCGCGGAAGAGCGCCTCGGCGCGGTTGAGCCCGATCGCCTCGACCCGGACACGGACCTCACCGGGGCCGGGGGCGTCGAGCCGGACGTCCTCGATCTTCAGGACGTCGGGGCCGCCGAGTTCATGAAAGAGCACCGTTCGTGCGTGGATTGTCCCCCACTCCTCGCGCACGCTCATGTCCGCGCCCTGGGGCATGCGGTTCGCCCCCTCCGACGGGGCCGGTTGCCACGTCATCCTGCAAGGCTCCTGCCGGCTCCTGCCGCCCGATGGGGAGCAGATCCCGCTCGGCCCCGGCGACGTGGTGTTCCTCCCGCACGGACGCGGGCACGCGATCGCGGACGATCCCGCGACGCCGCTGATCGACGTCGTCCAGGACCAGGACGGCACGTGGACGCTGAGCGAGGAGCCCCCGCAGGGCACGGGCCCGGCCACGCTCATGCTGTGCGGCGCCTACCGGCTCAACCGGGCGCGGGCGCACCCGCTGCTCACCGGGCTTCCCGACGTCGTCCACCTGCCGGCCAGGATCGGCACGAATGCGGCGCTCCGCTCCGCCGTGGACCTGCTGGGCGCCGAGCTGGAGCGCCCTGGCCCTGGCTCCGACGCGCTGGTGCCGGCGCTGCTCGACGCGCTGCTGCTCTACGTCCTGCGCGCCTGGCTGCACGAGCACGCCGGGCAGGCGGCCACCGGGTGGGGCGCCGCGCTGACCGACCCGGCGATCTCCGACGCCCTGCACGCCCTCCACGGCGATCCCGCCCGCTCCTGGACGGTGGAGGAGCTCGGCGCGCGGGCCGGCCTGTCACGCGCGGCCTTCGCGCGCCGCTTCACGACGGTCGTGGGCCGGCCGCCGCTGGCCTACCTCACCTGGTGGCGCATGACGGTCGCCGGCCGCCTGCTGGCCACGAGCGACCTCCCGCTGCGAGTCGTCGCCGAACGTGGCGGCTACACCTCGGAGTTCGCGTTCGCCAAGGCGTTCAAGCGGGAGTTCGGGGTGTCGCCCGGCAGGTATCGCAGGCAGGCCGCGCAAGGGATCTAGGACCAGGCGACCGGCAGTGAGTGCACGCCGAAGATGAGCATCTCGTTGCGCAACGGCACCTGGTCGGCGGGCACCGCCAGGCGCAGGCCCGGCAGGCGGGTGATCAGCTCGCGCAGCCCGATCTGCATCTCGACCCGGGCGAGCTGCTGTCCCAGGCACTGGTGGACGCCGTGCCCGAAGGCCAGGTGGGAGGTGCGCGGGCGGAGCACGTCGAGGCGGTCGGGGTCGGGCCAGTGCTGCGGGTCGCGGTTGACCTCGGGCGTGGCGACGACGACGGTGGCGCCGGCGGGGATGTCCACGCCGCCGAGGGTCACCGGCTCGGTGGTGACGCGGCTGACGCCGAGCTGGATGATGCTGAGGTAGCGCAGCAGCTCCTCGACCGCGTTGTCGATCAGCGACGGGTCCGCGCGCAGCGCGTCGAGCTGGCCGGGGTTCTCCAGCAGCGCGAACGTGCCGAGCCCCAGCATGTTCGCGGTCGTCTCGTGACCGGCGCCGAGCAGGACGAGCGCGATGTCCACGAGCCGGCCGTCGGTCAGCGGTGGCTCGGCCTCGTGGATGAGCCCCGACAGCAGGTCGTCGCCCGGCTCGGCGCGCTTGGCCGCGACCAGGCCCTGCATGAACGCGTACAGCTCGGCCCCGGCCTTGGCCCGCTCCTCGGGCGGGGTGTTGGAGTTGAGCGAGATGGCCGTGCGTTCCTGGAACTCGGCCCGGTCGGCGTAGTCGACGCCGAGCAGCTCGCAGATGACCAGCGAGGGCAGCGGCAGCGCGAACGCCGGCACCAGGTCGGCGTGGTCGCCGGCCGCCTTCATGGCCTCGATGTGCTCGACGGCGATGTCCGTGACGCGCGACTCCAGGGCCTTCATGCGCCGCACGGTGAACTGGCCGGTCAGCAGCCTGCGGATCCTGGTGTGCTCGGGCGGGTCCATGAAGACGAAGAAGCCGTCCTCGCGGGTCTCGATGGCCGGGCCCTGCGGCAGGGTGCCGGCCTTGAGCGCCTCGACCTCGTGCGGCTGCAGGGACGTGGCCTCGCGGTGCCGCATCCTGTCGGCGCTGAAGCGCGGGTCGGCGAGCACCGTACGGGCCTCGTCGAACCCCGTCACCAGCCACGCCTCGGCCCCGTTGAGCAGCGGCAGCGGCTGGACGGCGCCCTTGCCGCGCCGCTCGACCAGCCCGGGGGGCGGGTCGAAGGGGCACCCGCCGCGCTCCACCATCCCGCCGGGCAGGATCCTGCGCATCGCCGTGGGGTTGGCGGCGGGGGTCTCCTCGGTGAGGCTGTCGTTGCTCATCGGCGCATCCTGTTCCCGGGCTCGGGCTGGCCCGTCAGCGTTCGGCACGTCCTTCAGCGCAAAACTTACACGACGCGCATGTATGCACGACGTGCACGAATCGCGAAAACCGGTGGCATCGGCCGGCTCGCCGCTGCCATGATCACGTGCTTGTGAGCACCGAGGTCCCCGCCGTGATCGCCGAGCTGGCCGGCGACGACACCGTCACGCTGGTGTGGCGCAACGAGCTGGGCGGGCTGACGTACCGGCTCGACGGCGCCGTGGTGCGCTACGCGAAGTGGGTCGCCGCGGGCACGCCGGAGATCGACCTGATGGCCGAGGCCGAGCGGCTGGCGTGGGCGTCCCGCTGGGTCGCCGTGCCACCGGTGCTGGAGCACGGCACCAGCCCTGGCGAGGAGTGGCTGGTGACGGCCGCCGTGCCCGGCACCTCGGCCGTGAACGAGCGGTGGCGGGGCGAGCCCGAGGTGGCGGCGCGGGCGATCGGGCGCGGGCTGCGGCTGCTGCACGACACGCTGCCCGCGAGCGCGTGCCCGTACGACTGGAGTGTCGAACGACGGCTGCGGCGCGCCCGGGAGCGGTTCGCCGACGGGGAGGGACCGGACGACTGGTCGCCCGAGCACCGCCACCTCGGCCTCGACGAGGCCCGCGCGATCATCGAACGCCCGCCGCCGCTCGACCGGCCGGTCGTCTGCCACGGCGACGCGTGCGTCCCCAACACGCTGCTGCACGACGACGGCGCGTTCGCCGCGCACGTCGATCTCGGCTCCCTCGGCGTGGCCGACCGGTGGGCCGACCTCGCGGTGGCGGCGTGGAGCCTCGACCACGACTTCGGGCCCGGCCACGACGCCGGCCTGTACGAGGGGTACGGGATCGAGCCCGACCCCGTACGTCTCGCCTACTACCGGCTGCTGTGGGACCTCGCGTGAGCCCCGCTCATGGCTCGATGGCGAAGTTGTCGCGGAAGACGTTGCCCGGGTCGTAGCGGCGCTTCAGCTCCCGCAGCCGCCGCAGGGTGGGCTCGGGGTAGGCCTGGAGCAGGCGTTCGGGGCGCTGGTCGGTCTCGAAGTTGATGTAGAGGCCGGAGAAGTGGCCGAGCATGGCGTCCCAGGCGGCGTCCAGGCCGCGCCGGCTGTGGCCGAACGCGACGAGCTGGAAGCTGGCCGAGCGGCCCGCGTACGCGGTGGCGTCCCACGGCACGTCACGCGAGGCGCCGCCGATGCCCCTGACGTGGAAGAAGTACGTCTGGCCGCTCGCCACCAGCCGCTGCGCCGCCGCGGCCAGCTCGGGCGTGAGGTGGTCGGCCAGCCCCGACCTGGTCACCGGCTCGCCCTGACCCTCGTGCGCGGCGGGCGGCACGTGCATGACCGCGTCGTACGGCAGCACCTGGATGGAGTAGTCGAGCAGCGGTGCGGCGGCGGCGATGGGCTGCAGCCTGGCGACGATCGTCTCGGCGTCGTCCGAGTCGACCACGGCCATGATCTGGCCCATGAGCGGCTGCCCCGGCCGGGCGCGGCCGATGATGAGGGCGCTGGTCAGGTCGCGCGGCGCGGCCTCCATGGCGGCGCCCCAGCGTTCCAGCAGGCCCGCCGTGTCGGTGGCGTCCACGACGAACTGCGCGAACCCGACGTCGCCCACCTCGTCCACCTCGAACTCGAACGCCGTGACGATGCCGAAGTTCGCGCCCGCGCCGCGCACGCCCCAGAACAGCTCGGCGTTCTCCTCCTCGTCGGCCCGCACGCGCGCGCCGTCGGCCAGCACCATCTCCACGGCTTTGAGGTGGTCGATGGTCAGGCCGTGCTCGCGGACGAACCACCCGATACCGCCGGACGTCGCCAGCCCGCCCACCCCGACGCCGCCGTAGTCGCCCGAGCTGAGCGCCCAGCCGTGCGGGGCGAGCGCGGCGGCCACGTCGCTCCAGCGCGCGCCCGGCTCGATGCGGACCCGCCGGGTGTCCTTGTCGAGGACGTCGATGGCGTGCAGGCGGGACAGGTCGATGACGATGCCGCCGTGGTTGGTCGAGCGGCCGCTGATGCCGTGGCCGCCGCTGCGGATCGACAGCTTCACCGGCTGCGTGCGGGCGTACCGCACGGCCTCGCTCACCTCGTCCGGCGTGCCTGGGCGCAGGACCAGCCCGGGGGATCCGCCTCTGAGGTACGTCGAGCGCACGCGGGCGTAGCCGGGGTCGCCCGGCTCCACGGCCGAGGCGGCCAGGCTCGCGGGGACGGCGTCGTAGTCGATGCCGGCGTGGCGGTGCTTGCGCACGAACAGGCTCTTGACCTGCGTCGCCGTCTCCTGCGCCGCCGCCCGCAGGGCCGGGGCGGCCTCCTCGGCGAACCGTCTGATCGTGTCGGAGTCGTCGGTGGCCAGCAGGATGGTGCCGATTCCGGCGTCCTCGATGAGGGGCAGTAGTCCGGCCGCCGTCGCCTCGCCGGTGACCTGGACCATCCGGCGGATCTCGCGTGGATCGCGCCCCGCCGCCTCGGCCGCCTCGTCGATGACGGCGTTCGCCGCAGTGACCGCGGTGACCAGCCGGCCACCCGCGCCTCCTGCTGGGGCCGCGTCGGCGTCCTGGCCGGACGCGGTGAAGAGCCAGGCGTCGGCCTTGTGGGCGGCGAGGCGGAGCACTTCGTGGCCGGGCTCGCCGGCGATCCAGAGCGGGATGTCGTGGGCGGGGGCGGGGCCGCGTTCCGCGCCCGGCACCCGGTGGTGCTCGCCGTCATGACGGAAGGGCGAGCGCTCGGCTGCCGACCAGACGCCGCGGACGATGTCGGCCGCCTCACCGGTGTCGGCGCCGGCGAGCAGCCCCAGCTCGACCCGCCCGCCCGTGAGCAGATCAAGGCTCGCGGCGGCCCGCGCGGTCACGGTGGGCACTGTGCCGGCCGCGCCGGCCGGCACGGCGGCGGGCGCCGTGTCTTGCGACGTGGCGGGCTTCGCAGCGGGCGCGGCGATCGCGGCGAGCATGATGCGGTCCGTCCGACCTGCCACCCAGCTCATCAACGTCCACGCGTCCAGACCCGCCGCCTCGCCCCCATCGCCGGAGGTCGGAGGCTCGTTCTGGAAGGTGATCAGGTCGTAGCCCAGTTCCTCGGCCAGCCGGGCCAGGTCGGCCGCCGTGCCGGGGGTGGCGCCGGTGAGCAGGAGGCCGAGGCGGAGGGGGTGGGCGTACCGGGTGGTCATCGGGCGCGCTCCTGCGCCACGAGCGCGCGGGTGGCGGGCGCGACCTCTTCGCCGAACGTCCTGATCGTGCCGGCGTCGTCGGCCATCACGATGTAGCCGGAGAAGCCGTATTCGAGGGTGAGCGCGGCCAGTTGCTCGGCCCACTGCTCGGGCGGCCCGGCGAGGAGGCGGTCACCGCGGGTGGAGTCGAACCGGCCGCCGATGTTGAGCAGCCGCCGCACCGCCGCGGGCTCCCGCCCGGCGGCCTCAGCGGCCTCGTCGATGATCGCGTTGGAGCGGGTGACCTCGTCCAGGCTCTTGATGTACGGCAGCGAGGGCAGCCACCCGTCGGCCTTGGCGCCGGTGAGGCGGAGCATCTTCGGTTTGTACGCCCCCAGCCAGATGCCGATGTCGTGCGCCGGAGCAGGCCCCCGCTTGGCCCCGTCTACCTGGTAGTACGTCCCGTCCACCCGGAACAGCGACCGGTTGTCCGCCTCCCACAGCCCGCGGATGACGTCGATCGCCTCGCCGAGCGCGTCCACGGCCTGGCCAGGGCTGAGCCGGCGCCCGCCCATGGCCTCGATCGCGTCCCAGAACCCACCTGCTCCCAGCCCCAGCTCGAACCGTCCATGACTGAGCAGGTCGAGGCTGGCCGCCGCCCGGGCGAGCACGGCGGGCGGGCGCAGCGGCAGATTGATGACGTTGCCGGACAGGTGGACGCGTTCGGTCTTGGCGGCGACGTAGGACAGCAGCGTCCAGGTGTCGAGGAAGCCCGATTGGTAGGGGTGGTCCTGGAAGGTGACCAGGTCGAGCCCCGCGGCCTCGGACTCCTGTGCCAGGCCGACGACCTCCTTCGGCGCGGAGTTCGCGGGGGTGATGAAGGTGCCGAACGTGAGCTCGTGGCCGTAGTCAGGCATGGTGCCCTCCTCAAGATATGTTGTCGCGAAGACTATCTACGCGCCAGACGAGTTGCACAACCACGGATCAGTCGGGCACATTCCCGCGTCAGTCGGCCAGCATCTCCTCGGCCACCTCGCACGGGTCCCTCGCCGGCTCGATGTCGCTCGCGTCACACGCCACCCGCCGCAACATGCTCATGAACGCCTCGCGCTCGTCCGCCGACAGCGCGCCGAGCAGGCGGTCCTCGGCGTCGCCCACGCGGCGTTCGAGGTCCTCGTAGACGCTCACGCCTTTGCCGGTGGCCACGATGCGGCGCTGCCGCCGGTCGGACGGGTTGAGCCTGCGCTCCACCAGCCCCGCCTCGACCAGGTCGTCCACGAGGTACGTCAGCACCGTGCGGTCGATGCCGAGGAAGGACGCCAGGGAGAGCTGGGTCGGATGCCGGCCGCTCACCACGGCGGCGAGCGTCTGGTAGCCGCGCGGGCCGTGGGGCAGGTCGCCGATCACCGTGACGACCGTGCTCTGGTAGGCGCGCAGCAGCACGCCGAGCGTCCAGCCGAGGTTGTGGTCGGTCACGGGCTCATCACTCATACCGGGATACTACCGACCACCGACTTTCGGCACCGCAGACGTTCTGTCAGACAACACGTCACCGCTTGTCCTTGAGCACGTACCCACCCTTGATCACCGGCGCGTCCGGGGCGGGAGCCATGCACTTGGTCAGCAGCGGCTCCCCGGGCGCGGTCGCCCCCGACAGCCCGATGCGGCCGGTGCCCTTGGCGGTGACGTAGAAGCTCACGCCCAGGCGCACCTTCCGCGCCACCATGTCCTCCCACGGCCCGCCGGGAGCGGCCTTCACCAGGATCCCGGTGACGGTCGCGACGGGGCCGCCGGTGGTCAGGCAGTCGACCTGGAGCTCGCCCCAGTTCACCATCCGAGGTTTCCCCGGCTCCTCGACCGCGTGATAGATGCGGAACGTGCCCCACGCGCGCGTGGGGAAGACGGGGCTGCGCTCGGTGTACTCACCGTGCGCGTCCACCGTGACCTGTACGTCGTTGCCCGGAGCAGGGAAGTGCATCCGCGCCCAGCCCTTGATGGAGGCGGTGGTGATCGTGCCGTCCTGGGCGGCGCTCGCGGCGGGGGCGAGGCCGGTCGTGAGGGTGGCGGTGAGGGCGAGGGCTGCGGCGGCGCGTGCGTACGTACGCATATCGTCTCCTGACGAGATCGGCGTGAAGTGCGGTCACGACTTTCGCGGAGGACCGGCCTCTTCGCCTCCCCCGTCCGGGTGATGTCGTACGGCGGCCCGGACACGCTTCGCGAAACCCTGAAGCATGACGTCTCCCCTGCTCACGCCCGTTAACGTGACATGTCATGACGTACGGCCCCCACAACCCGCCCTATCCCCCGCCAGGACCATCCGCCCCGCCGCCTCCCGTGATCATCGACGTGGCCCGCGACACCAAGACCAAGTCGGTGATCGGCGCGTCGGTCGCGGGCGGGATCGGGCTCCTCGCCGTGGTCTCGGCGCTGACCGGGCAGACCACGGGCGGCTCGGGCGCCGCCGTGGCCGTCGGCATCGTGGGGGCGATCTTCCTGCTCATCGGCCTGCTCCCGGTCTTCACCTGGAAGAAGCTGACCCGCCCGCGCCGGCTGGTCTTCGACGCCCACGGCGTGCGCTGGGACGACCCCCAGGGACGGCCCTGGGCGGCGGCGTGGCAGGAGCTGGCGGGGGTGGGCATCTCGCGTACGCAGCAGCGCCGCGTCAAGCTCGCCGACTACATCTTCCGCAAGACGATGGTCAGGCTCGACCTGTTCCCCGCCGACCCCGGCTTCCGGCAGCGGCACCCGGAGATGGAGCACCTGTGGGAGTTCCACACCGTCAAGAACGGCTACCGGCTGCCGCTCGGCTCGAACCCCAAGTACATCCCGGTCATCGAGCAGGCCATGCGCCAGTACCGCCCGGCCGCCTACTGGGGCGTCAAGGACGAGGGGTTCATGGTGGGCCTCGTCTGACGACCGACCGACCACGCCGACGGCCGACACCGCCGCTGCTCGCCGGCACCGCGCCGACCGTTGACGCCGGCGGCCGGCACCGCCACCGCTCGCCGCGCTGCGCCGGCCGCGACGCCGGACGCCTGTGCCGCGCGGCCCGTACGGCGGGTTGATCCTCATCTGACGTTAAGGATGGTCCTCTAGCCTGAGCGCTCGTGCTGGTGCAAGAGGATGCGGAGACGGCGGCGCCCGAGGTGCGGCCCAGGCGGGTGTGGCGCAGGCGGCTGACGGTCGCCGTGGCGGTGCTGTTCGCGGCCGGCACGGTGGTGCGGCTCGGCGGGCTGGAGACGGGCGTCTTCCTGGTGCCGATGGCCGCCTTCACCCCCGGCTTCGCGGTGCTGGCGCTGGTCGTGCTGGGCGTCGCGGTCCTGCTCAGGAGCCGGGCCGCGGCGGCGATCATGCTGGTGGTGTGCGCCTGCCTGGCCTGGTGCGTGGTGCCGCGCGCGTTCGGTGACGGCGCGGCGCCGGCCGGTGGCCGTACGCTGCGGGTGCTCACCGCCAACCTCAACGGCGGGCGCGGCGACGCGGCGGTCATCGTCGATCTCGTACGCCGCCTCGACGTGGACGTCCTCAGCATCCAGGAGCTCACCTGGTCGGCCAAGGTCCGGCTGACCGCGGCGGGGCTCGACGACCTGCTGCCGTACGACATCAGCGTGCCCGACGTACGCGGCCCCGAGGGCAGCGGCATCTACTCCCGGCATCCCCTGCGCGAGCGGAAGGGGCTGTTCCGGCCGGTCGGGCACCACATGCCGGTCGCGGAGGTGTCTCTGCCCGGCGGCTCGCCGGTCGAGGTGGTCGTCGTGCACCCGGTGGCTCCCGTGCCCCGCACGGTGCCAGAATGGCACGCCGGCGTCGCCTCCCTGCCGCCCGCGCCCACGTCGGGGCCGCCCAGGATCCTGGCCGGCGACTTCAACGCCACCCTCGACCACGCCGTCTTCCGCGACCTCCTCGGCACCGGCTACACCGACGCCGCCGCCTCCACCGGCAACGGCCTCGTCCCCACCTGGCCGCACGGACGCTCGCTGCCGCCCCTGGTCACCATCGACCACGTACTGACGGACGCGCGCGCCGGAGCGGTGGCCACCCAGATCTTCGACGTCCCTGGCTCCGACCACCGGGCCCTCTTCGCCGACCTCCGCGTCCGCCCCTGACGCGCCGGGACCGTTCGCGGAGCGGCGAACCCGCCGGAGAACAAAAGCCGCACACTCCGCAATTTCCATAAATAGCCGCCACACTCGAATATCTCAATGTCGGCTTTTGATACCACCCGACGTAAATAAAAGACCGCTGCGTCAATTTGTTTGAGCGGGATCGGGAACCTAGGGTCTACGTGTCGGCCGGCACCTTTGTACCAAGGCCGGGGGTGGGCGGGAATTGCCGGTTCTTTTTCGCACAATACGCGCGCGGACAATCGCCGCAGGCGTGGTGCTCGGGTGGGTCGTTCTCACGGTGGTGGCCGTGCTCACGAGCGGCCCGCTCGAGGACGTCCGCGTCACCAGCGGCACCTCCCTGCTCGCCAGGGGCGTCGAGTCGGCGCGGGTGCTCGACCTGGTGGCCGAGCAGTCCGGGCGGTCGGTGCCCACCCTCGTGATCTACGAACGCACGGGCCCGCTGCGGCCGGCGGACCTCGCGGCCGTACGCCATGACCTACGGAAGTTCGCCCGCCTGCCCGACGTGGTCGGCACCTCCTCGATGCCGCTGCCCAGCGCCGACCGGCGCGCCCTCCAGGTGACGGTGCTGCTGTCCGGCCGGCCCGGCGTGGTGATCGCCCCGCTCGTCGAGCAGGTGCGCGGCATCGCGGCCGCCGCCAACCCACCGGGCCTGGTCAGCCACGTGACCGGCGCGGGCGGGGTCGCAGCCGACTACGCCGACTCGTTCCTCCGCGTGGACGGCACGCTGCTGGCGCTGAGCGTGACCGTGGTGCTCCTGGTCCTGCTGGCCGTCTACCGCAGCCCAGTGCTCTGGCTGATCCCGATGCTCGCCGTGGCGGCGGCCTATCTGTGCTCGGCCGCCGCGATCTACGCCCTCGCCCGCTCAGGCTGGATCACCTTGCGCGCGGCCACGCCGGAGGTCTTCACCGTACTGGTCTTCGGCGTCGCCACGGATTACGCGCTGCTGCTGGTGGCCCGCTTCCGCGAACGCCTCCGCATGACCCCCGACACCGCAACGGCCCTGAAGCAGGCCCTGTCGAGCGGCATCCGCACGGTCGTCGCCTCGGCCCTGACGGTGGCAGGCGGCGTCGGCTGCCTCGCCGCCGCCGACACCAACGCCCTCCGCTCGATCGGCGCCGCAGCCGCCGTCGGCGTCCTCATCACGATGGCCGTAATGGTGACTCTCCTCCCCGCCCTCATGCTCCTCGGTGGCCGAAGAGCCTTCTGGCCCGCCATTCCCCACCACGACACCCCCTCCAGCCACCGGGCCCCGGACGAGCCGACCGGCGCGTCGCGGCACGTAGTCCACCAGGTCACCCTCGGCGGGCAACCGGGCCGGTTCTCGCCGGCTCGCGCCGGCGTGGGGCCTGATCGGGTGTGGGGGCGGGTGGCCGGGTTCGTGGGGCGGCGGGCGCCCTTCGCGTGGGCGGGGTCGCTGGCGCTGCTCGCGCTGATGTGCCTGGGGCTGACCACGCTCGACGCGTCCGGCATTCCGCCGTCGGACATGTTCACCACGCGCACGGCCTCGGTGGAGGGTTACGACGCGCTGCGACGGCACTATCCGGCCAGCGCTCCCGTCGTGGTGCTGGCCAGGCAGGGCTCCACCGCCGCCGTGGCACGGGCCGTACGCGGGGCCGAGGGCGTGGTGTCGGTGCGGCGCGGACCGGCCGCCCCCTGGCGGGTCTACGACGTGGTGCTGGCCGCCGAGCCCAACACGCCGCACGCCGAGCGCCTGGTGGAGAACCTCCGAGCGACCGTACGCGCGGCGGCCGGCGACGCGGCCCTGGTCGGCGGGTTCACCGGCGAGCTGCTCGACGCCAAGAACGCCGCCCTCGCCGACGCCCGCCTCGTGGTGCCGCTGATCCTGGTGGTCGTCGGCCTGATCCTGATCGTCCTGCTGCGCTCGCTGGTGGCGCCGCTGCTGCTGATGGGCACGGTGGTGCTGTCGTTCGCGGCCACGCTCGGGCTGTGCTCGGCGCTGTTCACGCAAGTGCTCGGCTATCCGGTGATGGACGTGTCGTTCGCCCTGTACGCGTTCGTGTTCCTGGTGGCGTTCGGCGTCGACTACAACATCTTCCTGATGGCCCGCGTACGCGAGGAGACCCCACGCCTCGGCACCCGCGGGGCGACCCTGCACGCCCTGCGCGCGACCGGCGGCGTGATCACGGCAGCTGGCGTGGTGCTGGCAGCCGCCTTCTTCGTCCTCACCGTCCTGCCCCTGGTGCCGGTGGTCCAGCTCGGCCTGCTGGTGGCGGTAGGGGTGGTCATCGACACCGTGCTGGTCCGCTCGTTCCTGGTCCCAGCCCTGGCCCACCACCTGGGCCCCCGCATCTGGTGGCCCGCCCACGAACACCACCACCCGCCCACACCTCGCCCAGCCACCGAACCCACGCCCGCGGTCACCGCCCGGTGACCCGCCACCGCTCCCGAACGCCGCGTCGGGTGCCGTTCGCAGGCAGGAGCATTGTGGAGATCCGGCCGGTCGAAGGGCTGCTGCTCGGCTACTTCGCGTTGATGGCGACCATTGCCGCACTGGCCCACGAGCGGTTGCCGGGTGCGGTGGGCTTGCTGGGCGGGTGCGTTCTCGGCGGCGCTTTTCTCGTGGTGGTCGCGCGGGCCGGGCAGTGGTGGCCGGGTGATCGGCGGGTCGCGGGCCTGCGGTTCATGGCGCCGTTGCTCGTGATGCCGGTCGTCTACTCCATCGCCGCCGAGGCGGCGCTCGCCGTGCATGGCCGATTTCTCGACGATGCCGTACGCGCCTGGGAGCGGGGGCTGTTCGGGGTTGACCTCAACGCCGTCGTCGTCGAGTGGGCCATGCCGCCGACCACCGAGCTGGTGACGTTCTGCTATTTCTCCTTTTATGGGTGTTTTCTGATCGCGCCGGTGCTCTACTTTCGAGGCCGTACAGAGCTCGCGGAGGGATACCTGTTCGCGCTGCTCGCCACACTGATCATCTGCTACGTCGGTTTCATGGGGCTCCCGCTGGAAGGACCGGCGCCGGGGCCGCCGGAGCTGTACGCCGCCCAGCGCCCCACCGGCTACCTGATCACCCCGCTGCAGAACGCCGTCATGGCCGCCCTCGACCCGCCCGGCGCCTGCTTCCCCTCACCCCACGTGGCTGGCGCCTGGATCACGGTGCTCACCCTGCGCCGCCACGTCCGCGGGCTCGCGAGCCGGCTGCTGTGGCTCGCGGCCGCAGGGTTGACGGTGGCGGTGGTGCACAACTCGTACCACTACGCGTCGGACCTGGTCGCGGGGCTGGCGGTGGCGCTGGTCGTGCACGCGGTGACAAGCCGCACCGAGAACGCCCGCCGCACCCCGGTCAGGACGGGGTGAACACGAGGCCGGCGTTGTGGCCGCCGAACGCGAACGACGTGGACACCACGGCCCCCGCCCCGGGCGGGCGCGGCTCGCGGACGACGTCGACCTCGCACTCGGGATCCAGAACGTCGAGGTTGATCGTCGGGTGGATGAGGCGTTCGTGCAGGGTCAGCACGGAGACCACGGCCTCGATGGCCCCGGCGGCGCCGATGGCGTGACCGACGATGCTCTTGGTGGAGGTGACCGGCACCTGCCCCGGCCCGAAGACGCGGGCGATCACTCGCGCCTCGGTCACGTCGTTGAGCACGGTGCCGCTGCCGTGGGCGTTGACGTGGGCCACGTCGCCGGGGGTGAGCCGGGCGTCGGCCAGGGCCTGGCGCAGGCAGCGTTCGGCGCCGTCGCCCTTGGGATCGGGCGAGGTGAGGTGGTGGGCGTCGGAGGTGCGGCCGTAGCCGGCCAGCTCGGCGTAGACGCGGGCGCCGCGGCGTACGGCGTCGTCGAGACGCTCCAGCACGACGAACGCGGCGCCCTCGGCGAGCACGAACCCGTCACGGGCGGCGTCGAACGGGCGGGAGGCGCGCTCGGGCTCGTGGCCGCGCTGGGACAGCGCGCCGCAGCGGTGGAAGGCGAGCAGGATGGTCGGTGACACGCACGCCTCGGTGCCCCCGGCCACGACGAGGTCGGCGGAGCCGTCGCGCAGCAGCCGCAGCCCCTCGCCGACGGTGTGGCCGCCGGAGGCGCACGCGGTGGAGACGGTCATGCTGGGCCCGAGGATGTCGTGGCGCATGCTGACGAACGCGGCGGAGGCGTTGGGCATCGTCCGCGGCACGTAGAGGGCGCCGGGCTGGCCGCCGCCGAGCAGCGCGGCCTCGGAGGTCTCGGTGCCGCCGAGCGCGGTGCCGGTGACGACCGCGCGCCGCTCGGGCGGCACGTGCGGCCCGCCCGCGTCGGCCAGCGCGTCGGCGGCGGCGCACACGGCGAGCAGCGTCGCGCGGTCCATGCGCCGGGCCTCCTTGCCCGTGACGTAGGGGGCCGGGTCGAAGGCGGGCACCTGGCAGGCGAACCCGACGGGCAGCTCACCGGCGTCGAACGAGGTGATCGTGCGTGCCGTGGACCGCCCCTCGACCAGCGTCCGCCAGAACCCGGCCAGGTCGTTGCCCGCCGCCGTACGCACGCCGAGCCCGGTGACCGCGACGCGGACCCGCGCGCCCATCAGCCGACCCGCGCCCCGGCGTGGACCAGCCCGGCCATGTCGGCCAGGGTGCGCGCCTGCTTGGCGGTGTCGAGGTCGACGGTGACGTGGAAGCGGTCTTCGCTGGCGGCGGCCAGCTCGGCCATGTCGAGGCTGTCGGCGTCGAGCTCCTGGCGCAGGTCGGTGTCGGCGGTGATGCGCGCGGGATCCACCGACAGGATCCGGGCGCAGATGGTGCGCAGTTGCTGGAAGATCTCTTCCTCGGTCATGCGTACGTCCTTGTCGGGGTGTCTGGGGGCATGCGGGAGGCGGACCGGCCGGCGGGGACGTGCCCGGGAACCGGATCAGCGGCGATTACTCTACCCTTACGACCGGACACTGTCAGCTACGGCCATCCGAGGTGAAGTGCGTGGGGCGGAGAGACCCGTTCACGAAATGCCGGCTCCCCCAGGAGGTCGAGGCGGTGGTCGCGGCCGGCGTCTATCCCTTCTATCTGCCGGTGGAGGGCAGGCTCGGCGGCGGCGAGGTGGTCGCGGCGGGGCGGCGGGTGCTGCTGGCGGGCTCCAACGACTATCTGGCGCTGTCGGGCGACCCGCGGCTGGCGGCGGCGGGCGTGGCGGCGATGGAGGAGCTGGGTGCGGGCAACTCGGGCTCGCGGGTGCTCAACGGCACGCTGGCTCTGCACGAACGGCTTGAGCGGGAGCTGGCGGCGTTCCTCGGGCACGAGGCGGCGATGGTGGTCTCCACCGGCTATCAGGCGAACCTGGCGCTGAGCGCGCTGTTCGGGCCGCATGACGTGGTGGTGGCCGACCGGCACATGCACGCCTCGCTCATCGACGCGGCCCGGCTGGGGCAGGCCGAGCTGCGGCGCTACCGGCACAACGACATGGCGCACCTGGAGACGCTGCTTGAGGAGGTGGGCGACGATCGCGGGGCGATGGTGCTCACCGAGGGCATGTTCTCGGTGGGCGGCGATCTGTGCGACCTGCCGGGCGTCGCCAAGCACGCGCAGCGGCACGGTGCGCGGGTGGTGCTGGACAGCGCGCACGACGCGGGCCTGCTGGGCGCGGGCGGACGGGGCGCGGCCGAGCACTTCGGCCTGGGCGCGGCGGTGGACGTGCAGACGGTGACGTTCTCGAAGTGTTTCGGCACGCTGGGCGGCGCGGTGGCGGGGCCCCGGCACGTGGTCGACTACCTGCGGCACAGCGCGCGGGCGGCGCTGTTCTCGGCGTCGCTGCCGCCGTCCTGCACGGCCGCGGCGCTGGCGGCGCTCGACATCATCCGTACGGAGCCGCAGCGCCGCAGGGCGGTGTTGGCGGCGGCGGACCGGCTGCGCGCCGGCCTGACCAGGCTCGGCTACGCGATCCCGCCCGGCGGCACCCCCACGGTGGCGCTGCCGATGGCGGACGCGCTGACGTGCTGCCGCTTCTGGGCGAAGCTGCTGGAGAAGGGCGTGCTGGCGAACGTGATGCTGCCACCGGGCGTGCCGGGCGAGCAGCCGCTGATCCGCCTCAGCGTCACCGCCGCCCACACCACCGCCCAGGTGGACCGGATCCTGGAGGCGGTGGCCACGGTCACCGGTGAGCTGCCCGGTGAACGGCCTGCCCACGCCCTGGGCCATCGCCGCCCGAACGCCCGAGGCTGAGCGCGATCACTCCCGCGAACCCGGCAGGAGACCGCGCCCGCCCGAGCTAGCGCGGGACGAACCTGACGAACGGGATGTGCTTCCCCACCTCGTGGTAGTCGTCCTGGCTTTCGTCGACGGCGTAGCCCATGAGCTTGCACAGCCGCCGGGCGGCGGTCGGATGCTGGGACGCGTAGCGGGCCATGATGACGGCCCCCGCCTCGGCCGGCAGCGGAACGGCCGTCACCGGGTGGACGCGTCCGCCGACCTGGATCGTCACCTCGGGGGAGGCGGTGACGTTGCGATACCAGTCGGCCTTGACGCCGAACCCCGAGGCGGCCACGTAACCGTTCTCGTCGTGCTCGACGACCTCGATGACGACCTGGCGCGGCAGTCCGGACACCCTGCCGACGTGGTTGAGCAGCATGACCCGGCCGCCCAGCAGGGCGCCCAGGCCGAGCCGGTAGAGCAGGATGGGCAGCCGCCACAGCTTGCGGCGCAGCCCGGTCGGCGGTGCCGGCCTCTTGACGATCTCCATGACGTCACCTTCCTCGGGTGGTCGCGGGCGGCAGGACGCTCCCCGCGCCGAACTGCCGGCGCAGCACGGGCGCGAACGCCTGACGGGTGATGATCCGGTTGGCGAGTCCCTGCACGGCCAACCCCGCGCGGCCGGAGGGCAGCAGCATGCGGGCGAACAGCAGGGCGTTGCGCTGGCGTCGCCGCACCTCGGGACGCATCCTGGCCTCGTACCGGGCGAACGCGCGCTCGTGGCCCGGCTCTTCGGCCAGCGCCTCGGCCAGCGCGTACGCCCCGGCCATCGCCATGGAGACGCCCTGAGCCGACACCATGGTCATGCAGCCGCAGGCGTCCCCTATCAGAGCGACCCGGCCGCGGTGCCAGACAGGCATCATGACCTGGGCCATCTCGTCCATGAAGATCGAATCGCCGGCGGGTGCGTCGGCGAGCAGCGCCGGCGTGAGCCAGCCCGCGCCGGCGAACCGCTCCCGCAGCAGGCCCGCCCGCTGCTCACGCGGGACGCCTCCGCCACGCGGCGCGCGGAACAGCAGCAGGGCGACCAGGGTGCCGGGCTCGCCGCTCGGATAGAGGACGGTCTGGCGGCCGGGCTCGGTGTAGTGGGCGCGTACCCGGCCCCAGCCGTAACGGTCGGGCACCGGGTAGGACGCCAGCCGCGTACCGAGCGGGTGCACGAACCGCGACTCAGGGCCGAACACGAGCTCCCGCGTCCGCGAATGGATGCCGTCGGCCCCCACCAGCAGGTCGAACCGCTCACGGCCACCGCCGGCGAAGGCGACCTCGACCGCGCCGCCGGTGTCGCGGACGTCGGCGACACTGTCCGCGAAGCGGATCTCCACCTCACCGTCCACGGCGTCGAGCAGGGCGCCTTCCAGTGTGGTGTGCATCAGTGGCAGGTGCGGCCCCCTGATGACCCGCTCCAGCAGCTCAGCCGGCAACCGGGCCGAGGACCGTCCTGAGGCGTCGACGAACTCGACCGCGTCGACCGGTAGCCGGTGCGGGGTCAGCCGGTCGAGAATGCCCATGCGAGCCGCGACGTCGTAACCGCTGCCGAAGAAGTCGACCCCGTAGCCGCCCAGGCGGCCGTGTGGCGCGCGCTCCACGACCACCGGCTCGAACCCGCGGCGCCGCAGCCAGTAGGCCAGCGTGAGCCCGGCGATCCCGGCCCCGCTGATGAGCACTCTCCCGCCTTTCCTCCGGCAAGCAGGCGGGTCGAGAGCGCTCACCCCACCGCTCATCTCTCCTCCACGGGAAGCAGCCCCTGCGCCACATCCAGTGCCTCGCCGACGGGCAACTCCCCGTCGATCATGCGATGCAGCATCAGCCCGTCGATCGCGGCGACGATCAGCGTCGCCACCCCGGCCGCGTGGCCGGCCGCCCAGCCGGGATGCCGGACCCGCAACCGATCGGCGATGTGCTGCCTGGCACGGCGAAGCTCATCGCGCAGCATGGCGCCGAGCGCGGGATCGCGCGTCGCTCCGATGATCAGCTCGGCGGCCAGCCGGGAGCCGTCCTCGTCGCCGGCGACCGGCCCGGATGCGGGCACGCCGTCCGCCGCCGGCCGGGACGCGGGCTCGTCGGCGGCGGTCCGCGGCAGCAGCATGCGGATCGCGTCAAGCGCGGCTCGCTCGTCCTCCGCGGCCAGCAGCTCATCGACGAGCGGGTTGACGAGCAGGTCCGTGCCGCGCCGGAAGATCGCCGCGTGCAGGCCGGGCAGGCCGCCGAAGTGATAGTGGATCAGCCCGGCATTGGTCCCGGCCCGCTCGGCGACGGCACGCGCCGTGATGCCGGGCCAGCCGTGCTCACTCAGGAGCGCCAGGCCGGCCTCCACGAGCTGCTCACGCCGCCGATCCCCTCGCGAAGATTTTGGCCGATCGACCAAGTTAGTCATGCGGCCAACTTAGCACGCCGTGATCGGGAGGCCGCCATGCCTGGGCCACCTCACCCTCGCTCGGGCCGGCGCACCACGCCTGACCTGCGCCCCTTCGAGTCCAGATGGATCATCACCGCTGCCGACGCCGCCGCGCATCTCCGGCGGCGAGGTTCGCCACTTCCACGTCGCTCTGATCGCCCGGCTCGCCGGCGCCAGAGGTCACGACGGCTAGCGGCGGCCGTACTTCTTGTGGACCGCCTGCTTGCTCACCCCGATCGCGTCGGCGATCTGCGACCAGGCGAGCCCGGCGACCCGGGCCCGCCGCACCTGGACCGCCTCCAGGCGCTCGATCTCGCGCCGCAACGCGGTCGTGGCGTGCAGGGCCAGCAGCGGATCGTCGTCCTGTGCCTGCCTCATGAGGGTCGCCAGGTCGTTCGTCATGCACTAAAGGTAATCCAGCAGCAGCGCGTTGATCTCCTCAGGACGTTCGAGCGCCGGCAGATGCCCGGCCCACTCCAGCTCCAGCAGCCGCGCCTGGGGCAGCTCGGCGGCCAGGTGGCGGGCGCTGTCGCGGAAGTACGGCAGGTCGTGCCCGCCGGCCACCACCAGCGCGGGCACCTCGATGCCGGCCGGGGAGAACTCGCCTTCGACCTGCTCGGGCTCGGGGTCGGCGGCGAGCTGCACCTCGAACGCGTGCCGCTGCATCGCCACCACCTTGTCCCACGCCTCCTGGCCCGCGTCGGGGCCGAGCAGGGTGCGGGCGTTGAGCTCGGCCGCGCCCCGCACGTCGCCCTCCTCCAGCAGGCGGTTCTCCTCCTGCCAGTAGGCCCGCAGGTCGGGCGTCGGCTCCAGCGTCGAGAGCGGGTTGAGCAGCACCAGCCGCCCGGCGAGCCCGGCCGCCGCCAGCTCCAGCGCCACCCGGCCGCCGCCTGACGACCCGACCAGCGCCGCCCTGCTGACGCCGATCGCGGCCAGCACCTTGGCGACGTCGCCGGCGTCGCTGTAGGGGCCGTCGGAGCGGTAGGGGCTGCGGCCGTAGCCGCGGAAGTCCACCTTGATCACGCGGAAGCGGTCGGCCAGCGCCTCTTCCTGGGCGTCCCACATGCCGGAGTCGGCCGCCGTCGAGTGCAGCAGCACCACCGGCTCGCCGGCGCCGCGCTCGTCGTACCAGATCGTCATCGGGACTCCACCGCCATCCGCACGCCGAGGCCGATCAGCACCACGCCGGAGATCTGCTCGAGGCGCCGCTTGACCGACGGGCGGCCCAGCCACGCCTTGGCCTGGGCGACGGCCCAGATGAGCACCAGGTACCAGAGCACGTCCACCGCCACCCACACGACGGCGAGCGTGACGAGGGTGATCGGCACGTCCTGGCCCGCCGGGACGAACTGCGGCAGGAACGACATCGCGAACACCGCCGCCTTCGGGTTGGCCAGGCAGGTGCCGAGCCCCGCCAGGTACGCGCCGCGCCGGCCCGCCACCGCATCCCCCTCGACGGCGGTGACCGGCAACGGCTTCCTCGCCTGCCACAGCGCCTGCGCGCCCATCACGACGAGCACGACCGCGCCGGTGACGCGCATGACGTCGTAGGCCAGTTGCGAGGCCACGACCAGCGCGGACAGGCCGAACGCGGCGGCCAGGCCCCACAGCAGGATGCCGGTCTCGTTGCCCAGCGTGGCCGCCACACCGGAGCCGCGGCCCGAGCGCAGGGTCTGCCGCAGGATGACGGCCGTGCTGACCCCGGGCGCCATGGCCACCAGGACGCACGCGCCGATGAAAGCGAGAAGGTACATGCGGGGATGCTGACAGAACCCGCGGCGGGGTGTCGCCTCATTTTCGCCGCGGGCGTCAGCCGTACAGTTTGGCCAGGTCCGTGACGGCTTCGCTCATCAGCGTGCGCAGCTCGGGCGGGCCGAGCACCTCGACGTCGGCGCCCATGCGCAGCAGCAGCCATCGGGCGTGCGTCAGCGACTCGACCGGGACGGTGAGCGTCAGCCAGCCCTCGGGGTCGGGCTCCTCGGCCGCGGCGAGCGCGGCGCCGACGACGTCCGCGCCCATCGTGTACGCCAGCAGGTCGCCCCGCCCGGGTGCGAGCTTGATGACGGCCTCGGCGGTGTACATCCGCTCGCGGAACTCCCGGGCGTACTCCCGCCAGAACGTGGCCAGCTCGAACCCCTCCGGCCTGGCGAAACGTCCCGGCATCGTCTCCAGGGTCAGGATGCGCGCCACCCGGTACGTGCGCGGCGAGCCCCCGGGCGGGGCGGCCACGAGGTACCAGGAGCCGCCCTTGAGCACCAGCCCGTACGGATGGATGACGCGGTCGACCTCCTGCTTGCCCCACCGCCGGTAGGTCATGTGCAGCGGCCGCTGGTCCCAGACGGCCTCGGCCACCTCGCTCAGGTGCGGCACGTCGTCGGCGGAGCGGTACCAGCCGGGCACGTCGAGCAGGAACCGCTCGCGCATGCTCGCGGCCTGCGAGCGCGGCTCCGGCGGCAGCGCGGCCAGCAGCTTCAGCTCGGCGTTGGCCGCGAACTCGCCCAGGCCCAGCTCGGCGGCCGGCCCCGGCAGGCCGGCCAGGAAGAGCGCGGACGCCTCCTCGGCGGTCAGGCCGTTGAGCCGGGTGCGGTAGCCGTCGAGCAGCTGGTAGCCGCCCGCGGGGCCGCGGTCGGAGTAGACCGGGACGCCGGCCGCCGACAGGGCCTCGACGTCGCGGTAGACCGTGCGTACGGACACCTCGAGCTCGTCCGCGATCTCGGAGGCCGTCATGCGGCCGCGCGTCTGCAGGAGCAGAAGCAGCGAGAGCAGGCGGCTGGCGCGCATGCCGGCCATTCTATTTGCGGCGGGTACGCGCCACCGGCCCCCGAGTGCGGGTCAGGCGAACTGCTGCCAGCCGAGCCTGATCACCATGGCCACGACCACGACCAGCAGCACGATCCGGACGAACGCCGTGCCCCGCTTGAGTGCCGTCCGCGCCCCGAACTGCGCCCCCGCCACGTTGCACACCGCCATGCCGAGGCCGAGCGCCCACTGCACGTGCCCCTGCACCGCGAACACGGCCAGCGCGCCGACGTTCGTGCCGATGTTGATGATCTTCGCGGAGGCGGACGCGGAGACGAAGTCCAGCCCGAGGATGGTGGTGAAGGCGATGATGAGGAACGTTCCCGTCCCCGGCCCCATGATCCCGTCGTAGAAGGCTATGCCGACCCCGGCCGCGGCCACCGCCGCCACCACGCGGGACGGGGTGCGCAGGTGCGGCACCGGCACCGCGCCCATGCCGGGCCGCAACGTCACGAACACCGCGACCGCGACCAGCACCACCATGACGGCGGGCCGCAGCACCTCGGCCGAGATGGACGCCGCCGCCCACGCTCCGAGCCCGGCGCTCACCATGGCCATGGCCGCCCCGGGGATCGCGACCTGGCGGTCGACCTTGGTGGAGCGCGCGTAGGCGACGGCGGCGGAGGTGGTGCCGAACACCGACGACAGCTTGTTGGTGGCCATCGCCTCGACCGGCGGCATCCCAGTGACCAGGATGGCGGGGAGTTGCAGCAGCCCGCCGCCGCCCACGACGGCGTCGATCCACCCGGCTCCGGCCGCCGCGGTCAGCAACAGAAGGACCTGCTCCAGCGGCACGCGCGATTCCCCCGATTCCCCCAAGAAACGCCAAGAGTGTACAAGCCGGGATCTGGTCACTCCGCCTTCGGGGTCCGGACGCGGAACGGGACCCCGCGGCGGGGGTCCCGTTCCGGCGCGTTCAGAGGGTCAGGCAGCCGGCGAGGGGGACTTCGGGTGGGATGACGACGGCCCCGACGGGGTCGGCGACGGTGCCGGTGGCGCAGTTGGCCATCACGACCGGGTCGGTCTTCTGGAGCGACTCGAGCACGTTGATCTTGGCAGGGTCGACTATGGCGTGCGCGGCCGGCGCCGCCATCAGGAAGCCGCCCGCCAGAGCGGCGACCACGGCGATGCTACGAGGGGATGGGCGCATGGATACCTCCATGGATCAGGGAACAGAAGCACGGCGTGACGCCGCGCACCTGCTGTGATTACCCTCCGCAACATTACTCACCGTAACCATCGGTGACGTTGCGCTGTCGCGGGCTCGGCCTGCTTCTATCGCTCCGGCTAGGCCCGCGCGGTCACTCTCACGCCGGTCGCGACCACCGCGAGGCAGATCAGCGCCACGCCGGCCACCGCCGCCAGCATGATCGGGTACGACAGCCACGCCGACAATCCGGCCAGCAGGGCAGGAAGCAGGAATCCCGTGTACGCCAGCATGTAGTAGACCCCCGTCAGGCCGGCCAGGTCGTCCGCGCCGGCCATGCGCTGAATCTCCAGCAGCCCCGACACGACCGCGATCCCGTACCCCATGCCGAGCACGGCCGCCGCGGCGGCGGCCAGCCACGGCGACAGCAGCACCGCGTCCGCGGCGCACAACGCGGCACCGGCCAGCATCACGCTCATGGCCGCGACCGGCGCGCGCCCGCGCAGTCTCTTGGCCACCGGCTGGACGGCCACGCCCATGCCGAGCATCAGCACGGTCAGGCCCGTCGCGTACGCCAGGCCCCACTCCCCCACGCGGGTCTCCACGAGCTGCGGCATCACCGCGTACGCCAGCCCGGCCGCCCCGAACACCCACGGCGCCATCGGCAGCACCACCAGCCAGAACCGCCGCCGCGCCGGGGCCGGCACGCGCAGGTCGTCCACCAGCTTCGCCGGCAGCCCCGCCGGGTCCGGGCTGGGGGCGCGCGTCTCGGGCACGCGCAGCAGCAGCACGGGGACGGCCGCGGTGAGGAGCACGTGCACGACGTACGGGCTGACCATCGGCCACGGACCCCACTGGGCCAGCGCGCCCGCCACCCCCGCGCCCAGCCCGAACCCGGCCGTCTGGCACAGCGAGGCGCGCCTGGCGGGCAGTGCGCCGTCCTCGCCCGCTGACAGCTCCTTCACCCAGCTGCTGCCCACCGCCATCGCGATGCCCACCGCCACCCCGGCGATCAGCCGGCCCGCGTAGATCGCCCACGCGCTCTGGGCGCCGAAGCACAGCACGAGGCTCGCCAGCGCCGACGCCGCCGTGCCCGCCACGAGCACGGGACGCCGGCCGCGCCGGTCCGACACCGGGCCGGCCAGGAGGAGGCCGGGGACGAGGCCGACAACGTACGCGCCGAGGAAGGCGTCCACGTCGAGCGTGGAGTAGCCACCGAGGCGGCGGTACATGAGCAGCAGCGGCGTGAACTGGTTACCGCCCCACCCGCACAGGAGCATCGCCGCCGCCACGACCCGCCAGGAGAACGTGCGGCGGGCGGCCGGCTGGGTTTCGAGCATGAAGGAGGAACTTTCGAGGTCGTGACGAGCAGGGGTGAAGGGTCAGTGCGGGGTGCCGTGGGTGGCTGTCAGGTGGGCCTCGAGGGCGGCGGCGAAGGCGGCGGTGTCGCCGGCACGCAGATGCTCACGGAGGGTCTCGTGCTCGCCCGCCAGCAGCGGCAGCCGCTCGGGACGCAGCCGCAGGGCCGAGATGCTCATGCGGCGCTGACGGTCGCCGAGGGTGGCGTAGAAGCGGCCGGCCAGCCGGTTGCCCGACGCCTCGACGATGCACCGGTGGAACGCCTCGTCCGCCTCGGCGAACCCGCCGACGTCGGCCGCCGCCGCGAGGTCGCGCTGCCGGGTCAGCAGGTCGCGCATCCGCTGGTCGTACTCGCCGGGCAGACCGTTCCTGGCGATGCGCTCGGCGGCGGAACGTTCCAGGGCGAGGCGCAACTCCAGCACATCGGCCGCCTCCCCCGGCGGCACCGGCACGACCACCGCGCCGCGCTTGGGATGCAACGCCAGCAGCTCCTCCGATTCCAGCCGCAGGAACGCCTCACGCACGGGCGTCCTGCTCACGCGTACGCGCTCGGCGATCTCCCCCTCACTGATGAGGCTGCCACCGGGCAGCTCGCCGGAGAGGATCAGCTCCTTCGTGACGGTGTACGCGGTGTGAGCAGCGGACGGCCGCTTGGCGGTTTCGGGCATATGTCCAGATTAGCAGGCTTGGATGCAAGCATGTATCTATGATGCCGCCGCGCGGGAGAAGCGTTCGGCGAGGTGGGCGAAGGCGGCCTTCAGCTCGGGCGGCCCGACGACCTCGATGTCGGCGTCGAACCTGCCGAGCGCCGCCGCCAGCCCCGGCCACGACCACGAACCCAGGACGAGCCGGCACCGATCCGGCCCGAGCGCCTCGACCAGACCTTCGCGGGTGTACTGGGACACGACGTCGGCGGGCAGATCGAGAATCACCTCACCCCGGCACGGCCAGTCCGCCCCCGATGTGGGACCCGGGTCGGGGGCGCCGCGGAAGCGGGCGGCCACGAAGGCGGCCACGTCACCGCCGGGCAGCTCGCGCGGGGTGAAGCGGGGGCCGTTCGGGGTGCGCGGGGTGATGCGGTCGGCGCGGAACGTCCGCCAGTCGTCGCGGTCGAGGTCCCAGGCGACGAGATACCAGCGCCCGCCCCAGGCGACGAGATGATGCGGCTCCACCCGCCGCAGCACCTCCTCTTCGGCGGAGCGGTAGCCGAAGCGGAGGACCTCGTGGTCGTGGACGGCGGCGCTGACGGCCATGAGCACGCCGGTGTCCACGGTCGGGGCGGGCCGGTCGGCGGGGCGTCCGACGGCGGTGACGCGTACGGTGTCGATGCGGCGGCGCAGCCGGGACGGCATGACCTGCCGCACGGTGGTGAGCGCCCGCGCCGCGGCCTCCTCGATGCCCGCGCCGGCGGCGGTGGCGAGCTGGAGCGCGACGGCCACCGCCACCGCCTGCTCGTCGTCGAACAACAACGGCGGCAACTGCGCACCCGCCCCCAGCCGATAGCCGCCGTCGGGCCCCTTGAAGGTCACGATGGGATAGCCCAGCTCGCGCAGCCGGTCGACGTCGCGCCGGACGGTACGCGGGCTGACGTCCAGCCGCTCGGCCAGCAGCGCCCCCGGCCAGTCGCGGCGGGACTGCAGCAGGGAGAGCAGGGCCAGCAGGCGGGCGGAGGTCTTGTGCATGCCTGCCATGATGCCCGCAGTAGCGGCCACATCCTGTCCCCTTCTCCTGCCAGGATCAGCGGCGCTCCAGAAGCGGCCACGAACTGGCCGCAATCCCTGCGAGTGTTGCCGGTGCAGCGCCGATCTCGTACCCCCAGAAGGATGCTCATGGTCGTTCTCAGCACGCGGGCGCTCAACCGCGCCACGCTGGCCCGGCAGTCCCTGCTCGAACGGGCCGCCGTACCGGCCCTCGACGCGGTCGCGCACCTGTGCGGGCTGCAGGCGCAGGAGCCGCAGGAGCCGTTCGTGGGGCTCTGGTCGCGGTTGTCCCCGTTCCGCCCTGAGGCGCTGTCGGACCTGCTGACGGGACGGCAGGTCGTCCGCGTCCACCTCATGCGCAGGACCGTGCACCTCGTCACCGCCGAGGACGCCCTGGCCTGGCGGGCCCGCCATGACGCGATGCTGCGGCAGAAGGTGCTGACCACGTACCGGCGGGAGCTGGCCGGCGTCGACGTGGAGAAGCTGCGCGAAGCGGCCATCGAGATCATGGCGGACGGCGAGCCGCGCTCGATGGGCGAGATGGGACGCGCGCTCGCCGAGCGCTGGCCCGACCCCGGCCCGCGGCCGCTGGGCGAGCTGGCGATGGCCGCGCTGGTCCCGGTGGTGCAGCTGCCGCCGCGCGGGCTGTGGCGGACCACGGCGGGGGTGCGGAACGCGCTGCTGGAGTCGTGGCTGGGCAAGGAGATCGAGCCGCTGCCCGCCGACGGCTCCGACCTCGTGGGCCGGCAGCTCGTCCGTCGCTACCTCGCCGCCTACGGCCCCGCCGCCTCAGCTGATCTGCGCGCCTGGTGCGGCCTGACCGGGCTGCCTGCCGCGGTCGCCGCGGTGCGGGACGAGCTGGTCACGTTCAAGGACGAGCGCGGGCGATTGCTGCTCGACCTGCCGGACGCGCCGCTCCCCGACCCGGACACGCCCGCCCCCGTACGCTTCCTGCCCGCCTTCGACAACGCGATCCTCGGCTACGACGACCGTACGCGGATCATCGACGACGCCCACCGGAACCTGTCGGTCAGCGGAGCCCGCGTGGTCCTCGTGGACGGCCGGGTGTCCGCCACCTGGATCACCGCCCGCGATGCGGGCGCGGTGGTCGTCACCCCTCTGCGCGATCTCACGGCGGCCGAGCGGGCCGAGCTGGTCGAGGAGGGGCAGGCGCTGGCGTCGTTCCTGTCGGACGGCGAGACCGACGAGGTACGCCTCACCTGAACGCCGGGTACGTCATTTGTCGTGTCCCGCACCGGGCATCCGCCTGTGTCCCTGGACGCGGCGCCGCGCCTACCGTGGGTCCGTCGCGCCTACGGCAGGCGCGGTCCCGCCCCGGTCCGAGTCGAGGACGATGCTGATGGACGTCTCCTTCGCCACGATCTGGGAAGCCGTCGCCCGCAGGTTGCCCGGCGCGGTGGCGGTCCAGGAGCCGGGCAGGGAGCTGACGTACGCCGAGTTCGACGACCGGGCGGCGCGGCTGGCGGAGGCGCTGGTGAGGGCGGGGGTGGGACCTGGCGGCCGGGTGGCCTGTTATCTGCACAACGGGGCCGCTTACCTGGTGACCGTGTTCGCCGCGCTGAAGATCGGCGCGGTGCCGGTCAACGCCAACTACCGCTACACCGGTAAGGAGCTGTCGGGGCTGCTGACGGATGCCGGCGCGGAGGCGATCGTGTTCAGCGGGTCGCTCGCCACCGGGGTCGAGGAGGCGGTCAGGACCGTGCCCACCCTGCGCCTGCTCGTACGGGTTGATCGCCCCGGCCGAGCGGCGGCGCACGAACAGATACTCCTCGACGTTCCCGGCCGGATGTCTGCCGGCTTGGACGACCTGATCGCGACCACGCCACCAAGACCGGCGGAGCCGCGTCCTGGCTCCGACCAGCTGTTCCTCTACACCGGCGGCACCACGGGCCGCCCCAAGGGGGTGGTGTGGCGGCTGGCGGACCTGCTGCACTCCCTGGCGGTCCCGGTCTTCGGCCCGCTCGGCGTACAGGGGCTGCCCGCCACGCTGGAGGAGGCCGTGGAGATCGCGGTGGCGGCGCGCAAGGACGGGCGAGCGCCGGTGACGCTCCCGGTCGCGCCGCTCATGCACGCCACCGGCCTGTTCAACGCGATGGGCGCCCTGCTGACCGGTGGCCGGGTGGTGACCACGCGGCCGGGCGGGCTCGACGCGCGGCACGTCTGGGAGACGGTGGCGGAGCGGCGCGTGCGTACGGTGATCGTGGCGGGCAACGCGGTCTGCGCCCCGCTGGTGGCCGAACTCCAGGCAGGACGGTCCTACGACCTGAGCTCGCTCACCTCCCTGATCAGCTCGGGCACCGCACTGAGCGACGACCTCAAACAGGTCCTCCACGAACGCGCCGACGTCACGATCTTCGACGCGATCGCCTCCAGCGAGGGCGGGCCGTTCGCCTTCGCGGTCACGTCGTCGGCCGCCGACCTGCCCGCCCGTTTCTTCCCCGTACCAGGCACCAAGGTCATCACCCCGGACGGCCGGCGGCTCACCCCGGGCAGCGACGAGACGGGCGTGCTCGCGTACGCGGGCCCGATGCCCCTCGGCTATCACGGCGACCCGGCCAGGACGGCGGCCACGTACCGCGTCATCGACGGCGTCCGCCACGCGATCCCCGGCGACCTGGCACGGCTGGAGGCGGACGGCGCGATCCGCTTCCTCGGCCGTGGCTCCTCCGTGATCAACACCGGCGGCGAGAAGGTCTACCCGCAGGAGGTCGAGACCGCCCTGCTCACCCACCCCGACGTGACCGACTGCGTGGTGGTGGGCCTGCCGGACGAGACGTGGGGCGAACGCGTCGCGGCGGTCGTGGCCACCACAAGCCCGACCCTGACCGAGGACGTTCTCCACGCGTGGGCCCGAAAAGACCTGGCCGGCTACAAGGTCCCCCGCCACATCCTCCTCCGCCCCGCCCTCCCCCGCTCCCCGGCGGGCAAGCTGGAACTGGCCTGGGCCAGACGTGTCCTCACAGATCACGGACGTAGTGGTCGTACCAGGTGCCGTCCTCGTCCTGGCTCCGCCTGACGTACCGGAAGCCGGACCGCCGGGCGACGGCGATGGACGGGGCGTTCTCCGGCTCCGCCCGGATCAACGCCCGTGTCGCCCCTTCCGAGGCCGCGAACCGGCAGGCCAGGTGGACCGCGCGGGTGGCCAGGCCGCGTCCCCGCCACCGCGGATAGAGCCCGTAGGCGAGGTTCACCTGGTCATCGGGCAGCTCCTCCGTCCCGAAACGCACGTCCATGGTGCCCACCAGGTCTTGATGGCCGACGACGTGGATCCCGAAGGCGCGATGCGGGCCCTTGGCGGCCCACAGCTCCATGCAGCCCCGTATGTACTCCTCGGTGTCGGCCCGGTTGCTCGGCCCGCCGTTGAGCCACCGTACAAGCTGATCATCCTCACCGGCCAGATGCGCATCGAGATCGTCCAGGCACAGCGGCGAAAGGGTGACGACACCGTCGGACAGCGATGAGACGCCCATCTGTCGATGTGTAGCCGCCGATACCCGCATGAGCAACCGAATATCGGCTGGAACCGGCCGCTGACTGGCGGACGACGCCAGGGGGTGTGAAGTGCGCGCTGGGCTGGGTCGCCGCGCAACGCCGGACGCTACGGCGCCGCGGGCTCCCGCCTACCCTGCTCGTCCAGGGCGGGCGGCAGGCAGATCACCCGGCGCGCGATCGAGCGGTTCCTGCGCGAGATCCGATGACTTCGACGCCTTGGATACGCTTCCTCCCGGAACACGACGAGCGGGACGGGGCGGGACGGGGAACGTGCGGCACGAGACTGACGGGGGGACGCGGGCGGCGTCCCTGCACGTGTTCGACATGGACGGCACGCTGCTCACCGGCTCTTCGGCCAGCCTGCAGATCGCCCGCCGGCTCGGCACGTACGACGACCTGGTCGAGCTGGAGGCCAGGTTCGCGGCCGGCGAGATCGACACGCGGGGCTTCGCCGCCGCCATCCACGAGCTGTGGCGCGAGCTGACGCAGGCCGCCGTGGCCGAGGCGTTCGCGGCCAGCCCGTGGCTGAACGGCATCGAGCAGGTCTGCCGCGACATCCGCGAACGGGGCGAGCGCTCCGCCGTCATCACCATGTCGCCGGACTTCTTCGCCCGCCACCTGCTCGACCTGGGCTTCGACGAGGTGGTGGCGTCCCGGTTCCCGGCGCCGCCGTTCGCCGAACCGCTCGACCCCGCCGCCATCCTCACCCCGGCCGACAAGGTCGACATCACCGAGGAGTTGCGGGTGCGCTTCGGTCTGCCGTACGAGCGGTGCGTCGCCTACGGCGACTCCATGTCGGACGCGCCGCTGTTCCGCCGCCTGACGAACACGGTCGCGGTGAACGCCGACCACCACCTCGCCGACCTGGCCGCGCTCAGCTACCGGGGCGGCGACCTGACGGAGGCGTACGAGCTGGGCCGTTCCCTCCTGACCCCTTGACACCCCGCGCCGCCCAGGCAGAAGCTCTATTTCAGAACATTGTTCTAAAATAGGGAGTGGCCATGGGCGAACTCGACGGGCGAGTCGCGATCGTCACCGGAGCCAGCAGGGGCATCGGAGCCGCGATCGCGGAGGCGTTCGGCGCGGCAGGCGCACAGGTGGCGGTCACCGCCCGCACCCTGGAAGAAGGCACCAGCCGCCTGCCGGGCACCCTCCGCGACACGGTCGGCCGCATCCGCGACGCCGGCGGCACCGCCGAGCCCTTCGCCGCCGACCTCTCGATCCCCGACGACAGAACTCGTCTGGTGAAGCAGGTCCTCGACCGCTTCGGCAAGGCCGACATCCTGGTCAACAACGCCGCGGTCACGTTCTTCACCCCCGTCGCCGACTTCACCCCCCGCCGCATGGCGCTGATGTTCGAGGTCCAGGTCAACGCCCCGACCCACCTCGCCCAACTCGTCATCCCCGGCATGCGCGAACGCGGTCAGGGCTGGATACTCAACATCAGCTCGGTGGCCGCCCGCCACCCGTCCCTGCCTCCGGGCCCGATGGCCGGCCTGGGCGCCACCGTCTACGGCATGTGCAAAGCCGCCCTCGAACGCCTCACCACCGGCCTCGCCGCCGAACTGTACGCCGACAACATCGCCGTGAACTGCCTCTCCCCCACCCAGGTCGTCCCCACCCCCGGCACCGTCTTCCACGGCCTGACCACCGAAAACGACCCGAACGCCGAACCGCCGGAAGTGATGGCCACCGCCGCCCTGGCCCTGTGCCGCGCCCCGGCAGCCACGCTGTCGGGCCGCATCGCCTACTCCCAGGACCCGCTCCCTTGACCATCCTGCCGCTCGATCCCTGATAGGTCGATGACCAGAAACCCGCCTTGGCGGCGAGTCGGAGACCAGGGCGACGGCGTGGTCGACGACCACGATGTCGGCGGTGTGGTTGCCAAGCGCGGTGGTGACCTTGGAGCATCTCCTTACCTACCGATGCAGGCGACGTTCCCGGGAGCGGCCCCATGATCACCGAAGATCTGTCCGAGCCGGAGATCGCCCTCTGGAAGGCGTATCCCGCGGCCCGCCCGGTGAACCTCTCCGGCTCCCCCGTCCGGGCGACGGTCATCGCCAGGCTGCTGCTCGGCGCCCTCGACGACCTTCCCGGGCAGACGCCGGGCCTGCGCCTGTCCGGGGCGCGGATCACGGGCCGGCTGGACCTGTCGTACGCCGAGGTACACCATCCGCTGAACCTGACCGACTGCGACTTCGAGGAGGCCCCTGTCCTCACCGGCGCCCGCACCGGCCTGGTGCGCCTCGCCGCCTGCCGCTTACCGGGGCTGCTGGCCGGGAACGCGGTGATCGGCGGCGGTCTGCGCCTGGAAGGGTGCCGGCTGGACGGCCCGCTCCAGCTCGGCGGAGCGCACGTCAACGGGGTGATTGAGCTCAGCGGCACGGCGATCCACGCCCACCCCGCCGTCGACGCCGCGGGCCTGATCATCGATCGGGACCTGTTGTGCGCGAACGCCGTCCTCGACGGCGAGTCCCACCTCGCGGGCGCCAGGATCTCCGGGACGATGATCCTCGACGGCACGCAGGTCGGCTCCTCGGACGGCCGCAGCCTCACGGCCGACGGCATCGTCATCGACGGCGGGTTGTCCTGCGGCCGCGGCTTCCGCTCGTACGGCGAGCTGAGTGTCCAGGATGCCCGGGTGGGACGGAAATGCGCGTTCAGCGGCGCCCGGCTGTCCAACCCGTCCGGCATCGCCCTCAACGCGGAACGGCTCTCCGTCGAGGGCGGGCTGCACATCGACGAGGGCTTCACCGCCGAAGGCGAGGTCCTCCTGCGCGGGGCGCGCGTGACCGGCCAGCTCTCCCTGGCCCATGCGACCCTCGTCCACCCCGGTGGGCGCGCGCTCAACGGGCCGCTGATGGAGATCGGCAGCGGGCTGCGGGCGACGCCGGGGTTCGTGGCGGACGGAGTGGTCTTCCTGGACTCGACGCAGGTCCGCGGGTCGCTCAACCTCGACGGCGGGCGGCTGTCCAACCCGGAGGCGACGGCGCTCTCGCTGCGCCGGCTCGGGGTGACCGGCAGGTTCAGCTGCGGCGAGGGGTTCCGCGCCGACGGGGAGATCGTCCTCATCGACGCCAAGGTCGAGGGGATCATGGAGTTCCACGGCGCCGTCCTCAGCAATCCCGGGGCGCGGGTGCTGAGCCTGTGGGAGGTGAGCGTGGGCGGTGGCGTCGACTGCTGCGAAGGCTTCACCGCCCAAGGCGGCGTGTCCATCAGGGACTCCCAGATCGCGGGCGCGCTCTGCTTCGCGCACGCCACCATCGACGGTGATCTTCAGGTACGCCGTGTCCAGGCGGCCGCGCTGAAGATCGGACCGGAGACCGCGCTCCTCGGCGCCGTCGACCTCCGCAACACCCGGGTCGGCGTGCTCGACGACGTCCCCGGCCGCTGGCCCGCCCGGCTCCAGCTGAACGGCTTCACCTACGACAACCTGGAGCACGTCCTGCCCGTCCAGGAGCGGCTCGACTGGCTGGCCAAGGAGGACTACCTGCCGCAACCGTACGAGCAGCTGGCCACCGTCTACCGGCGCCACGGCCACGACGAGGCCGCCCGCGACGTGCTGCTGGAGGGACAGCGGCGCCGCCGCGCGGGCCAGCGCCTCGCCGCCCGGCTCTGGAGCTACCTGCAGGACTGGACCGTCGGCTACGGCTACCGCCCCCTCCGCGCCGCCCTCTGGCTCGCCGCCCTCCTCCTCATCGGTACGCTCGTCTTCGCCACCGACCACCCACCGGCCTTCAAACCCGGCGAAGCGCCCCCGTTCAACGCCTTCCTCTACACCCTGGACCTGCTCCTCCCGGTCATCAGCTTCGGCCAGGAGAACGCCTTCGGCCCCCACGGCACCCAGCAGTGGCTCGCCGCCACGATGATCGCCGCGGGCTGGCTGCTCGCGACGACCATCCTGGCCGGCCTCACCCGCGCCTTCTCCCGCCGCTGAGCCCTCGCAGTGAGGTGGACTGTACGTGCGATTCGCCATTGCCTACCGCGAACGCGAATTCCGGCTGTGGAGTTACGTCCCTTCGCACTCCAGGCTCCTGCTACGCAGTGGCCGGGAGACTTCCGGCACCACGCGCATCGACATCGCGTTCGGCGACGTCTCGGCCGTGAGCCTGCCCGTCCTGATGGACGGCCTCACCGTCGAGCAGCCGGATGCGCAGGCGACGCACGACGTGGCCGCGCGACTCGGACCTCGCGCGCAGCTCGATGATCTGCTGATCCTGCGCGGACACGGCTATCACGGATACGTCCTGGCGAGCCTGGTGGAGGTAGATGAGTCCGACCGTCCTCTTTGGGAGCCGGACAAGTGGGGGATCTGCTCGCCCGGCTGAAACCCGCTGCGCACCCGGGCGGTCTGCGATCAGTCGAAGGCGCACAGCCCGTTGAACTCCCTGATGTCCGTGTTGATGTCGGTGATCACCTGGTTGGGGTCGGCGTCGACCATGCCGGTCAGGCGGAAGCCCAGCTCCTGGAACTCCGCGGCCAGCCGTCTGATCTTCGCCGCGACCACTCCCTGCGCGCTGAGCCCCGCGCCCATCAGGTCGCGGTACGTCTGCTGAGCCGCGGCCGCCTGGCCGCTGCCGCTGGTGCCGGCGTCCCTGCGGTACGCGTTCAGCGCCGTAGCCGCCTCGTCACAGCCGGCGGGCCGGACCTCCGGCAGCGGTGGAGGGGTGTCCTGGGTCGCGCGCGTGCGTTCCGGCGGCCGGGACGTACTTCGTTCAAGCGAAGGCGATGGGGAGGGCCGGGCGTCTTCCCGGTCCGGCGAGGACGGCTCCGGGGACGGGCTCGAGACCGCGGACGGAGTGGAGACCACCGCGCCGGACCCCGTGACGGGCGGCCTCAGGTAGGTGAAGAGCGCCACCACGGCTGCGAGCGAACCCGCCACGGCGCTCACCGCCGTCCAGTTCAGCCGCGAACCCGCTCCCTCGCCGCGCGCTGATCCACTCCCCATGGCCCCATCGTGGCGGACCCGCCCAGCCCGGTCCAGGACACCACCGGCCTTCCCTATCGTGGTTCGACGCGCATGAGCAGCCGTCTCGGGTGCAGGGTGATGCCGATCTTGGTCCTGGTGTCGGTGCCTGGGGCAGGGACCAGGCGCCAGCGGCAGGTGAGCGTGGCCAGGATGATGGCCAGTTCGGTCAGTGCGACGTGATCCCCGGGCACTGCCGGTTGCCGACGCCGAAGGGGATCATCGCCGTTCTCGGTACGCCGGCGGCTCGGCCGGGTGTCCAGCGGTCGGGGTCGAAGGTCAAGGGCCGGGGGAAGGATGGCGGGTCACGCTGCATCGCGTACGGGCTGTAGGCGATGTCGGCCTGCGCCGGGATGCCGTACGCGCCCAAACGACCGCTACCTGCGCCTTTACACCAACCCACCCGACGACATCGCCGCCGACTACGTCGAAGACCTATGACCGCGAGACCTGGTCACACCTCAACACGACGGGCAGCGTAGCCATCCGCCCAGTCGACGATCCGGTCGGCGAGTCCTATGACGGCAGCCGCGACGCCGGGAGCGCCTGGACCACCGGCTGCGTCGATGACTCTGAGTGTGGGCCGAGTATGGAACACCGCTTGGCCTGGCGTCGGTTCGACCAAGCTGTACCACTACCACATCGCCATGGTGGTGGCGCGCTCCGCGCCGGCTGCTGATCCAACTCAACCGCCACCAGATCTCGGCCCGCCGGGGCGCGATCATCCGTCACGGCCGCCATCGCCAGCGCCGGTGCGTTGCTTCCTGAACTTCCCGGTGGCGCCTACGACCCCGTAGCCGATACTCGGGCTCGACGGTTCAGGAGTCGCGGCGGCCATTCCTTCGCGGCGCGATGAAGACGGCCCAGGCGGCCACACCCAGGCCCGGACCGATGGACGAACCTAGCGCGACACCGTAAGCGAGGTTGTCGAAAAAGCCCCCGACGACGACGCCGACGAGGACGCCGAAGGCAGCGCCGAAGGCGATCCAGATCCCAAGATTCGCCCAGATCCCGAGACCTCCGGCGGGCGGGGGCGTGTTGTTGCTCGTCATTGCATCTCTCCTAAGGACGCGTGGACAGGGCTGACAATCTGGCGGCCCATCACGGCGGATGTTGGTGTTCGCGTTGTCCGGTGTCCGGAGCGGCCGAGTGCCCGCCGCGCCTACGCCGTGGCACGGCGTATGAGCCTGTACCCGCCGACCGCGAACGCGGCGGCCACCAGGACCGGCCAGCCGGCGAGCAGCGCTGTGGGGGACTGGTCGAGCAACCAGCGGCCGATCGCGTGCCATTGCCGGGTCCACGTGATCAGCGCGGCGGCCAGCCCAAGCGCCGTGAACGCCAGGGTGAGGCAGGCGATGACGCCGGTGGTGCCCCAGCGCAGGTACAACGTGCCGAGCAGGATCCCGAGGTGGGTCACGACCAGCATGGGTACCGCGTACCCGAGCAGGAGCAGCACCGGGTGGGCGTCATCCATGAACGGCAGGCTGAAGAAGCGCATCCCCACCCCCCAGTAGCCGGTGGCCTGTTCCACGGCGCGCAGCAGGCAGAGCACCAGCGCGTAGAGCACCGACTGGACGACCGCGAGCAGCGACCAGGCCAGGTAGAACTCCCGGCGGGTCACGCTCATGCCCAGCGCGTACGGGAAGATCTGGGTGACCGAGACGGCGGCCATCCCGATTGCGACGCCGCACAGGCTGACCAGGCCGCCGGTGTTCGTCACGCCGTCGCCCAGGTCGTAGTTCGCCATGAAGGTCAACAGGTTGATGCCGAACACGACGGCCGTCATGCCCCACGTCCAGCCCAGGATCTGCGGCCAGGCCGGCATCTGGAGACGGGCCACCTGACGGATGCGGTTCATCGGGTGGCCTCCCGGCCCGCCGCCGCCGTTGTCGTCGGCGGTACGGTCAGGCGGACCACGAGTTGCTGCAACGACAGCGGCTCCAGCTCGACGTTCAGCGTCTGCGCGTGCGCCTTCGCGTGCGGTCCGAGCCCGCCGAGGATGGTCGACCGGACCAGGCCGCTCAACCGCTCGCGGTGCAACTCGGTGCGTCCGGCGGCGAACCCGTCCACGGCCTCCGCCCGTCCGGTGGCCGCCACCGCCCGCCCGCGCAGGTCGTCGGCGTCCTCATCGAGCAGCAGCCGGCCACGGTCGATGAGCAGCACCCGCTCGACCAGATCGCTCACCTCGTCGATGAGGTGGGTGGACAGCACCACGGTGCGGGGATGCCCGGCGTAGTCGGCGAGCAGGCGGTCGTAGAAAAGCTGCCGGGCGGCCGGGTCGAGCCCGAGGTACGGCTCGTCGAAGAACGTCAAGGGCGCCCGCGCGGCCAGCCCGACGGTCACGCCGAGGGCCGACAGCATGCCCCGCGAGAGCCTGCGGACCAGCCGCCCGGCCGGTAGCTGGAAGTCCGCGGCGAGGCCGTGCGCGAACGTGTCGTCCCAGTTCGCAAACAGCCGGCGTGCGGTGCGAAAGACGTGGCGCACGGTGTAGACGTGGGGGTAGCGCTGGCTCTCCCGGACGAAACAGACCTTCGACAGGACGGCCGGGTTCTCCACCGGTGGCGCGTCGAAGACCGACACGTTCCCCGACGACGCGAACGCCTGCCCGGTGAGGATCTGCATCAGGGTGGTCTTGCCCGCCCCGTTGCGCCCGAGCAGGCCGTAGATCGTGTGCTCGGCCAGCGCGAAGCTCACGTCGTCGAGCGCCGTGACGTCACCAAAGCGCTTGGTCACCCCGTGTGCGGTTACCACCGCCGTCATCCCAGGTCCCTCCCGACAACCGCACCAAATGAATCGATCATCTTCATCAGCTCGTCGTGGCCGATGCCGAGCTTGCGCGCCTCGGCGAGCAGGGGTTCCACGTACTGTTCGGTGAACCGTTCCCGTCGCCGCTCGCGCAGCCTGGCCCGGGCGCCACCGGCGACGAACATGCCGATGCCGCGTCGCTTGTAGAGCGTTCCCTCCGACACGAGCTGGTTGACGCCCTTGGCTGCGGTGGCCGGGTTGATCCGGTGAAAGGCGGCAAGCTCGTTGGTGGAGGGGACCTGGGCCTCCTCCGCCAGCGACCCGTCGATGATCGAGTTCTCGATCAGCTCGGCGATCTGAAGGAAGATCGGTCGGTCGTCGTCCATTGCTGGCTTAGCCGCCCAACTGGTTAGCTACATGTGTAAGCAACCATGCAACCTTGCGCCGCGGCTGTCAAGCCACCCGGGCGTCCCGCAACCTCGGCCGCCGGCGACGCCGGGACCCCCGTTTCCCGCTCAGGAAAGGCCAGCCGGGGATGCATGGGCAGCGTCGTCTCGACGCAAGTGGCCATCTCGAAGTCCATGCCGCGCAACACACGCAGTTCCTTGTACGACTTCTCCAGGCCTGCACGCCTGCCAGGGGCGCGCACGCCCTACCACGATCATGAAGCTAGTCCGGGTTGCCCGCCTCCGGAGCTTGCGCAGCGCCGCCGAGCGAAAGGCGTTTGGCCACGTCCAGGCGGACCTCGCCGTAGGGCTGGACGTGCTGCCAAAACAGCGGGGTCAGCCCGCGCTGGTCGGCGGGCCCCAGCAGCTGAGCCCATTCGGGGTCGGCCAGGACGTCCTGCAGCATGAGGGTGTTGATGTACACGAGCGCGGCCTGCAAGCTGCGCAGGCGTCGCGGGCGAGGTAACCGCTGCCGTCGCGGTCGAGGTGCCCGAAGGCGTCGAGCACCTCCTCCTTGTCCAGCGTGGGAAGGTCGCCGCGTAGAGCGCGACGAACTCCTCCTGGGAGAGCCTGCCGTCGCGGTCGGCGTCCCCCGCCATGACGAACGCGTCCACCGCCATCCCCAGCGAACAGGCGTAACCGTCTCTCAGTAGTTATTCAGTTACCTTCAGTATCAACGTGCATCCGGTACGTCACACTCCGTACTAGTTGACGACAAAAAATCACTCTTGTCGCTTGATCTTGCAAAAGATACGCTTCTCCCGTTTGTCAAAGAGCTCCAGAGCTGCACGAGCCAGGTTGCACCCTGCCGGGTGGGTGGAGCGACGTTCGGCGCCCGCTGTGGTGTTCCTCGTTGTGGTTCGGAGTGTGACAACTCATGCGCAGGTTGTTTTCGCGTGCCATCTTCTCCCGTTCTGCGGCCCTTCTGCTTGTCGCCGCCCTGCCGGGGTTGCTGTCACTGGCAGCGGTTCCCGTGTCCGCGCAGACCGTTCGGGAAGGAGCGGTGAGCGTCGAGCAGGGCAGCGTTGTGACACCGGTGCAGCAGCTGGGCTCGGCAGGGGTCTTACCGAGCTTGACGGTCGCGTCTGGCTCTGCGGTGTCGGACGACGGTGGCGACCCGCCCGTGAAGGGCGCTCTGCCGCGAGATGGCGGGGCGTGGCCGCGTACGGCATTGCAGGACGAGTCCGGGTCCGGCCTGCCCGCGGGCACTCGCCGTGCCGAGCAGAAGGACCGGGCGACCGCGGCGAGCACCTTCCCGCTGATCTACGACGTGTATCCCGTCGCGGGATCGTTGGTAGGAACGACGACTCCGCTGCTCACCGTGCGGGCCGAGCGGGTCGGCGTGCCGACGGATCCGTTCAGCGAGTTGCGGTTCACCTACCACATCTGCGAGGTCCCGGAAGAGGACGAGGACGACACCGGCGCTTCCGACCCGACGCCGCCGTGCTGGAACTCCGGAGCTCTACCGGGCGCGGAGACCTGGCAGGTGCCGGCGAATCGGCTGGAGTGGGGCAAGCAGTACAACTGGTGGGTCCGCGTCGTTGACTCCGAGAGCAAGGCGGTCGACACCAGCGACAAGCAGTTGATCGCCATCAGGCCCGCGCAGCCGGTCAACGGCTCGCATCTGGGCGAACGCATCGGAGATCAGGAAGAGTTCTCCCTGGTCAACGGCAACTACACCACCACGGCGGTGGACGCGCGGGTACAGGTGGCCGGTCCCGCCCTTGCGGTGGTCCGCACATACAACAGCTCCGACGCGCGCACCAACGGGATCTTCGGGGCGGGTTGGTCGACCGCCTGGGACATGAAGGTCATGGCCGAGCGGTCGGGAACGACCGTGACCGGCCTGCTGGTGACCTACGCCAGCGGCCGCCGGGTCCGGTTCGCGGCCAAGGGCGACGGCACCTACCAGCCGCCGCCTGGCATGAAGGACGCGCTGGCAGACGTGGACAGCGGCGGATGGCGGCTGAAGGACACCACCTCGACGATCTACGTCTTCAACGCCGACGGCCGGCTGGTCAGGCTGGAGGACAACCGCGGGCGCGCGCAGACGCTGAACTACAACACCGACGGCACCTTCGACACGGTGACCGGAGCCGGCGGCAGGAAACTGCACCTGACCTGGAACGGCCCGCGCGTCGCCACGGTGTCCACGGACCCGGTCAACGGCGAACCCCAGACGTGGACCTATGGCTACACCGGCGACAACCTCACCTCGGTGTGCACGCCGCTGGCCGCGCCGAACTGCACCGCCTACACCTACGAGGACGGCTCCCGCTACAAGGGCCTGGTGCTCGACTCCGAGCCGGTGGGCTACTGGCGGCTGGGAGACGCACCGAACAGCCCGGCCGAGAACCTCGGCAGCGACGGCGGCACCGGCCAGTACACGAAGGTGACGGTCGGCCAGCCGGGGGCGTTGGAGGGCAGCACCGACACCGCCGGCGGCTTCACCCAGTCCACGATGATGCTGCCCCTCAACCTGCTGGATCACCTGCGCGATCAGGTTACGATCGAGGGCTGGATCAAGACGACCAAGCCCGGCGTGATCTTCTCCGAAGACGACTTCGGCGGCGGGCTCGGCGGGACGAGGCCAGTCCTCTACGTCGGGACGGACGGGCGGCTACGCGGGCAACTGGGTGAGCTGGTCAGTGGCGGATACAAGCCAGTCACATCCGCAAGTGCCGTCAACGACGACCAATGGCACCACGTGGTGCTCACAGTGGCGGGTGAGAAGCAGCGTCTCTACCTGGACGGTCAACTGGCCGGCGAGCTGACCGGTGCCGTCTTCGGCGACAGGCGCCCGTACGCCTTCGTGGGCAGCGGCGATCGCGCCAGTTCGTGGTCCGATGTCCCCGGCGGCACCACCACCAGAGGCGCCTGGCCGTTCCAGGGCACGATCGACGAGTTCGCGGTGTACGCAAAGCCGCTGACGGACACCGAGGTGCAATCCCACTGGGCCGCCCGAACCAAGGTCGGCCACGATCTCTCCCAGGTGACGCTGCCTTCCGGCCGGATCTGGGCGAAGAACACCTACGACTCGGCGACCGACCGCCTCCTGACGCACACCGATCGGCACGGCGGCCTGTGGAAACTGAGTGATTCCACCATCGATTGGGTCAAGGGTCTCTACACGTTCACCTTGACCGATCCGCGCGGCGGCGCCCTGGACTACGCCTACGACTCGCTGCGCGATGAGCAGCCGGCGTACGTGACCGACCAGGCCGGCGCCCAGACCACCTTCGAGTACGACACCGGCGGTTTCTCCATCAAGACCACCGACCCGAACGGCAACGTGTTCCGGCGGTGGAACGACAAGCACGGTTATGTGATCAAGGAGAAGTCCTGCCGTAAGACCGGCGACTGCCAGTTCACCCACCACGACTACTACACCAACGAGGATGACGACCTCGACCCGCGCAACGGCCGCCGGGTGGCGTTCCGCGATGCCCGCTCGCCTGACGCGACCAGCGACACGTACGCCACCACGTGGGAGTACAACGCGTCCGGCCAGCAGACCAAGCAGACCACCCCGGCCACGTCCGACTTCCCCGACGGCCGCTCCACCACGATCGCCTACACCGACGGCAGCGAACCCGCCGTCGGTGGCGGCACCACTCCCCCTGGCCTGGCCAAGACCCTCACCGACGCCGAGGGCAACGTCACCGAGTTCCGTTACGACGAAGCCGGCGACCTGGCCGAACGGAGCGACCCGTCCGGGCTGGTCACCAGGTTCACGTACGACGAACTGGGCCGTCTCACCGCCCAGACCACGATCTCCGACGCCGAACCCGACGGGGTCACGACCACCTTCACCTACGACGCCATCGGCCGGCCCGCCACCGCCACGACGCCCGGCGTGAAGAACGAGATCACCGGCATCACGCACACCGCCGAGACGAGCTACGCCTACGACGCCGACGGCAACACGCTCACCGTGATCGTCAAGGACCTGACCGGCGGCGACGCAGAACGCACCATCACCTACACCTACGACGACCACGGTCATCAAAAGACCATGACCGACCCCGAGGGCGGGGTGGTCACCACGACGTGGGACGCGTTCGGCCAGCAGGAGACCATCACCGATCAGCTCGGCTCGGTGTTCGGCTACACCTACACGCCGCGCGGCGAACTGGCCACCGAATCTCTGCAGAACTGGACCGGCAGCCCGGTCGACCCGCAGCCGGCCACGAAGATCGTCCTGAACTCCTATTCCTACGATCCCGGCGGGCGGCTGGTCGCCCAGACCGACGCGATGCGCCGCAAGACGACCTACACCTATTACGGCGACAACCTGCTGTCACAGGTGATCGCCGACGACGCCAAGGTCAACCCTGGTCTCACGACCAAGGACGTCATCCTCGAGAGCAACACCTACGACAAGGCGGGCAACCTCGTCAGCCGGGTGACCGGCGGCGGGACGGTCACCACCTCGTACTCCTACGACGCCGCCAACCGGCTCACCTCGGCCACGCTCGATCCGGACAAGCTGGCCCGCAAGACGGTCTTCGCGTACAACGCCAACGATCAGACCATCAAGGAGACCCGTACGGGAGCGGCCGGGGGAACCCGGCAGGAGATCACCACATACGCCTACAACGCGGCGGGCATCCTGACCCGTCAGACCGCCGAGAACGGCGATCAGGACCTGACCACCACCTGGGAGGTGGACGACCGCGGTCTGATCACCGCGACCACCGACCCGCGAGGCAACGCCGACGGCGCCTCCGCCGCCGACTACACCACCACGACCGGCTACGACCCGCTCGGCCGCGCGGTCGAGGTCAAGGCGCCCAGCGTCACGATCGAAAAGGCCGGCACGGCCGAGCAGAGCCGCCCCACGATCCGGATCGGCTACAACGCCGCGGGAGAGCGCACCCACGTCATCGACGCGGAAGGGCGCCTGTCCACCTCGGGCTTCGACCGCATGGGCCGTCTGACGTCCGTGACGGGCATGCCGTACACGCCGCCCGGCGGCACCCAGCTGGTCCCGAAGACGAGCTACGCCTACGATGCCGCCGGACGACGGATCACGGTCACGAACGCCCGCGGGCAGACCTCGACGACGGAGTACGACGCGCTCGGCAACCCGGTCAGGGTGACCGATCCGCCCGCGGCAGCAGGACAGCCGGCCGGGCAATGGATCTCGGAATACGACCTGCTCGGTGAGCAGCTCGCCACGGTCGACCCCACCGGCGCCCGCGTCCAGGCCACCTACGACGACCTGGGCCGCCAAGTTACGCATACGGTGCTCGAACGCAAACCCGCGAGCGCCGCGTACGTCACCGAGCTGCACTACAACGACGCCGGCTACCTCACCCGGCAGGTCCAGCCGGGCGGTAAGACCACCGTCTACACGCCCAACGCGGCCGGCGAGCCGGAAAAGGTCACCGACCCGGCGCAGGACAGCGTCACCTATGCCTATGACCTGGCCGGACGAACGGTCAAAACCACCAACCCGCTCGGCAACGCCACGGTCGGCGACTACGACCTGGCCGGCCGGCTCACCACCGTCAAGAACCTGGACGGCACGGGAACCCCGGTCCGGACCATCGGCCTGGGCTACGACGCCGCCGGCAACCTCATCCGCTCCACCTCCGGCGAGGGCCACGTCACCCACCGCCGCTACGACGCCACCAACCTGCTCTTGGAACTGATCGAGCCGGTCTCCGACAGCACGTCGATCACCACGAGCTTCGGCTACGACGCCACCGGCGCCCGCACCCGCGTCACCGACGGCCGCGGCAACGCCACCTGGACCGGCTACAACACCCTCGGCCTCATCGAGACCCTGACCGAGCCGGCCACCACCTCCCACCCCGACCTGGACGACCGCACCTGGACGCACGTCTACGACGCCAGCGGCAACGAGACCGCGCTGATTCAGCCCGGCGGCGTCCGCCATGACAAGCAGTATGACAACCTCAACCGCCTGACCAAGATCAGCGCCTCCGGGGCGGGCATCGTCGCCGACGACAAGACCTACACCTACGACCTGGCCGACCGCCCCACGTCGGTGAGCGATCAGCGGCTGGAATACAACGATCGCAGCCTGCTCACCAAGCTCACCCCGCCGACCGGAACCCCCACCACCTACGCCTACGACTCCCTCGGCAACCCGACACAGCGCGCCGACGTCACCGGCACCACCACCTACACCTGGGACGCCGACAACCGCCTCAAAACCGTCACCGACCCGGTCAGCGGCCGCACCAACACCTACGACTACGACGGCGCCGACCGGCTCACCACGATCACCTCGGCCAACCCCGCCAACACTCAGGTCTTCACCTACGACGCCCTGGATCGACCGCTGACCCACACCCTGAAGGACAGCGGCGGCGGCCGGCTCGCCAAGATCGCCTACGGCTGGGACAAGGACGACAACCTCACCTCCAAGACCACCGAAGGCCTGGCCGGAGCCGGCAGCAACACCTACGGCTACGACCACGCCGGCCGCCTCACCTCCTGGACCGGCCCCGACGGCAGCACCACCACCTACGAGTGGGACGCCGCAGGCAACCGCACCAGGGCCGGCGACAAGACTTACACCTACGACGAACGCAACCGCCTGATCGAAGGTGACGGCAACACTTACACGTACACACCGCGCGGCACCCTGGCCACGCAGACCAAGAACGGCGTCACCCGCAACCTCACCTTCGACGCCTTCGACCGGCTCATCAACGACGGCGACGCCTCCTACACCTACGACGCCTTCGACCGCATGGCCACCCGCCAGAAGAGCGGCTCCACAGAGCAGCGGTTCGCCTACGCCGGCCTGGACAACGACGTCATCGCCGTCACCGGCCAGGACGGCGCCGTCCAGGCCAGCTACGGCCGTGACCCCCTCGGCAACCTGACCAGCGTCAAGGAAGGCATCGCCCCCGCCGCCGGCACCTTCACCGACCTTCACAACGACCTGGTCGGCACCTTCACCGCTACCACCCTGTCCAGCACCACCACCTACAACCCTTTCGGCGAAGTCACCGCCCAGACGGGCAGCAAACCCGCCCTCGGTTACCAGAGCGAATACACCGACCCCGACACGGGCAACGTCAACATGCACGCCCGCTGGTACCAGCCCGGCACCGGAAACTTCACCAGTCGCGACACCTGGGACATCGCCCCCTCCCCATCCATTCTCGGCAACCGCTACTCCTATGGAGCAGGAAGTCCACTTCTCTATCAGGACCCGACTGGACACGCCCCGAATCCACGTTGCTACAGAGCTGCCTCGATTCCCATAGTCGGTGTCCCGCTCGCCACCATCTGTGACGTCTTCACCGACGCCAGGCCAACCGCCAGCGATGACGTCTGTAAGGACAAGTACGGCAGGACCGCCGCCTGTAACCCGCCCCCGCCACCTGACAAGTGTGCCGAGTTCAGCAACAAATGCCCCGCCAAACCGTCCACGAACGGAAACGAACCGTCCACGAACGGAAAGAAGAAGAACCCGAAGACACCCGATCGCCCGTCCTCCGAACCTCAGCCGACGAATCCCCCACGTCCGAAGAACCCTACGGATCCCAAGAAGGTCAAAGACAAGGAGGATCCATGTGAGATCTTCTGCTGGGGACGGTATTTTCCCGGGAAAAACTGCGGCAAGAAATGCATGGTAGACGGCCACGGCCCGCTGGCACCGGAGGACGACTGCCGCATAGGCGAGCCGTGCTGGTGGCTGCTGCCCGCGACGGTGGCGGCCACGGGACTCTTCGAGGCGGGCACCTTCGTCGCCGCCCACGCCGGTCCGGCGCTCGTACTCGGTGCGACCTTCGTCGCCACTACGGCCACCGAGACAGTCACCAGCCTTTTCACCGACGACCCGGTTCCCGCTGACATCCCGACCTACACCAGCGAACGGCCCCCATCCACCGTCGACTGCAACCCCAACAGCTTCGTCACGGGCACCCGAGTTCTCTTGGCCGACGGCAGCAGCAAGGCCATCGAGGACATCAAGGTCGGTGACCGTGTTCTGGCGACCGACGCGGCCACCGGCGAGACCGAGGCCGAATCTGTCACCGCGCTCATCACGGGCAACGGCACCAAACACCTGATCACGATCACCGTGAATGTCGGCGGTACGGGCGATGTCACCACCGACACGATCATCGCGACGGACCACCATCCTTTCTGGGTACCGGATCTGCACGCCTGGATCGACGCCGGCGATCTTCAGCCCGGCATGTGGCTGCGCACGTCAGCGGGCGCCTACGTGCTCGTATCCGCGGTCGAGCGGTGGACGGCCGTCCGGCAGGTCCACAACCTCACGGTCGACGACCTGCACACCTACTATGTGCTGGCAGGAACGACGCCGGTACTGGTACACAATGATTGCGGCACTTGGGACCACGCCGAGGATTGCTACTGCAATTACGAGGGCATGCCAGTGGTCCCGCGCTCTCAACCTGTGCGCGGAGAACCTGAGCCGGCTCAACCTGTGCGCGCCGAACCTGAGCCCGGCCCCGAGCCTGTCGCCGACGACCTCACCAAGCATGCGATCGAACGTTTGGCACGGCGCCAGGTACCAGAAGAGCAAGCTCGAGCCGTTCTCAACAGGGAACCATTTTCCTACTTCCATGAAGGCCAGTGGAAGCTGGGCTATTACCATCCAGGTTCCAAGCTGTTCGTCGCCAAAACCATCGATGGGAACATCAACACAGTGATGATCAATGTCGACCGGGCCTACATCAGAAGACTCATGGACGGGCACCATGGCTGATCTCAAAGTCACTTACGATCTGGTGGCGAACGCGGCCTATATACAGCTCGCGGACCCGCAGGCCCGCCCGAATGTGGCAAGCATGTATCCCTGCGACCCCGTCAAAGTCGGCGGCATGATCAACCTTGACTTCGATGCGGGCGGGCGCCTGGTAGGCGTCGAGGTGCTGGACGCCAGGTCGAAGCTGCCCGCGTACATGCTTGAGGCGGCGGAGCGCATCGATCTTGAAGGCACCTGACCTGTGGCGGCCGGCGGGAGAGCCGTCTCTCGCCGAAATGCCGCCGGTTCTTGAACTCGCCTGAGACGCCTGCACGAGATTCGGAGCGGCGGGTGGTGGCGAGCATCGGGAATTGCCGGGCTTCCTGCGATCACTGGGTGCATCCGGGTGGTGGATTTCTGCGGCCCGAATTACAGGGGATCAAGACGACTTGGAAGGGGTGGAAGCGCTCTGGCAGGATCGGGATGTTGGTCTCCCGTTCAGGGGGCGACGTCGCCGAGGCGTACGCAGAGCGCCATGCGAAAATCCGCGCGCATGATCCGAAGCGGCGGCGGATAGCGCGGGCCATGGCGGAGTGCGCCGGCTGGGACGTGCGCTGATTTCCGCCCCACCCTCTTCGGGCGGTGGGGCGACCAGAGGTTTTTGGTAGATCTTTTTGCTCGTCGGTGTCGGCTGATGCGGCGACAGTGCCTCTCCTGCTTGGGTTTTCGCTCCCGGCCGGGGCTTTGATCGCGCCGTGTGACCTGCGAGGACATCCGGTACGCTCGCTGCACCCCACATGCTTCCGGTTTTAGCCCCAATAGTCCTTTCTGCGAGGTTAAGTCCGGTCTCGTCCCAGGAGGTCCCCCGCTTCCATGACGCACGATCTCCAGCAGTTCATCGACTCGGTCTCCTTCTTGACGGGTCAGCCGGACCACCGGCCCCCCTATGACCACGTGGGTCCGCCGGAGCGCGAGCCCCATGATGGGCCGCGCACCGGCACGGACGATGCCCAGGGAAGGCACCAGGGCTCGCATGGGAAGGGCTCGGATTCTCACGGGTTCGGATGGAAGGGCTCCCCGGAGGAGCCGGACTTCTCGCCGGCTCCTCCGGAGCGCGGCGACAGCGGCCATGACGGCCCGCATCAGCACGGATCCGATCAGGGCGGATCCGATCAGGGCGGCTCCCATCAGGGCGGGTCCCACCACGAAGGTGGCGGTCCGTCGTCTGCGCCGACTCGTCCCGGGCCAGAGCCGACTCATACTCCGAGGCCGACTCATACTCCGAGTACGTCGCCATCCGAGAGCACTCCGACGGCCACCCCCACCTCGACGCCGAGCGGGGCCCCCACCACAAATACGCCGCAACCCACCGCTTCGGACACCCCGACGTCCACCCCGTCCGATTCGTCCTCCCCCACGCCCACGGTCACCGAGTCCCCTTCGGCCACCCCCACGGAAACCCCTACAGAGACTCCGACAGCGACCCCCACGGCATCCGACTCGGCGTCGCCCACGGAGACCGCGTCCGAGCCGTCATCGCCCGCAGAGACCGCAACGGCCTCCGACGCACCGGCGCCCACCGAGAGCGCCGCGGCGTCGGAGTCGCCGGCCGCTTCGACGTCCGACGAAGCCGAGGCGTCCGCCACGTCCTCTTCGGAAGCGGCGGCGGGCACGTCGACGTCCACGTCGCCCACGCCGGAGGCCGAGGAGGACGAGGGCGGCGCCGCGGCGCCGTCGGCGTCCGCCACGGCTTCCAGCGCCGTCCCCACGCACCTCACCACCACGGTGGCCAGCCAGCAGCGGGACGTCTCCACCACGATGGTGATCACCTCGACCGTGCTCCTCGTGGCCGCCGTGCTGGCCGTGCTCGCGGTGGTCGTAACGAGGTCCCGCCGGACCCGCCTGGCCACCCCGGAACCCGTCGCCGACCCCGTGCCCCCACCACCGGCCCCGCGCCCGTACCCCGTGCAGGAGGACAACCCCTGGACGCGGCAGCTCCTCGAAGCCCTCGAGAACGTCGTCGCCCTCGACGACCAGAACAAGGCGGACGACCCGCGCCCCGGCTCACCCCCGCAGGACCCCGGCGCGGACCCCGACGCGGACCCTGAGGCGACCGCCGCCTGGAGGCCGCCCTTCGCGTCCTCTGATCCGCCTGGAGCTCTGGACTCCTGGTTCAAGCCCGTGCCACGCGATCCGGACGGGAACGCCGCCCCATCCGAAAGCCCCGCCGATGATGACGACGACACCCGACCTGGGAGCACGGGCAACCCCACGCCGTAACAAGGATCAGGCGCGCATCCGCCTTCGTTACGATGATCGCTTCATGACGGTCGACACACTCGCGTGTCGACGGAACGCGCGAGGAGTGCGGATACAACCAGATCACCGGCAGCCCGGTTTCCCCCAGTCTGGTCACGCACCGGCACCAGGCGGCCCCGCGCTGTGAGGTGGCCCGCCGAACCCGATGCCGCCCAAGCCGCCCGAACCGAAGGCCAACGCCCCGGCCGCGATCATCGCCGGCGTTCTGGCGGCGATCGTGGCGGCGATCGTGGCGGCGATCGCCGCGAACATGCGGTCGTATCCGCGTCCGTGACGGGAGGCTTATTGCGGGTCTATCGTTGTTGCGAATAGTTCGCAACAACGATGAGGAGCGTCATGGGTCAGTACTCGCTGCCCGACATGCCGTACGACTACGCCGCCCTGGAGCCCGCGATCACCGGCGAGATCCTGGAGCTGCACCACGCCAAGCACCACGCCGCGTACGTCAAGGGCGCCAACGACACCCTGGAGCGGCTGGCTGAGGCGCGGGACAAGGGTGAGTTCGGCGGGCTGGTCGGGCTGGAGAAGACGTTCGCGTTCAACCTGTCCGGGCACGTGCTGCACACGATCTTCTGGCAGAACCTGTCCCCCGACGGCGGCGACCGCCCCGGCGGCGAGCTGGCCGCGGCCATCGATGAGCACTTCGGCTCGTTCGAGGCGTTCAAGAAGCAGTTGACCGCCGCGACCAGCACGGTGCAGGGCTCGGGGTGGGGCGTGCTGGCGTGGGAGCCGCTCGGCCGGCGGCTCGTCGTCGAGCAGGTCTACGACCACCACGGCAACGTCGGCATGAACACCACCCCGCTGCTCGTCTTCGACGCCTGGGAGCACGCGTACTACCTGCAGTACCGTAACGTGCGGCCGGACTACGTGGAGAAGCTGTGGGATCTGATCAACTGGACCGACGTGATCGCCCGCTACGACGCCGCACGTAGCGCCTGACCCCTGAGCCGGCGGCGCCCACCCGGCCCGAGCTTGGTCCGCGGGGCCAGGCGGGCGCCGCCTTCAGGAACCGGTCCGCGCTCATGCCGGTTCGATCACCCATCGTCCGGCGACGAGCACCACGATGCCGCCGACGACGGCGAGGCCGAGCCGCACGTACCCCTCGCGACCTGGGCTGACGAGCCCAGGTGCGGCACTGACCGGCGGCGCCTCAGCCGACGTCCTTCAGGGCGTCGACCAGGCCGTCCAGCCCGATGGGGCCGAGGCCGACGGCGGTGGTGTGCCAGCGCCGGAGGTCGAAGCCCGGGCGCCGGCTCGCCGCCTGGCGGGCCGTCAGCCAGGCCCGCTCGCCGAGCTTGTACGAGATCGCCTGAGCGGGCCAGCCGAAGTAGCGGGCGACCTCGGGACGGATCCGGTGCGCGGCGGCGTGACCACGCTCGCGCAGCACCTCGCAAGCCTTGTCGAACGTCCATCGGGACCCGTCGGGCAGCGGCAGGTCCAGGTGGACGCCGATGTCGATGACCACGCGGGCCGCGCGCAGCGCCGACGCGGCCAGCATGCCGAGGCGGGTTCCCGGGTCGGAGAACCAGCCCAGCTCGTCGCCGAGGCGTTCGGCGTAGAGGGCCCAGCCCTCGCTGTGCGCGCTCACCCGGGACGTCTTCGCGAAGCGCGACAGCGTGTCCCCGGCCGCCATCATCCCGCCGATCTGCAGGTGGTGACCGGGCACTCCCTCATGGAAGACCGTCGTCAGCTCACGCCAGATCGCGAACCGCTCCCGGCCCGCCACCGGCCACCAGGTGCGGCCAGGCCGCGACAGATCCTCCGTCGGAGGCGTGTAGTAGGGGGACCCGGCGGTGGAGCCCGCCGCGATGACCACCTCGACCTCGCGCAACGGCTCGGCGATGTCGAAGTGCGTGCCGTGCAGCGTGCTGATGGCGCGATCGTGCTGGTCCTGCAGCCAGCCCCGGTAGGCGTCCACCCCGGTCACGCAGTGGGTCCCATCAAGGTACGCGGCCACCTCCGCCCAGCTCGCACCCGGGCGGATGCGCTCGATCTCGGCGGCCATCTCCGCCTCGATCCTGTCCAGTTCGGCCCAGCCCCACGCGTACGCCTCGGCCGGGTCGAGGTCGGCGCCGAGGATCTGCCGGGCCGCCACGGCGTAGCGTTCCGCCCCCACCCCGTCCCGTTCCGCCGCCCGGGGCGCGTAGTCCGTACGCAGGTAGCCGGCGGTCGCCGCGTAGGCCGCGTGCGCCACGGCCGCCGCCTCGGCCAGCTCTCCGGCCAGGGGCCCGTCGCCATAGGACGTCACCAGCGCGTCGTGCACCCCCGCGAAACGCTCGGCCTGGTCGGCGGCCTCCAGAGCCTGCCTCCGAGCCGCCACCAGCCCTTTCTCCAGGCCGAGATCGAGGCTCGTACGCCAGCTCGCGAGCATCTCCGGCACGGCCGCCAGGCGGGCGGCGACGTCGCGCCACCGGTCGTCGTCGCCGCGTGGCAGTAGGTCGACGCTGTCGCGGATGACGTTGATCAGCCCGAACTGGCCGCGCAGCATGCGCAGGGGCTCCCCGCTGTCGTGCCAGGCCAGCTGCGCTTCCAGCCGTTCCCGAAGGTGCGCGGCGGCGTGCCGATCGGCCTCCGAAGCAGGGCTCAGCCCGGCGAGCTCGGCCAGGGTGCGGCGGATCAGGTCGGCGCGGGCGGCATGGCCGTCGGGGCTGTAATCGGTGGCCGCGGCGAACTCACCGGTGACCCCACGGACTCCCATGCTGATCGGATCGAGGGCCGCCGACTTCCCGACATATCCCCCACAAAGCGCAAAAATCGGTGTCATCCGGACACAGTAACGGGGTCAGGGCGAGAGCAATTCAAGCTCGGGAGTTCTCCGGGGTGAGCCCGAGGTGGGCGAGCACGCCGGCCACCACGTCCGGCACCGGACGGTCGTCGGTGTCGATGCGCACGTCTCCGGCACCCGCCTGATCGAGGCGGGCCGCCTCGGCCGCCGCGCGGGCGGCGGCTTCGTGCAGGGCGTGCTCGTCCAGCCCGCGCAGCTCGTCGCCGGGGATCGTCGGGCCGCCGCCCCTCCCGCGGTCCAGGACGCGTCCGCGCAGCGTGGCCGGGGAGGCGTGCAGCCGGCACACCGTAGGCTGCGCGCCTGGCAGCAGGCCGAGGTAGTCGCGGACGGTCTCGTCGGTGTCCGCCTCGCCGCAGACGATCAGGTACGTCGCCCCGGCCGCGCGGTAGCCGGCCCAGAGCGCGGCGAGGTTGCGGGCCTTGAGCCGGTGTCCGTCGCCGGAGGCGGGCCGCAGCATGGCGATCTGTTTCAGGTCGACGTACGCGGTGCGCGTGCCGGTCCGTACGACGTGGCGGAAGACCTCGTACGCGACCGTGGACTTCCCCACCGCCGTCGCCCCCGTGAACCAGAGCAGCGGCACCGGCGCCGGCTCCGCCCGCACGGGACGTCCTGGGCCGGGTGCGGTGGCCCCCGGCCAGCCCGTGCGTTCCCTGATCAGGCGGGCCGTCTCCTGGACCGTCAGGCCGGTGGTGTCGAGGGTCAGGTCGGCGTAGGACGTGCGGTCCTGGGCCGCGGCCTCGGCCACCGCGTGCTCCACCAGGTCCGGCTGCCACCCGCGGCCCAGGAAGCGCCGGCGCAGCTCCTCCGCCGGGGCCCGCAGCCGGCACACCGTGAACGCGACGTCGGGCAGGACGGAGGGGTATTCGCGTACCTCGTCCGGTGTGTCCACGAAGCCGGCCAGCACCAGGCACTCCGCGCCCTCCGCCCGGAAGCCGTCCCAGAGGGCGGCCAGGTTGCGGGCGCGAAGGCGGTGGGTGTTCTCGCCCGGCTCGGGGTGGATGAGGCTGATCTGGTCGGCGTCCACGAACGCCGTCCTGACGCCCTCCCGGCCGAGTTGCGCGCAGATCTCCCACCCGGCCGACGACTTCCCGACGCCCGAAGGGCCCGACAACCAGAGCACAGCGTTCATCCGCGCGATGGTAACGGGACGTCCGTGATGGACACGAACGCTTTTCCTGCGGGTGAACCGCGTGCGGACGGGCGTGCGTACCTCGGGTGGGAGCTTCCCTGAATCGGAGGAACATCGCCATGACGCTCACACCGCGGCCGCCGTCCCCCGCACGTGCACGGAGGCGGGTGACGGGCCTGCTGGCCGTTTCGGCGGGTGCGGCCGTGCTGGGCGCGTGCCTGGTGTCCTGCGGGAACGCGCCGACTCCAACCGCCAAAGCGGCGGCCCCCGTCGCCGCGCACCACCAGGCGCACCATCAGGGGCACGTGGCCGGCGGCGGCACGCAGCCCTCCGCGACCGTGAAGCTGCCACGCCGGAGCATGAAGAAGCTCAAAGCCGGCGCCGGCTGCCCCAAGGCACGCCTGCAGATCGACGCCGACGAGCTGAAGCAGACGGCCTGCCAGACCAAGCGCGGCCGGTACACGATCGTCACCTTCGCCGCCGACAAGGGCAAGCGTGACTGGCTCGACTACGCCCAGGCTTATGGAGGGACGTACCTGGTGGGCGACCGCTGGACGGTCGTGGCCGAGCCCGCGCTGCTTGAGGGGCTGCGCAAGAAGGTGGGCGGCAAGATCGAAACCGGCGCCCGGCACCACTGACCAACCCGCCCGGGTCGCCGTAGGCCGACGGGCGTGCCGCATGCCCTGCGCGCAGGGCGTGCGGCGGGTCATGCCGAGGAAGCCTCTGCGATCGTCGCCGCAACCACGGAGCCGGCGGTCACACGAGGCCGCCGTCCGCCCGGAGGTTCTGGCCGGTGAGCCAGGCCGCGTCCGGGCTCAGCAGGAGCGCGACCACCGATGCGATGTCGGCGGGCGTGCCGATCCTGCCCAGGGCCGTCATGTGGGCGACCCCCGCCATCCCCTCCGGCGGCACGTCGGCCCTCAGCAGGTCGGTGTCGGTCGGGCCCGGCGAGACCGCGTTGACGGTGATGCCGCGCCGGCCCAGCTCGCGGGAGGCGACGCGGGTGAGCTGCTCGACGGCCGCCTTGCTCGCCGCGTACAGCGACTCGCCGGCGCTGGGCCAGGCGGTGCCGGTCGAGGAGATCGTGACGATGCGCCCGCCGTCGGCCATCCTGGCGGCCGCCGCACGTACGGCGAGAAAAGCCCCGCGCACGTTGACCGCCATCACCCGCTCGAACGCCTCCGGCGTGACGGCGTCCACGGGCGTGTGATCCATCACGCCCGCGTTGCTGACCAGCGCCGTGAGCGGCCCGCCGAACACGGTGCCCGCCTCCTCGAACAATCGCTCCACCTGGGCGGGGTCGGCCGCGTCCGCCCGCACGGCGACGGCCCGCCCGCCGCACGCCTGCTCCACCTGCCGCGCCGCCGCCTCGTCCGCGACGTAGCTGAACACGACGGTCGCGCCGTCGCCCGCGAGCCGCTCCACCACGGCCCGCCCGATCCCGCGCGACCCTCCGGTCACCACCGCATTCGTCATCGGAACTCCTTCATGTAAGAGGGAGCCCACACCATGGCAGCCCTTGCGGAAGCAGGGCTTCCGCGAGGTGCGAGAGAGTGCGGGCATGAGCACGAAGGACCCTGCGGCCCGCCTGCTGCGGCTGCTGTCGCTGCTGCAGTCCCGCACCGACTGGCCGGGCCCCGAGCTGGCCGAACGGCTCGGTGTCAGCACCCGGACGATCCGCTCCGACGTCGAACGGCTGCGCGCGCTCGGCTACCCGGTGTCGGCCGTGTCCGGTACGGCGGGCGGCTACCGGCTGGGGCCCGGAGCCCGGCTACCGCCGCTGCTGCTGGACGACGAGGAGGCGGTGGCGGTCGCCGTCGGGTTGCGTACGGCGGCGGTGCAGGCCGTGGGCGGCATCGAGGAGGCGTCGCTGCGCGCCCTGGCCAAGCTGGAGCAGGTGCTGCCCGCCCGGCTGCGGCCCCGGCTGGCGGCGCTCGCCGCGTACACGGTGCCGGTGCCGGGCGGCGCCCGCGCGGACGTGGACGCCGACGTGCTGGCGACGCTGGCCGCCGCGTGCCGGGACCGGCGGCGGGTGCGCTTCGACTACCGCGACCACGACGGGAACGTGAGCGTGCGGGACGCGGAGCCGTACCGGCTGGTCTCGACCGGGCGGCGCTGGTACCTGGTGGCATGGGATGTGGGGCGGGACGACTGGCGGACGTTCCGCATCGACCGGCTGACCCCGCGCGTGCCACTCGGCCCCGTCTTCTCCGGACGGGAGATGCCGCCGGGTGACGCCATCGACTTCGTCACCAAGGGCGTCGCCTCGACGCTGGGCCCCTGCCGTACGGTGGCCACCGTCCACGCGCCCGCCGCCGTCGTCGGCGAACGGGTGCCGCCGGTCGCTCGCGTCGAGCATCTCGACGACGAGCGCTGCCTGCTGCACATCGGCGCCGGCACCCCGTTGACGCTGGCCGTCTACCTGGCGGCACTAGGCCTGCCGTTCACCGTCACCGAGCCGCCGGAGCTGCTGGAAGCGCTGCATCAGGTGGCGACGACCTGTGCCGGCGCCTTTACAAAGTAGATCAGCATCGACGCTGCCCGACCCGCCGCGGATGTTCCTGTCGCCCACCGGCCAGGCCGTCATCGCCGCGGGAACCCACCTCATGCTCACCGCCGGCGGCCTCGCACGACCGCCCTCCTGAACGGCTGCGCGGTCAGCACCAGCAGGGCGGCCCCCAGCAGGCACGACTCGTACAGTCCCCAGCCACCGGAGAAGGACTCGAACCAGTCTGCGGTGAACATGGGCAAGCGGGAGCAGATGTCATCATCCCGGTAGTCGGCCGCGAGCGGCCTGGCGGCCGCGATCACCACCAGCGCCCAGGCCGCGCGGGACGCGGACGTCCGCCCGACGAGGGCGGCCAGCACGACCAGCACCGGCACGGCCCAGGTCGTCGCCACCTCGGCGAGCGTGGCGAGGGCGTCGCGCGACGGCGCGGACGGCGAGAAGGAGTGGGGCGGCTCGCGACAAGCCACGAACCCCTCGACATGACCGCCGTAGTGCAGTTTCCCGGAGAACACCTCCAGCGGGATCCTCCAGCACTCCCACGTGGGATAGGCAGCGGCGGCGAGGGCCGCGGTCCAGGCCAACGGCGCTGAGCGTGACACGTGAGCGGCTCCTTCACAGGGCGGGCAGGCTCGCGGCGACGCGGGTGGCGGTCGTGCGGAGCCAGGTGTGGGCGGCGTCGTGGGTGTGCACCGGATGCCACCACAGCGCCTCCCGCAGCGGCACCGCCTCGAACGGGAGGGCCGGCATGCGTACGGGCGCGACGTCGCGCAGCAGCTCGGCGAGCCGCCGCTGGACGAGCGCGACCCGGCGGGTGCCCGCCACGAGGCTCGGCAGCAGCTGGAAGTGCTGCACGGACACCTCCACGTGCGGCTCCAGCCCGAGCATGCTGAGCTGCCGGGTGACGGGAGCGTCGAAGGTGCGCTGGTAGACCACCCAGGGCAGGCGGGCGAGGTCGTCGAGGGTGATCCGGTCGCCGATCTCGGGATGGTCGTCGGCGACCAGGCAGACCCAGGCGTCCTCGTACAGCTCGACGGCGGGCAGTCCGCTGATCACGCCGTGCGGCATCATCGCGCCGTCCACGGCGCCGAGCACGGCCTCGGGGGCCTCCACGAAACCGGGCGGCACGTGCCGGAAGTGCAGCCGGAGGCCGGGCGCCTCGGCGTGCAGGGCACGCGCCAGGGCGGCGCCGAAGACGGCGATGGCGTAGTCGGAGGACAGCAGCGTGAAGTCGCGCTCCTCGTCTCCGGGACGGAAGTCGGCGCGGCTGGTGAACAGGCGGTCGAGCATGGCGTACGCGTTGGCGGCCGGGGCGCGCAGCGCGTTGCCGAGCGGGGTGAGCTCGTAGCGATTGCCCTGGCGGACGAGCAGCTCGTCGGCGAAGTGGTGGCGCAGCCGGGCCAGGGCGGCGCTCATGGCGGGCTGGCTGAGCCCGACGCGCTGGCCGGCCCTGGTGACGTTGCGCTCCTCCAGGAGGGCGTGCAGCGCGACCAGGAGGTTGAGGTCGAGGCTGGCCAGGTTCATGTCATCCACCGCATGGATAGTGCGCATCCAGAGAATCGATTTCCCCTATCAGGGCGGGTGGCTCAAGGTTAAGGCACGAAATCCGGAGGAAACCTCGTGGAATCATCCCCCTCTCTCGCCGGGCCCTTCGCGCTCGGCACGTTCGCCGCCGACGGACCTGCCTTCCCCGGCCTGGTCGCCGGTGATCGGGTCCTCGACCTGAGCGGCCTCGCGCCGGACACCCGGGCCCTGCTGGAGCGCTGGGACGACGTGCTGCCCCTGCTGCACGACGCCACGGGCGCGTGGCGGCCGCTGGACGGGCTGCGGGTGCTGCCGCCGGTCGAGCCGCGCCAGATCTTCCAGTCGGGCGCCAACTACCGCACCCACGTCGCCGAGCTGGCCGTGGCGCACGAACCCGCCGGCGGGCGGCCGGCCGAGCAGGTGCGGGCCGAGGTGGCGGCGATGATGGACCGGCGCGCGGCCGAGGACCTGCCGTACGTGTTCGCCGGGCTGCCGTCCTCGATCACCGGCCCGTACGACGACGTCGTCCTCCCGTCCTGGTGCACCGAGCCGGACTGGGAGCTGGAGCTGGTCGCGGTGATCGGCTGCCCGGCCTTCCGGGTACCGGTGGAGTCGGCGCTTGGGCACGTGGCCGCGTACACGATCGCCAACGACGTCACCGCGCGGGAGGCGGTGTTCCGGCGGGACATGAAGGAGATCGGCACCGACTGGCTGCGGGCCAAGAACGCGCCGACGTTCACGCCGCTCGGGCCGTACCTGGTGCCGGCCGCGTTCGTCGCCGACCCCCAGGACCTGCGGGTGACGTTGCGGCTCAACGGCGCGACGATGCAGGACGAGTCCACCAAGGACATGATCTTCGACGTGGCGCGGCTGGTGTCGTACGTGTCGCAGACCGTCGAACTGCTCCCCGGCGACCTGCTGCTGACCGGCAGCCCGGCGGGCAACGGCCTGCACCACGGCCGGCTGCTGCGCGACGGCGACGTCATGGAGGGCACGATCAGCGGCCTCGGCTCGCAGCGGAACAGGTGCCGCGATGAACGCTGAGCAGGCCGTGGCGCAGGCCGCCGCCGCGTACTCGAACTGGGGCCGCTGGGGCGAGGACGACGTGCTCGGCACCGTGAACTTCATCGACGAGGCCGCCCGCCGCCGCGCGGCGGGCCTGGTCAGGAGGGGCGCCGCCTTCTCTCTGGCGCAGCGCTTCGACGCCGACGGTCCGCAGAAGGGCTGGAAGCGGCGCACGAACCCGGTGCACACGATGACCTCGACCGGCCTGGACGCCGTGTACGGCGAGCCGGCCTTCCCGCACGGCATCGGCGGCGCGGACGACGTGATCTCCATGCCGCTGCAGTGCTCCACGCAGTGGGACGGGCTCGGCCACATCTTCGACCACGGCCGGGCGTGGAACGGCAGGCCCGCCGACAAGGTCGTCACCAGCGAGGGCGACCTGGTCACCGGCATCGAGCACCTGGCCGCCCCGGTCGCGGGGCGCGGCGTGCTGCTGGACGTGGCCGCCGTGTACGGCGAGCTGCCGGACGGTTTCGCCATCACCGAGGAGCACCTGACCGCCACCGCGCGGGCGCACGGCGTCGAGGTGGGCCGCGGCGACCTGGTGTGCGTGCGCACCGGGCAGCTGGCCAGGGCCAAACGGGACGGCTGGGGCGACTACGCGGGCGGCCCCGCGCCGGGCCTGTCGTTCTGGACGGCGGGCTGGCTGCACCGTACGGAGATCGCCGCCGTCGCCACCGACACGTGGGGCTTCGAGGTGCGGCCCAACGAGTTCGAGAACGCGTTCCAGCCCCTGCACCAGGTCGTCATCCCGCACCTCGGCCTGCTCGTCGGCGAGATGTGGGACTTCGACGCGCTGGCCGCCGACTGCGCGGCGGACGGCGTCTACGAGTTCCTCCTCACCGCCGCGCCGCTGCCGATCACCGGCGCGGTCGGCTCCCCCGTCAACCCCCTCGCGCTCAAGTGAGGCCCCCATGCCAGCAGTAGACAGCGTCCTCATCGTCGGCGCCGGCACCGCCGGCTCCGCCCTGGCGATCCTGCTCGCCCGCGCCGGCGTCGCCGTAGACGTCGTCGAGATCGAGCCGGGACCCGCCACGCACGGCTCCGGCATCACCCTCCAGGGCAACGCGCTGCGCGTGCTGCGCGACCTCGGCGTCTGGGAGCGGGCGAGCGCGGCCGGCTTCGCCTTCACCTCCGTCGGGCTGCGCGCCCCCGACGGCACGCTGCTCGCCGAGCCGCCCGAGACCCGCACCGGCGGCTCCGACCTGCCCGCCACGCTCGGCATGAACCGGCCCGAGCTGGCCGCCATCCTCGCCGCCGCCGTCCGCGAGGCCGGGGCCCGCGTCCGGTACGGCACGACCGTCACCGGCGTCGCCGAAAGCGGCGAGGCACACCTGTCGGACGGCGCCACCGGCCGCTACGACCTGATCGTGGGCGCCGACGGCATCCGCTCGGCCGTACGCGGCATGCTCGGCATCGACGTCGCGCCCGAGCCGACCGGCATGGGCATCTGGCGGCTGCACACCCGCCGCCCCAAGGAGGTCGAGCGCACCGACCTGATCTACGGCGGCCCCTGCTTCATCGCCGGCTACTGCCCGACCGGCCCCGACACCATGTACGCCTACCTCGTCGAGCAGGCTCGTCCCCGCGAGGCCGTGGGCGACAAGTGCGCCCACATGCGGGCGCTGGCCGAAGGCTATGGCGGCGTCTGGGCCGAGATCCGCGCCGGCATCACCGACCCGGCTCGCATCAACTACACGTGGTTCGAGTCGCTGCTGGTCGAGCGGCCGTGGAACCGCGGCAGGGTCGTGCTCGTCGGGGACGCCGCGCACGCCTGCCCGCCCACCCTCGCCCAGGGCGCCGCCCTGTGCCTGGAGGACGCCGCCGTGCTCGCCGAGCTGCTGCTCGCCGCCGACCGGCTGGACCAGGAGCTGTTCGACGCGTTCATGGACCGCCGGTACGCGCGGGTCCAGGCCGTGGTGGAGGCGTCGTTGCAGCTGGCGCGCTGGCAGCTCGACGGCGTGCGCGACGCCGACGTACCGGGGCTGATGGGCCGGATCTCGGCGATCGTGAGCGAGCACCCATGACCGGCCGCCCGCTCACCGTGGACGTGCACGCGCACGTCCTGCTGCCCGAGATCGACCGGGCCGTGGCCGGGCTGCCCGGCCACGAGCGGCAGCGCGAGCTGGACGCCCGCCGCAACGGCCCGGCCGCGCTGGAGGTCAGCGGCCCGATGGTCGCGGCCAGGATCCCCCTGCTCACCGACGTGGACGCCCGGCTGGCCGCCATGGACGCGGCCGGCGTGGACGTGCAGATCGTCAGCCCGTCGCCCTCCCACTACCACTACTGGACCGGCGAGGAGGCGGCCGCCGAGGTGTGCCGGCTGGCCGCCGACGGGGTCGCCGCGCACATCGCGCGGGCCCCCGAGCGGCTGCACGGCCTGGGCCTGGTGCCGCTGCACCACCCCGGCCTGCTGGTCGAGGCCCTTGACCAGGCGCTCGCCAGGGGCCTGAAGGGCGTGGAGATCTCCTCGCACGCGCCCGGCCGCGAGCTGTCCGACCCCGCGTACGAGCCGTTCTGGGCCCGCGCCGCCGAGACCGGCACGGTGGTGTTCCTGCACCCGTTCGGCTGCACGCTGGACGAGCGGCTGGACCGCTGGTACCTGTCGAACATCGTCGGCCAGCCGGTGGAGAACGCCGTCGCGCTGTCCCACCTGATCTTCTCCGGCGTGCTCGACCGGCATCCTGGGCTGAAGCTGCTGGCCGCGCACGGAGGCGGCTACCTGCCGTACTACCTGGGCCGTTCCGACCACGGCCACCGGGTGCGGCCCGACGCCCGCGGCTGCGCCCGGCCGCCCAGCAGCTACCTGCGCGACCTGCACTTCGACTCGCTCACCCACGACCCGGCCGCGCTGCGCGAGCTGGTCAGGGTGGCCGGGCCCGAGCGGGTGCTGCTCGGCTCCGACTTCCCCTTCGACATGGGCGATCCCGACCCGCTCGCGGCCCTGCGCGCGGCCGGGCTCGCGGACACCCCCGTCCGTGGCGGCAACGCCGTCCGGCTGTTCGACCTGAAGGACCCTTCATGAGACTCATCACGCACCTGCGGCACGTCGATCTGGCCGTGCCCGACTACGACAGGCAGCGCGACTTCTACGCCGGCGTCTGGGGCCTGACCGAGGTCGCGAACGACAGCGGCATCAGCTTCCTGGCCGCCGAGGGCTCGCCCGAGCAGTACATCGTCCGGCTGCGCAAGGCCGAGGAGAAGCGGCTCGACCTGATCTCCTTCGGCGCCGCCGCGCCGCAGGACGTGGACGCGCTGGCCGGGCGGCTGCGCGCCGCCGGCGTCCGGCTGATCTCCGAGCCCGGCAAGCTGGACACCCCCGGCGGCGGTTACGGCTTCCGCTTCTTCGACCTCGACGGCCGCACGGTGGAGGTCTCCGCCGACGTCGCCGTCCGCGCCCACCGCAGGCTGGAGGCGAAGGAGGCGGTGCCCGTACGGCTCTCGCACGTCGTGCTCAACGCCCCCGACATCGACGCCACCCGCACCTGGTACGAGACCCACCTCGGCTTCGCCCTGTCCGACACCCTCGCCCATCCCCGCATGGGCCAGGTCATGCACTTCATGCGCTGCAACCCGCAGCACCACAGCATGGCCATCGCCCGCGGCCCGCACGCCAGCCTGCACCACATCAGCTTCGAGCTGCGCGGCCTCGACGAGTACATGTACGGCACCGGCAGGCTGCTGCGCGCCGGCGTCCGGATGCTCTGGGGGCCCGGCCGTCACCTGGCGGGCGACAACACGTTCTCCTACTTCCTGGACCCGCACGGCAACACCGTCGAATACACCACGGAGCTGGAGGAGCTCGACGAGGACGCCTGGCACCCGCACGTGTACGACTTCTCCCAGCCCGAGGTCAGCGACCAGTGGGGCACCGCCAACCCCATGAACGAGCTGATCGCCAAGGAGTCGTTCAACGACGTCGACCGCGGCGTGTTCGTCGCCCCGCCGGTGTGATCATGCGCCTGGCCACCTTCACCCACCAGGGCCTGCGCGGCTGCGGCGTCGTCTCGGGCGACGCCGTCCTGCCCTTCCCCGGCGGGACCGTCCTGCTCGACGTCATCCGCACCGGCGACCTCCCGGCCACCGGGGAGCCGCTGCCGCTGGCCGGCGTACGCCTGCTGCCGCCCGTCGAGCCCCCGTCGGTCCGCGACCACGTCACCTTCGAGGAGCACGTCGAGGGCGTGCGCAAGAGCGTGGACGGCCGCGGCGGCGTGCCGGACGCCTGGTACGACGCGCCCACCTTCTACTTCAGCAACCCGTACGCGCTGATCGGCGCGCACGACGACGTGCCCGTCCCGCCCGGCTGCCGGGCCTTCGACTTCGAACTGGAGGTCGCCGCCGTCATCGGCAAGAAAGGCGCGGACCTCAGCCCCGAGCAGGCCCGCGACCACATCTACGGCTACACGATCTTCAACGACTGGTCGGCCCGCGACCTGCAGTCCCGCGAGATGCAGGTCGGCCTCGGCCCCTGCAAGGGCAAGGACACCGCCACCACGCTCGGCCCGTGGCTGGTCACCGCCGACGAACTGGAGCCGTACCGGGACGCCGACGGCTTCCTGCGCCTCACGCTGTCCGTCAGCGTCAACGGCGAGGAGGTCGGCCGTGACCTGCTGTCCAACATGGCCTGGACCTTCGAGGAGCTCGCCGCCTACGCCTCACGCGGCGCCCGGATCCGGCCCGGCGACGTGCTGGGCTCGGGCACCTGCGGCAACGGCGGCTGCCTGGCCGAGCTGTGGGGCCGCAACGGCCGCCAGGACCCGCCGCCGCTTCAGGTGGGGGACGTGGTGGAGATGACGGTCGAGGGCATCGGCACCATCCGCAACACCGTCGTGCCCGGGACGTCCCCGCTGCCCCTGCCCAAGGCCCGGATCCGTCCCCAGGAGAACCCGCGGTGATGTGCGGGGCCTGAGCCGGTGTCTAGCCGGCCTCGAGAACGAAGAACAGGAAGCAGAGGAATCTCGTGCGATCGGGCCCGATGTGGCCGAGCTCCTCCGGGAACAGCTCGCGGGCCTCCGGCGCGAACGGCGGCTCGCTGATGACGTCGATGCGGAAGCCCGCGGCGGCGAAGGCCTCGGTCATCGCGTGCAGCGGCCGGTCCCAGAACCTCATCCGGACGGTCTCCCCGCCCATGACCCATTCCTCGGTGCGGGTGCGGGTCTCGAAGTACGCGGGCTTCTCCCCGGCCATCTGCTGGAAGAGCGCGATGGAGAAAGGATGGTCCACCGAGACGAGCAGCCGGCCGCCGGGCTTCAGCACGCGTCGCAGCTCGGCCAGCGTCGGCCCCCAGTCCTCCAGGTAGTGCAGCACGAGGGACGCGGTGACGTCGTCGAACGTGTCGTCGGGGAACGGCAGCGGCCCGGCCAGATCCACCTCGTGCAGGTCCGCGTCGGGGCCCAGCCGCCGCCTGGCCATCTCCAGCATCCCCGCGCTCGCGTCGATGCCGGTCACGATCGCCCCTCTGCTCCGCAGCTCGGCGAACAGCGGCCCTGAGCCACAACCCGCGTCGAGAACGCGCCGCCCGGCCACGTCCCCGGCCAGCTCCAGCATGGCGGGGCGCTCGTAGTAGGCGTTCGCGAGGCTGGTCTCGTTCTCGGCCGAGTAGCCCTCGGCCATCTGGTCGTAGTCGTTGTACGAGGACGAAGACGTGGCCTCGGCGAACCTGTGCGGGATGGTAGGCATCGGGCCATTCTGCCCAAGATCCACACAGAACGCGGACATCTTCGCGACTGGGCAAGCGGAACACTGCTCCGTATATTGATGCGGAGCAGTGTTCCGCTTTTGTTGGAAGGTCTCCCCTTATGAACGACATCGCCCTCATCTCCGTCCGCCCGGTCGTGCTCCCGGCCCCCGCTGGGCCTCGCCCCCGACGACCCCCGTACGCCGCTGATCTGGCGCCGCTCGCACCGGCGATCTGACCGGCGTTCTCGACCAGCTGGAGGTCATTGAGGCCCAGGTGCCGGGGCTGGCCGGGCGCGTCGATCGCGAACGCGTCGCCGTCGCCGGGCATTCGTGGGGCGCCCGGACGGCGAGCACCCTCGCCGGTGCGCGGGTCGGCGACGGTGAGAGCCTGATCGGCACGCGGGTCGCGGCGGCCGTGCTGCTGCGCCTGCCCGGAAGCGGCGGTGACGACCTGAGCCCGCTGGCCGCCCAGCACTTCCCCTTCATGAACCCCGACTTCTCCGAGCTGAAGACGCCGAGCCTGGTCGTGGCGGGTGACCGCGACCAGTCGCCGCTGACGGTGCGCGGGCCGGACTGGTTCGCCGACGGCTACCGGCTCGGCCCGGGCGCGACCGATCTGCTGACGTTGTTCGGCGCGGAGCACGGGCTCGGCGGCACCCAGGGGGCGTTCGACACCCGTACCACCGATGAGAGCCCTGAGCGGGTCGCCCTCGTGCAGGAGGCCACCCTCGCCTACCTGCGGACCGCGCTCGGCCTCGACGACGACGCCTGGCCCGCCGTCCGCCGGGCGCTGGCGGCGGCCGGCGAACCGCTGGGCCGGATCGACACGAAGTGACCCGCGTCAGCCCGCGTCGGACGGCCGGGGCCACCAGCGGCGCACCGCGTCCACGGTGGTCTGCGGGCCGGTGTTGAAGCAGAGCACGGACGCCGGCGAGTGCGTCCGCGCGATGTTGATGAGCTTCTCGAAGAGCGGGGTCATCGCGGGTTCGAGGCGCACTCCCCCGCCGAACACGATGACGTCGTAGTGCTTGCCGCTTACGGCCTCGCGGAACTTCTCCTCCGCCCCCGCACCCCGGCCGAGGAGGCAGGTCTCGAAGGCGAGACCCATGTCCGCCAGCTCGGCCGCGGCCTTGGCGAGACCGGCCCTGACCTGCTCCGCGTCTACCGTGGGGAACGCCTCGCTCGGCGCGCCGGGGTCGCCGACGACCTGCGGATCGAGTCCCACGTTGAGTACGGTGCCGTTCGTCACAGTCCCTCCCAGAAAGTTCTGACCGGCGCGCTCCCCCTGACTCTCGACCTGAGGCGGTCGAGCTTGTCGCCGAGGGTTCCGACGCCGATCGAGATGTGCCCGTGTCCGCGCTCTATATGAGCACGGACGTTCAGGAGGTGCGCGGTCAGCCACTGCCCGTGCGCGACGGGCACCATGCGGTCGAGCGTTCCGTGCCACAGCTCGACGGGGACGGTGACGCCGCCCGGGTCGAAGCCCCAGGAGGTGGTCAGCGCCTGGAAGTCCTCCAGCCAGCCCTCCTCGCCCGGCGCGAGCGCGTGGTGCATGTGGGCCATGTTCTCCGCGCCGTAGGCGCCGGCCAGCTCGGCGGCGTCCACCTCGGGGAACAGGCTCGCCATGCCGGCGGCGAGGTCGGCGGCGTCGCCGTCGCGTACGGCCGCGGCCAGCTGCGCCACGACCGCGCGCTGCTTCTCCTCGTCGCGGGACGCGACCCCGAACAGCACCTGGTTCTGCAGCCCCATGCCGTCGGCGAACGCCAGCCCCTCCCCGTCGTGGGGTGCGAACGAGGCGATCAGCAGCACGCCCATCACCCGGGGCGCGTCCCCTGCGGCGGTGGCGAGCGCGTACGGGCCGCCCGTCGACCATCCCGCCACCAGGTACCGGCGGGCGCCCAGGTGGTCCATCAACTGGCGGCACTCCTCGGCGGCGCCGGCGACCGTACGGCCGGGCGCCGGGGTCGAGGCGCCGTAGCCGGGACGCGAGTACGTGACGACCCGGTACCCCTTGTCGATGGCCGAGTCGAAGACGGACCCCATGGGGACCGCGGAGCCGGGCATGCCGTGGTGGAAGAGGACGAGCGGTCCTCGTTCCGGCCCTCGTACCGTGTACTCCAGGATCCGGCCGTCCTGGAGAGGCAGCGTCTCCATCGCCCCGACGTGCTCACTTGCCGGTTCCGTTCTCATATCTTCCCCCTCGCAATACCGAACGTTCTCCCCCAGCCTGGCGCTCGCACCTCCCTCTGTCAATACCGAACGTTCTATCTACTGCTGTAGTCTGGGCGGCATCCCTATGCGATGGAGAGTGCTCATGAACGCGAATCGTGCCGACAGCCGCGAGATGATCGCCGTCCACGACATGTTCAGGCGCGAGTTCTCCGCCATGCCCGACCTGGCGGAGAACGTGCGGCCCGGTGACGGCGGCCACGCGGCGGTGGTCGCCGGCCATGTCGAGTTCGTGGCGGGGCTGCTGCACGCCCACCACGCCGCCGAGGACGCCCTGCTCTGGCCGAAGCTCCAGGACCGCGCTCCGGGCGACGTCGCCCCGCTGCTCGACACCATGCAGTCCCAGCACGACGAGATCGACCACCGCCTGGACGCCGTCGCCGCCGCGATAAAGCAATGGCGCGCCACCCCGGACCAGCCGAGCCATGAGGCGGCCGTCCGCTCCTTGCGCGACCTCCTGCCGGTGCTGCGCGAGCACCTGGCGGCCGAGGAGTCGGCCATCCTCACCCTCATCGACGAGCACCTGACCGCCGAGGAGTGGGCCGAGGTCGGCCGCCACGGCCTCGCCGGCCTGCCACCGTCGAGCCACACACTGCTGTTCGGCATGCTGCTGCACGACCTCGACCCGGAGCTTTACGAGCTGGTACGCGGCACCGTACCGCCCGAGATCTTCGACGTGGTCTCCGCCGTCGGCCCCCAGGAATACGCCGCCCACCGGGAGCGGTTGCTCGGACGGGCCTGACCACCTTCTGGGCCTGCGGCAGAAAGGCGCACATGTCCGTACGAACCTCGCCATCCGCCCCGGATCCGTCCGCCACTCTGGAGGCGGCGACCTGGGCGCTGGCAGCCCTGATCGCGACCCTTGACGAGGCCGCCACGAAACCCCTGGCCGAGGTCCTGGCCGCCGACCCGCAACGCACCGCCGTCCTGGAGGCGGCCGGGCTGGCGCAGCGGGACGGCGACACCCTGACCCTGCACCCGGCGTACCAGTACGCCGACGGCCCCAGCTACCGCAGTTCGGCGCAGGCCCGGCTCAGCTCGCTGCGCCAGGCGGTGGCGGCGGCCGCGGGCGAGTCGGGCACGGCCGGCTGGGCGGACCATGACGACGAGGTCCTGCGCAACCAGGGCCGCGCGTCGGCCGGCACCGGCCGCGCCCTCGCCACCAAGGTCGTCCCCGCCCTGCCCGGCCTCGCCGCACGGCTGGCCGAGCCGGGCAGCCGCATCCTCGACGTCGGCACCGGCATCGCCGCCCTGGCTCTGGCACTGGCGGAGGCGTTCCCCGAGGCGGAGGTCGTCGGCATCGACATCATGGAGCGTGTGCTGCGCCTGGCTCGCGAGGAGCTGGCCACCGCCGGCCCCGCCGCCGACCGCATCACCCTGCGCCACATGGACGTCGCGGCCGTATCGGACCAGGCCGTCTACGACCTGATCTGGCTCCCCGCCCCCTTCCTCCCCGAACCCATCCTCACACAGGCCCTCCCCCGCCTGATCGAGGCCCTGAAACCCGGCGCCTGGCTCGTGGTCGGCACCAACCCGGCTCCGGCTGACGGCCTGCGCCGTGCGGTGGCGGGCTGGCAGTCGGTACGCAACGGCGGCAACACGTACGACGCCGACCGCACCACCGAGGCTCTCACCACGTACGGGCTGAAGGATCAGCAACGCTTCCCCACGGTGCCGGGCGGCCCTGTCCTGGTAGCGGCGCAACGCCCTTGAGCAGGCATCGGCAGTGCGTCCATACACTGCCGTCTCCTCTGCGGCGGCGACCTTACGCCGTCAGTTGTGTCCGGCGGGCTTGGCGGGGTTACACACCGAGTCGGTTGCGGTTTCGAGGGCCTGGCGGTGGAGGGCGTCCAGGCGTTCCCTTTTCGCGCCTGATGCGGTGGCCAGCGTCAGCTGGGTCGCGCAGGCCACCGCCTTCTTCCTGATGTGCTCCGTGGACTTCAGGCTGTCCAGGAGTTCCGTGGTGAGGCGGTCGAGGCGCCGGCGGATCTCCGCCAGGTCGGGGCGGGTGGTCGGGGCTTCCTCCGGGTGGGCGGTCCAGCGGGCGAAGAGACCCTTCTGGACGACCTTGCTGGCGGTGATCTGGTCGCGGAAGAACGCCACCGCGGCGTCCCCGTCCACCCCCAGGTCCTCGGCCTGCCGGCGGACCTGGTCAAGGACCTGCTGCTCGCGGGCCGGGTCCTCGATGGGCGAGTCGGTGCCGAACTTGGAGGCGGCCACGTCGTCGCTCACCAGGAGCCGTTCGATGACGAGGTCCGTCAACGGGCCGAGCTTGCCCAGCGACGACGACGGTGGTGCCGCGACCACGCCGCCCACGGCGGCCGGGGCCGCCGATGCCATCGCCTCGGGCAGGGACAGGGCCGTCGTGGCTCCGAACATTCCGGCGATCATCGCGAAGCGGGTCATCCTCGTACGCAGGTTCATACATCTACCTTTATCTCGTTAGGAAAGAGGGGGTTCAGGACGGGTCCGGCAGCGGGATCGCGCGGAAGATCCGGTCCGGGTCGTAGCGGTGTTTCACCTTTAGGAGCCGTTCGGCGTTCGGGCCGTAGGCGTGGGCGATCTGGGCTGATTCGTCGTCCCCGAGGAGGTTGGGGTAGCCGCCCGGAAGGGCGTCGGGCTCCAGGGCGCGGGCCACGTCGGCGGCCCAGGCGCGGTGGCCGGCCGCCTGCGCGTCGCCGGGCTCCCAGAGGGCGATGATCTCGATCATCAGGTGCGGGTCGCGGTTGCCGAACGCCGTCTCCGTGACCGGTACGCGGGCCGCGGCCCCGTGCAGGTGGTGCACCGAGACCGCCGAGTAGGGCGAGGTCAGGGTGGAGCCGGCGACGCTCAGCACCTCGCGTACGCCCGGCGAAAGGGACGGCACGGAACGCGGACGGATCTCGACGTGCCGGCCGAAGGGGAACTGCGCGTCGATGCCCGCGAGCATCTCGGGCATGGTGGCGGGGCCGATCTGGGAGAGGAGGGGCGTGCCGAGGCCGCCGAGCCGGGCCAGCGCCCGCTCCCCCGCCGCCGCGTCGTCGCCGCTCCAGGTCGGCGAGAGGAACACCACCGGCTTGCCGTCCGGGCCCGCCAGGACGCCGGACTGCACGGTCAGCTCGTCCGGGCTCCCGGTCAGGACGTCCTGCAGTCCGGCCAGTACGGCCCCGGCCTGCTCCCACGCGAACAGCACCATGCCGGACAACAAGGTCGGCACGGCGTGCAGCCGTACGCGCATCGAGGTGACGACGCCGAAGTTGCCCCCGCCGCCGCGCAGTGCCCAGAACAGGTCCGGCTCGCGTTCGGCGTCGGCGGTGACGAGGGAGCCGTCGGCGAGCACGACGTCCGCGGCGAGCAGGTTGTCCAGGGCGAGCCCGAACCGGCCGCTCAGCGGCCCGTACCCGCCGCCGAGCGTCAGGCCCGCCATGCCCACGGACCCGGCGGAGCCGGTCGCGGCGGTCAGGCCGAACGGCTGCGCGGCGCGTACGACGTCGGCGGCCGTCGCCCCACCCGCGACGTCGGCGACCTTCGCCTCAGGGTCCACGGTCACCTGCCGCATACCGGACAGATCGATGGTGAGGCCGCCGTCGCTGAGCGATCGTCCCGCCCAGTCGTGGCCGCCGCCGCGCACCGACAGCGGCACCCCGGCCTCGCGCGCGGCCCGTACGGCGGTCTGGACGTCGGTGTGATCGCCGCACCGGACGATGACGCCGGGCCGGGCTAGGACGGCGCCGTTCCAGATGGCGCGGCCGGCGTCGTAGTCCGGCCCTGTGGTGATGACGCGGTCGGCGTGGATGGTCCGCCGCAGGGTGTCGGCCAGGCGGCCGATCTGGTGCTGGGTCATGGGTTGAGACCTCACTCGGGAGGAGCGTGCGGATCGGCTGGTCCGCCGCCGGCCGGAGGGTCCGTACCGGCCGGCGGGGAACATGAGGCCCATGCTCAGCGGGCGCTGCGGGCGGCCTTCTCGATCAGGTTCGTGACCGCGTCGGGGCGGCTGACCATCACGGCGTGGGAGGCGTTGACCTCCTCGACGCGCGCACCGGCCCGCTTCGACATGAAGCGCTGCAGGTCGGGCGCGATCGCCTTGTCCTGCCGGGTGATGAGGCTCCAGGACGGAATGGTCCGGTACGCCTCCTTCTCGCCGGCGTCGGTGACCGCCTTGGTGTTGGCGGGACGCTGGACGGTCGCGAGGGTGGCGGCCGTGGCCTTGTCGACGTCGCCGGCGAACGACTCACGGAAGTGGGCCGGGTCGATGGACACCTCGGCGCCGTCCGGGACGGTGGTCGTGACCAGCGGGATGGCCGGGGAGGACTTGGCGGCCAGGTCGCCGACGGTCTCGCCCTTGGCGGGGATGAAACCGGCGATGTACACCAGGGCCTTGACGTCGGGGTCGGAGACGGCGGAGTTGGTGATCACGGCGCCGCCGTACGAGTGGCCGACCAGCACCAGGGGGCCGTCGATCGAGGCCAGGTAGCTGGAGACGTAGGCGCTGTCACTGGTGAGGCCCTGCAGCGGGTTGGCGAGGGCGCGCACCGGATAACCGTCCTTGCGCAGCCGCTCCACCACCGACGACCAGCTCGACGACTCGGCCCACGCTCCATGCACCAGGACGATGGTCGGCTTCGCGCCGGTGGACTTCGCACTGTCCGCCATCGCCACGCCGGGCGCGGTGGCACCGATCAAGGCGAGGGCGCCGACGGCGAGTGCGGCACGGCGAAGCATACGGGTTCCCATGATGTGGCCTTTCAGGTCAGAACGACTTACGACGTTCCCCCAGACAAGGGAGAACGTTCGGTCTCATCATGGCACACCTGGCACACCAGTCAAGACCGAACGTTCTCCCTCACACCTGGATCAGTCCGCGGATGGCGGGGTGTCGGTCCAGCCGGAGTCCAGCACCACGGTGACCCGGTCCTCCTTCGACCCGCCGCCGGTGACCGCGTAGGTCAGCACCTTGGAGGTGTCAGGGTCGATGATCAGCCTGCCCTGAGCAGGTCCACCTCCCTGGAGCGGGAAGGTCACGGAGACGCCCGCCCGCCCCCGGACGTCGGTGGTCCGGCCTTCGACCCGCACCGCGGGCAGTTTCGCCAGCGCTTGGTACGCGGCGCCGCGCACCTGCGGGGAGGCGGGCAGCGCGTACAGGAGTGAGGCCAAGGTGGGCGGCAGGCCGTCCGCCACGGAACCGGCGAAGTCCCGATCGCGGCGGATCGCCTCAGCGGCCCGGTTCTTCAGCGCTTCCGGGTCGGCGGGCAGCGCCGCGATCTCCTTGATGGTCATGGGCATGGCGCTCCAGTAGAGCTTCCGCTCCCCCTTGAGCCGGGTGAGCGTGCCCGCGCCGGGCGAGGTGGAGTAGAGACCGCCGTCCCTTCCGATCGTCCACTCGGTCGGTGATCCGTCCCGGCGCCATGCCTCCCTGTCGAGGGGGCGTGCGGCGAGCCTCCTGCCGCCGATCCACGCCCGGCCGTCCTTGGCGAACCACGTCTCCGAGAGATACGAGGTCTCCAGACGGTAGGTGTCGCCGTCGCGGCCGTACGGTCCCGCCGAGCCCACGTACAGCTCCTTGAGATGCCAGTACGCGCCCTCCGGGGCGGCTTGGGCCTTCGCGGCGGCGGCCAGCAGGAGCGACGTCCCCGGCATGGCAGGTACGACCGTGGGCGTGGGCTGGACGAGGAAGACCGCCGTCGCGGCCGCGGCCGCGGCGAGCCCGATGGCCCCGGCCCGCCACGGCGTCCGCCTGGCCGTCCTGCGCGTGGGCGCCGGAGTCGCCATGATCGCCGCACGCAGGTCGCGCGCGGCGGGCCCCTGTTCCGGCGCGTGCGGTGCCGGGTCGATGGCCTTCATCAGGGTGTCGATGTCGCTCATGCTTCCCCCATCGCGACCGTCATGGACGTCTGCCGCTCCAGCGCCGCCGCCATCCGTTTGCGCGCCCGGTGCAGCCGGGTACGGGCGACGATCGGCGTACATTTCAGGACCTTGGCGATCTGCTGGCCGGTCAGGTCCTCCCAGCAGGCCAGCGCCAGCACCTCGCGGTCACGTTCGGACAAAGCGTCGAAGGCCGCGCGTACATGGTCCAGATCCACCGATCCGGCCGGCCGGTCGGCGGCCAGTTCCGCGCGCAGCCGTTCGGTGAGCGCGGCCCTGCGCGATGCGCCGCGCTGCTGGTTGGCCAGCACGCGGCGGGCCACCCCGTACAGCCATAACAGCGCCTCCTCGCCCTCGGGCACGTCGCCGATGCGCCGCCAGGCGGTGAGGAACGTCTCCGAGATGACGTCGGCCGCGTCGTCGGGCGAGCCGGTACGGCGGGCGGCGTACTGATGTATCGCCGGGTAATACGCGTCGTAGACCGCTTCGAAGCGATCTCGGTAGGTCACGAAGTCTCCTTGCCACAAGGTGTCGAACATCTGGTAAATGTCCGGCACCTTGCGGAATGTGGCGGCTCGCTAGGAGGAGGTTGAGCCGGCCAGTTTGGCGACCATGCGGACCAGGGCGTCGCGGGCGCCGCCGATGCCGTCGCCCATGATCATCTGGGCGAGCGGCGGGGTGGCGTACCACCAGCCGGCCAGGGCGATCACCGCGTACAGCAGCTCGCCCGGCGTGAACTCCGACGGCAGCGTGCCGTCCTTCTGTGCGGCGGCCAGGGCTGAGAGCTTGGCGGCGTAGTGGGCGGCGCGCTCTTCCCTGGCGGCGATGGGGTCGCCGCCGCGGTGCAGGCCCTCCCAGTAGAGCAGCCTGATGAACTGCGGGTGCTCGCGGTGGTAGTCGTAGACGCGGCCGGCGTACGCGGGCAGGTCGGCAGCGAGCGGCCCGTCCAGCGGCACGGCCTCGGCCAAACGCTCCAGACTCCAGCTCAGCACGGCGGCGAACAACTGCTCCTTGTTGCCGAAGTACTGGTAGATGCGCTCCTTGTTGACGCCGGCCGTGGCGGCGATGCGGTCGAGCCTGGCCGCCTCGGGGCCGTGCTCCGCGAACTCTTCGACCGCCGCGTCGAGCAGGAGTTGCCGGGTGCGGGCCGTGTTCCATGCCATGTTCCCAGCATAGCCGCACTATCCAACTCGACAGTTGGAGATTCGTGTGCAAAACTCCAACTGATGAGTTGGATTATCGAGGGGGACCCGTCATGCCTGCCACACCGTCCGTGCACCGCCGCGCCCTGATCACCTGGGCGGCCGTCTACGCGACGCTCATGCTGGTGCAACTGCTGCTGGAGCCGGTCATCAGCCCGCTGCCGCAGGCGCTGCGCACGCTGGTGGTGACCGCGATCGTGGTGCCCGTGGTGGTCTACCTGCTGGTCCCGGCCCTCCTGCGCGTCAACGCCCGCCTTCATCGGCGCGAGCGGTGAAGCACCATGACCGGACGGTCGTCAAGTCCCGTATGCTCGGCCCATGAAGAGGGTGATCTCGTGGCCGTAGGGGAACGCGACGGCGTCCGCACCCGGGCGCGCATCCTGGAGGCCGCGCAGGAGCTCTTCGTGGAGCGCGGCTACGCCGGCACCTCCATCGCCGACATCGCGGGGAAGCTGGGCACCAGCAAGGCCACGCTCTACTACCACTTCAACTCCAAGGAGCTGATCCTCGGGGCGCTCATCACCGAGCCGCTGTCGCTGTTCGCGAAGCTGGCCGAGCGCTGCGCGAAAGAGCGGCTCAGCCCCGAGGAACTGCTGCGCGCCCTGATCGATCTGACGGTGGAGACGCACGCGGTCAACGCGCTGCTGAGCAGCGACCCGTCCATCTCCCCCGTCCTGCGCGGCATGTACGACGTCGAGGGCAGCACCCGGACGTTCATCCACGCCCTGGCCGGCCCCAACGCGAGCGACGAGGCCCTGGCCCGTGCCTGGGCCGCGTTCGCGGTGGCCAAGCAGGGCGCGTTCTGGGCGGTCGAGGCCGGAAACGGCACGCTCTCGCCGGCACAGAAGCAGGAGTTCCTGGCCGCCGCGCTGCGCTGCCTGGATCAGTGATCGCCCCCGGGGCAACGGCGGGTGGCCACCGGCGTGGCCGGTCGGCTCCCGCCTCGTGGCGCTTGCCCTGACCGCCGGGGCGGCAATCCCGCTCCATCCACCTATGCCGCCGTACCTTTCCATTGCCGCAAGAGCCTTGACGACCGTTCGGTCAGGTACCTACGCTGAGGCCAACTGACCGACCGTTCGACAAGTAGCGGGGGTGCCGCGTGACCGACGCACAGCAGGAGCAGGACGCGGCACCACAGGCAGGGGCGCGGTTCGCGTGGACGCGCCGTCACACGCTCACCGTGGTCGTCATCTGCGCGGCACTGATCCTGGACACGATCGACATCTCGATCATGAACGTCGCCCTGCCCCCGATCAAAAGCGAACTCGGCTTCACCGAAGCCGGGCTGAGCTGGGTCGTCAACGGCTACCTGGTCACCTTCGGCGGCTTCCTGCTGCTGTGCGGACGCATCGGCGACATCCTCGGCCTCGTCCTCGGCGGCCTGCTCACCATCGGCCCCGGCTGGCGCTGGATCTTCCTCATCAACGTCCCCATCAGCGCCCTCGTCATCGCGGGCGTCCTGCTCTGGATCGCCCGCGACCACCGCCCAGCCCGCCGCACCCAGCGCTTCGACCTCACCGGCGCCGTCCTGTCCACCGCCGGCGTCACCCTGCTCACCATCGGCATCGTGCAAAGCAGCCAAACCGGATGGACCTCACCCACCACCCTGCTGCCCCTCATCGTCGGCCTGGCGCTGCTCGCCGCCTTCACCCTCCACGAAGCACGCGCGAAAGACCCCCTGCTGCCCTTCACCCTCCTCAAAATCCCCAACGTCGCCGGCGCCAACGTCACCCAGGCCCTCGTCGGCGGCGGCATGTTCGCCATGCTCTACATCGCCACCCTCTACCAGCAGGAAGTCCTGCACTACAACCCCCTGCAGACCGGGCTCGGCAGTCGGGACCCCAGGGCAGCTACCTCGCCAACATCCTCGGCCCGTCCATCGTCATCGGCGTCGGCATGGCTCTGACCTTCCTGCCGCTGTCCCTGGCCGCCGGCACCGGCGTGCCCGCCGACCGCCAAGGCATCGCCTCCGGCCTCATCAACGTCTCCCGCGTCACCGGCGGCGCACTCGGCCTGTCCGTCATCGCCGCCATCGCCGCCGCCCAGACCAACCGGCAACTCGACGCCGGAACAGACCCCCTCATCGCCCACACCAGCGGCCACCAGCTCGGCTTCCTCATCTCCGCCGCACTGCTCCTGCTGTCCGTCCTCACCGCACTGATGCTGCCGCCCAAACCCAGATGATCAGGACTTCTCGTCGCTCGTCAGGGAGGCCGTCAGCTGGCGCCAGGCGGCGCGTTCGGACGGGCTCAGGCGCAGGTCCGGTACGTCGTGCTCCGCGCGCCCGTCCCAGAGCAGGGGCAGCGAGGGCGCGTGGACACCGGCGCCCAGCATGACCAGACCTGCGTAAAGGTGCTTCCCGGCCTTGCGCGCCCACACCTGGGCTGAGCGAAGGAATGACATGAGGCTCTCCAGCGCGAGGGGACCGTCACGTTATCGAGCCGCACTCGAGGGACGCTGGTGCCGCCGCCGGGTGCTGGATCCGTTCCTGCATCACCCTCGTCCCTTCCCCCGAGCGCGGCTGGACGGCCCCTTGAACCGTGAGGGCCATCCGGGTGTTGAGGCCGTCGTCTCCTGGGAGAGCCAATGATCACGAAGCAGCAAGCGGCAGATCGCGAGCACGTCGTCAGCGGTCACAGGGGCCGGGTAACGCCTGACCTCGTGGATGCGATGGCTAGAAAGCGTAACGTGTCGCTCATGCTGCTTCTGACGGGTGTTCGTGCTCGAAAGTGCGGGGGTAGGGTGAGGACTTGTGACGACGTTTCGGATCAGTGAGGCCGCGGCGCTGCTCGGGGTCAGCTCCGACACCGTCCGCCGGTGGGTGGACGCGGGCCGGTTGCGGGCCGAGCGCGACGAGCACGGGCATCGGCAGGTCAACGGCGCCGACCTGGCGGCGTTCGCCCGCGCGCAGGTCGGGGAGAGCGGCGGGGGCGGGCGTTCCTCGGCGCGCAACCGGTTCAGGGGGATCGTGACGGAGGTGGTCCGCGACGCGGTGATGGCGCAGGTGGAGATCGCCGCGGGGCCGTTCCGTGTGGTGTCGCTGATGAGCCGGCAGGCCGCCGATGAGCTGGGCCTGGAGGTGGGGGTGGTGGCGGTCGCGGTGATCAAGTCGACCAACGTCGTCGTGGAGATCCCTGACCACGAGCGCGTGGCCAGTCAGGTGTGAGGAGCCGGCCCTTGGTGTTTCGGCGCATGTCCTCGTGGGCGCTCGTTCTGCCCGTCGCGCTGGTCCTTGCCGGGTGCGGGTCAGGAGGGCCCGCCGCTGGAGGGAGCAAGGAGGTGACGGTGTTCGCGGCGGCGTCGCTGACCGGGACGTTCACCGAGCTCGGGAAGGTCTTCGAGGCCGCTCATCCGGGTGCGTCGGTGCGGTTCAACTTCGGCTCCAGCGCCACGCTGGCCCAGCAGATCGTCCAGGGCGCCCCGGCCGACGTCTTCGCCGCCGCGAGCCCGGCCACCATGAAGACCGTCACCGACGCGTCCCTGGCGGGCTCGCCGGCCACGTTCGTCCGCAACAAGCTGCAGATCGCCGTCCCCGCTGATGACCCGGCGCACATCGACGAGCTGAAAGACCTCACCGACCCGAAGGTGAAGGTCGCGCTCTGCGCCGAGCAGGTGCCGTGCGGCGCGGCCGCCGCCAAGGCGCTGGACGCCGCCGGGCTGCAGGTCAAGCCCGTCACCCTGGAGCAGGACGTCAAGGCCACGCTGACCAAGGTCGAGCTGGGCGAGGTGGACGCGGCGCTGGTCTACAAGACCGACGTCATCGCCTCCGCCGGCAAGGTGCGGGGCATCGCGTTCCCCGAGGCCGACCAGGCGGTCAACGACTATCCCATCGCCACCATCACCGAGGCCCCGGCCGGTGACGCGGCCCGGCGGTTCGTCGACCTGGTGCTGTCGCAGCAGGGCAAGGACGTGCTGACCAAGGCCGGATTCGAAGCGCCATGACGAACGCTCCCGTCCAAGACCAGACCGGCCCCACGACCCGAGGACGCGAGGCGTCCGGCAGGCTGCCGTGGATGCTGGTGGTGCCCGCGCTGATCGGGCTCGTCTTCCTGGTGCTGCCGCTGGCGGGGCTGCTGGTCCGCGCACCGTGGACGACGCTGCCCGGCCGGCTGGCCGAGCCGCAGGTGCTGGAGGCGCTGCGGTTGTCGCTGGTCACCGCCACCATCGCCACCGCCGCGTGCCTGCTGCTCGGCGTGCCGCTGGCCTGGCTGCTGGCCAGGGTCGACTTTCCCGGACGGCGGGTGGTCCGGGCGCTGGTCACCGTGCCGCTGGTGCTGCCGCCGGTGGTCGGCGGTGTGGCGCTGCTGCTGGTGCTCGGCCGGCGCGGAATCGTCGGACAGTGGCTGGAGGCGTCGTTCGGGGTCACGCTGCCGTTCACGACGGCCGGGGTGGTCATCGCCGAGGCGTTCGTGGCGATGCCGTTCCTGGTGATCAGCGTGGAGGGGGCGCTGCGCGGCGCCGACCAGCGGTTCGAGGAGGCCGCCGCGACGCTCGGCGCCTCGCGGTGGACGGTGTTCCGGCGGGTGACGCTGCCGATGGTCATGCCTGGTGTGGTGGCGGGCGCGGTGTTGTGCTGGGCGCGGGCGCTGGGCGAGTTCGGGGCGACCATCACGTTCGCCGGCAACTTCCCCGGCACCACCCGTACGATGCCGCTGGCCGTCTACCTGGCGCTGGAGACCGAGCCCGAGGCCGCCATCGTGCTCAGCCTGGTCCTGCTGGCCGTGTCGGTGGTCATCCTGGCCAGCCTGCGTGATCGGTGGGTGAGCGCGCCGTGACCCTCGATGCCCGCCTGGTGGTCACCAGGCCCGCCTTCACCCTCGACGCCACGCTGCACGCCGCCGCCGGTGAGGTGGTGGCGCTGCTCGGCCCGAACGGGGCCGGCAAGACGACGGCGCTGCGGGCGCTGGCCGGGCTCACCCGCCTGTCCGCAGGTCACATCTCGCTGCGGGGCCGGGCGCTGCACACCCTGCCCGCCGAGAGCCGGCCGATCGGCATGGTGTTCCAGGACTACCTGCTCTTCCCGCACCTGTCCGCGCTCGACAACGTCGCCTTCGGGCCGCGCTGCCAGGGTGTGCCCAAGGCCGAGGCCCGCCGCGCCGCCGCCGAGCTGCTGGAACGCGTGGGGCTGGCCGATCGGGCCGGTGCCAGGCCGCGGCAGTTGTCCGGTGGGCAGGCGCAGCGGGTGGCGCTGGCCCGTGCGCTCGCCGTACGGCCCGAGCTGCTCCTGCTGGACGAGCCGCTGGCCGCGCTCGACGCCCACACCCGGCTTGCAGTCCGCTCCCAGCTGCGCCGCCACCTCGCCGACTTCGACGGCGCGACCGTGCTGGTCACCCATGACCCGCTGGACGCCATGGTGCTGGCCGACCGGCTGATCGTCATCGAGCAGGGGGCCGTCGTCCAGGAGGGGCCGCCCGCCGAGGTCGCGCGCCGGCCCCGTACGGACTATGTCGCCCGCCTCGTCGGGCTCAACCTCTACCGGGGCAGCGCCGACGCCGGCCGGGTCAAGGTCGGCGAGCTCCTGCTGCACAGCTCCGAGCACCTGTCAGGGCCCGCGTTCGTGGCCTTCCCGCCCGCCGCCGTCGCCCTCTACCGCTCGCGTCCCGACGGCAGCCCGCGTAATTTGTGGCGGGCCCGCATCGACGGGATCGAACGGCACGGCGACAACGTCCGCGTCCACCTCGACGGCCCGATCACGGCCTTCGCCGACATCACCCCGGCCGCCGTGGCCGACCTCGACCTCAGCCCGGGGCAGGAGATCTGGGCGTCGGTCAAGGCCACCGAGACGCACGCCTACCCCGCATGAGAGGTGTACGAGCAGGCTCCCAGCACGAGGGCTCCGCCGAGGCCGCCGAACGCCAGGCCCCCGAAGAGGATCATCCAGGTCACGTCCGCGCTGCTGGTGAAGGGCTCCGGCGGCGTGAACGCCGGTATCACCCCGGTCAGGGAGAGCGGCACCATGACGAGGAGGACGAGCCCGTACCCGCCCAGACACACCCCGGCCACCCACGCGGGGATCAGCGGCAGGAGGCGCGGCACCCGTCGCCCGGCCAGGAAAAGCGTCCACCGCGGAAAGATCTTCCCCCACCGATGCACCAGCCCGAGCGCGAGGAACACGCCGAGCAGGGCCGCCAGCACCGTCAGATCGATCCCCACGGCCGCCAGCGCCTCGTAGACCGCGCCGCCGTCGCTCTCGACGCTCCGTAACCAGTCCTGGCCGCTCACCCCGAGCGCGTCTCCCCCGAGGGTCCACACGGTCTTCACCACGGACCACGGCAAAAGCCCGCACAGCAACACGTACACCCAGACCCTGACCCGCAACGACGCAGTCACGCCACCCCTCCAGCCCTTTCGAACGCTCGTAACGTGACCAGCGTCCTGTCATGGGCCCAGAGCGCGCCTCCCCCGCGCGAGGGAATCGACGGGATGTGAGGGTTGAGACGTTCAAGGTCCTTACGGAAGCCTTGACGCGACAAGCTACAGGGCGCGATGTTTCGGAACTCGTCCGCCGTCACCGACCTGGCGTACCGGCGGCGCGGGCACAGCCGGGCGATCACGCTCGGCCTGCTCGACTGGTTCCGGTCACGCGACGCCGTACGGGTCGACCTCACCGCCTCCCGCGAAGCGGAACCGCTCTGCCGGGATCTCGGCTTCACCGACCACCCCGATCCACTGCCGTGCTGGATAGCCGTGACGGCGTCGCAGCACCGCTGGGTCACGGCGACGGGCCCACCTCGTCTCCCGGCAACCGGCCGAAGACCGCGAGCCGGGCGCGCCCGAAAGCCCTCTGATGCGCCGCCATGAGCCGGAGGCGGACACCTGAGACGTCCTTGGAGACGCTCAAGCGTCGCGCTGGATGCGGCGGAGAGGGTGGGAACGGGTGGTGGGCACCCGTTCCCCACTTATCTAGGCGTTCTCCTCGTCGGCGATCACGATGTCGTCGAGGTCGAGGATCTCGCCGACGGAGCCGTCGCCGCCCAGCTCCAGTGAGACGGCGGCGGTGCCCGACGGGGCGGTGAGCTGCTGGGTGAACTCCTTCCAGCTCGTCGTCAGGCCGCTCAGCGGGATCTCGTCGGTGCGGATCAGCTCCTGCTCGGAGTCGCGCCACAGCACGCTGATCGTCGCGTCGGCGATCCCCGGGGTGCCCTGCCGGGCCCAGAAGCTGATCTGCTTGGCGCCGGCCCTGGTCTCGAAGCCGGGCCAGTTGTCGAGGGCGACGCCCCAGCCGTTCGCCTCGGTCACCGCGATGCGCAGACCGTAGTCGCCCTCGTGGGCGGCGTCGGCGGACCGCTCGACGGAGCTGCTGTACCAGGCGGACCACTGGCCGATCGAGCCTTCGAGGGTCGAGGTGTCGGCGTCGAGGGCGTTGGGCACCGGCGGCTCCTCGGTCGAGCCGTTGTAGGTGCTGCCGGCCTCCTGGTTGTACGGGGCCGAGCGCCAGGCGTCCCAGGAGATCGTCTCGCCCCAGCCCTTGGCGAACTTCCAGTCGCCGACGTAGGTGTTGCCGGTGAAGCTGTTGCCCGCGTCGAACATGATGTCCTGCTGGATCTCCGACACGGTGTACGGCGCCCACGGCATGTTGTCGGCGCCCTGGGCGTACAGGGCCTGGACCCCGCAGTAGGTGCCGGCGCAGGGCACGACCGAGCGGTCGAAGCGGAACTCGTTGCCCGTCACCTTCACGTTGCGCGAGTGCCAGCGGCAGTCGGTGCGCTGCGGCTCGTTCGCGATCGAGGTGTAGCAGGGGTGGGCGTCGTTGATCGGGTTGGGGTACTCGAAGTCGTACGGCTCCGGGATCACCGTCGGAGCGACGAACGGCGTGCAGTAGGTCTTGCTGGTGTTGCCGTTGGAGTTGCAGAAGCGGTTGGCGTTCTCGAAGATCGAGATGCCGGAGAAGTTGTCCTCGAAGTAGTTGTCGCTGATCCTCAGGTCGGTGCTGCCGCTGGTGTCGCTCGCGAGGCGCGCGTCACCGCCCGACTCGGAGATGTAGATGGCCGGCGCCGGCGAGCCCTGGTTGTCGTTGCCGCTCACCCAGGCGTTCCGCTTGAAGACGTTGCGGGTGATCGTGGCGTTGTAGCTGATCTCGTACCAGATGCCGATGCTCTCGTTGTGCTCGATCCAGTTGCGGTCGAACAGGAAGTCGATGTTGTTGGTGTCGGCCCAGAGGCCCACGCCCAGGTTGTCGTGGACGTAGTTCTGTGTGACGGTGGCGCCTTCGACGTCCCAGAACTTGACGCCGCCGGAGCAGCCGCACCCTTCGATCTCGGCCTCCCAGTCGTCCTGGTTGTTGCCGGAGATCTCGTTGTTGTGCACGACGATGTCCTTGATCGCCGCGTCGCCCTCGATCTGCGGGCGGTACATGCTGATGCCGTACTGGCCGTTGTCCTTCAGGCAGCTGTTGCGGATCGTGTTGGTGTTGCCGAGGAACACCGCGGCGCCGTCGTTGTGGTGCGCGTAGAGGTGCTCCATCACCCAGCCGCTGCTCGCGTCGTGGTTGATGACGCCCTCGTTGTTGTTGTCCTTGCCGCGGCCGAAGTTGCGGACCTCGAGGTAGGCGATGCGCACGTTGGAGGCGCCGCCGGAGAAGGCGTAGAGGTTCTTGTTCTGGCCGTCCAGGATGGCGCCGGGGGCGCCGAGGAAGACGCTGTCGTCCCCGGGGCTGATCTGGCTGTACTGCTCGTCGCCGAGGGTGTGGGTGCCCGGGGCGAACCAGTAGGTCTTGCCGCTCTGGCCGAAGTCGAAGCCGGCGTTGTCGCCCGCCGGGACCACGATGGCGCCCTGTGGTGCGCCGGCCGGTCCGTCCTGCCAGGTCGCGTTGTCGCAGACCTTCATGGTGTCCGGCAGTTCGGTGTACCAGCCGCCGGCCGCGCTGTCGTCGGCCACCGCGGCGGTGGCCGGTCCGGCCAGCAGGCCGGCGCCGGTCACCAGGGCGAGTAACGCACTCACGACAACAGGGTGTCGCATGAAAGCTCCCGTTCTACGAAACGTTGTTGATCGTGAAGGGTAGCGGTCAAGATCAATAGCAGTCAGCCGAATCATCTGCGAACGCCCGACCGATTTGTCCCGAACCTCCCCAGGACTTGACCCTGACGTCAGCGGTAGGTCTTAGCGTGCTCGCATGACCACGAAGAACCTGAACGGTTTCCGCATCGAGGGCGCGGTGGCGCTCGTGACCGGCGCCAACCGCGGGCTGGGCCGCCACTTCGCCCGGCAGCTTCTGAATCGCGGCGCGGCCCGCGTGTACGCCACCGCCAGGCGCCCGGAGACGATCGACCTGCCCGGCGTCGTGCCGTTGCGGCTGGACGTCACGGACGAGGCGCAGGTCCTGGCCGCGGCCGCCGCGGCGACCGACGTGACGCTCCTGGTGAACAACGCCGGCGTCAGCCACTCCACGTACTTCCTCACGACGGACCCGGCGGCCATCCGCGCGGAGATGGAGACGAACTTCTGGGGCACGCTGGCCGCCGTCCGCGCGTTCGCACCGGCGCTGACGGCCAACGGCGGCGGGGCGATCCTGAACGTGCTGTCCGCGCAGTCCTGGCACGCCTACCCGGGCACGAACGGCTACCACGCCACCAAGGCCGCCCAGTGGGCGCTGACGAACGGCGTGCGCCTGGAGCTGCCGGGCACGCTCGTGACCGCGCTGCATCTGGGGGCGGTCGACACCGACTTCAGCGCCGGTTACGACGGGCCGAAGGGCGACCCGGCCGAGGCCGTGCGGGCCGGCCTGGACGGGATCGAGGCGGGAGCGGCCGAGGTGCTCGCCGACGAATGGAGCAAGCACGTCAAGAGGTCGCTGGCGGAGGATCCCACCCGGTTGTACGACGAGATCCGGGCGGGCATGGTCTGACGCATCTTGTATGAGTTTCGTATAATATGAAACTCATACAAGAGAGGGGACTCGTCATGATCCTTGTCACCGGCGCCACCGGCACCATCGGAAGCCGCCTCGTCGCCCTGCTCGCCGCCGAAGGCGCGAAGGTGCGCGCCGTCACCCGCGGCCCGCAGGCGTCCGGCCTGCCCGCGAACGTGGACATCGTGGTGGGCGACCCGTCGCGGCCGGGCACGATGGCGGCGGCCATGGAGGGCGTCACATCGCTGTTCCTCCACCCGCGCGCCGTCGGAGACTCGGCGGCCGAGCTGTGCGCGCTCGCCAGGGAGCGCGGCGCCGGGCGGGTGGTGGCTCTCGCCGCGATCAACGTCGACGAGGACCTGGCCGCACAGCCGTCCCGCTTCCAGGGCGACAGGAACAAGGAGGCCGAGGACGCCGCCGTCGCCAGCGGCATGGAGTGGGCGAGCCTGCGCGCCGCGTCCTTCGCGGTCAACACCCTGCACACGATGGCTCCGCAGGTCCGCGCGGGCGACGTCGTGCGGGGTCCGTACGCGACCTTCGCCGAGCCCTTGATCCACGAGGAGGACCTGGCGGAGGTGGCCGCGCGGGCGCTGCTCGACGAAGGGCCGGCGTTCCGCAAGATGCCGCTCACCGGCCCGCAGGCGCTGTCGCACGAGGAGATGGCGGCCGTCATCGGCGAGGTGATCGGCCGGCCGCTGCGCTATCAGGAGATCCCGCCGGAGGCGTACGCGCAGGGCATGGTCCAGCGGGGGTTCCCGCAGGCGTTCGTGGCGGCCCTGCTGGCCAGGTACGCCAGAGGCGCCGGACCGGCCGAGGCCGTCACCGACGAGGTGGCGAAGATCCTCGGCCGCCCCGCGCGCACCTACGCCGACTGGGTCGCCGACCATGCCACCGCCTTCCGCGGCGCGGCCTAGCCGATCGCGACGGGCCCGAGGCCGGCGGCGGTCCGTGCCAGCGCGCGGACAGCCGGGCTGTCGGTGACGGACAGCCAGACCAGGGCGAACTCGAGGATCGGGGCGTCGTGGATCGGGACGAACACGACGCCCGGCGGGTTGTTGTAGCGGGCCGCGAGCTCGCCCAGCGGGTGCACGCAGTGCCCGGCGGCCACCAGGGTGAGGATCTCGTTGAAGGTACGGGCGGCGGGCCCGCGCGGGATGCGGCGGCCCGACGGCGTACGGGCGGGGACCATGGACTCCAGCCAATACTCCGGGGCCGCCGGGCCGAGGTCGGCCACCCGCTCGCCGGCCAGGTCCTCCAGCGACACGCCGCGGCGTCCGGCGAGCGGATGCCCGGCCGCCACCGCCAGCACGCGCCCGCTGGTGAGCACGGTGGGGCCGACGGTGAGGTCGGGTTCGGCGACCGGCAGCCACAGCACGTGGGCGTCGGCCTCTCCCGCGCGCAGTGCGGCGAACGGGTCGGCGCCGGTGACCTCGCTGAAGAGCACGTCGCTGTCGGGGTGGCGGGCGCGGAAGGCGTCGATGAGCGGGCGCAGCTCGTACCCGGCGTGGCCGAACACCCCCAGACGCAGCGTCCGTCCCGCCGCCTCGGCCCGGGCGAGCCCCTGCTGGAGCAGGTCGTACGCCTGCGCCAGGTCCTCGCGCAGCCGCCGTCCGACCGGGGTCAGGGCGACGCGGCGGCTGGTGCGCTCGAACAGCGCCACGCCGAGCCGCCGCTCCTGCCGGGCGATGGCCTGGCTGACGCGGGCCTGCGAGACGTGCAGACGCTCGGCGGTACGGCCGAAGTGCAGCTCTTCTGCGAGCGTCAGGAAGATCTCGATGTCCCTCAGCTCCACGGATAACCCCCATGTTATGGATCGCCACACGAAGCCTACGTTGTTCTCTATGGCGCCGGCTTCGATGCTGGAGCCATGAACGACATGCGAGCGATCGCCGACCGCGTCGAGATCGAGGCCCTGCGCGGCGAGCTCACCGACGCCGTGATGATGCGCGACTACGACCGCGTCGAGTCCCTGTTCACTCCCGAGTGCGTGGTGCGGTGGCCGCACATCGGCAGGGAGTTCGCCGGCCGGGAGGCGATCAGGGCCGGCGTCGAGTGGGGGCAGGGCCTGTGGGAGTTCTTCGTTCAGAACGTCCACCCGGGCGTCATCAGGATCGACGGTGACACCGCGACCGGGCGGTCGTACATCCAGGAGTTCGGCCGGTTGCGCGACGGCGGCTCCCACCTGAACTACGCCATCTACCACGACCGCTACGAGCGCACCCCTGAGGGCTGGAAGTTCGCCGAACGCGTCTACGAGGTCAGGTACGCCGACTCCAGCCCTCTGCCGGGCTCGGCGTCCACATGATGTGAGTCACATACAATACGTGGGTCATATTTGTTCGCGCGGGAGGCCCACCGTATGACGTCCTCAGAGGCAGCCGACCCGGCGCGGTCACGGCGCCGGGTGACGAATGAGATCAAGGAGTCGCTGCGCGCCCTGAGCATCCAGCTGTCGCTGCTCAATCACCAGGTCGGCGCGCACGCGGGCCTCAAGGACGTCGATCTGTCCTGCCTCGACCTCATCAACCGGCACGGCCCGCTCAGCCCGACCGCGCTGGCCCGCCGCGCCGGCCTGCACCCCGCCACCATCACCGGCATCCTCGACCGGTTGCAGCGCGCCGGCTGGGTCACCCGCGACCGCGACCCGGAGGCGTCCGACCGCCGCGCCGTCATCGTCCGCGCCAACCGGGAGCGCAACGCGGAGCTGTTCGAGCTCTACGGCGGGATGAGCTCGAAGATGGACGAGATCTGCGAACAGTACGGCGACCACGATCTCGACCTGCTCGCCGACTTCCTCCGCCGCACCACCGACGCCGGCCAGGACGCGACCGGCGACCTGGCCCGCCGGTCGTCATGACACGGGCCCCCGCACGATGCGCCGCCAGGCCGGCCCGCTGAGCGCGCAGCAGTGCGTTCACCGGCTCGACCAGGCGCGGGTTGAGGTCGATGAAGACGGGCCCGTCGGGGCCGAGGATGGTGTCCGCCGACAGCGCGCCGTGCCGGCACAACGCCCGGCCGAGCTTGACCAGGTGGTCGCGGACCTCGGGCAGGGCGAGGCCGCGCTTGCGACCGGCTCCGCCCCGCGCGCCTTCGCCCTCTCTGCGGCAGGCGTGGAAGGTAAGCAGCTCCCCCTCGGAACACCGTCTGGATCATCGCCAGCGGGCCCGGCACCTCATGCTGCACGACCAGGCCGTCCTCGACGGGCCGGTCCTTGAGGTCTTCGGGGCCGGTCAGTTTCATGACGCCGCTGGTGGCGGTGCCGATGGGCTGTTTGAGGTAGGCGGGGAAGACGTCCCACTCGGCCAGGTCGCGGGCGCTCGTGATGATCGCCTGCGGGGGCTGGGGCAGTCCGAGCTCGGCGAGCGTGGCGGCGGCCGAGAGTTTGTCCTGTACGCGGGCGAGCGCGGCGAACGGGGGCACCACGGTGGCGGCCCGCCCGTCCGCCGCCCGGGACAGGACCGCCACCTGTTCCTGGGTGGGCAGGAGCACGTCGAAGCCGCCGGCCTCATATACGGTCAGTGCCGCTTCGAGCCAGGCGAACGGGTCGTCGCCGTAGGGCGGGACGCGGTGCAGGCGGCGTACGTGCCGGGTGAAGGCGCACACGCACAGCGGGTCGGACGTCAGCGCCTCGACCACGTGCCCGGCGCGCGACAGCACGGTGGCGCATTGACGTGAGGTGAGCCCTGAGCCGTCCGTCATCAAGATCCGCATGACCGCTCCTCAGGACCGCCTGCGGCACCTGGCCACCGGCGTACGGCGGTCGGCCGCCCGCCACCCCAGCGTGTTCCCGCTCCTGCTGCAGCGCCCCGCGGTCACCGAGGAGGCCCGCCAGGTCCGCGACCGGGCCCGCGCCGCCCTGCGCGAGGCGGGCCTGGACGACGAGCGGGCCGCCCGCGCGGAACGCCTCATCAGCACCGCCGTCCTGGGCTTCGCCACCAGCGAGGCGGCCGGCCGCTTCGACCACCACGCGCAGGACGTCAGGGACGCCGACTTCGCCTGCCTGCTCGACGCCCTGCGCGCCTTCGTCAGGTGATCGTGCCGGTGGTGCCGTCGATGGTGATGGTGGCGCCGTCGTGGAGGGTGTTCGTGACGTCCTGGATGCCGAGGACGGCGGGGATGCCGCGCTCGCGGGCGACGATCGCGGCGTGGGAGAGCACGCCGCCGGTCTCGGTGACGACGCCGGCGGCGATGCGCAGCAGCGGCGTCCAGGCGGGGTCGGTGAAGGGGCAGATGAGGATGTCGCCAGGACGCACGCGCGCGAAGTCGTCCGGGCCGCGGACGATCCGCGCGGTGCCGGTCGCTACGCCGTGGCTGCCCGGCATTCCGTTCAGCGCGGCCGACGCGAGCGGCGGGGGTGCGGCGGTGATCGGGCGTGCTTGGAGGATCCAGGTGCGGCCGCCGGCGATCGCCCATTCGACGTCCTGCGGGCCGCCGCGTACGGCGGCGATCGTCCTGCCCAGAGCGGCGAGCGCTGTGGCGGTCGCGTCATCGAGCGCCGGCCGATCGCGGGCATCGAGCGGCACGTCGGACGTGACCAGCTCGCCGCCGCGCCGGTCGAGGCGGGTGCGTTTGCGGGCGATCGTGCGCGTGACCGATTCGGCGACGAGGTAGGTGTCGGGGGTGACCGTGCCGCCGACGACGCTGGGGCCGAGCCCCCATGACGCCTCGATGCGGGCCGGGTCGTGCGGGGCCGCGGGGGTGAACAGGACGCCGGACACGTCGGCGTCCAGGTGGCGCTGGATGAGGACGGCCATGGCGCGGTCGCCGTGGTGGTCGAGGGCGCGCGGGGTGAACAGCGAGGCCCGGCAGGCGCGTACGGCCTCGATCACCGCGTCGGGCCCTCGTACGGCGAGAAAGCTCTCATACTGACCGGCTGCCGAAGCGTGCGCGGTGTCCTCGTCCGAGGCGGACGACCGCACCGCGACGGGCGCGTCACCGAACTCCTCGACCGCCCGCCGCAGATCCGCACCGGCATCGGCGAACGGCACGACGAACCCGTCCGGCACCGGCAGCCCCGCCCGCAGCAGCGCACCGAGCGCCCCGGCCTTGCCTCCGCACGTCTCGGGAACAGCCGCCCTCAGGGGTACGATCATCTGCCCTCATCAACAAAAGATTGACAACGATTTATTGATGTTGGACCATAACCGACATGTCACGCAACCCACGAGAGGAAGCCGACCGCGAGAAGGAGGCCCGTGAACGCCTCCTGCGCCTCGGCGCGGACGCGCTCGACCCCCGCCCCTGGCGCCCCGCGCCGGTGCCGCCGTCGGCGATCGACCTCGTCCAGTTCGCCGTCTGGCGCCACGCCGACCTCGGCCCCGGCGACGTGCTCGGCGCGCTGGCCCTCCTGCCCGCCGCCCGCGCCGAGGCCGAAGGACTGGAGTCCGCCCTGCTGTTCATCGCCCGGGGCGCCGGCCTCACCTGGGCACAGATGGCGGACGCGATGGGCTTCAACTCGCCCCAGGCCTGCCAGCAGCACTACACCCGCCTGACCGCGCGGCAGGACACCGTCTCATGACCCGCGACTCCGTACCCGACCTGCTGGTCCTGCACGCCGTACGCGTGCTCGGCTTCGCCGGCACCCCGGAGCTCGCCCGGCGCTACGACCTCGACGCGGCCGAGACGGAGGAACTGCTGCACGACGCCGAGGCGCACGGCTGGGTCGGCCGCTCCGCCTTCGCCGGCACCGCAGGCTGGTCGCTGACCGAACGCGGCCGCGCCGAGAACGAGCGCCGCCTCGCCGCCGAGCTCGCCGACGCCGGCGGCACGGACGAGGTCCGCGACGCCTATCGAGCGTTCCTCCCCCTGAACGCCCGTCTGCAGCAGGCCTGCACCGACTGGCAGCTCCGGCCCGCCCCCGGCGACCGGCTCGCCGCCAACGACCACACCGACCCCGCCTGGGACACCCGCGTCCTCGGCGAACTCGCCGCCCTCTCGGACGCGCTCACGCCACTGACCGACCGGCTCGGGCGCGTCCTGTCACGACTGCGCGGGTACGACACCCGCTTCGCCGCGGCCCTGGCCCGCGCGCGAGCAGGGGACACCGCCTGGGTGGACGGCAGCGAGGTCGACTCCTGCCACCGCGTCTGGTTCCAGCTCCACGAGGACCTCATCGCCACGCTCGGCGTCGACCGGCGCACGGAGATCTGACTTTCAGGGCGCGAGCGCGGCCAGGTGCGTGCGCAGGACGCCGAGGATGGTGTCGGCGTCCAGCCTGCCGGGGTGGAACGCGGCCTGCATCGCCAGCCCGTCGAGCAGCGCGCACAGGCGGCGCGCCTCCAGGGTGACGTCGCGGTCCTGGCGCAGCCGCCCCGACCGGCGGGCGCCCTCGAGGATGCGGGTGGTGAGCGCGAGCAGGCCGTCGTACAACTCGTCGGCGTGCGCGCGCAGGCCGGGCCTGGTGCGCGCGGCGGCGACGAAGGACAACCAGACGATGACCTCGGTACGCCGCTCGTCGTCCAGGGGCAGCAGCTCGGCCAGCATGCGGACGGCGATCTCGCGCTGCTCGTCGGGGGTGGGCGGCGCCGACGGGTCCATGAGGCGTTCGGCGTGGGCGTCCAGCCGGCCGATCACGCGCGCGGACATCTCCCGCATCGCGAACACCATCAGCTCGTCGTGCCCGTCGAAGTAGTGCCGCACCGATCCGATGGCCAGCCCGGCCTCGGCGGCGACGTTGCGCAGCGACGCCTGCTCCAGGCCGTCACGGCCGACCACACGGAACACCGCCTCGGCGACCGCCCGCCGCCGCTCCCCCGCATCCACGATCTTCGGCACCCTGCCTTTATAGCACGCTCATGCTACGTTCTTATTTAGCATGCTCGTGCTACAAAACGGAGGTGTCATGTTCGCGTTCATCGCGCTCGCCCTGGTCGTCGTCGTGGTGATCCGCCGCTTCAAAGGAGAGCCCCTGCGGGCCCGCGACCTGTTCGGCCCACCCGTGGTGCTCGTCGGCATCGGCGCGTACGGCCTGGTCAAGGACGTGCATCCGGTCGGCGCCGACCTCGCCTGGGTGCTGGCCGGCGCCGTCGTGGGACTGCTGCTGGGCGCGCTGCGCGGCCTGACCCCACGCCTGTTCGTCCGCGACGGCCACCTCTGGCAGCGCTACACCGTCTGGACCCTGCTCGTCTGGGCCGCCTCGGCCGCCGTCAACGCCGGCCTCGGCGCGCTGACCACGTCGGAAGAGCTGCGCCCGATGACGTTGTCCATCGGTGTCAGCCTCCTCGGCGAAGCCCTCGCCCTGGGCCTGCGCGCCCGCACCACCGGCGCCCCCTTCGCCCCGGAGGGCGGGAGCTCCCTGCTCGACCGCATACGCTGAATCACCTGGTCAAGCAGCCACACCGGACGCATCGGTGGAGGAGGAACATTGACGCCGGACCTCGAACCGCACCTGGCCAACTGCCGCGACTACTGGCTCGGCTGGGGCGCGGCGGCCCGCTCCGGCGGTGCCCTCGCGTACTACCGCAGCGACATCGCCCACTCCCAGCTCAACGGGGTGCTCCGAGCCCAGGACCCCGGGCGGGTGAGGCAGGCCGCCGAGGCCATGGGCGACGTCCCGTGGCTGTGGTGGGTCGGACCGGACAGCGCCGGCGGCATCGCCGACGAGCTCGTCCGCCACGGAGCCGAACTCGCGGGGGCGATGCCGATCATGGCCGTCGACCTTGACCGACTCGCCCCCGTCGAGCAGCCCGCCGGCCTGGAGATCGCGCCCGTGGACGCGCTGGAGGAGTGGGTGAACGCCTACGGCCCGTCCTTCGGCGTCACCGGCGACCTGATCGACGAGGCCGTCCGCAACGAGTCGGCGCGGACGGACGACGCACGCATCGTCCGCCTCGTCGGACGGATCGACGGCAGGGCGGTGGGCACCGCCCTGCTGTACGACGCGCACGGGGTGGCCGGCGTCTACGTCGTCGCGACCGCGGAGCCGTACCGCCGCCGGGGCATCGGCGCGGCGCTCACCGCCGCCGCCCTCCAGGCAGGACGCGAACGCGGCCTGGCCATCGGCACGCTCCAGGCCAGCGGCATGGGCGCCCCCGTCTATCGGCGGATGGGGTTCGTCGAGGTAGGGGAATACCGCCTGTTCAGCCCGCCGCCCCGGACCGGCTGAGGCCGGCGGCGCGGAACAGCCGGTCGCGGGAGGCCGCCGCCTGCTCGAACACCGTCTCCCCGCCCTTGAGCACGCCGCCCTCCTTCAGGGCGCGACCGGCCACGACCACGGTGTCCACGTTGCCCGCGTGACCGTTCGCGACGATCGCGGCCGCGGGGTCGGTGGCGGGCAGCAGGTTCGCGTGGTCGATCCTGATCATGATCAGATCCGCCTCCTTCCCCGGCGTCAGGCTGCCCGTACGGTCGTCGATGCCGCAGGCCCGCGCGCCTTCGATGGTGGCGAAGGAGAGCAGGTCGGCCGCGTCGAAGGTGGGCAGTCCCGGGGCGCGGTCCATCGGGCCGGCCGCCCCGGCGACGACGAGCTGCTGGTAGGCGAGCGCGGCCCGCATGACGCCGAACATGTCGCCGCTGACGATCGTCTCGGTGTCCACGCTCAGGCTCGGGCGTACGCCGGCGGCGAGCAGGCGGTTGGTGGCCGGCTGGCCGAGCCCCGGCATGAAGACCTCCAGCGCGGACGCCACGGACGCCGTGGCTCCGTGGGCGGCGATCATCCTGAGCTCCTCGTCGGTGGAGGTGCAGCAATGGATGAACGTCATGTCGGAGCCCAGCAGCCCGGAGCCGGCGAGCCTGCCGATCGCCTGCTGCTTCGCGCCCCACTCCCCCAGGCCCACGTGCATGCTGATGCGCAGCCCGAGCTCCCTGGCGAGCCGGATGTCGTGCTCGGCCACCTCGGGGGTGGACAGTTCCGGGCCGCGGAGCATCGCGTTCAGCGTGACGCGGGCGGTGTCGTCGGTGAGCACGTCGCGGCGTACGCGCCGGATGTCGTCCGGGTGCGTACGGTCGCTGCCGAACTGCCATGCCTCGGCCTCCGTGGACGGCCACCCGTGGTCGAACACCGCGCGGATGCCCGACTCCCAGTGCGCGGCGATCGCGGCGTCGGTGTGCTCGGGGCTGTTGCTGATGTGCGACTCGTCGCGCACCGTGGTCACCCCGGCGTCGATGGACAGCAGGTCGGCCGCCAGATTGCCGATGTGCACGTCGCGGGGCTCGAAGTACTGGCCGAGCCCGATCTGGACGCGGCTGCGGTACTCCTCGTAGGTCCAGGCGGGGCCCAGGCCGCGCAGCGCTCCCTGCCAGTTGTGCCGGTGGGTGTCGATGAAGCCGGGCAGCACGACGGTGCCGGAGCCGTCGATCACGCGGGCCTGCCCGTCCTGGAGGTCAGGGCCGATCTCCTGGATCGTTCCATCGGCGATGAGGACGTCCCCGGCGAGGTCGCCGAGCCGCTCGTCCTGGGTCATCAGATACGCGCCCTTGATGAGGATGCGGTCGTGGGGCACTGTGGTTCTTCCTTTCTTTCCTGCTTGCGATGGGCGGCGATCCAGACGGCCGCGAAGGTGAGGACCGCGCCGACGACGGTGAACGCTCCCGGCGCGTGGTCGCCCGAGGGCAGGACGGCGTCCAGGACGATGGAGCTCAGCAGTTGTCCCGCGATGGACGCCATACCCAGGAGCAGCACGCCGATCCTGCGGACGAGCAGGGCGGACGTCGCGATGAAGACGACGCCGCACGCGCCCCCGAGGTAGGCCCACCACTGCGTGGGCAACGGGTGGCCGCCGAGGCCGAAGGCCAGGGTCTTCACGGTCCAGGCGAGGCCGAGGAAGACCGCGCCGACGGCGAAGTTCACCCAGGTGGCGGCGAGCGGCGAGGCCACCGCCGCCCCGGTGGCGCCGTTCATGGCCTGTTGCAGGCCCAGCAGCAGGCCGGCGGCCACGGCGAGCAGCGCGGGAAGCAGCACCGTGGCCGGGGCGCCGGAGAGCCCCGGCAGCGCGGAGACGACGGCGGCCACCAGGGTGAGCGCCGCACCCGCCAGACGATGGACGCCGGGCCGCTGCCGGAGCACGCCGCCGACGCCCCGGGCGTCGACGATCAGCCCGCCGAGGGTCTGTCCCGCGATGGCCGACACCGTGAACACCGCGATGCCCGTGATCAGCGCGGTCGTCGACTGGGCCAGCGTGAACGTCCCGCCCAGCATCCCCGCCAGCAGGTAGCGGCGCGGCAGGCGGCGCTCCCGCGTGACGCGCGGCAGGCTCATCAGCGCCTGGCGCAGCCGCGGCAGGCAGAGCGCGAGCACGGTCATGATGATCGCGCCGCCGGTGAAGCTGATGGCGGCGGCGCCGACCGCGTCACCGAGCCGGTGGGACAGCTCGGCGTTCACCCGGGACTGCACCGGGACGACCGCTCCGGCCGCGACGGCCACCAGCACGGGCAGGGCGGGCGAACGCATCCATGGCCGCGTCATGGCGCGATGTCCTCGAGGATCGTGGGGTGTTCCGGTGCCCAGCCGAGGGTGCGCCGTGCGGCGTCCCCGGTGGCCTGCTGGTCGAGCAGCAGGGCCTCGCCGAGCAGCCCGAGCCGCTCCAGCGTCTGGACCACCGGCTCGGGCGCGACCCGGCCGGACAGGCCGATCGCCCGGCTCACCGCCTCGGTGATCTCGCGGACGGTGGGGTTCGCGCCGCTCGCCCCGATGAAGTACGAGCCCGCCGGCGCCTTTTCCAGTGCCCGCACGTAAAGGGCGGCGAGGTCGTCCACGTGCACGGTGCTCCAATGCTGGTCACCGTGCCCGATCATGGTCAGTGCCCCGCCGGTCCTCGGCCCCGCGGCCACGACATCGAGCAGCCCGCCGCCGTGACCGTGGACCACGGCGGGAGCCACCACCACGCTCCGCACGCCCGGCGCGGACAGCACCCGCTCCGCGATCGGCACCCGCCAGGCCGTCAGGCGCGGCGGGTTCATCGGGCTCGTCTCGGTGATGGCGGCGCCGCTCCCGTGCACCCAGACGCCGGTGGTGTGGACGTACGGCCGGTCGCTGCCTTTCAGGGCGGCGATGATGTGCGTGGCCGCCGTGTCGTCGATCCGCGCACTGCTGCCGTCACCCGGTGAGGCCAGGTGGATGACGCCGTCGGCGGCGCCGGCGAGCCGGTGCACGGTCGCGCCGTCGGCCAGGTCGCCGATGACGGGGTCCGCCCCTTTCGCCCGTACGGCCTCCGCCTTGCCCGGGTCGCGGACCAACGCGGTGACCTGGTGGCCTTCGCTGATGAGCCGGCCGAGAACCGCCGTGCCGATGTAGCCGGTGCCGCCGGTGAGAAATACGCGCATGAATCGTCCTTCGTGGAAGTGCCGTCCTGGCCACTTTCACCGACGCTCACATATCGTGTCCAACGAAGAATTTCGATGCTGTTATCGCTGATCTCGATTATTGGAGGCGTGGATGGACCAGCGCAGACTGGAGTACTTCATCGCGGTGGCGGAGGAGATGAACTTCACCCGCGCCGCCCAGCGCCTCCTCGTGACCCAGTCGACGCTGTCGGCGGGCCTCAAGGCGCTGGAGAGCGAGCTGCGCGTGGAGCTGGTGACCCGCTCGACCCGATCGGTCCAGCTCACCGAGGCGGGCGCGGCGTTCCTCCCCGAGGCCCGGGCCGCCCTGGAGGCGCTCGACCGGGCCCGCGCCGCCGTCGAGCCGGTCTCCGCCGGCCTGCGCGGCAGCCTCACCGTCGGCATGCTCACCAGCATGACCATCGTGGACGTCCCCGCTCTGGCCGGCGACTTCCACCGCAGGCACCCGGGGGTCCGGCTCCGCCTCGCCATGTCGCAGCGCGGCACCGCGGGACTGGCCGAGCAGATCAAGGACAGCCGCATGGACGTGGCCTTCGTCGGAAGGCACCTCCGCGACGAGCACCTGCACGTCACCCCGATCAAGAAGTACGACCTGCGCCTGCTCGTCCCCGAGGACCACCCGCTCGCCGGGCGTGCGGCCGTGGGCCTCGCCGAGGTCGCCGGGGAGCCGTTCATCGACATGCCGCTGGGCTTCGGCCAGCGGGAGGTGGTGGACGAGGCCTTCGCCCGCGCCGAGCTGAGCCGCCAGGTGACGGTCGAGGTCTCCGACGTCACCACCATCCCCGCGTACGTCGCCCACGGCCTCGGCGTGGCGCTCCTGCCCGAGGCGTTCCCCGCAGCCCCCGGCGTGCGGGCGCTGCCTCTGGACACGGAGCTGTCCTGGACCCTCAGCGTGATCCGCTCAGCCCGCCGCAAACCGACCCGGGCCCTCTACGCCTTCATGGACCTGCTCCCCCAGCACATCCATCGCGAGCGTGCATTCTGATCCCGTATGGTGTACGGTACGGCGTACGGCTTATGGAGGAGGACCCTTATGTACCAGCCCATCACCGAAGAACTGAAGAGCATCGAGGCATGGTTCGCCACCTATGACGCGCTGGCCGAGCAGGGCGCGATCGAGCAGCTGGCCGACCTGGCGGTCTTCCCGATGAACGTGGTCACCGACGTGCCCGACGGCCACGCGGCGGTCCGCCAGTGGACGCGAGCCGAGTACATCGAGGCGATGCGGCAGTCCATGGGCGGCGGCACCGCCGGTCTCGACCTGCGCTCGACCCGCACCCCGCGTTTCCTCAGCCCGAACCTGGTCGTCGTGGAGACCGAGGCCACGATGACCATCGACGGCCAGGAGCACCAGATGCACTACGCCGACCTGCTGGTGCGCACCGAGGACGGCTGGGCCTTCCAGACCATGGTCCAGGGCGGCTGGGGCCACGGCTGGGACCCCGCCAAGCGCGGCTGACGACCGCCTCAGCAGCTCGCGGGCCGAGCTCAAGCGGGCAGCGGCGGCGGACCCGGACGGGTCCGCCGCCGCTCCATGACCGCTCAGGGATAGATCTTCTTGTTCTCCCGGAGCATCATGACGAACTTCTCGATTCGGGCCGCCCGGGTCTCGGGCTTCTTGGCGTCGTTCACGCGGTAGAGGATCGAGTAGCGGTTTCTGCCGTCGAGGGTGGCGAAGAACTCCGCCGCCGCCGGGTCGGCGTCCAGGGCCGCCCGCAGGTCGTCGGGCACCGTCGCGGTCTTCTGCCCCGCGTACGCCGCCTCCCACCGGCCGTCGGCCTTCGCCGCCTCGATCTGGGCGAGGCCGGCCGGGCGCATCCTCCCCGCCGCGATCAGCTGCTCCGCCCGGCCGCGGTTCACCTTGGACCACTTGCTCCTGGCCTTGCGCGGCGTGAAGCGCTGCAACCAGTGGTCGTCGTCGAACGCGGCCTTCTGCCCGTCGATCCAGCCGAAGCAGAGCGCCAGGTCGAGCGCCTCGGCGTAGGTGACGGAGGGGATGCCGGACTCCTTCTTCGCGATCTGCAGCCAGAGCCCCGGCGACTCGTGCTCGGCCTCCAGCCATTTCTCGAACGCCTCCTGGGAGGGGAAGGCGATGATGGGCAGGCCTTGCTTCTCCGCCACGGCTTGAGCGCTCCTTCTCTCGGGGACTCGCACCAGCATTCTGTCTTAGAAAATGCCGTCTTGGCGCATCACGTCACGTCGTTGACGGGATGGCGGGGGCTCTGTCCGGTCAGGACCCGTACGGCCTCTTCCGCGGCGATGCGCCGCACCATCATGATGGCCTGCTCCGAGTAGTAGGCGGCGTGCGGTGTGACGATCACGTTGGGCAGCGCGAACAGCGGGCTGCTGGGGCGCCAGTCGCGCTGCTTCGCCGGTTCCTCCTCGAGGTCGTCCACGGCCGCGCCGGCGATCCAGCCCTCCGTGAGCGCCTGGTGCAGCGCCGCGTCCTCCACGATGGGACCGCGCGCGGTGTTGACGAGCACGGCGGTCGGCTTCATCCTGCGCAGCGTCGCACGGTCGAAGAGGTGGTGGGTCTGCGGGGTGAGCGGCGCCTGCACCACGAGGTAGTCGGACCCCTCCACGAGCTCGTCGAACGACACCGGCCGCGCCTGGCGGGATCGGATCTCCGCCTCGTCGACGAACGGGTCGTGCGCCCACACCTCGACGCCGAACGCTCTGGCGCGTTCGGCGATCAGCTGGGCGATGGCGCCGAAGGACAGCAGCCCGAGCACGCGTCCCCGCAGCCGCCAGATCGGCTGTGCGCTGCGCCAGTGCCATTCGCCCTGCCGGGTCGCCCGGTCGTACACGCAGATCTTGCGGGCGGCGGCCAGCCAGAGCGCGACGGCGTGGTCGGCGACCTCGTCGGCGCACCACTCGTTCGGCGCGTTCGTGACCTGGATGCCCCGCCGGGTCGCGGCGTCGACGTCGACGATGTCCACGCCCGTGCCGTAGCGGGCGATCACCCGGCAACGCGGCAACGCGTCGATGGCCCTGGCGCCGACCCGCGCGTACTGGGTGAGGACGCCGTCGGCGTCCCTGCCCCTTTCGATCACCTCGTCCTCGCTCTTGCACTGGGCGGCGAGCAGCTCGAACCCGGCCCCCTCGATGATCGGGCGCTCGATGTCCACGTCGCCGAAGTCGAAGTCGGCGATCATGATGGTGCCCCTGGCGTCAGTGCGAGTCACGCGGGACTCCCTTGGTGTGTACGAGGTCCTGGTAGGCGAGCGCGAGCTCCATGCAGCCGCCGCCGTCCAGCTGCCCGACCGTGGAGCGGTAGATCTCCTGCCAGGGCGTCTGATGGTCGAGCGGAGGCGGCGTGTAGGCGGCCCACCGCGCGGCGATCTCCTCGTCTGGAAGGAGCAGGTCGACGCGCGCGCCGTCCAGGTCGACCCGGACGCGGTCGCCGGTGCGCAGGATGGCGAGGTTGCCGCCCGCCGCGGCCTCGGGGCTGGCGTTGAGGATGGACGGCGCGTCGGAGGTGCCGCTCTGGCGGCCGTCGCCGAGCGTCGGCAGGGTGGCGACGCCCCGCTGGAGCAGCGCGGCGGGCACCTCCATGTTCACCACTTCGGCCGATCCCGGGTAGCCGATCGGCCCGGTGTAGCGGATGACGAGGATGCAGTCCTCGTCCAGGCCCAGGCCTGGGTCGTCGATGCGGGCGTGGTAGTCCTCCGGCCCGTCGAAGACGACGGCGCGGTATTCGCGCACCGGGCGGGCGTCGCCGGCGAGGACGGAGGTCTTCATGACCGCGGAGTCGAACAGGTTGCCCGTCATGACGAGCAGCCCGCCGCGCGCGGCGAGAGGGTCGTCGCAGGGCCGGATGACCGTCGGGTCGGTCGGCGGCGCCTCGGCCAGGTTGCCCGCCACGGTGTGGCCGGAGACGGTCATGGCGTCGCCGTGCAGGTGCCCGGCCGTCAGAAGCGACCACATGACGGCGGGCACGCCACCGGCGCGGTAGAAGTCCTCGCCGAGGAACTCACCGGCGGGGGCGACGTTCGCCAGCACCGGGATGTCGGCTCCGACGCGCTGCCAGTCCTGGATGGACAGCGGCACCCCGGTATGCCGCGCGATGGCGTTGATGTGGATCGGCGCGTTCGTCGAGGCGGCGATGGCCGAGGCGACCGCGATCGCGTTCTCGAAGGCCGCCAGGGTCATGATCTTGCGCGGGGTGAGGTCCTCCTGGACGAGGGCCACCGCCCGGCGGCCCGTCTCGTACGCCATCTGCGCCCGGCGCCGGTAGGGGGCCGGGATCGCCGCGCAGCCGGGCAGCGACATGCCCAGGGCCTCGGCGAGGCAGTTCATCGACAGCGCGGTGCCCATGGTGTTGCAGTGCCCGATGCTGGGTGCGGAGGCGGCCACGCGCTCCATGAACTCGTCGGGGCAGATCTCCCCGGCGGCCAGCAGCCGCTTCGACTGCCAGATCACCAGCCCCGAGCCTGAGGCGCCGGTCCGCTCGCCGTGGTGGTAGCCGTTGAGCATCGGCCCGCCGGACAGCACGATCGCGGGGATGTTCACCGTGGCCGCCGCCATCAGGCAGGCGGGGGTGGTCTTGTCACAGCCCGTGGTCAGGACGACTCCGTCGAGCGGATATCCGTACAGCACCTCGACCAGCCCGAGGTAGGCGAGGTTGCGATCCAGGGCGGCCGTCGGGCGCTTGCCGGTCTCCTGCAGCGGGTGGACGGGGAACTCCAGCGGGATGCCGCCGGCGTCGCGGACGCCCGCCCTGACCCGGTCGGCGAGGGCGAGGTGGTGGCGGTTGCAGGGAACGAGGTCGCTGCCCGTCTGGGCGATGCCGATGATCGGCCGGCCGGACTGAAGCTCCTTCGCGGTCAGGCCGAAGTTGAGAAAACGTTCGAGATACAGCGCCGTCATCTCAGGATTGCCGGCGTTGTCCCACCAGAGCCTGCTGCGCAGGGACGGCTTCGTCTGCGGCATCAGCTTCCCCTCACCACGGCAGGACCGTCCGATCCGGCCGGATAGCCGACGAGCGGCACCAAGTCCCTGGACCACGCCGACATGACCGGTTCGAGGACCCGCCAGGACTCCTCGGCCTCGTCCCCGCGGATGGACAGGGCCGCGTTCCCGTGGAGCACGTCCAGCAGCAGCCGGCCGTACGCGGGCAGGTCGGAAGGCGCCGGCCGCGCGGTCAGGGTGACCGGGGCGAGCACGTGGCTCCCGGCGCCGATGCCGGTCAGCGCCAGCGTCATGCCCTCCGGCTCCAGCCCGAAGCGCAGCACGTTGGGCTCGGCCTCCGTGCCGAAGCCGGCCGGCAGGTGGGGCACGGGCCGGAAGCGGACCGCGACCTCCTTGCGATCCCGGCCGAGCGCCTTGCCGGTACGCAGCCGGAACGTCGTCCCCGACCAGCGCCAGCTGTCGAGCTCCAGCACCACCTCGGCGAACGTCTCGGTGCCGCGCCCCGGGTCCACGCCGTCCTCCTCGGCATAGGCGGGGACGTCCCGATCGGCGATGCGGCCCGCCCCATAGCGGGCGCGGCAGGTGCGGCGCACGACGTCGTCGTCCGTCAGCGGGCGTACCGAGCGCAGCACGTCGATCTTCCTATCGCGCAGGTCACGCTCCCCAAGGCTGAGCGGCGGCTCCATGGCCACCAGGCAGAGCACCTGGAGCAGATGGTTCTGCACCATGTCCTTGAGCGCTCCCGCGCCGTCGTAGTAGCCGGCTCTGCCCTCCAGCGCCAGCGACTCCTCCCAGATGATCTCGACCTCGGCGATGTGCGCACTGTTCCAGAGGGGTTCCAGCACCCGGTTGGCCAGGCGGCTGCCGAGCACGTTCTGGACGGTCGTCATGGCCAGGAAATGGTCGACGCGGAACACCGCCTGCTCCGGGACGACCTGCGCCAGCAGCCGGTTCAGCGCCACGGCGCCGTCCAGGTCCTCGCCGAACGGCTTCTCCAGCACGATCCGGCTGCCCGGCGGCAGGCCCGCGTCGCGCAGGGCGGCCACCGTACCGGGGAAGATCCCCGGCGGGAGGGCGAGGTAGACGGCGGCGGGTCCGTCACCGGCGAGCAGCGCGGCGAGGTCGGCCGGGTCGGTGGCGTCCGCCTGCCGGTACTCGGCGCGCTCGGCGATCGCGTCCCCTGCCTCGCGCTGCTCCCGCGCGGCATGCAGATCGAGCTGGTCGGACGCCCAGCGGCGGAAGTCCTCCGCGGTCTGGTCCTGCCGGTCGGCGCACCTCAGCTCGAAGTGATCGGCCAGGTGCCCGGCCGCACGCAGGGCGGTCAGGGCCGGCAGCAGGTAGCGGCCGTTGAGGTCGCCGGTGGCGCCGAGGATGACGAGCCGGTTGATCATGTCGTACCGCCTGCTTTCGCGCGTGCGAGGTTGACGCCGCTGGCGATGATCCCGATGTGGCTGAACGCCTGCGGGAAGTTGCCCATGAACGCGCCCGTGGCCGGGTCGATCTGCTCGGGCAGCAGTCCGACGGGGCTGGCGCGGGCGCACAGCGAGGCGTACAGGTCCTCGGCCTGTTCGAGGTGGCCCTGCAGGATCAGGTTGTCGACGAGCCAGAAGCTGCACAGCAGGAAGGCGCCCTCGTCGCCGGGCAGGCCGTCGGGTGAGTCGTCGTGCAGGTATCGGTAGAGCAGGCCGTCGCCGGCGGACAGCCGCCGGGCGATGGCCGCGGTGGTGGCCGCCATGCGCGGGTGATCGGCCGGGACGACCTTGCGCAGCGGGAGCGCGAGCAGGCTGGCGTCCAGGGAGCCGCCGCCGTCCAGGTGCTCGCTCAGGCATCCGGCCTTCTCGTCCCAGGACTGTTCCAGGATGAGGCGGCGCAATTTCTCGGCGGTGCTCTTCCAGGTGGTGATCGGGCCGGACAGGCCGAGCCGCTCGCCGATCGCCGCGGCGCGGTCCAGTGCCACCTGGCACATCCCGGTGGAGTAGGTGAAGACACGGCCTTCGCTGCGTACCTCCCAGATGCCTTGATCGGGCTGCCGCCACGTGTGCGCGGCGGCTCCGGCCAGGTCCGCCAGGCCGGACCACAACGCCGGCTGAGGCTCGCGGCCGGAGCGCAGCCACTGGTCGGCGCAGTCGAGCACCTCGCCGTAGACGTCGTGCTGGCGCTGGTCGGCGGCGCCGTTGCCCCATTGCACCGGGGCGGAGCGCCGGTAGCCCTCCAGCTCTGCGTCGACGACCTCCTCGGGTACGGGGTCGCCGCGCAGGGTGTACATGATGCGCGGCCGGCCGCTCTGCTCGAAGGCGTCGAGGACCCAGCCGAGAAAGGCGTCCGCCTCCTCCCCGAACCCGACGCGGCGCAGCGCGAACACGGCGTAGGCGGCGTCGCGGATCCAGGTGTAGCGGTAGTCCCAGTTGCGGACGCCGCCGATCGGCGCGGGCAAGGAGGACGTGGGCGCCGCGACCAGCGAGCCGTTGTGCCAGTCGTCGCACAGCTTCAGCGTGATCACCGAGCGCTGCACGAGCGCTTCCTGCGGGCCGTGATAGGTGCAGGCGCCCACCCAGCGCCGCCAGGCCTCGGCGGTCTGCCGCAGCATGGTCTCGGGGTCGAACCGGTGATGACGGTGGATGCGGCCCCACGACAGCACCAGGTCGAGGCGGTCGCCCCGCTGGAGGTCGTGCACGGTGCGCAGGCCGGTCAGCGCACGGTTGGACCGCAGGTGCAGCCGCAGGTCGGGCCGCCGGGTGACGCGCACCTCCAGGCCGCTGTGCAGGGCCCGCGCCTGCGCGCCGCCGCGCGGTTCCAGCTCGGCCCGCAGCCGTACGGTCCCGTCCAGGACGACCGCGGACCTGACCAGCTCGGACCGGCCGCCGCCCGCGTCGTCGCTGAGGTCGGTGCCCGCGCGTAGGGTCATCGCGTCGGTGACGCGCACGAGGCCGGTGGGGCCGCGCAGCTCGGTCACCAGGACCGCGGTGTCCGGTTCGTAGAACTGCCTGGCTTCGCTCAGGTCGTCCACCGTCACGGTGAAGTGGCCACCGCGCTCGTGATCCAGCAGGCCGCACAGCAGCGGGTCGCTGTCGAAGCGGGGCAGGCACAGCCACGGGATGGATCCGTCGAGGCCGACCAGTGCCGCGGTCGTGCCGTCGCCGATGAGGCCGAGATCCTCCAGCGCCAGGTAGCCGTCGAGGCGGCGCACCGGGCGAAAGGGCGGATCGAGGTCGAGCATGCCTGGGCCTTGTCCTTGGTGGCGGTGTACGTCTGCGAGAAGGCGTTCCTGAGCTTCCGTCACGAGAAGGTGATCAGCACCTTCACCACGTCGTCGAGTTTCTTGTCCGCCACCTCGAACGCCCGCTCCATCTCGTCGAAGCGGAAGGTGTGCGTGGTCATCTGGGTGGGGTCGAGCCGCTTGCCCTCCAGGATGCGCAGCAGGCGTTCCATGCGCAGCCGGCCGCCCGGGCACAGGCCGGTGGTGATCGTCTTGTCGGCCATGCCGACGCCCCACTCGAGGCGAGGGATCCGTACGAAGTCGCCTTCGCCGTAGTAGCCGGTGTTGGACACCGTCCCGCCCGGCTTGGTGATCTTGATGGCGGTCTGGAAGGTCGCGTCCGCGCCGAGGGCCTCGATGGCGGTGTCGACGCCCTGCCCCTGCGTCAGGTCGAGGATGCGTTCGACGACGTCCTCGGTGGTGAAGTCGACGATCTCGTCGGCGCCGTAGAAGCGGGCCAGCTTCTGCCGCCTGGGAACGGATTCGACGCCGATGACCAGACCGGCGCCGCGCAGCTTGGCACCCGCGGTGGCCATGAGCCCCACCGGGCCCTGGGCGAGGACGGCGACCGTCCCTCCCATGGGGATGTCGCCGTTCTCCGCGCCCATGAACCCGGTGGAGAGCATGTCGGCGCAGTAGACCGCCATCTCGTCGGGGACGCCGTCGGGGATCTTCGCCAGGTTGGCGTCGGCCTCGTTCACGTGGAAGTACTCGGCGAAGACGCCGTCCTTGGAGTTGGCGAACTTGAACCCGCCGAGCGGCCCGCAGGACTGCGACGGGTGACCGTTCTGCGCGGCCAGGTCGCCCCAGTCGGGGGTGATGGCGCCCACCAGCACCCGGTCACCGGGACGGAACGTCCGCACCTCGTCGCCCACCTCGTGCACCACGCCGACGCCCTCGTGGCCGAGCGTCAGGTTCTGCCGCGGCCCGATGCCGCCCTTGACGGTGTGGGAGTCCGACGTGCAGATCAGTGCCGTGGTCGTCTTGACGACGGCGTCCAGCGGACCTGGCCGCGGGACGTCTTTGTCCATCAGGCCGACCTGCCCGATCTCCTTCATCACGAACGCTCGCATGGTGCCCCCGCATGTCCCCGAGGTGCCTAGCTCTACCCCTGTGACCTCGGCGTTTAACGCCCTCAGGGCTTTGACCGGGTCCTTGGGGCGGCCTGGCGCCGTGCAGCGGGAACACCCTTCCGACAACCGTCCGTGTTCACATTGCATCTTTCACGGCAAAAGGGGTCGAGCGCGTGCCAAGATCGCTGCTATGGCTTTCGCTCCCCAGAGTTCCGCAGGTCAAGCAGGCACCGGACGCGTCACGCGGCCGTCGTGGATCCGTCCTGTTGACGGTGCCGCCGCCCTCGCGGAGGGGGCTGTGCCGAACGACTACGACAGCATCGCCGAGGGGTATTCGGCCGAGAACGAGACCAGCCTCCTCAACGCGTACTACGAGCGCCCCGCGATGCTGGACCTGGCCGGTGATGTGGCCGGCAGGCGGATCCTCGACGCCGGCTGTGGCTCCGGCCCCCTGTTCGCGGCGCTGCGCGACCGCGGCGCCATCATGACCGGCTTCGACGCCAGCGCCAAGATGCTGGAACTGGCCCGGCAGCGGCTCGGCGACGACGTACCCCTGCACCTCGCTGATCTGAGCAGCCCGCTGCCGTTCCCCGACGCCGCGTTCGACGATGTCGTCGCGTCGCTGGTCCTGCACTACCTGGAGGACTGGACGGCACCCCTGGCCGAGCTGCGGCGCGTGCTGGTGCCCGGCGGCCGACTGCTCGTGTCCGTCAATCACCCTTTCGCCGACTTCCTGCAAGCCGAGCCCGGCACCAGCTACTTCGCGACGCGCAGCAGCTCCGACGAATGGACCCTCGGCGGTCACACCGCAGTGCTGACCTTCTGGAGCCGGCCGCTGCACGCGATGGCCGACGCCTTCACCGGGGCCGGCTTCCGCATCACCGCCATCAGCGAACCGGCCCCCGCACCGGGCGCCCGCGAAGTGTTCCCCGAGGCCTTCGTGGACAGACCCTCGGGGAAGTTCCTGTCCTTCCTGTTCTTCGTCCTGCAGACCGACTGATGCCCGAAGCTGGCCACGTGTGCCGTGGCGGCGATGCCTGGGCAGAAAACGGCGCGCCGATGTACCGGCGTGAGCACTGTCGCCCCAGACGAGGGCGAGCTACGGGCACAACCCGCCATCTGTCCGGCTGCCTGTGATCTCGCCACCACATTCCCTCAAAGCGGACTCACGAGAAGCCCATCTCCACCAGGCCCCTCTCCAGAGTCAGGTCAGGTGAGTAGCCCAGCTCTCGCCGCGCGGCGGTGATGTCGTAGGAACGGTCGCGGCCGGTGAAGCTCACGAGCCAGTTCGTCAGCCGCGGCGCCGACTTGCGCCGGAGCAGGCGGGCCGTACGGTCCACCAGCGCCGCAAGGGGCACCGCCATCGCCAGGGGGACGCTGCGGCTCTTGGACACGTCCACGCCGCGGGTCGCCAGCAAGGGGGTGAGGAAGTCCCGGATGGGCATCGGCGTACCGTCCGTCACGTAATAAACCCCACCGTGGCGGCCCCGCGTGAGGGCGAGGAGCGTGGCGGCGGCCAGGTTCTCGACGTGCACGAAGTCGGCGATGTGCCTGCCGTGGTCGATCCAGGCGAACCGTCCGGCCTCGGCGACCTCGGCCATGTCGTTGATCGCCGCCATTCCGCGACCCCAGATGAACGGCGGGCGGAGCACCACCAGTTCGGTGTTCCCACCGGAGGCTTGCAGGAGTGCGCGCTCGGTGGCCAGCTTGACCCGGCTGTAGGCGACGTTCGGCCGGCCTTCCGGCGTCGACTCGTCGACGACGGGACGACGTTGACTCCCCGTGGAGACGGATGCGGCACTGATGAGCACGAACCGACGCACCCCGGCCGCGACGCTCGCGGCGTGCAGGGCGACCGTCGGCACGTGGTTGGCCCGCTCGAAGAGCGAGTCGGGACCCCAGAACTCCATGTGCGCCGCGACGTGCACGACCGCGTCGCCCTCGCGCAGCTTGACGACCCAGCTCGGCGCCGGTGAGCCGTCCTGTCCGAGGTCCGTGAGGTCGCCGGGAACGGGCTCGGCTCCGGCCGCACGTACGCGCTGAACGCTCGACTCCGATCGGGCGAGTGCCATGACCTCATGTCCTTCGGCGATGAGGCGACGGACGACAACGCCGCCGGCGAAACCGCTGCCCCCCGTGACGAAGACCTTCATGCTTCCGCTCCTCGTGGTTGATCGCGCTGATACATCGTTGATCGCGCTGATACATCGCCCTCAAATAGTTTGATGTAGATGTATTGGTGTCAATGTAACCTCTCGTACGATGGGTGCGTCAAGGGGAGGTGGGCGATGCCGCAAGCGAAGAAGAGCGTGACCGCCGCACAGGTCGCCGACGAGTTCAGCCGTACGGCGAAGGTTCTCGTGCGTCACTTCAACGAGCGTCTGGGCGAGCACGGGGTGTCGACGCCGAGGTCCCGCCTGGTGGTGGAGGTGGCGCGTTCGCAGCCCGTCCGTCTCACCGAACTCGCCCTCGCGGTCGGCATCGCGCAGGGCACCGCCTCCACCCTGGTCGACGCGCTCGTCCGCGACGGACTACTCGAACGCCAGGCCAGCGCGGACGACCGCCGCTCCGTGCTCCTCCACGTGACAGCAGAAGGAGCCGCACTGGCGCAGGACTGGACGGCCGGCTATGAACGGGCGGCGGAAGAGCTCTTCAAGCCGCTCACCGAAGAGCAGTTGTCGACCCTGGCCGGCATCTTGCGAACCCTCAGCGCCGAGAAGGCGCCGGCGACCGACGACTGACAAAGCCGAGTTCACGGCCGCCGCGTGCCGCCTCGGTGCTCGCGCGACAGTGGCTGGTGCAACCCCTCGACGGCACGAACGGACACCGCCACCGTGCCCAGCCGTCAACGCTGCCCCGTCCGCGCGCCGGACGGCCACTGGCCGCCCTTCCCCGGCCCATCGCCGGCGCCCATCGAAACGTTCCGACGAGGAGTCACGTCTGCTGCGGCCGCAATTGACGCATGGTCCGGCTGCAGGTGCTTCCCACGGCGACCAACAGCATCACTCCGTTCGTCGCGAGGAGCGCGACAGAGGCTCCCGATGACTCAGCGAGGAGGCCCGCGAAACCGGGCCCCAGCGGCGCGCCCAAAGAGATGATCAGTCGCATGGACGATATGACCCGGCCTTGAAGACGGTCGGGTGTGACGGCGACCTGGAAACCGATCAGGACCGCGTTCGCGGAGGGGGTCATGAACAGCATGCAGGCAAGGAGCACACCCATCACGTGGACGTTCGGGTAGAGGATCATCGGCCCGATCAGCGCGGAATTGGTCCAGAACACGCCGAGAATGATGCGGCTCGGGGGCCAGCGATGGACGATCTGTGTGGCCAGTACGGCCCCCAGCATGCCTCCGACGCTCCCCATTCCGAATATCAGGCCGATCTCCCCTGCGGAGGCGCCCTCGGACCGTGCCATGACCACAACACCGAACGTCAATGCCGCGAAGGCCAAGTTGATACCGATTCCGGAAAGGAGAATCACCCGCAGCGTCCGCTGCCGCCAGGTCCAGCGGACACCCTCGGCGATCTCCCGAAGGAGAAACTCGGACTTTCCATGGCCACGCATCTCCGTCCGAACCAGGAGGGTGGCGAACAGTGAAACCAGGAAACCCATGGACTGCCCAAGGAAGGGCAGGGCCTTGCCGAGGCCGAGCAGGGTGCCGCCCAAGGATTGCCCCACGATGGCTGCGGCATGCCCTCTGGCCTCGTTGGCCGCCACCGCCCTCGGCAGGGCATCCGCGGGAACGACGCGACGCAACGCCGCTGTCTCGGCAGGCTGGAAAACGACCTCACACGCGCTGGACAAGGCGACGGCGGCCATCAAGACCCAGAAGGTCAGGCTGCCCAGCAACGCGGACACACCGAGCCCGGCCGCGAGCACGATACGAACGGTGTCGCAAGCGATCATGACATTCCGGCGATCCCAGCGGTCCACAAGTGCTCCAGCCGGCAAGCGGATGGCCGACTGGACAAGCAGGGCGAGCGAACCCAGCAGGCCGGCCTGGGTGGAGGATCCAGTCAGTTCCAGGGCGATGAGGGGATAGGACACCAGCCCGATGTGCACGCCCAGGGCTGAGCCGGCACCGGCGCTCCAGAGCAGGGTGAAATCTCGGTTCTTGCGGAACATCGGTACATTCTCCGGGGGTGAGGCCGTCGGAGTCGGTGGTCGGCTCGCCGATCCGTTCTCCGTGGGCATGCCGCGTGTCACCAGTACTTCTTGAGCGCGGAACAGTATTTCCGTCGCGGCGTTCGCACCGATCCCGGCCACCGTGAGGTTCATCAGCCACGCGTCGCCATAGACGAGGACCTGCAGATAGGAACCGTCGTGCCCGGCGTGGTCTGTTCGGTTCGGGCGGCGGGCCGGTTCGAAGGCCGGTCAGCCCATCGAGATGAGGATCGGCGCGACGTATCGCCCACGGTCGCCCGGGGGTCGGTGAGCGCCATAGACCATCGTCGGCAGGGCTGCGGAGCCCTGGACGGGCCCGAGCTTGGTGAGCCACGGGCGCAGGCCCGGGTAGGCGTCCAGCAGGTCAATGCGCACGTCGCGGTCGGCGCCGTGGACGGCCGCCAGGATCAGCTCGCGGGCCGCTTCTTCCGAGGGTGAGACGACGGGGCCGATGACACGGTGAGGGCCGGCGGTCCAGGCCACGGCGAAGCCGCCGTCGGTGACGACCGTCCGCTCGGCCCTGGCCAGCAGCCCGGTCAGCGCCTTGCTCCGGTCGGCCCCGGTCACCTCCGCGTCCAGCTTCAGCAGCGCGGCGTGGTCCTCCGGTGTCGCCACGCGAACTCGCGGCGAGCACGCCGTCCCCCGCATCGGACCCATGGTGATCGTCAGGCTGCCAACAGGGCGGAAGCCCAGCCGCTCGTAAACGGGACGCCCGAAACGGGTCGCGGTCAACTCCACGACACGATTCCCGGCCACCTGCAGGGCGTGCTCCATCAGCCGCGTACCCAGCCCCTGCCTGCCGTACCTGTCGGCGACGAGCATCATGCCGACACCGGCCAGCGAGTCGCCGTAGCAGGTCACCACCACGCACCCCGCCAGACCGTCACCGTCGGCCGCATCGACGGCGTACACCGCGCCCACCTCGAACATCAGCCGCCACTTCGCCTCGTCGGTGGACCACCCCCGATCACTTTCCAGCCGCTGGCACAGAGGCAGGTCATCCAGGCCGAGAAGCCGAATATCACTCACAGACGAGAACCTACTCCGTCGCCCCCTCCACCCCAGCAGCGGATGATCTCAGTGACACCGTCCCCCCTCGGTGCCCGTCCCTCGCAGGCCGGGCACCGGTCGCGCACGTGACTGATGGAGCCATGGCGGCTCGCCGAAAAAGCAAGAACCTGGACGGCAACCGGCGATCAGAACGTGAAGGGGTGCAAGGACCGTGGCACAGCCGGTTTATTTCGAGCCGAAATCAGATGAACTCGCGGCGGCTCAGAGCGTTTGATATCCGACCGAGATCGGCCACGAGGTGCTGCTGCATTTCGCATTTGATTTGACGGAATTAGCAACCCATGGGCCGAACAGCGTGGTGTAGCCGCCGCTGCTGTTCTGGCAGAAGAGCACGACCCGCGTCTGAGTGACTCCGGTGCCGCTGCACAGCGCCCAGCCGGTGCCGCCGGGAGTGCCGATCTGCGCGTCAGTGCTGCAGGTCGCCGCCTGAGCAGGGGAAGCCGGTGACACGAGAGCCGTCACGGCGGCGATTCCGGCCGCCGCTGCCGCCGAAACGGCTAACTTCTTGATGTGGCCCATCAACTACCTCCTTCGGTGTCGATCATCACCGCTTGATGGTAGCCACAGCTTTGGTGGATATCCATAGGGAGTGGAACGCATTTTTCCGCGGGTGATCTTACGGACCGACCGCAAGGTATTGTTTTATAGTCCGGAACGAAAATGGTCTGTCAGTGAGCTGTTTTTGTGCCGTCGATCGCGGCGACCGAACCGCCCGGTGAAACCTGTCGTCGCGCTGGTCAGAGGAATTCGCTGCGGTAGGCCGGGGCCAGTTCTGCCGCGCGGCGGCGTTCCGCGAGCTCGTCCGGCGACAGCTGCGGCGGCGGGGCGTCCTTGCCCGCCACCACGTCGCCGATGCGCACGAAGTACTCGTCCCGCCCGGCCGGTGTGCACATGCAGAGCATCCGGGCCGACGCGCCCGAGATGCTGCGGAAGTTGTCACAAAACGGGGCGCTGTCCGGTCTGAGCTGGTGCACGGCCGGATCGAGCCGGCCACCGTTTCGCGGAAGGAAGCCTGATGGGCACCGATCAAGCACACGCTCACCACCTGGAGAACCCCGACAAGAGCGGGCCGCCGCCGCAGATCGACGTGGTCGCCACCGTGCCCGGGGCGCCGCCCGCGCCGGAGGGGGCCGAGGCGATGACGATCCACGTCACGCTGCCGCCGAACAGCCCTGGTGCGCCGCCTCACCGGCACTCCGGTCCCGCATACGGGTACGTGGTCAAGGGCGCCATCAACTTCGAACTCGAAGGTGAACCCGTACGGGTTGTCCGAGCAGGCGAGGCGTTCTGGGAGCCTGGCGGGGACGTGATCCACTACCAGGACGGCAACCACCTCGCCGACGAGGAGTCGGCGTTCGTCGTGACGATGTTCTGCGCGCCCGGGCAACCGATGCTGACCGTGGTCAGCCCAGAGGAGTTGGAGGCTCGGCGAGACCGTCGGGCGCCACGGTCATGACCAAGGTTTCACTGACCGCGCTCGTTCACGATCTGCTCGCGCGTGCCCGTGAGACGGGCAGCGGTCGGAGCGCCACCACTGTCCACGGTGGACACGATCGTTCGTTGCGGCAGACCGTGATGGCATTGCGGCAGGGCGAGCACATGCACGAACACGAGCATCCTGGCGAGGTCACGGTGCACGTGCTGCACGGGCGGGTACGGCTCGTCGCCGGACCTGACTCGTGGGACGGGCTGCCCGGCGACCTGCTGGTCATGCCCGAACGCCGCCACCGTGTGGAGGCCGTGGAGAACTCCGTATACCTGTTCACCACCACGCGGTGAAGACGGACGGCGGGAACCGGGGCCCGGTTCCCGCCGTCGGCGCAGCTGCCGGGAGAAGCTCCCGTGCTCGCGCACATGTATATAGGTGCGGCGGCTGCCAGGAGACTCGCGGAAGTATCGCTCGGTCAGCTCGGGGCGCGTCACGTGCCGGTGGGCTCGGCCAGCAGCTCGAAAAGGCTGGAGAATCCCTGGTCGCCGTGGCCGCCGGCGATCCTGCGGTCCATCAGCCGCTTGACCTCCCGCATCCGCACGGCTTCCACGCCGGCGGCGTGCCGGTGGCCGATCAGGTCGTCCATGAGCGCGGCCTGCACGGTGAGCGGGCCGAGGTCCGGCCCATAGTCGCCGTTCTTGACCGCCTGCGCCATCGAGGTGAGCAGCGGCGGGTAGGCGGGCAGGGAGGCGCCGACGCGCCCGGCGAACTCCACCACGTCGACCCCTTCGGCCTGGACCAGGCGCAACGTGTGCAGGTAGCCGATGAGCAGCTCGTACGACACGGCGATCTGGGCGAGGAACTCCACGGCCGCCAGACCCGCGTCCTCGCCGTGGTGGGTGACGGTACCCAGCTCCCGCAGCACCGGCTCGCAGGCGGCGAAGGCGGCGGAGGAGCCGCTGAACGGCAGCTGCACGTGCGGTGTGCCCACGTACGGCGGGTCGCCCATGATCTTGCCGTCGAGGTATCGGGCGCCGCGTTCGCGGGCCCAGCGCTCGTTCGCCCGCGCCTGGGCGGGCGAGCCGCTGGTGAGGTTCGCCAGCACCTTTCCCGCGACCGCGGTTTCGACGGACTCCAGGACCTGCTCGACCGCCGGGCCGTCGAGCAGGCAGATCAGGACGAGCGGGCTCGCCGCCACCGCCTCTGCGGCCGTCGCGGCCGTCGCGGCGCCGGCCTCGGCCAGGGGCGGCTCTTGCTCCCCGTCCGGTTCCAGACCGTCGTACGGTGGCCCCGGTCGAGCAGGGTACGGGCGATCGCCGAGCCCATGGAGCCGAGCCCGAGCACGGTGACCTGGGCCGGGCCTGCGTTCGTCGTGGTCATGATGATCCTTTCAGGCGGCGATGAGGCCGCGCGGCAGCGCGGAGGCGATCTCGACGGCGCGGCGGGCCTGGAACTCGACGGCGGTCAGGTTGGCCTCGGCGACGTTCGCCGGGGTGTTGCCGGAGGTGCCGCTCGCGCCATAGGGGTTGCCGTTGGCCGGGTCGAACTGCACGGGGTCGGCGTAGCCGGGCGGGACGATGATCGAACCCCAGTGGTAGATGGCGTTGTTCAGGGCCGGCAGGGTGCTCTCCTGGCCGCCGTGCCCGGCCGAGGTGAAGGAGGAGACGACCTTGTTCACCAGCTTGCCCTGGAACCACAGGCCGCCCGTGGTGTCGACGAACTGCTTGAGTTGCGCCCGCCTTCGCCGCGGCCTCGGCCGCTGCCTCGACCATGGTGTGGACGTTGCCGGTGGAGGAGTGGTAGATGACGGCGACCTTGGTCATGACGTGCTCGTTTCGCAGGTGCGGGTGGTGAGGGATCAGACGAAGAAGCTGTCGTGGCGGAGGAAGAACTCCGCGCGCTCTTCTTCGCTCTTGCCGGCCAGGTCGGCGACGCCTTCGAAGTACTCCTCGCCGCGCCGTACGCGGAGCAGAACACCTGGGCCGCCGCGAGCCTGGCCCGTACCCGCGGCATCCTGTACGACGACCACGCCGCACTGACCGAGGCCGCCGACCTGTGGACCTCGATCGACGCCCGCTTCGAACGCGCCTGCACCCTGCGCCTGCTGCCCAAAGGGTCACCCTTCCGCAGGTAGAACGTCCGCAACCCGCTGCGCGACCGACGTCGGCACCTGCGCGGGGTCGATCCGCGGTTTCGCCATGCCACTACCAGCGACAACAACGCCTCCTCAACCGCTGAGTCCGGCTCGAGTACTAGGTTGAACTCGTGGAAATCAGCGACGGGCGTTGACTGAATGCGGTGGCCGGCGAAGGGCTCATCGCGCCACGGACTTGAGGTGTGCTACCCGTCTCTCGTGTCCTGACCAGAGTCGGCAACCGCGTCGGAGACATCTGAGATTCCAAGGTCACTCCGCATTGCCGCACGCAGGCGCTCGCCCCGTTCCCAGAATCGTTCGCTGTACGCGAGGGCCGCGTCCAGGGTTTCTCCCTCGCCGGCGATCCCTTGATCCAGTCTTCTGACCATCCCATACCAGCTGCTGAGGTGTCCTCTGACTGCGCCAGCCGTATTCAGCACTTCACGGGGGCCGGTCATCTGGGCCTCAGCGTGTCGTTCGATATACATGCGGCGTGTCTGTGCGACGTCAGCTCTTAGCTCATCGCTGGCCGCACCGTCACGGATACCGTGCAGGAGGTCGTTGATGGCCGTGCGGTGTTGCCTGATGGCGATGTTCAACGCCACGTAGCATGCACGCCGCTGTTCCAACCACTCCTTTCGCTCTTTGCTTTCCTGGTCCTCCTTCCGCTGGGACTGCGCTTGCTCGAAATCCATCCGCTTGCCGCGAAGCGCTGATCGCTGGGTGTAGATCGACGCGGTCAATGTCCCCACCACAGCAATCGCTGCGGCAAGGAGGGGGGTGACGTATTCCATCGATGCTCCTCTGCGATGGGCGACAAGCCCGCGATGGGCTCGTGCGGACTCGACTTCGGTGTCAGATCCCGGCGCGTTCATCATCCCCTTCACCAGATGCTTGAAGGCGGTCCGGGTAGCGTTGCACCATCTCGCCGAAGAACGCGCGCGGTCCGCGTCCTTGTGCCCGGCCACCACGGCGGCGGGCGCAGGGCGCGTACCGCGTCGATGCCGCCGTCGGCGAGGTACTGGTGCACGTTGTTGTAGGCGTCGTCGCCTGCGACGACGAGATGGAGCGCCGGTACGTGCAGAACGGTCGAGGCGTCGCCGTCGCTGTGGCCGACCTCGACCGCGTGCAGCTCGTGCCCTTCGAGGGCGAGTCCTTCCGCAGGCAACGGCCGGGCGGTTGGCAGGCTGCTCCGTTACGGTGCGGCCATGGCGAATTTCGTGTTAGTTGCAGGCGCGCGGCTCGGGGCGTGGGCGTGGGACGAGGTGGTGCCCCATCTGCGTGCAGCGGGCCAGGGCGCTCATCCGTTGACGCTGTCCGGCCTTGCCGACAGACGGGGTGTGCCGGCTGGGCAGCAGACCCATGTCCAGGACATCGTCGACGAGGTCGAAGGTCGGGATCTGCGCGACGTCGTCCTGGTGGGTCACAGCTATTCGGGCATCCCGGTCGGTCAGGCCGCGGAGCGGATCGGTGACCGGCTGTCCCACGTGATCTTCGTCGATTCCAGCGTGCCAGCCGATGGCGAGGCGTGCGTCTCCGCCTGGCCGGACGGTGGGGCCATGGTGAAGGCGTCGATCGCCGAGAACGGAGGATTCTGGCCGCTCGTGCCCGCAACGCATTACGACGGCCACGGCCTGACCGATGAGCAGATCGCACGAATCTTGAGTGGCTCGACGCCGCACCCGGGCGCCACGCTGACCGAGCCCGCCGTGCTGGCACGGCCCCTGGACGAACTCCCGGCGACGTACATCCAGTGCCTGCTCGCCGGAGCGGAGCTCAGCGACGACGTGCGCAGGCTGCTGACCAGCAGGCACTGGCGGCTGGTCGAGATGGACACCGGTCACTGGCCGATGTTCTCCCGGCCCCGCGAACTGGCGCAGATCTTCCTCCAAGCAGCCGGGGAGTGACCGCAGGCTATCCTCGCGCAGCCATGCCACCCGCACGACAATGTGCCTGGTCGGGGTGTCGCCTCGACAAGAACGGCCACCAGATGCAAGATCATCACGCCCCCCACTTGCGGAGCACGCCAGGGGGGCTGCATGAGCATTCACGAGCACAGCCAGGACATCCCAGCCGGAATGCCGTCGGCGAAGGGGGGATCCACGCGGCGCGATCTGCTCAAGGGGGGCGCGGCGGTCGGTACCGCCGCCATCGTCGGGGGAATGCTCGGCGCCCCGGCGCGGGCCGCCTCGGCGCCCGCCCGGGAGGGCGTCATCGACGTCGCCGTCATCGGCGCCGGAGTGTCCGGGGCGTACGCGGGCTGGCGGTTGCTCGGACCGGAGGCCAGGCGCAGCGGCGTGCTGAGCAGGCTACGGCGGCGGCGGCGCGGCGGCCGGCTCGTGGTGCGGCTGTTCGAGAGCAGCGAGCGCGTCGGCGGCCGCCTCTTCTCGGTGACGCCGCGTGGCATGCCGCACTTGCACGCCGAGCTGGGTGGGATGCGCTACTTGAGCAACCAGCCGGTCGTGGCCGACCTGGTGAGCCATCTCCGGTTGCCGACGGCCCCCTTCCCTGTCGACGAGCCACAGAACCTCGTCTACCTGCGCCGGCGCCGCTTCACCATGAGCCAGTTCACCGATCCGAGGGTCGTGCCGTACGACCTGCCGGCCGCGATCCGCGGCAGGACGCCGGACGACGCGCTCCTGTCCGTCATTCAGCGCTTCGTTCCCAACGCCGCCCGGATGGATCACCGGGCCTGGGACGCGATCAAGCCGACGGCGTCGGCCGAGGGGCGGCGTCTGTACGACATCGGGTTCTGGAATCTGCTGCTCGACGCGGTTGGTCAGGAGGGGTGGTCGTTCCTCCGCGACGGCTTGGGCTACGGGTCGGTGGTGTCCAGCGTCAACAGCGTCGAGGCGATGGAGGCGTCCGTGGCGGATTTCGTCGGCTCCCCGCCGCCGCAGTACCTGCTCCTGCGTGACGGCTACCAGACGATGCCCGAGGAGCTCGTCCGCCGGTTCGTGGGGGAAGGCGGGAGCGTCCACCTCCACCACCAAGTACGCCGGATCGACCGGGAGACGGTCGGCGGCGAGGAGGTGCTGTCCCTTGCCATGACGGTGTGGCCAGAGGGCCGGCCGCTCAAGGTCCGGGCGCGCCACGTCGTCTTGGCGATGCCGCAGCGCTCGATCGAGCTGCTGGACCCGGACACGTTCCTCTTCTCCAGCAACCGGTTCCTGTCCGACCTCGGCTCGATCGTCACGAGGCCGGCCTCGAAACTCTTCCTCGCCTACGACCGGCCGTGGTGGGAGGATCTCGGCCTGAAGGCCGGTCGCTCGGTGACCGATATGCCCCTGCGCCAGACCTACTACTGGGGCGTCGAGGGCAACCAGCCCGGAGCCGACCCCGCCAACCGCAATGCCCTGCTGCTGGCCTCCTACAACGACCTCAGCGACGTGGAGTACTGGAACGAGCTGCTGACGCGACCGAAACGCCTGGCACCGGTGTCGGTGACCCGGCCGCCGCGGCCGATGGACGCGACGGCACCGGGAACACTGGTCGACGAGGCGCAGCGCCAGCTGCGCGAGCTGCATGGGCGCCGCGCCCGCATCCCCGACCCGACGGCCGCGTACTTCCAGAACTGGGTGCAGGACCCCTATGGCGCGGCCTACCACTTCTGGCAGGTCGGGGCGAAGAGCTGGGAGATCATGCCGCGGATGCGCCGCCCGATCCCCGGCGCCAACGTGTACATCTGCGGATCGGCGTGGTCGACCGGGCAGGGTTGGGTCTACGGTGCGCTCACCCAGGCCGAACTGATGCTCCAGGAGCATTTCGGCCTGCCACGTCCGGCATGGCTCTCGCCGACCGTCTACCTGGGCCCGTAGGCCGCCCGGCCGGCCACACACCCAGGGACTCCGGGCGGCACCACCAAGTGGTCTGAGCCGTACGGTCTCGTTGCACGCGGCCTGTATGACGATGCGGCCGACATCATCCCGCCCATCGTCCGGGCGGCCAGCTACATCAGCGACCCCTGGTGCTTCTACAACTGGTTCGGTTACGTCCGAAAGCCTTCGTCCCGCGCCGCGCGGCCCTCCCCACCGATGGGCGGTCCGTTGAGACCGCTGACGTCAGTCGCAGCTGCAGCCGTCGCAGCAGCAGCCGTCCTCGCATGAGCAGCAGGAACAGCAGTCGCCGCAGTTGCTGCAGCAGTCGCAGCCGGAGCAGTCGAGGCGGCCGCAGCAGGAGCTGTCGCGCTCCTCGTCCCAGGCGGGCCGGTACAGGCCACAGGTGCAGCAGGTCAGCGCGGCGCACGCCAGGGACAGCAGCCCGCCGGGGTCGCGCCTGGGCGGCCGTTGGTCCGGTGGTGCGCCAGGGTGGTTCGGTTCGGCGACGGCGAAGGCTCGAGAGACGGCGTGGCCGGTCTCCCGTACCAGCAGGGCGTGGGTGAGGGCGGGGCGGGGCAGGTCGAGCGTGTGTACGGCGGCGCTCAGGTCGGCGTGTGCGGCGTCGCAGTGGCGGCGCGCCTCGTCCAGGCCGGTGCCGGTGGCGGCGAGCGGGTTGTACGCCCCGGACGCCCGGTCCTCGGCCAAGTCCTCCACCGCGTCGATCAGGTGGGCCAGTCTCCCGAACGCGCGACCGGCCGCCTCGAGGGCGTCGCGGTTGTGGGGTTTGGCGGCGAGCGTCCCGGTGTGCGCGAACGCCGCCGCCACGGCGTCCTCGGTGGGCCTCGTCAGCTCGCCTAATCCTGGAGACCTCTGGGCGGGGATGCGTTCCAGGAGCGCCTGACGCTCGGCCGCCTCCGTCAGCGGGGCTGGGTCGAAGGCCAGCGTACCGGCCGTGGCCGTACCGGCGGAGGACCAGCGGTTCGCCAGGCGGGTGGCGCCGGCGGCCACGGGGCGGCGGGCGTACATGCCGTCGCCGTCGGCCACATGGTCGTTCACCTTGCCGGCCGCCAGGAGCAGCGACACCGAGGCCGCCAGCCGTACTCCCTCGGACTCCACCACGTCGGCGCCCTTGAACCCGCGCAACGCGCACGGGCCCGCCTTCCTGCGCGGCGTGGGCGCGGATGTCTGGGCCTCGGTCAGGACGGACACGAGCAGGCCGTCGTAGTTGGTCACCAGCCGGGACAGGTGTCCGTGCTCGTCGCGGAGGGCCAAGCAGAGTCCGCACAAGTGGCCCATCCAGTCCGCGTACAGGCCCTTGCACAGGACGTGCCGACACGGGCGGACAATGCCGAACATACGTCCCCTTATGGTCACAACGGAGATCCCTAACCGTAGCAGCAGCCCCTGGGTGGTGAGCTGCGGCCGCCGGCCTGCGGACCGCCGATCGCCTGCCGGCATCCCAGCGCGCGGTCGACTCTCAGCATCGGTCGTCCGACCGATCGGCGGGACCGAGGTGAGGAACGAGCCATGCGCGCGATTGAATACGACCGGTTCGGCAGCTATGACGTACTGGAGGTGCGGGAGAGGCACTTGCCGGTGCCCGCCGAGAGGGCAGGTGCTCGTCAGGATGTCGGTGGCCGGGGTCAACTTGCTGGACGAGACGGTGCGTTCGGGAAAACTCGCACCCGCCCTGCACAAGCCGCTGCCGATCCGGCCGGGTGGCTTCGGTGTGGGGCGGGTCGAGGAGCCCGGCGCCACGGGACTGGCCGCAGGTGACCGTGTCGTGCTGAGCGGAGGACGGTACGGGGTGAGCACCGACGGTTCGTGGGCCGACTACATCGCGGTCGACGCGGCCCATCTGGTGCCGATCCCGGACGGCGTCGACGACGAGACCGCCGCCGCGCTGACCACCGGCGCCGGTTACCTGACCGCTTACCTGGCGCTGAAGGAGTTGGCGGGCTTCCGCGACGGCCAGAGCGTACTGGCGCCGGGCGTCGGCGGTGCGGTCGGCCAGGGCGGCGTGGAGGTCGCCCGTGTCCTGGGCGCGTCGCAGGCCATCACCACGGCCACCACCACCGAGAAGGCGGAGCTGGGCCGGTCCGCCGGGTATGAGGTCTCGCTGCCCGTGTGCGTTCTACGACCGTTCACGCAACAACAGCGGCGTCTGGCACGACGTACGGTTCTGCGGCAACGCCGCAAACCTGCGCGCCTACCGCGCCCGCAAGCGGGAACAGGCCGCCTCCGGCGAGTGATCCTCGCGCCACCCCCCGCCATCGGCGGCCGAGCAACGGGGCGCCGGCCGGCCGAGCCGGCCTCTTGGCAGGTTGCACGGTACGCAGCCGTACATCTGGGCGGCGACCGCGCTGACCGCCATCCACCGGGCCGGGGTGATCCACCGTGACCTCAAGCCCGAGAACGTCGCCCTCGGCCCAGACGGCCCGCGCGTGATCGACTTCGGCATAGCCAGGGTGGACGGCGCCACCCTCACCGACGACGGCCCCTGCACGTCACGGTGCACCACCACAGCGACGCCGTCTGCGGCAAACCAAGATCAAGACCGTGCACAACCCGCTCAGGTACCCACCTCGTCAACTCGCCCTCCGACTGGAGCGGCTGGACGGGCGTCATCTCCTAGCAGAACGCCGAGGTCAGAGCCATAGGACGACGTACACGCCCGCTCTGCCGAATTGACGTGTGGGCGAGCGCCCATTAAGAATGGGCGCTCGCCCACTCTATTGTCGTCATGAAGGGAGAGCGTCTCCATGGAGACCTCGGACATCACGGACGTCCTCGTCGTCGGCGCCGGGCCGGTGGGGCTCACGCTGGCGTGCGAGCTCGCCCGCCGCGACGTGCGCGTGCGGATCATCGATCGCGCCACCGTTCATCCGGCCGGAACGCGGGCCCGGGGGGTCCGGGCCCGCACCCAGGAGGTGTTCGAGGACATCGGCGTGCTCGGCCGCCTGGCCGAACACGCCGAACCGCCGCTCCCCACGCGCTTCTACGACGCGCAGGGGAACGTGGTGCGCGAGGTGATCATGTACGACGCGCCTCCGGTGCCGGGCGCGCCCTATCCGGGCAGCCTCATGGTGGGTCAGCAGTTCACCGAGGCGGCCCTGCGCGAGAAGCTGGCCTCACTCGGCACCACGGTGGAGCTCGGCGCCGAACTGGTCGCCCTGTCCCAAGACCGTGACCTGGTCACGGCATCCGTCCGCACCGACGGGCGGCTGCAGGACATCCGCGCGCGCTACCTCGTCGGGTGCGACGGAGGCGGCAGCACCGTACGCAAGCAGGCCGGCATCGACTTCCTCGGCGAGACGTGGGAACGGCAGCGGATGCTGTTCGGCAACCTCAGTGTCGACGGCCTGGACGCCTCGGTCTCCCACATGTGGGCGACCGGCCCCGGCGGCATGCTGACCCTGGCCCCGATGCCGAGCAGCGGAACCTGGTTCTTCACCGCCCCGCTGCCGCCGGACGACGGCCAGGAGCTTCCCCTGGTCTCGGTGGAGACGTTCAGCGACATCTTCGCCCAGCACGTCGGGCTGCCCGGCGTGCGCTTCCACGACGCGATCTACCTGTCGATCTACCAGGTCAACATCCGCATGGTCGACCGATACCGGGCCGGCCGCGTCTTCCTGGCGGGAGACGCCGCCCACGTGCACACCCCCGCGGGCGGCCAGGGAATGAACACCGGGGTCCAGGACGCGTACAACCTCGGCTGGAAACTCGCGCACGTCCTGCGCGGAGCGCCCGAACCGCTGCTGGACACCTATGAGGAGGAACGCCTGCCGATCGCCAGGCACGTGCTGGCCTCGACCACCGCCCGGGGCAGATACTGGGCCGGCGGCGACACCGCACGCGTGTCGGAGCGCATCGCCGGCGCGTTCAAGGGGCAGGACCCGTTCAGCGACGTCAGCCAGCTCACCCTCACCTACCGCGGCGGCAGCCTGGCTTGCGACCTGGACGAGGCGATCGGCATCCGCGCCGGCGACCGCGCCCCGGACGCCCACTGCGTCGAACCGGAGAGCGGCAAGCAGGTCAGACTGTTCGACCTCTTCCACGGCACGCACTTCACACTGCTCGTCTTCGGCTCCGGCCCCGCACCTCAGGTGCGCGGGAGCCGGCGCGCCGACGTGCACCCGCATCGCATCGTTCCCCCGGGCCTGTCCTGTGGCGACGGCGCACTCATCGACGCGACGGGACAGGCGCACGAGCTGTACGGGGTGGACGGCGACGGTCTCGTGCTGATCCGCCCTGACGGCTACGTCGCCCTCGCGGGAGGCAGCTGGAACGACCGCTCCGTGGCCGACCACCTCGACAGGCTGACCGGCGACCCTCGGTAGTCGAACAGCCCTTCATCGGCCCAGCCTTCGTACCAGATTCTGGCGATCGTCAGCTCGACGGCTGCAGGCCGGCCAGGAGGTTGAAGGCGCCGGTCAGGAAGTTGAGCGTGACGACGCCGACGATCTCGGCGATGACCCGGTCGCTCCACCCGTGCGCCCGCAGATCGGCCACGTCGGCGTCGGTGAGGGACGACGGCTCGGCCAGCACCCGTACGGCCACCGCGATCAGGGCCGCCTCCCTGGCGTCGGTGGACGTGCCCTGCCGCGCCAGCGCGATGTCGGCATCGCTGAGCCCGGCAGCACGTCCCGCCTCGATGTGCGCCTGCATGCAGGTGCCGCACCCGATCCACTCCTGTACGGCGAGCGAGACCTTCTCGCTGAGCGCCCGCGGCAGTTTGACGCGTTTCATGGCGCGCGACAGGTTCAGGTAACCCTCCAGCAGCGCCGGGGAGTGCGCCATGGTGGCGACCATCTCCCCCACGCTGCCCCTCCTGTCGAGGATGTCCTGCAGCAGGTCCTGGGACTTGCCGGGAGCGGTCGCGGGCTCAAGCGGCACCAAGCGTCTCATAGCGACGTACCCTACCCCCCTACCGTATAGGAAGGGAAGATGATGCAACGCTTGCTGACTCGGCATCTGTCTCGATGGCTCGGCCGCCGGCCCGCCGGCCAGGCGGGTGCTGGACGAAGGCGCCCTGCCCACCTACATGCACGACCCCGCCAACCGGGCCTCCGCCGCCGTGGCCGAGGCCGCCGGCTTCCGTGACCTGGGGTGGCGCGCCTGCGGCGCCGGCTGATCGGCTACTTGGTGGCGGAGGCGACGAACAGCGGCAGGGCGAGGAACAGCCGGTCCTCCTCGGCACGGCGCGCCTGCTCCCCCGTCCAGGCGTCGCACTCCTCCCGGGTGATGACCCCCGCCGAATGCGCGGCCTGCGCGAGGCCGGTCAGCATGGCGAGCATGGTCTCGCCGGTGAAGACCCCGACGTGCGCCTCCACCTCCACCTCGCGGAACCCGGCGTCCAGCAGCAGGTTGCGGTACGCGCGGGCGGCGCGCGGGTTCGTGGTGAGGTCGGCGCGGGCGTGCACGATGATCCGGGTGAGGGCGGGCTGGTCGGAGTCGATGACGATGGTGTCCCAGTCCTGTCCGATGAGGACGATCCGGCCGCCGGGGGTCAGCACGCGTACGGCCTCGGCCAGAGCCTTGGCCGGGTCGGCGAGCTCGTGGAAGACCTTGTCCGCCCGGTAACCGGCCACCTCGCGATCATGCAAGGGCAGGCGATAGGCGTCGCCGATGCGGAAGTCGGCCTGGGGCCGGCGCCGCCGGGCCACCGTGATCATCTCTTCGCTGACGTCCATGCCGACCGCCGTGACGTTCCTGTCGGCCAGCTCGGCGACCGCCAGGCCCGCGCCGCAGCCCACGTCGACGACGGTGTCGCCGGGCTTGAGCCGGAGCAGGTCGTACGTGCGGGCGCGCAACAGGGCGGCGGCCGGCATGGCGTCGGCGCGGTCGAGGAGCTTGATGAGTTCGTTCGACATGCCCCCACCATGCGACTTGATGTCGACATGAAGTCAACTCCGGCGATGGCCGTCGGCGACGCCGCAGCCAGGTTCGGGCTCGCGCCGCACGTCCTGCGCCACTGGGAGGCGGTGGGCCTGCTCTCCCCGGCCCGCGCCGAGGGCGATCGCCGCCGCCACGGCCGTGACGACCTCTACCGGGTCGCCGCGATCCTGCGCGCCGGGGAAGCCGGCATCGGCTTGGAGGATCTCCGTCAGACGCTCACCGCCGCAGAGCCGGCCACCCGCCGCGAGATCCACCGCCGCAACCGCGAGGATCCGAACGCGTCGGGCAGGCCGACCGGTCAGTGATGGTAGGCGTGGATCACGGCGTGCCCCTTGCCGCGCCCGATGATCCACTTGTTGATGGGCAGAGTGACGAGGAAGGCCACCAGCAGCGAGAACGCCAGCGCCCCCCAGAACAGCAACGAGGCGAGACCGGCGTCCATCGCGCCCGGGATGATCACCATGACGCCGTTGTCGACGATCTCCATGACGAGGATCGACAGGGTGTCGGCGGCCAGGGCGAGGCGTAGCGCCGCACGCCACTTCAGGCCCGCACGGAACAGTCCGCGCAGGGTGAGCGCGTATCCGAAGACGAACGCCAGCGCGACGGCCAGCAGGATGCTGGGCAGGTCGTGCCAGCCCAGGGCGGTGGCGATGACCATGCCGAGCACCTCACCGATGGCACAGCCGGTGAGGCAGTGCAGGGTCGCCGAGGCGGCCACTCCCCACGTCACCTTCCGCTGCCGGTGGACGCCGGAGCCGTCACCGTGGTGCGTCGATTCAGACATCAGAACCTTCTAGCTCGAATAGACACCCAGGCAAACCTATACCCCCTACCCGTATGCTGGCAATGTTCTGCCGCCGGCCCTGCGCAGCCGCGTTCCCCGTTCACCACTCGACCGGCTTGACAGATACCCCCCGGTGGTATTTTCTAGCCGACGCAATACCCCTTAGGGGTATCAGGCTTTCGAGTGGAGAACACCCATGCCCGCACCATTCCCCCGGCGCTGGGCCGCACTGGCCCTGATCGCCACCGCCCAGTTCATCGTCATCATGGACACGTCGATCATCGGCGTGGCCCTCCCCCGTATCCAGCAGGACCTCGGCTTCTCCCAGGAGAACCTGTCCTGGGTCTTCAACGCCTACGTCGTCGCCTTCGGCGGCCTGCTCCTCCTCGGCGGCCGCCTGTCCGACCTGTTCGGGGCGCGCCGGCTCTTCAGCACCGGCTGGCTCATCCTGCTCGCCGGATCCCTCCTGGCCGGCGTCGCACCCGAGGTGTGGATCGAGCTGACCGGCCGTGCCGTCCAGGGCGTCGGCGCCGCGCTGATCGCTCCGTCCGCGCTCACCCTGCTGATGATGCTGTTCGGCCACGACCCGAAGGAGCTGACCAAGGCTCTCGCCCTGTACGGCGCCGCAGCCCCCGCCGGCGGCACCGCGGGCGTCTTCCTCGGCGGCCTCATCACCGAATACCTGAGCTGGCCCTGGGTCTTCTACATCAACATCCCCATCGCCCTCGTCGCGCTCCTGGCCACGGGCGCCCTGATGCCCGCCACCCCATCGGCGCGCGGCTCCATCGACGTGCTCGGCACCCTGACCGTCACCCTCGGCCTCGGCACCGCCGTCTACGCCATCGTCCGCGCACCGGAGGCCGGCTGGGGCTCGGCCGAGACGTGGCTCGTCCTCGCCGGCGCCGTGGTGCTGCTGGCCGCGTTCGTCGCCGTCCAGGCCCGCCGCCGCGAGCCGCTGATGCGCCTGTCGATCTTCCGTACGCCGAACCTGGCCGCCGCCAACCTCACCCAGCTCCTGCTGGGCGGCGCGTGGATCCCGATGTGGTTCTTCCTCAACCTCTACCTGCAGCAGGTCCTCGGCTACAGCGCCTTCCCGAGCGGCGCCGCGCTGCTCCCGATGACCGTCCTCATCATGCTCGGCATGATCGTCCTGGCGCCCCGGGCCATCGGCCGCTTCGGCCCCAAGGCCACCACGGTCGCCGGCCTCGTCCTGCTCACCGCCGGTATGGCCTGGCTGTCGCTGATCAGCCCGGACGGCGGCTTCCTCACCGACGTCCTGCCCGCCGGCCTCGTGGCCGCGCTCGGCATGTCGCTGGCCTTCATCCCCTCCCTCGGCACCGCCATCTCCTCCGCCCGCCCGGAGGAAGGCGGCCTGGCCTCGGGCATCGTCAACACCAGCTACCAGGTGGGCTCGGCGCTCGGCCTGGCCGCCATGACCGCCGTCGCCGCCGCCAACGGCGCCGATCGGCTCGGAAACCTGCCCGCACTCACCGACGGCTTCTCCGCCGCCTTCATCGGAGCCGCCGCCATCGCCCTCCTGGCCGCCCTGACCGCCGCCACCACCCTGCGGACCACCGCCCCGGCTCCCACCGAGCAGGTCACCGCCGCCCGAAGTTGAGTGTCCTCCCACCGATACCGGACCGGGCCGCGATCCCGTGCCGATCCACCGCACGACCTGGTGGGTCGGCGCGGACGACAATGACGCTCTGGGAGAGATCGGCCCGACACCGATCCAAACCGTTCAGATCGACTCACGAAGCTCCTGCTGACCCGGCAATCGGTGCAGGTCGCTCCCCTGCATAGCAGGTCTTCCGGTAGGACAGTTCAGGGGCGTGCAGGGCCCAGCCCGCGGCGGACTGCGGCCCTGCCTCGGCGACCTGCGGTCGAGTCACCGACGTACCGTTATCGCGGAGCCTCTTGACGGGTAGCTTTGTGCCACGCGAGCCGCGTCTTCTCCCACCCAGCCGAGCAAAGCAGAGCCGCGGCTGCTCTGGAAGGGCAGGCCGACGTAGGTGAGGCCGGGCACCGGGCTGATTCCGCCGATGTGCAGCGGCACGTCGCCGTCCAGAGCTCCGGGGATACGCATCCAGCGGTAGTCAGGGCGGTATCCGGTCGCCCAGATCACGGCGGACGGCGTCACCGTCTCGCCTTCAGCCGTTCTGAACCGGTTTCCCTCTACGGAGACGATGCGATCGACGACGCGCACTGCCAAACGGCGCAGTTGCTCGGGACCGGTGCCGATCAGCGGGTCGCGCCTGCGTACGAGGCGGCCGAGACGGCTGGTGACCGGGGCTCGTACGACCCCGGCCAGCTCCAGCCAGGCGAAGAGGTCGCGGCCGAGAACGCGCTGGGGCAACGCCGGTTTACGCGTGCCGAGCGCGACAGTGACCTGCCGGTCCGCACACAGCTCTGCTGCGATCTGCATGCCGGAGTTGCCGCCGCCTGCCACGAGCACGGGTCCGTCGGGCAGTTGGCTGGGGCTGCGGTAATGGGCACTGTGCACAGCGACGATGTCCGGCGGGAGCGGCAGACCGGGAATGTGCGGACGTTGGAAAGGGCCGGTCGCGACCACCACGCCCTCGGCGGTGTAGGTGTCGTGATCCGTGACCGCCTCGAAGGTTCCGTCTTTCGCCCGGCGCAGCTGCCGTACGGGGGTGCCCAGACGGATGGGGAGGTCGAAGTGTGTCGCATAGGTCTCGAGGTAGGCGGCCACCTCGTCCTTATGCGGGTAACGGCCGCCGTCGCCGGGCAGCGGCAGGCCAGGCAGCGAGCTCAGCCGGGCGGAGGTGAACAGGTGCAGCGAGTCCCAGCGGCGCCGCCAGGACTCCCCCACGCGCGAGTGCGCTTCCAGGACGAGCACGTCATGCCTGGCCAGGCGTAGCTCCCGGCCCACGGCAAGCCCTGCCTGGCCGGCGCCGATCACGGTTATCATGCGATCAGCCTGGCCCGCCGCCCGCCGGTCTGGCTTGAACGAACCTGCTATCCCCGCAGCCAGCGCACCCCGGTTGACAGCACCGATGGTGCGTCGCCCATCATGCGGCGGATCGTCCGGCTCAGGTGCGGGGCGTCGGAGAAGCCGGCAGCGTGCGCGGCGTCGGTCAGGGTGGCACCGTCCGCCAGCGCGTACAGCGCGAGCCGGAGCCGCATCCACAGCACGTACGGCCGGCCCGCCCCACCGGCCGCCTCGGAAGGCGGGGCGCAACCATAGCTCTGACGGCGGGGCTCGCCACCGCGGTCATCGGCGGCTGGATCATCGCCGCCGCAGAAGGCGGTCCTGGCACGGGGTACGGCATCGTCGGCGGCTACGTGGACCTGGCGATGGCCCGGATCGCCCTCCTCCTCGGCGCCCTGGCTCTGCTCCGCTCCCGCCGGACCACCTGACCCGCAACTGGACCGTCGGATGTCGTGCGTGGACCGGCTTCAATTTCCATTGAGGCGGGCAGTTCGCCGACCCCCGGGGGATGATCGCACCGGCTCACCGAAAGAAGTCGGTGATGTCGTCCCCAAAGGGCAACCGCTTGACCCGCATTGCGGTCGGCGCCGTGACAGTGGCCTTGGCGTCCCAGCCGTACCGGGTCGCCGAGACCACATTCCCGATCGCGAGATCCGGGTCTCCCTTGCCCGTCCTCAGAACTGTCTGGACGACGATCGGACGTCCGCTCAGATCGGCGGAGATTCCCCACATGAGGCTGAGGTTCCGCATCCTCGGGTGGAGCGGGCCACCAACCATCTCGCGGAAGGCAGGCGACAGCTTGAACAACTCAGTCAGGGTGATCGTCCCCCTGATGGTCCAGGACTTCTTGACCACCGCTCGGTTGTCGACACCGACAAGCGCGCCGGAGGGCCTGTTGATGGTGGCCTTGGCGATCAAAGCCTTCAGCGTGGCCCGTTCGAAGATGTCGATGACCTGGTCGGCGTGCAGCCCGGCTCCGCCTGGCGCCTTGCCCAGATTCACCCACCCCTTCCGTCCATACGCTGGCCCGTTGGCATACTGCACGCCGCCGACCGTCCGCAGCCGCTGCGGACGGGTGAACACCTTCACCAGGTCCGCGTCCCGCTAATCGCCGTAGGCGGCATCCTCCTTGAGGAAATGCACGTGCCAATAGTTCGCCTTGACCTCCCGCCGTAGGTCGGAACTCACGATGCCCGGGCGGCCAAGCCGCAAGATGCCCCTGGTGTGGACGTGGAACGAGGTGCTGGGGAACGAACCGCGCGGCAGATCGTCCATTCTGGGATCATGCGGCATCGCCGCACTCGCGAACTGCCAGACCCGCCCTGCGGCCCCGTCGGCGACCAGCTTCTCGACCGCCCTCACCACATCCACCGATGCCGCCTGGGCTGGGGCAGCCGGGATGACCACGACAGCCGCCATCACGGCCGTCAGAGATTTCGTCATGAGGAAGATTATCGGGGCACCAACCGACAGCGGTTGCTGCGCACCGCCCGCTGGGACGCCGTCGTCAGAAAGGGCACCGGATCGGCCGGGGTGCAACAGCGATACACCGGCACCGCGGGCCGCATCGAGAACGCTCAGGTCGGGCCGTATCGGCGGCGGCCTCGATCGACCTTCCGCTTTCAGCCTCGAGCAGAGCCGCGGCGGGGCACCGTGGAAGGAGGCCCCAGGAAATCAGGTGTTCGGCCCCTCATCCAAGCGGTGCGCGCCGGATACGAATGCGAGGCAAGGCGTTGAGCGCCATGTCATGGTCGGCGCCTTACCATTCCCCTGAACGTCCCGGGTAGGAACCCGTCCCGGGGGTGAGGCCGGATGCGTGCGCTGACATTTGCGCCAGGCCAGATGGGGACGCTGGCGGTGCGGGAGGTGCCCGATCCGGAGCCGGGCGCGGGTGAGCTGCTCGTCCAAGGGCTGGCCCTGGGCATCTGCGGGACAGACAGGGAGCTGGCCGCCGCCGTGTACGGCTGGGCGCCCCCGGGCGAGGAGCGGATGGTCATCGGGCACGAGTCGCTCGGCCGGGTGCTGGAGGCGCCCGCGGGCTCCGCGTTCTCGCCGGGTGACCTGGTGGTGGGTGTCGTACGTCGCCCCGATCCGGTGCCGTGCGGGGCGTGCCTGCACGGCGAGTTCGACATGTGCCGTAACGGCCGCTACTCCGAGCGCGGCATCAAGGAGTTCGACGGGTACGGAAGCGAGCGTTGGACGGTAGAGGCGGGGTACTCCGTGCGCCTGGATCCGTCGCTGGAAAGTGTCGGCATGCTGACCGAGCCCATGTCCGTGGTCGCCAAGGCGTGGGAGCAGATCGACCGAATCGGTGCACGGGCCTGGTTCGAGCCACACATGGTGCTGGTGACGGGGGCAGGGCCGATCGGGTTGCTGGCCGCGCTCATGGGGCGGCAGCGGGGGCTTGACCTGCACGTGCTCGACCTGGCTCCTGAAGGAGGACTCAAGTCGAGACTGGTTTCAGACCTGGGCGGCACCTATCACTCGGGCACGTCCCTGATGGATTTCCGCCGGCACAAGCCCGACGTCATCATCGAGTGCACTGGTGCTGGGCAACTCGTCATCGAAGCCATGACGATGAATGCGCCGACGGGCATCGTGTGCTTGTGCGGGCTCGCGCCCGGAGGGCGCGAGCATCGGGTGGACCCCGGGATGATCAACCGGGAGATCGTGCTGGAGAACGACGTGGTCTTCGGCACGGTGAACGCGAACCTGCGCCACTTCAGGGCCGCGGCGACCGCCTTGGCCGAGGCCGATCGAGGGTGGCTCGAACGGCTGATCACCAGGCGGGTGCCGCTGGACTGCGCGCTGGAGGCTTTCCGGCCCGGGGACGACGTCAAGGTCGTCATCGACCTCACCACATAGCGGAACCGGCCATGCCGGCTACTGGGGGTGACCAGTGGGTATGCCCCGCCGAGGGGAACTTTCATGATCACTGACCAAGCCCGGCGCGGGCGCCTGGGACGTGTCGCGTTCATCGCGGCAGCCGCGGCCGTCGGCGGATTTCTGTTCGGGTACGACAGTGCCGTCGTCAACGGCGCTGTCGTGGGTATCCAGCACCGCTTCCGGGTGGGACCGGTCGAGACCGGCGTCGTGGTGGCGATCGCGCTGCTGGGGTCGGCCGTGGGCGCCTGTACGGGCGGACGGCTGGCCGACCAGTTGGGGCGTACGAGGTCCATGCAGTTGGCGGCGCTGCTGTTCGCCGTCAGCTCGATCGGGCAGATGCTGCCGTTCTCGCTCTGGGATCTCGGCTTCTGGAGAGTGGTGGCGGGCTTCGCGATCGGCATGGCGTCGATGCTCGCACCCGCGTACATCGCCGAGGTCGCGCCGCCCGCCTACCGTGGCCGGCTGGGCTCGTTCCAGCAGTTGGCCATCGTGCTCGGCATCGCCATCTCACAGCTCGTCAACTATGTGATCGCCAGCATCGCCGGCGGCAACGTCAGCAACCACCTCGGGCCGCTGCAGGCCTGGCAGTGGATGCTGGGTGCCTGCGCGATCCCTGCCCTGATGTACCTGCTGCTCGCGCTGAAACTCCCCGAATCGCCCCGCTATCTGATCATGTCGGGCCGCACCCAGCAGGTGCGCGAGGTGCTGACTCAGATCGAGGGTGAGGACGTGGACCTGGACAAGCGCATCGCGGAGATCCAGCACGTGGTGCGCGTCGAACGCGTGCCGGGAGTGAAGGACCTCCGCGGCCCGGCGCTCGGGCTGCTGCCGATCGTCTGGATCGGCATCATCCTGTCGGCCTTCCAGCAGTTCGTCGGCATCAACGTGATCTTCTACTACTCGACCGTACTGTGGCAGTCGGTCGGCATCAACCAGAGCGACTCCCTGCTGATCAGCTTCTCCAGCTCGATCATCAACATCGTCGGCACACTGATCGCGATGGCGCTGGTCGACAGGATCGGCCGCAAGCCGCTGCTCCTGATCGGCTCAGTGGGGATGACGATCGCGCTGGCCACCACGGCATGGGCGTTCAGCGCGGCCAGGGGGACCGGCGACAAGGTCACGCTGCCGGATCCGCAGGGGCTGATCGCGCTCGTCGCCGCCAACGTGTTCGTGCTGTTCTTCGCACTGTCGTGGGGGGTGGTGATCTGGGTGCTGCTGGGCGAGATGTTCCCCAACCGCATCCGCGCCGCAGCCCTGGGCGTCGCCGCTGGGGCCCAGTGGATCGCCAACTGGCTGATCTCGGTGTCGTTCCCGGCGCTCGCGGAGTGGAATCTTCCGCTCACCTACGCCGGCTACGCCGTCATGGCGCTGCTGTCGTTCGTCTTCGTCGCCAGATGGATCAGGGAGACCAAGGGGCGCAGTCTGGAGGAAATGGGTTGACCCGGTCGCTACAACCGTGGCGCGCCACCGCCCGTCGGCCGGCCATCTCCCGGTGAATGCGCTGGACGGCGGAAGGTCAGCGTCGTCGCCGCGACGTGAGCCAGTCCGCTTGTTCACGGGCGCGTGGAGGAATGGCCTCACGATGTGGCCCGTCGTCGGGATCGACCTCGTAGCGCAGTTGGACGCAGTCGTCGAGCAAAGCGCCGTACAACGTCCAGAGCGGTGAATGCGGATCGATCTTCGCCATCTCCATGCGAGCAGCGCGCTCGAGGCGCTCACCTTCCGCCACGATGCCGCGCAGGCGAACCAGGTCCACCCCGCCGCCAGGGGCGACCAGCAGCTGCTCGAAACAGGCATAGGCCTGCCCGATCCCATCCAGCAGGTCGGCGAAGACCTCGGGGAAATCGCCGGTCTCACGCTGTCCTGGAAGGCCACGGACCCCGGCGGCCAGGTCCGCGAGGGCACGGGCGACGCCGCGCATCTGATGGCAGGCGTGCTCCAGACAGAGGACAGCCTGCATGATCCGGCGCAGGCGCTGGCGGGTTCGTTCCCGATGCATGGTGAACCGCAGGGACTCAGTGGCTCGTTCGGCGCTCTCGTGGGCCGATCGCAGCCTGGCAGACATGCGCCTGGCGCGGGCCAGCCATTTCTGCGCCTGGTGTGCGGTCCAGGGTTGCCTGACGCCTTCCGCCAGATCGGAACAGAGGTCTGCGAGATCATCGGCCAGGTCGGCCATGTCCTTGGCGGCCCTGCCCACGTGACGGGGCGGGATCATCAGTATGAGCGTGGCTCCGACGAGGGCGCCGACGACGATGTCGAGCAGCCGTGCCATGCCGTACTCGCGGCCCAGGGCGAACACCAGGAGGGCGGTGATGGGCGCCTGCGTGTTCTGCCAAGGTATGCCGACGGTCCTGCTGACCACCAGCGCGACTGCGACGAGGATGGCCATGGTGGCGGCGTTGGTGCCGAACACCTGCACGAAGCCGAGTGCGGCCGCCAGTCCGACCAGCACCGCTATCGTCTGCTGGACGGCCTGGACCACCGTGCTGTAAGCGGTCACCGTCACCGACAGCAACACGCCGGTGGGAGCGAGCACCGGCTGGGGTGAACCGATGACTTCGGTGGAGACCCGCCAAGCCACCAGGCAGCCGACGATGACCGTCACCGTCGGCATCAGCAACTGCCTCTCACGCCGCACCCAGCGGTGAACCCCACGCCGCCGCCATCGAACCGAGTCGGAGATTCGGTCGCCCCATCGGTTCAGCCATCGCCTCACGGCGGAAAGTACCATCACTGGGCCCCTAGACGTGCTGCCTCGCCTGGCGGCTTCCGGGTCGTCTTTCCCCTTTTATCGTGGGGCCGCCCAATCGGGTGGCGGGCGCTCCGTACCCGAACAGCACATTGCCTTCACCATGCCGCCAGGTCACCTCGGTGAGATCACGAGCCCCGCTTGTCCGGAGCTGGAACCGCTTCAGGCCGAGTCGCGGCCCTGGCTCGGTCAACGCCGATCTCGTACCTGATCTTCGATGCCTTGCACGTGGACGGCGGCTCCACCATCGACCTGCCGTACGCGCAAGTCAGAGACCTGCTTTCGACGGCCGTAGACGCAGGAGAGCACTGGGGCGTCCGCCCCACAGCGTCGGCGACGGGGCCGTGGCATTCCGGAGACCAAGCGCGGACGGCCGTTCTGCGGCATCCGAGCTGGCGTGGCCTGCGCCCGGACAAGCGGCCGGACCAGATTCGGAGGGAAGAGCGTTGAGGGCAAGGATCGGTCAGCCGTCATCCGGAAGCGCTGGAGTCGCTGGACCCGGCGGCGACGGGGTGAGCCGCTGCCGCGACCATCGCGCCAGCGCCAGCGCCGCCACCAGTATGAAGGCGCTTCCCGCATAAATGGCAAGCTCCGTGAGCTGCTGGCGGCTCTCTGACGGGCTCACCGACACCGTCAGCCGGACGACCACCGACAGAAGGTGCCGGATGATCGCGATGATGCCGACGATGATGAACGGTTCCAGCTGCAGGCGGCCGCCCGCGAGGTGGGTCTGCACCGTGACGAAGATCTCCAGGACGATCAGCACGAGGAGTAGCTCTTCCAGGATGACGATGATCTTCTCAGCACCGGATGCCCCTCCTTGGACGATCGTGAGGGTCAGCAGGACGAGAATGCCGACGCCCAGAGCCAGCAGCACGAGCGACACCAGGTAGAGGATCCCGTGCTCGGCAGAGACCAGGATGGCCAGCAGCTTGCTGTTACCCGGCGTGTGAGCGACCTCGCGTGCCACGGCTTCGGCCGCAGATGGAGGTCCGGGCGCACCTGATCTGTCCGTTGGGTTGTTCATGAGCCATACCTGGGATTGATGCTGTGTGCTGGGACCGTCGTACAGGGTGGCCTCTACCCTCGGTCCGGCACGTGTGAATCTCCCGGTCCTGTGCGGTGCTGTCCATGATCTGCCCAGCTCAGGTCCTGCACTCGTAGCTCATCGCAGCCCAGCGTCATGGTGACCATTGGATTACCGGCCCAGGTCGGTGACGAGGTTGATGGCCACGGCCAGGATGCCGGTGTTGAAGAAGTAGGACAGCAAAGCGTGCGCAAGAACCACCTTGCGAATGTGCGTGCTGACCACGCGGTCGTCGGTCAGGCCGAACGTCACACCGATCGTGAAGGCGAGATAGGCGAAGTCGCTGTACGCCGGCGGATCCTTCTGCGCGAAGTCGATGCCGCCGTCCTCGTCCACGTAGTAGAGCCTGGCGTACTTGAAGGCGAACACCGTGTTCACCAGGCCCCACGACACGACGACCGTCACCACGCTCAGAATGACCAGGACCGTCGTCAACGGGGTGTGACTGGCGGTGCGGACCAACGCGAGCGCGACCGCTCCCAGGCTGGCTACCGCGCCGATCAGCACGCCGGTGTCGGTGGAGCGGGCGTCGCCCTCCTCCTGAGCCAGCCGCTTGGTCTCCTGGTGATCCTTGGGCCAGCTGATCAACCACACCCAGACCAGGCCCACCGTCGCGGCCACACCCCAGCCGAGCAGCGGCGACAACTCCGGAAGCCCCAGACACCAGGAACCAGCCGCGATGACGACCCCGACCCCCAGGGATGTCAGCACGCGGCGCACCGACATGACGCGCTTCCCGGCGCTTCCCCTGGACGCGAACCTCATCGCTCCAGCATCCCAACGAGCCTCCGCAGCCACAGGACCCCGGCCGGTGTGTCGCCGATCGGAGTTCGGGGCGCTCAGGCCAGGATCGAGGTCAAATCCTTCGGCATGGCGGACTTCACGTCCTCCCACTCGCCATCGGTGATGTGCCTTCTGAGCGCTTGCAAAACCTTCTGGACCAGCTCTTCCTCGCTCTCCTGGAGCTCGAAGGCCAGCTCGCCCGAGACGCGGTCGAGGAACTCCTTACGATGGGCCTTGACCGGCACGGTGCTTGGCCGCCAGCCGTCGTAGTAGATCCCGCGCATCAGCAGCGGCAACTGAGCGGCCAACTGGGCGCTCTCCTGCACGGTCAGCCGGTCCCGTAGCGCGTGCAGCACGGCGCGCAAGGCGGCGTAGGACTGATTGCGGCGCTCAGGCGTCCAGCCGTGCGCCTCCTCGATCTCCCGCAGCACGCGGTTGGTCTTGTCCACCGTACGGTTGAACGGCGCATAACCGGTTTCCGCCATCGCCTTGACTCCTTTCACCCCTCTGCGGGCAGCCTTCCCGACAAGTTTCCGCATGTCGGACATGGGGCCACATCCCCCAGCCGGGTAGTTGTCGCACCAGGAACGAAAGATCTCATCGGGCATGGGATTTCCCTTTTCCTGTCGTGGCAGGCGCTCCATGGGAGGAACCATGCGGGGACGCGATCATGAATGGTGTCACGTCGAGAGCCTGCTGCAGAGGTTGCGGCAAGGTGGGGGCGGGACACTGCTGATTGTCGGAGAGCCGGGGTCGGGGAAGAGCCGGCTGCTCGCCGATGCCATCGCCGAGGCGTCCGAACGCGGGATCGGGGTCGTGCACGGAAGGGTGGAGGAGCTGGGCGAGCTCGCCCCGTGCAGCACGTTGCTGGAGGCCCTCGATCTGCGGTCCGAGCCGGAAGGCGGCGACGCCTCCACCCGCTTCGGCCCGCTGGTCCTGGAGCGGTTGCGAGCGGCCCTCGAGCGGCTGACCACGGGGCCCGTGCTGGCCGCGCTCGACGACCTGCAACGGGCGGACCCGGCGACGCTGAGGATATTGCACACCCTGCACGGCCTGCTGGCCGACAGGCCCATCAGCTGGCTGATGTCCCGCTCGACCGCGCCGAACGCATGCCAGGCCGTGTCGCTGTTCGACATCCTGGAGCGGGAAGGGGCCGACAGGATGACGCTCGCGCCGCTGTCCCCGGCCGCGGTCGCGGCGCTGACCGAGGACACCCTCGGGAGGTCGTCCGACCCGGCGACGCAGGCACTGGCGGCGACCGCCGGTGGCAATCCGCTGCTGCTCACGGAGCTGTTCGCGGGGCTGCGCGAGGAAGAGCTGCCGCGGGAGGCGGCGCGTGCCCGCACGCCCAGCCGGCTGCGAATCGTGGTGCGGGGCTGGATCGACCCCCTCGGCACGACGGCCAGGAGCCTCGTGGAGACGATCGCCGTGCTCGGCCGCTCATTGTCGCTGGAGCACGCCGCGGCGCTGCTGGACACCACGCCGGCCGCGCTGCTCCCGATCACGGAGGAGGCCACGGCCGCCGGCATCCTGATCGTGACCGAGCACGGCCTGGCCTTCCGTCACAAACTCGTCGCGGACATCGTCGCCGCGGGCATCCCTTCGTCGGTACGGCAGACGCTGCTCGACCAGTCCGGCGTTCTCATGAGCTCCGAGAGAGTGGCGCCGGCTCGCCTGCTCACCGGCCCGGCCTCCACCGCCATAGACGCGGCGATCGCCAATGGACGGCTCCACGAGGCCGAGGAGATGGTACGCAGCCGCCTCACCGAGCACGGCTCCCTGTACGGCTCGGCCGAACTACGCTGCCTGCTGGCGGACACGATGTACTTGACGGGCCGGGGCGACGAGGCGATCCACGAGGCCGAGACGGTACTGGCGATCCCGGATCTGCCCGGACACGTACGCGAGCGGGCGACCCTGGTGCAGCTGTACGCCACCGCGCGCCTGACGGACGACGGCACCGCGCGGGCGTACGCGCAGGAGATCATCGACGGGAAGGACCGCCATGGTCCCGGGGCCAGGAGTGCCGCGCTGGTCGCCCTGGCCATAGCGGAGCGGCGCGAGGGCAGGCTTTCCCGTGCGCTGGCCCTGTCGGAGAGCGCCTGCCGGCCCGCCGGTGCCGGCGCTCCGACGGAACGCCGCCACGAGGCCTGCCTGATCGCAGCCGGTGTGCTCGTCGACGTCCACCGGTTCGACGAGGGACGGGCGATGCTCCGCCAGGCGCGCAAGGACATGTTCGGGGAGGGCCATCTGGCCTGGGCCGCGGACGCATCGGCGCTGGAGGCTCGCCTGGAGCTGCTCGCGGGCCGTCTCGACGACGCGGTCACCGAGGCGAGGCGGGCCTTGGACCTGGCCGGCGCGCTCAACACGCCGCTGTCGGTCGCGGCTGCCTGTGCGGTTCTCGCCGCCGTCGCGCTGCGACGCGGCGACCTGCAGGGAGCGGCGCATCATCTTGGGGAGAAGTCCGAGGGAGCGGCCGAGGCCCGCTTGCGGCACGCCCTGCTGGCAGCGCAGCTCGCGGAGGCCCGCGACGGGCCGGGCAGCGCGATGAGCCTGCTCGCCGAGCTGCCCTGCCCGCTGCTGCTCACTCTGGAGCCCGGGGCCGGCCCCTGGATGGTCCGGCTCGCTCTGGGCACGGACGACCGGGCCGCGGCCGAGTCCGTAGTCGCCGCCGCAGAGGCACTCGCCGGGGCCAATCATGAGTTTCCTGCGTTGTGCGCCGCCGCGGCGCATGCCCGGGGCCTGCTCGATGAGGACCGCGAAGCGCTCGCGCTGGCCGCCGGGCGGGCCGAGGACGTGTGGGCGCGGGCCTCCGCCGAGGAGGACCTCGGCAAGATGCTCGCCGCCGCCGGACGGCGCGTGGACGCCACAGAGAGCCTGGAGCGCGCCCTGGGCACGTACGACGACATCGGCTCGGTGAGGGACGCCGCGCGCATCCGCCGGAGGCTGCGCGGCATGGGGGTACGCCACCGGCACTGGAACTACGCCGAACGGCCGGTCTCCGGCTGGGGCAGCCTGACCGAGACCGAGCACGCTGTCACGTTGCTCGCGGCGGACGGCTGGACCAACCCGCAGATCGCCGAACAGATGTTCATCAGCGTCCACACGGTCGCGTTTCACCTGAGGCAGATCTTCCGCAAGCTGAGCATCAGATCCCGGGTCGAGCTCGCGCGGCTCGCGACGGAGCAGACACAGAACGGCTCCGATCCGCCGTCAGGCGGAAGGCGCGCGTGAGCCGCACCAATGAGCACGACGATGACTACCCACCTGGGGGATGTGGTCGCGAAAAGCGTGCGGAAGGCTCGAAAGCAAGGAGGAGCAGAGCACCATTACCGTGCCCAAGGCGCAGCCTCAGCCTGGGGGGAAGGAGGAGCCGTGTCGGTCGCGCCGTCAGGGCCCATCATGACCAAACGCGAACTGATCGGAAGTTACAGCAGCTACGAGGAGGCGCAGAAGGTCGTCGACCACCTGTCTGATCACGGGTTCCCGGTAAGCGGAACGCTGATCGTCGGCAGCGGCCTGCACTCGATGGAGCGGGTGCTCGCGCGCATGACCCATCTGCGGGCGGCCGGCTGGGGCGCGGCGGGCGGAGCATGGTTCGGAGTCCTCATCGGCTTGTTCCTGGCGATCTTCTCCACCACGGCCGCGGCCGGATTGCCCCTGGTGCTGTGGGGGCTGCTGTGGGGTGCGGTGGCTGGAGCGATTTTCGGCGTGATCTCGCACGCGATGTTGCGCGGTCAGCGGGACTTCATCTCCGAGAGCGCCCTCGTCGCCGACAGGTACGACGTCCTCGTCGACTCAGAGCACGCGGCCCAGGCCCATGAACTGCTCCGAGGAATGAGCAGATAGAGCCCGAAAGGGAGTGCAAGGGGGAAGCGCAAAATGGCGAAGGCAGTCGGCATCGATCTCGGTACCACCAACTCGGTGATCGCCGCCACAGAGGACGGACACCCCACGGTGATACCCAACGCCGAAGGCTCCCGGACGACGCCGTCCGTGGTGGCATTCACCGACCAGGGCGAACGGCTGGTCGGCCAGTTGGCACGCCGCCAGGCCATACTCAACCCGAAGGGAACCATCTATTCCGCCAAACGCTTCATCGGCCGCCGCTACGACGAGATCCAGAGCGAGCAGCACGCCGTCTCCTTCGACGTCGTGGAGGGGCCCCAGGGAGCCGTGCGCTTCCAGATCGGGGACAAGCAGTACGCGCCGGAGGAGGTCTCGGCCCTCGTCCTTCGCAAACTCGTCGCGGACGCGGCGAAGTACCTGGGCGAGAAGGTGACCGAGGCGGTCATCACCGTGCCGGCGTACTTCAACGACGCCCAGCGCCAGGCGACCAAGGACGCGGGACGCATCGCGGGGCTCGAGGTCCTGCGGATCATCAACGAGCCTACGGCAGCGGCGCTGGCGTACGGGCTGGACAAGAAGTCCAACGAGACCGTACTGGTCTTCGACCTGGGCGGCGGCACCTTCGACGTGAGCATCCTGGACATCGGTGAAGGCGTGGTCGAGGTCCGCGCCACCTCCGGGGACGGGCATCTCGGCGGCGACGACTTCGACCGCCGGATCGTCGACCACCTGGCCGACGAGTTCCAGCGGGACCAGGGCATCGACCTACGCAACGACTCACAGGCTCTGCAGCGCCTGTTCGAAGCGGCGGAGAAGGCCAAGGCCGAGCTCTCCGAGGTCACCCAGACCACGATCAGCCTGCCGTTCGTCACGGCGGACGCCTCGGGGCCGAAGCACCTCAACACCACGCTCATGCGCTCCACGTTCGAGCAGATCACGGCCGATCTGGTCGAGCGCTGCATCACTCCCGTCAAGCAGGCGATGGAGGACGCCAAGCTCAGGCCCGCCGACATCGACGAGGTGATTCTCGTCGGCGGGTCGACCCGCATGCCCGCCGTGCAGAATCTCGTGCGTCGGCTGACCGACGGCAAGGACCCCAACATGACGGTGAACCCGGACGAGGTCGTCGCCATCGGCGCGGCGGTCCAGGCCGGGATCATCAAGGGCGAGGTTCAGGATGTCGTCCTGCTCGACGTGACGCCTCTGTCACTGGGCGTCGAGACCCTTGGCGGCCTGATGACCAAGGTCATCGAGCGCAACACGACGATCCCGGCGCGCCGTACCGAGGTCTTCAGCACGGCCGAGGACAACCAGAACGCCGTCGACGTCGTCATCCTGCAAGGAGAGCGGGAGCGCGCGGCCGACAACCGGGTGCTCGGGCGCTTCCGGCTGGAGAACATCCGGCCTGCGCCGCGAGGGGTGCCGCAGATCGAGGTCACCTTCGACATCGACGCCAACGGCATCCTCAACGTCTCGGCCCGGGACAAGGACACCGGTGCCGAGCAGCGGATCACCATCAGCGAGAGCTCCAACTTGGACAAACAGGAGATCGAGCGGATGGTCGCCGATGCCGAGCGGCATCGTGCGGAGGACGCCGGGATCCGGGAGGCCATCGACGCGCGCAACGAGCTGGACTCGGTCGCCTACCAGGTGGAACGCCGTCTGGAGGAGCTCGGCGACGCCGTAGCCGTGCACGAGAAGGCGCGGGCGGAGCAACTCGTCCAGGACGCCAGGCAGGCGATCAAGGAAGAGGCGCCGGTGGACCGGCTGCGCTCGCTCAGCCAGGAGCTGCAGCAGGTTTATCACGGATTCGCGGCCGCCGCGGGCGGCGGGCCGAGCGTGCCGCCGCAGGGCAGGACGGAACAGGCCCCGGCCAGTGACGAGGACGTGATCGACGCCGAATTCACGACCTCGGAGCCCGAGTGACATGAACGATCACACATCCGACGCCCAGGACCAGGCCGGCACGGACGCCACGCGGGGCGAGCAGGCACCCGTGGAGGCCGCTGCGCCCGCGGAGACCGACGCCAAGCTCGCCGAGCTGGAGGACCGGTGGCTGCGGGCGGTCGCGGAGCTGGACAACCTGCGTAAGCGCATCGCACGCGACGCGGAGCGGATCAGGGCTGAAGAGCGGTCCAAGGTGGCGGCCGAGTGGCTGTCCGTCCTGGACAACCTGGAGCTCGCGCTCAGCCACGCGGTCCATGGCGGCGATGGCGCGGGCGCCGTCCTTGAAGGGGTTCGAGCGGTACGGGACCAGGCGGTCACTCTGCTGGAGAAGCTCGGCTACCCCCGTCACGACGAGACCGGTGTGCCCTTCGACCCCACCCGTCATGAGGCGGTGACAACAGTCGAACGGGACGACGTCGATCCTGGCACCGTGGTGGAGGTGCTCAGGCCCGGGTACGGCGACGGCGAGCGGCAGCTCAGGCCGGCGATCGTGGCCGTCGCGAAGAAGGTGGAGTGATGGCCGAACGCCGGGACTTCTACGAGGTGCTCGGCGTCGACCGGAACGCCGACGCCGACGAGATCCAGCGGGCCTACCGCAAGCTCGTGCGCGCCTACCACCCCGACGTCAATAAGGATCCCGGCGCCGAGGACAGGTTCAAGGAGATCTCGGAGGCCTACAGTGTGCTCTCCGACCCCGAGCAGCGTCGCCGCTACGACGCGTTCGGGCACGATTTCCGCCAGGTGCCGCCCGACGTCGATCCCGCGGACTGGGCCCGCGCCCGCAGCCGGGCAGGGGCGGGTGCGGGTGCGGGGGGCGGGGGTGGCCCGTGGCGCTCGACCGGCGCCGAGGGCTTCGGCTTCGGCACGGAGGAGGGCATCGATCTGGAGGACCTGCTCGGTGGCATGTTCGGTGGCCGGGGCAGACGCCAGTGGGGGCCGGTGCCCGGCGCCGACCAGGAGGCGGAGCTGACGCTGACCGTGGAGGAGGCGTATCGCGGCGGGAGCCGCAGCATCACGCTGCCCGGCGGCAGGCGGCTGGACGTCACGATCCCGCCCGGCGTCACGAACGGGCAGCGGATCAGGCTCGCCGGCCAGGGCGGGCGCGGCATTGGTGGAGCCCAGCCAGGCGACCTCTACCTGGTCGTGCGGATCGCCGACCATCCTCGCTATCGCGTGGAGGGCCGCGACATCCACGCGCCGCTGCCGTTGACCGCCTGGGAGGCGGCGCTTGGCGCCACGGTCGCGATCGATACGCCGGGCGGCGAGGCGAAGGTGAAGGTGCCGCCGGGCACGTCCACGGGCCGCCGTCTGCGTCTGAAAGGCCGCGGCATGCCCGGTCCGCGCGGGGCCGCGGGCGACTTCTACGCGGAGTCACGGATCATGGTGCCGCCCAGGCCCACCGACGAGGAGCGGCGCCTGTTCGAGCAGCTCGCCGTCGTCTCGACCTTCGACCCCAGGAGGCGCTCATGAGCTACGCGCTCGTTCGCCAGGTGTGGCTCGACCTGGAGACTTACGCGCGGGCCACCGGCCTGCACCCGCAGGCCGTGCGCCGGCTGGTGGCGCTCGGCCTGCTGGAACCGGTCAGGAACGCCAGGGGGGAGCTGTGCTTCACGCCCGCCCAGGTGACGGAGGCGGCCCGCATCCAGCGGTTGCACGAAGGACTGTCCATCAACTACGCCGCGATCGGCGTGGTGATCGACCTCCTCGACCGGATCGGGGAGCTGGAGGCCGCCCTGCGCGACCTCCCACGACAGCGCTAGGGGGCTGGAGTGGACCCGAACAGGATGACCCAGAAGTCGCAGGAAGCCCTGCACGACGCCCAGACCAAGGCCTTGCGCTTCGGGCACACCGAAGTCGACGGCGAGCACCTCCTGCTTGCCCTGCTCGACCAGCCGGAAGGGCTGGCGCCCAGGCTGCTGGAGCAGGCCGGCGCCGACCCGCGCCGCCTGCGGACCGATGTGGAGGACGAGCTGTCGCGACGGCCCAGGGTCAGCGGCCCGGGCGCCGCGCCCGGCCAGGTGTTCGTCACCCAGCGCCTGTCGCGGCTGCTCGACGCCGCCGACCGGGAGGCACGCCGGCTCAAGGACGAGTACGTTTCCGTCGAGCACCTGCTGCTGGCGCTCATCGAGGAGGGATCCACGACCGCGTCCGGACGTGTCATGCACGGTCAGGGCCTGAGCAGGGATCGCTTCCTGGAGGCGCTCACCTCCGTGCGGGGCAATCAGCGTGTCACCTCGGCCATGCCGGAGGTGGCCTACGAGGCGCTGGAAAAGTATGGGCGCGACCTGGTCGCCGACGCTCGGGCGGACAAGCTCGATCCGGTGATCGGCCGCGACGGGGAGATCCGGCGGGTGATCCAGATCCTGTCCCGCAAGACCAAGAACAACCCGGTGCTGATCGGTGATCCCGGCGTCGGTAAGACGGCCGTCGTCGAGGGCCTGGCTCAGCGCATCGTCCGCGGCGACGTCCCCGAGGGACTGCGCGACAAGACCATCTTCAGCCTGGACATGGGCTCGCTCGTGGCCGGCGCCAAGTACCGCGGGGAGTTCGAGGAGCGCCTCAAGGCCGTACTGAACGAGGTGAAGGCGGCCGAGGGACAGATCCTGCTGTTCGTGGACGAGCTCCACACGGTGGTCGGAGCCGGGGCGACCGAGGGCGCCATGGACGCCGGCAACATGCTCAAGCCGATGCTGGCGCGCGGCGAGCTGCACATGATCGGCGCGACCACGGTGGACGAATACCGCAAGCACATCGAGAAGGACGCCGCTCTGGAGCGCAGGTTCCAGCCGGTGCTGATCGACGAGCCCTCGATGGAGGACGCCATCTCGATCCTGCGTGGCCTGCGGGAGCGTCTGGAGGTCTTCCACGGCGTGAAGATCCAGGACAGCGCGCTCGTCGCCGCCGTGACGCTGAGTCACCGCTACGTCTCCGACCGGTTCCTACCGGACAAGGCGATCGACCTGGTGGACGAGGCGTGCGCGATGATCCGGACGGAGATCGACTCCATGCCGGCCGAGCTGGACGCCCTGACCAGGCGGGTACGGCGGCTGGAGATCGAGGAAGCCGCGCTGGCCAAGGAGGACGACGCGGCCAGCGGGGAGCGTCTCGCCGAGCTGCGCGAGGAACTGGCTGCCACGCGGACCGAGGCTGAGGCGATGCGGGCGCAGTGGGAGGCCGAGCGCTCCGCCCTGCGCAAGGTCCAGAGCCTGCGGAAGGAGATCGAGACCGTGCGGCGGGAGGCCGAGCAGGCCGAACGCGACTACGACCTCAACCGCGCCGCCGAACTGCGTCACGGCCGCCTGCCCGAGCTGGAGCGCCGGCTGCGCGCCGAGGAGGAGCGGCTGGGCACCCGGCAGAACGGCCACCGGCTGCTGCGCGAGGTGGTGACCGAGAGGGAGATCGCGGACATCGTCTCCCGCTGGACCGGCATCCCAGTGGCCCGGCTGCAGGAGGCCGAGCGGGACAAGCTGCTCAAGCTCGACCAGATCCTGCACGAGCGCGTCGTCGGCCAGGAGGAGGCCGTGCGGCTCGTGGCCGACGCCATCATCCGCGCCCGCTCGGGCATCAAGGACCCCAAGCGTCCCATCGGGTCGTTCCTGTTCCTCGGGCCGACCGGCGTCGGCAAGACCGAACTGGCCAGGTCCCTCGCGGAGGCCCTGTTCGACACCGAGGACAACATGGTCCGCATCGACATGAGCGAGTACCAGGAACGCCACACGGTCAGCCGCCTCGTCGGCGCACCTCCCGGCTATGTCGGCTACGAGGAGGGCGGGCAGCTCACGGAGGCGGTGCGGCGCAAGCCGTACTCGGTGGTGCTCTTCGACGAGATCGAGAAGGCCCACGCGGACGTCTTCAACGCGCTGCTGCAGGTCCTGGACGACGGCCGGCTGACGGACGCGCAGGGCCGCACGGTCGACTTCCGCAACGCCGTGATCATCATGACCTCGAACATCGGTTCCCAGCACCTGCTCGACGGGATCACCTCCGACGGCGAGATCAAGCCCGAGGCGCACGAAGGCGTGATGGCAGAGCTGCGCCGGCACTTCCGGCCCGAGTTCCTCAACAGGATCGACGACATCGTGCTGTTCAAGCCGCTGACCGAGGCGGAGATCGAGCGGATCGTCGAGCTGATGTTCACCGACATCAGGCAGCGGCTGGCCGACCGGCGGCTCACCCTGGAGGTCACCGAGGAGGCCCGCAAGCTCATCGCCAATCAGGGGTACGACCCGGTCTACGGTGCCCGGCCGCTGCGCCGGTTCATCGCGCGTGAGGTCGAGACCAGGATCGGCCGGGCTCTGCTCGCCGGAGACGTCCCCGACGGCGCGACCATCGTGGTCGGCGCCGACAAGGGCGAGCTGAACGTCACCTTCTACGCTCCGGAGAGCTGACATGCACACTGCGCGCTGCGCCGGCTGCGGACGGCCGAACCGGGTTCCCGACGCGGCCTCGGGAACGCCCCGCTGCGGCAACTGCCACCAGCCGCTGCCATGGATCGCCGAGGCCGGCGACGACACCTTCGCGGAGGTCGCTGAACGGGCGGACCTGCCGGTACTCGTCGACTTCTGGGCGGAATGGTGCGGGCCGTGCCGGATGGTCACACCCGCGCTCGAACAACTCGCCCAGGGGCTGGCGGGACGAATGAAGCTCGTCAAGATCGACGTGGACCGGTCCCCCGCCCTCTCGCAGCGCTTCACGATCACGGGCGTCCCGACGCTCATGATGCTCAACGAGGGCCGCGTCGTGGCGCAACGCGTCGGCGCGGCCCCGGCACCCCAGCTACGCGAATGGGTCGAAGACACGCTGAGGACGCCGTCATGACCCGGTCGCCGGCCACCCTGCTCGAGACACCGGACCTGCACGGGGCCTATCCCCGGCTGGACGAGCAGCGCATCGCGGACCTGTCGCGGTGCGGCGAGCGCAGGCCCGTCTCACCCGGCGAGATCCTCTACCGGGAGAACGAACCTGCCCGTGAGTTCATCGTGATCCTGCGGGGCAAGGTGGCCACGGTCGAGGGATACGGCACCGCGGAGGAGCGGACGATCGCCGTTCACGGTCCCGGGCGTTTCCTCGGCGAGCTGGGCCTGCTCACCCACCAGGTCGGGTTCCTGACCGCTGTCGTGCGGGAGGCCGGCGAGATCCTGGCCGTCCAGGCCCACCAGGTGCGCACGCTGGTGGCCGGTGACCCCGCGTTCGGTGACCTCGTCCTGCGCGCCTACCTGACCCGCCGTACGCTGCTGATCGGCATGGACGCCGGGTTCCGTATCATCGGCTCCCGCTACTCCCCCGACGCCCGCCGGCTGCGCGAGTTCGCCGCCCGTAACAGGCTTCCGCACCGGTGGATCGACCTCGAGGAAGACGAGGATGCGGAGGCGCTGCTGCGCCAGCTCGGTATCTCCCCGCAGGAGACGCCGGTCGTGATCTGGCGCGGAGACCAGGTGCTGCGCAACCCCACCCTTGCCACGCTGGCCAAGACCGTCGGCCTGCCCGCACCACGGCGCGGCGACGGCGTGTGCGACCTGATCGTCGTGGGTGCGGGCCCCGCGGGCTTGGCCGCGAGCGTGTACGGAGCCTCGGAGGGCCTGACCACGGTCGTGCTCGACGCGGTCGCCATGGGCGGCCAGGCCAGCACCTCCTCCCGCATCGAGAACTATCTCGGCTTCCCTTCGGGCATCTCGGGCGCCGAGCTCGCCGAACGCGCCGTCATCCAGGCGACCAAATTCGGCGCCCGGCTGACCGTACCTGCCGAGGCGAACGGGCTGGAGTCCGACAACGGCCACTACAGCGTGCTCGTCGAGGGCAGACCCGCCGTGCGGGGCCACGCGGTGCTCATCGCCACCGGTGCTCGCTACCGCAAACTCGATGTTCCCGACCTGGAGAAGTACGAAGGGTGCGGCGTCTACTACGCGGCGACGCCGTTCGAGCTGCGCACGTGCCGGCAGGCGCCGGTGGTCATCGTCGGCGGCGGCAACTCCGCGGGCCAGGCGGCGCTTTACCTGGCCAGGAACGCCTCGTCGGTGCGCATGCTCGTCCGTGGCGGCGATCTCGGCGAGAGCATGTCCCGCTACCTCATCGACGCGATCGGCCGGACGCCCAGTATCGAGATCATGTTCCACACCGAGGTACGCGAACTGCTCGGAGACGGCTTTCTGCGGGCCGTCCGCGCCCAGAACGCCAGGACGAAGCAGTCCGTCGAGATCGAGATCAACGCGATGTTCGTGTTCATCGGCGCTGATCCGCACACCGGCTGGCTCGCGGGCGCCGTCGCACTGGACGACCGGGGCTTCGTCGTCACAGGGAAAGGATCGTCGCGATGGGAGGCCCTTCCCCTGGAGACCGGGCGGCCCGGCGTCTTCGCCGTGGGAGACGTCCGCAGCGGGTCGGTCAAACGGGTCGCGTCCGCGGTCGGGGAGGGCGCCATGGCGGTACGCCTGGTGCACGAAAGGTTCACCAAGACAGGGAATCGACAGGGAGGATGGTGATCCCGATGCCGGTGATCGCGATTTCGAGGTTCGAGCACTTCTTCCGCGCCGCCGCGGGGCTGGACGTCGACAAGTCGGACCTCAAGCGATACAGCGACTTCGTCAACCGGAAGCTGTATGACATGCTCGTCGTCGCCGAGGCAGCGGCGAAGTCGAATCGGCGCGACATCATCGAATTCTGGGACCTGCCCATCACCAAGGGCCTGCAGGAGAGCATGCACGACTTCCGCGATCTGAACGAGGAGCTGGAGCTGGCCCCGATCCTGGCCGAGCTGAGCGCGCTGCCGCCGCTCGACCTGTCGCTCAGCGAGGAGACCGAGTCGCGGTTGCCGTCCGTAGCGGGCGGGGTCTCCGTGGCGCTCGCCAAGGCGCTCACCATCGTTCACCCCACGCTGAAGAACCCGGCCACCGAGCAGTGGGAGCGGGTGACCAGGCTCTTCGACCTGCTGTTGTGACCAAAGCATTGGCTTCCAGAGCCGGTTACCCACGTCCACTTGGGTAGCCACCGGTGCGGTGGCTAAGGGGGACCGGCTCTGGGTCGCGAGGCGGGCTCACACCGTGAGAACCACCTTGTTGCACTCGTCTTGCTTGTGCTTGAACAGCTCGAACGCGTGTGGCGCCTCGCTGAGCGGCATACGGTGCGAGATGACGAAACTGGGATCGATCTCGTCCGCGCGGATCCGCTGCAGCAGCGGCTCCGTATAGCGGTGCACGTGGCACTGGCCGGTGCGGATGGTCAGGGACCGGTTCATGACACTGCCCATCGGGAACTTGTCGACGAATCCGCCGTAGACACCGATGACGGAGACCACGCCGCCATTGCGGCAGGCCATGATGGCTTCGCGCAGCGCGTACGGGCGTTCGGTCTCCAGCCGGGCAGCCTGCTTGGCGCGGTCGTAGGCATACATGGCCGGGGTCGGGTGGTGAGCCTCCATGCCGACGGCGTCGATACAGGCGTCGGGGCCGCGTCCGCCGGTCATGTCGCGCAGCGCGTCCAGCACGTTCACCTTCTCGTAGTTGAGGACCTCGGCGCCGGTGCGCAGGACCCGCTGCAGCCGGTAGGGGAAGCGGTCGATGACGATGACCCGGTCGGCGCCGAGCAGGAACGCGCTGGCCGCGGCGAGCTGCCCGACCGGCCCCGCGCCCCAGACAGCGATCGTCTGGCCGGGCTTGATGTCGCACATTTCCGCACCCATGAAGCCGGTGGGGAAGATGTCAGACAGGAACAGCACCTTCTCGTCCGGCAGGTCGTCCTCGATCTTGATGGGGCCGACGTCGGCGAACGGCACCCGCACGTACTCGGCCTGCCCGCCGGGGAAGCCGCCCAGCATGTGGGAGTAGCCGAAGATGGCGGCGGGCGAGTGGCCCATCAGCTTCTCAGCCATCCCGGCGTTGGGATTGGAGTTCTCGCACACCGAGTACAGGCCGTCCTGGCAGGCGAAGCAGGCGCCGCAGGCGATCGGGAACGGCACCACCACGCGGTCTCCGGTGCGCAGGTTGTGCACGCGGGGGCCGACCTCGACGACCTCGCCCATGAACTCGTGGCCGAGGATGTCCCCCTTCTTGACGGTCGGGATGTAGCCGTCCAAGAGGTGCAGGTCGGAGCCGCAGATCGCGGTGGAGGTGACGCGGAGGATCGCGTCGCGCGCGTTGAGGATCCGCGGGTCCGGAACGTCTTGGATCTCCAGGCGGTTGCGGCCCGCCCACACGTTGGCCTTCATGCCCGCCCTCCGACTGGTTGTGCGGGACGCTGGTGGAGCTGGCGCCGGGCGCGGTGGCCCTCCGGGCTGCCCTCGGAGCGCATCACCTCGCCGGTCTCCATGACCTGCTTGAAGCGGCGCAGGTCGTCGCGGACCTGCTGCTCGGGGTGCTCGCCGAGCAACCGGGCGACGGCGGCGGCGAGCCGGCGGTGGCCGGGAGCGCCGTACTCCAGCGAGACGTCCACGACGGTGCCACGCCCGCCGGGACCGTCCGTGAAGCTGACCAGGCCGGCGGTGGCGATGCCGGTGCCGGGCACCGAGCGCCAGGCGATCAGGTTGCCGGCCCGCTCGTCGATGATCTCGGCCTCCCATTCCAGATCGACGATCGGCCCCTTGGCCTTCCAGCGGGAGCGGCGCTGATCGATGGTGCGCACCGAGTCCAGGTGAATCATGAACGTGGGCAAGTTCTCCAGCTCATGCCAGAAGCGGTAAGCCTCCTCGCGCGGCTTGTTGATGGTGATGGAGGCGCGCACCTGAAGTGGGCTCTTGGCCTTAGCGGTGCCGCCCCGGGCGCAGACGGCGTCCAGGGCGGTGAGCCCTGCGACGGCGCCGAGCGCGGCGAGCACGCGGGTGCGCCGGGCGCCGGTGCGGTTGGCGGCGGCCCTGCCCAGGACGCTCAGGTCCATCGCGTCACCGGCGACCCTGGTCCACGCCCACTTGGCGGGGTTCTTGGCGCCGAGCAGCAGCGCGGCGTGCAGAAGCTCGCGCCCGCCGACGAGTCTGGCGACAGCCGTGGGTCTCGGCGCGTCGTCGACGCCGCACAAGCGGGTCACGGCCCTGGGCGCCACCAGTTGCGCCGCGCCCAGAGCAAGGCTGGTCCACCCGAGCGCACGGGCGAATCTGTCGGTCATCATGCGTCCTAACGCAGGTTGTGATGGGTACGTAAGTACGCCGCAGGCGGCCCCCGGTCTGCTGATGCCCCCGCGTGCTCCGTCCCTTGCCCCTGACAAAACGGATGACACCAGCGGACTCAGGCATCGGCCAGCGTCCACGCCGGGCTCGACGACGCATGTGCCGCACGACTGCGGGTATTCGGTTCCGGGATCCACCGGCTGCCGGCGAGGAGCACCCATGGCCATCAATGAGCGGCATCGGCCGGAGGTCATCGTCGGGCTTGTGGCGACCCCGCCGGACTACGCGGCGGAGGTCGTCGCCCGGCTCGCCACCGAACTGGCCGACCGGCTCGCCGAGCGGGTCAATCCGAACGTGCGGTGGACCATCCGGCAAGGCTGGGGTGACATGGCGCCGCGGCGCGACGGCGGCGTTGAGGCACTGCTGGAAGACGTCGCCCGCCGGCGCGCCGACGCCCGGTGGGACGTGGCGATCTGCCTGACCGACCTACCGCTGCACACCGAGCGGCAGCCGCTCGTCGCGCAGACGTCCGCCCAGCGCCGGGTTGCGGCGGTGTCCCTGCCCGCACTGGGGCTGCGCCAGCTGCCGGCGCTCCGCGTCGTCCTCCCGGATCTCGTGGGCCGGCTCCTCCCCGACGTCTCCCAGGAGTGGACGCCGCTGCCCGGCACAGCGACCGGACTGACCAGCCAGGTCACCGCCGTCCAGGGGGTGGTCGGCGAGGCCGACGCCGGGGAGCTGGGTTACGTCGCCTCGCCGCTGGTCGGACGTATGCGGCTGCTAAGCGGAATGGTCCGGGCCAACCGCCCCGGGCGCGCCCTGCTCGGCCTGTCCAAACTGCTGGCCGGCGCCTTCGCCACGGCCGCGATCTCCCTCACCTCCAGCACCGTCTGGGAGATGGGCGACGCGCTGGGCGGACTCCGTCTCACCATCATCATGCTCCTCGCGCTGACCGCGCTGGTGACCTGGCTGATCGTCGCGCACCACCTGTGGGAGAAACCCGACCGCGAGACACCGGCCGGGCTGGCCCGGCTGTTCAACCTGGCCACGATCTTCACCCTCACCCTGGCCGCCGCGGTGTCCTATCTGGTGCTGTTCGCCGGAACGATACTTGTCACGGCACTGCTCATCGAGACATCCGTGCTGGCGGATAGCCTGAAGCGGCCGGTCCATCTCACCGACTACCTGAACCTGACCTGGATCATCAGCTCGCTGGCCACCGTCGGTGGCACGATCGGCTCCGGACTGGAGGACGAGGACACGGTACGCGCCGCCGCCTACGGCTACCATCCCGACCCCGGCGGCTGGCGGGACGAGCAGGACGCGTGATTCCGCGTCGGGGTTGACGTATCGGAGGAGCGCTGCGCGAGGGCAACATGCGTGGATCGTCGTAAAGGACGCGCAAGGGCGTACCGTGATGGACGTCCCGCTGACGGGAGCCGTGACGGCCTCGGGTCTCTTCTGAAGGATGAGCGGCTACCGCCCTGACGCTGCACGAGGAGATCGCCGCGCTCACCGGGTTCGACATCTACTTCTGCGACCCACACTCGCCCTGGCAACGCGGCACGGACGAGAACACCAGCGGGCTGCTACGTCGGTACTTCCCCAAAGGCAGTGACCTGGCACGCCACAGCATTGAGATCATCCGCTCGGCTTACCACAAGCACGCCGAGGACGACGACCACAGCCAGCCCCGGGCCCTGTGGGAGAACGTCCTCTCGGACACCGACCGCGCCCACCTGATCAGCAACATCGTCGGCCACGCGGGGGCCCGTTCGGGTCACCAGGTCACCAGGTCACCAGGTCACCGGTAGGCGGTGGATGCCGTAGACGAGCGCGTCGGTCTTGAACGGCAGGCGCTCCACGGGCTCCGCCAGTGCGAGGGTCGGTACGCGGGCGAACAGCGTGTTCAGCACGATCTCCAGCTCGAGCCGGGCCAGGTTCTGCCCGAGGCACTGGTGGATTCCGAAGCCGAAGGCCAGATGGTGGCGGGCGCCGCGGTCGACGTCGATCCGGTCCGGCCGCGCGAACACGTCCGGGTCGTGGCCGGCGGCCGCGGCCGCCACGATGACGCCGTCGCCGGCGCGGAAGGCGATGCCGTCCAGTTCGAAGTCCTCGACGACCACCCGGGAGGTGGCGTTGTCGACGACGGAGTGGAAGCGCAGCAGCTCTTCCACCAGTTGCGGGGTCTGTTCAGGCCGCTCCCGCAACCCGGCCAGGATGGGGGGATCGTCCAGCAGCGAGGCCACGCTCAGCGAGATCATGTTGGCGGTGGTCTCGTGGCCTCCGACCAGCAGCAGGAGACCGATTCCTGTCAGGGTCTCGCGGTCATAGGCGTCGATGTCGCGGTATTTCGCGATCAGCCGGCTCAGCAGGTCGTCGCCCGGCCTGGCCTCCTTGCCCGCGACCAGGTCGCTGATGTACCCGCGCAACCACAAGGCGGTGTCGCGTCGCTGCTCGCTCGTCGAGTTGCGGCTGAGGATGATCGTGGTTCTGCTCTGGAACTGGCCGCGGTCGGCGTAGGGCACTCCCAGCAGTTCGCAGATCACCAGCGAGGGCACGGGGAGCGACACGGCCTCCACCAGATCGGCCGGCCGCGGTCCTGCCAGCATCTCGTCGATGGCCCGGTCGGTGATGCGCTGGATCTCCGGCCGCATCTGCTTGACCCGCCTGACCGTGAACTCGTTGGTGACCATGCGCCGGTGCCGTGAGTGCTCCGGCGGGTCCATGGCCACGATCGTGCCCTTGAGCGGCACCGAGGCCACCCCGGGAACCAGCTGCGGGAAACCGGGGTTCGCGCGGTTGGAGCTGATCTTGTCGCTGGACAGGAACGCCCGCGCGAGTGCGTGCCCGGTGATCAGCCACGCCTGCGTGCCGTCCTGCAGGGTCACCCGCGAGATCGGCGCCTCCTGCCTGAGGTGTGCGTACTGCGGCGGCGGGCCGAACGGGCACGAGCGCGGCATCGGGTATGCGGGGGCGGTCTGAGCGGTGGAGCTCGTCATGATGTCACCTCTCGAAATAAGAAACCCTTGGTTTCTTGTCCAGACGATAAGCTCGGCGACCAAGAAACGCAAGGTTTCTTGGGGAGCCGTGATGCCGAACACACCGAGGACGGACCCGTCCGCCGCCGAGACCATGTCGCGCCGCCGGGGCGCCGCGCTCGAAGACGCCATCCTCGACGCGGCCCGCGACGAACTGGCCCAACTGGGATACGCGAAGTCCACGATGAGCGGCATCGCGAACCGGGCCGGCACCAGCAAACCCGTCCTGTACCGCCGCTGGAGCAGCCTGGCCGAGCTGGTGCTCGACACGCTGGGGAGGCGGTTCGCGGACGTGCCGGTGCCCGACACCGGCGATCTGCGCGACGACGTCCTGGCCCTGTTGCGCCAGGCGCGGGCCACCCTCGCCGGCACCAGCCGCGACACGGTCACCGGACTGATCGCGGACACGGTGCACGATCCGCGGCTGGAACAGCGGCTGCGTGACCTCATCGCCGGTTCGGCCCTGTCGGACGCCATGTCCACCGTTCTGGAGCGCGCGGCCGAGCGTGGCCAGATCCCGCCGGGCCCCTGGCCGCGACGCGTGATCACGCTGCCGATGAGCCTGCTGCGGGACGACTTCGTCGTCTTCGGGGTCCGGCCGTCGGATGCCGACCTGGTCGCGGTCACCGACCAGGTGTTCCTTCCGCTCCTGGCCGCCCATCGCGAGCGCCGGGAGTGACCCGTCAGTTCTTGGCGAACGCCTCGCGGCGGAACCACCGGAGGAACGTGGGGTTGCCGACCGTGGTGATGACGCTGAGGGTGGTACGGACGTAGCGGTCGTCGTCCAGGAGGGCCAGCATGCTCGCGGCCAGGTCCGTCCGGGAGGTGAACCTGGCGTCGACGTGGCCCTCAGCGAGGATGTAGTCGGTCACCGACGGCAGATGGTAGAGCCCGCTGGGACGCAGGATCGTCCAGTCGAGATCGCTGGCGCGGACCAGCTCCTCCATCCGCCGCATGTCGTCGTACAGCGGCCTGCCCAGCACTCGCGTCACATAGGGCAGCACCACGCGGTTGAACAGGAACCCGCCCTCCGAGTACGGCCGCGGATCGACCCCGCTGGAGCTCACCACGGCGAGCCGGCGCAACCGGTGCCGTCGCATGGCGGCGATGATGTTGGCCGCACCTTGTGAGTAGGTGGTGATCGGTTTCTTCCCCAGCGGCACTCCGAGCGTCGACAGCACCGCATCCCGCTCCGCCACGGCGGCGTCGACGGCCTCTGGATCGTGCACGTCGGCGCCGATGACGTCGAGCCGTTCATGGCGCAGGGGAAACGAGCGTGGCTGCCGGGTGATCGCGGCGACGTGGTGTCCGGCGGCGAGCGCCCGGCCGGTGAGGAGCCGGCCGGTGGGGCCGTTGGCACCGAAGACTGCGATACGCATGACCAGGGTCCTTCCGTACGTGAAGTCGTGGTGCCCGCCCACAGCCGGCGGCGTGTGCCTCCGAGGGACGGGCGCCTCTCCTTCAGGACGAGATGGCCGGGTCGCCTGTGACAGCCGGTTGCCGCGTCACCCCACGGGCGGACCGTCGGCCACCGCGGAGGAGTAGTCGAAGAGCAGGTCGTCCGGCACGTCCGTCGCGGTGCTGATCGCTTGCAGATGAGTGGTACGCAGCATCGGCAGATTGGCCTCACCATCGGGACCGCCGGTGCGCCCGGTGCCGCCGTCGACGGGCAGCACCGGGACGGGGCCGAGATGGCTGTCGTTGACCTTCAAGGTGCCCCCGTTGCGCACCTCCGTCGCGAAGGCGGCGATGACGGCGGGATCGGTGGCCCATAGGGAGTTGCGCAGCCCGTAGCGGTTGGCGTTGAGGAAGGCGATCACGTCGGCGACATGGGGAGGGTCGGCGATCACCGCGGTCAGCAAGGGGCAGAAGGTCTCCTCGCGTGCCGCGCGCAGCGTTCGTGCCTGCTCCAGCCCGTCCACCTTCAGCAGGGCGGGCCGGATGAACGGCCCTCGCGCGCGCGGCACTCCGTGGACGTCGACGAACTCCCCGCCGGTCACCAGCGTCGCGCCCGCACCGACCGCCTCCACGACGACCTCGGTGAACTCCGCGCGCCGCACGACCGGGCTGAGGATGACGTCAGGACGTTCCGGGCGCCCCACGGGCAGCCGTTCGATCTCCCTCTGCAGCCCCTTGAGCGCCTCATCGGCGATCTCGGGGTGCAGCACGGCGCGGTTGGGAGTCAGGCAGATCTGTCCGGAGGCGTAGAAGGCCTCCAGCATGGCCCTGATCGCCAGGTCCACGCGAGCGTCCCGCCACACCACCACGGTGTCGTTCGCCGACAGTTCCAGGACCGCCTTCTTACCGTGCCGCAAGCACTCCGCGGCCAGCTCCAGCCCCCGGCCGGACGGGCCGAAGTAGTAGATGTCGTCGAGGTCCGGGCTGGCCAGCCACTCCGGCACCACCTCCCGCACGGGAGCGCACAACGCGCTGAACACCCGGTCATGGCCGGCCAGCAAGGGCGCGATCAGCTCATGGCAGACGAACGCCGCGCTGAGCGGGGCGCTGGGCGGCAGATCGACCACGACCGCGTTGCCCGCCGCCAAGGTCATCACCGCGGAGAACACCAGGGTGGCGGCGGCCGCGTTGCGGGCCGGGATCAGGCCGACCACGCCGTCCGGCTTGCGTACCAGCTCGATCCTGCGGCCGTTGACCCGGTGGTCGCAGCTCATCGACCCGGCCGCGACGGTGACGGTCCTGGGGTGCACCGCCGCCAGCATGGTGGCGATCTCCATCCGCGCGACGCGTACCGGATGGCCCTCCGCGACCAGAAGGTCCAGCAGCTCATGCCGCCGGGCGCGCAGCACCCGGTGGAAGGCGGTCACGAAGCCCACGCGCTCGGCCATGGGCACCCTGCCCCAGGCCGGCTGATGCGCGCGGGCGGCGGCCAGGGCCTGGCGCCGCTGGCCGGGGCTGCTCAAGGCGACCCTGCCGACCAGGGACGGGTGGGTGAGCGCGTCGGGGCCGGCCTCGCCGGTGTCCAGCGTCGCCTTCAGCGCCGCCATGTCGTACGGCGCCTCCAGCATGTCGCCGACCCGTACCCAGTGCACCCATCCGACGCCGTCCGCCGGGTGACCCCCGACCAGCGACCGGTAGCTGCGCAGCACGCCCTAAACCCTCCCGAACAGCCAGTGGCCGAGCGCGTCGGCGTTCTCGTCGGGGTTGCTGTAGTAGTCGCGCATGGCGGCCAGCAGTTCGGTCACGCTCAGGGAGCCGCTGCCATCGGTGTCGAGCTTGCCGAAGGCCAGGTCGGCGTTCTCCACGGAGGTGCGCATGATTTGGTGAAACGCGGCGAACTCCGGGCGGCTCACCGTGCCGTCTCCATCGGTGTCCAGGAGCCCGCACAGCGCCTCGGCCATGGGCAGGAACGCCCGGTCGAAGCCGGTGGGATCCTCGACGAACGCTCGCGTCATGCCCGTGCGGTATTCCTGCGGAGTGAGCCGTCCGTCGCCGTTGACGTCGGCGGCCGAGCACAGCGCCTCCCAGAACCGGACCATCCCGGCGGCCATGGCGGTCGCCTTCGGCGAGGTCGGCGACTCGCCGAACTGGGCGACCAGGCGCGAGCCGAGCCCGAGCAGGTCGTCGCGTTCGACCGTGCCGTTGCCGTCGACGTCGAGATGCCCGAAACAGGTGTCGATCTTGCGGGTCATCAGTTCCAGGGTCCGCATGTCCTGCCTTCCGTCGGCGACCGTCACGCCGGTTACCTGAGGCAACCAGCCGTACGCTCTCAGTATTCTTGCGGTCACCGAGAGTGAAACCTCTGGTGATGCTGGTGTCTCCGCCCGGCCAGCATCCCCTTCTCCTCGGAAAGAGTCGTCAGAAGACCTTGGCGATGTCCCTGGCTCGCGCGTCGGCGGCGCAGCGCGCGTCGTCCCAGTCGCCGGTGAGGGTGGGGTGGAACCGTACCTCCTGGATGTCGGTCAGGCCGGTCCAGCGCAGCCAGTCGCCGAAGAACGTCGACTGATGGTCGGTGCCGAACTCCGGGCCGAGCCGCGGCCCCCAGACCGCGCTCGTGTAGATGACGGCGACCCTCTTGCCACGTCCCGCGAGCCGGGGGCCGTAGCCGGTCACGGGGTCGACCGTGAAGATCCAGCCCGGCTGGCTGACCACGTCGACGAACTGCTTGAGCACGTACGGCACCGACGCGTTCCACATCGGCACGCTGAACAGCAGCCGGTCCGCGGAGTCGAACCTTTCGAACGTCCGCCGCGCCTTCGCCCAGGCGTCGGCCTCGGCACCCCGCGGCTCGTTCCCGCCGAACACCGTCATCTTCGCCTTGGCGCCGACGGCGAAGTCCGGCAGCGAGCCGTCCCACAGATCCCAGTGCTCGACCTCATCGCCGGGATGGGAGTCCTGGTACGCCTCCGTGAACACTCGTGCGATCCGCAGCGACTCCGACGCCTCGTCACGTGGCGAGGCGGAGAGGTGCAGCAGCTTGCTCATGGAACTACCTCCAGAAGTGAATGCGGACTGCAGTCCGCTTGATGCCCGGAAATATACGGACTCTAGTCCGATTACGTCAACCAACGGGCTTCGAACTGGACTACAGTCGGACCCATGAACGACGCCGTCGCATCGCATCGAAGGGATCTGCCCCTGCTGTCCGGCGGGGTGCCGCAGGAGCGGGCGGACGCGGCTCGCAACCGGATCAAGGTGCTCGCCGCAGCGGAGCGGCTGTTCGACACCCTTGGGGTGGCCGCGGTGAGCATGGACGACGTCGCCGCGGCCGCCGGCGTCGGCAAGGGCACGCTCTACCGGCGCTTCGGCGACAAGTCCGGCCTCGCGGCGGCGCTCCTCGACGAACGCGAGTCCGAACTGCAGACCGCGATGCTGAGCGGGCCGCCCCCGCTGGGCCCGGGTGCGCCACCCGCCGACCGGCTCGCCGCCTTCGCCGCCGCCTACCTCGCCTACGTCGACGCCCACCTCGACCTCGTGACGCTGTCCCAGACCGCGAGCGCCGGGGCGCGGCTCCGTACGGGCTCGCACCGGTTGTGGCAGCACCACTGTGCGATCCTGCTCACCGCCGCCGGCGTCCCGGATCCTCAGATCCGTGCCGACACGCTGCTCGCGGCCCTGACCGCCGAGCAGGTCCGCCACTGGCGCCGGGACGAGAACCGGCCCCTGCCCGATCTCACCGCCGCGGTCGTAGCGATCAGCCGCCGCCTCGCGACGGTCTGACGTCCGCCACCTGCTGTCACTGGCCGCAGGCCGTGGGGCAGAGCTTGGCCTCGGGGTCGCGGGGTTCGTTCAGGAGAGGCTGGGGCTTGGACTTCAGGTGCTGGTCGAGGAAGGCCGCCACGTACGTGCGGGTCAGCTCGGCGGCGCGGGCCCCGGGCAGCGTGCCGTACGCCGGCGTGAGGCCGAGGGCGCTCGCCAGCAGCGGGGAGTCGGTGAAGGACTGGTGGTCGGCGCCGGTCAGGACGATCCAGCGTTTCCAGCCGGTCAGCAGCTTCCAGTCGCGGTCCCACGAGGTGTCGGGGCCGCCGGGGACGTGCTGGGCCGAGCCCAGGAACAGGAACGGGCGGGAGAGCCCGCTTCGAGGGATGCGGGCGTAGGTGGTGCCGTCCATGTCGATGCCGGCCCGTACCCGGGGGTCCTGGACCATGGCCGCCAGCGCGCTCGCCCCGCCCAGCGACTGGCCCACCATGGCGATCTCGGAGCGGTCGATCCTGGCCCACTTCGCGGGCAGGTGGTCGAGGACGAAGGAGACGTCGGCCGCCCTGACGGCGACGGCACCCGTACCGAAGCCCGGGTCGTTGTCGCTGTCGCAGGCGAGGCATTCGGCGATCCGGCCGCCGGCCAGGGTCGTGGCGTGGCTCTCGTAGGGGTGGTCGATACCGGCCACCACGTACCCCCTGCTGGCCAGGTCCTCGGCCAGGGAGGTGAGCGTGCTGACGGGGTTGGTGAAGCCGGGCGAGAGCACCACCAGCGGGAACTCTCCTCCGGTGGGCCGGGCGTTCTTGACGGCGTGCGTTCGGGTGCTGCTCAGGGCGCCGGGCGGCACGCCCGCGATCCGCTTGCCCGCCAGCAGGAGCTCCGCCTCCTGCCGCGTCATGTACGGCGCCGGCGGGCCGTCCTTGCGCGCGGCCGGGTACCACAACGTGACCTTGAGTTCCCTGGCGTTCGCGTCGAGGTTCCAGGGGTCGGGGCGGGAGGTGTCCTTGAGGTGGAGTGCGGTGGTGCCGACCGGGTGGGGGCCCGTCGGGGCGGGCAGGGCGGCGGGGCCTGCCGGGGTGGGCGAGGGTGCGGCGGAGCGGGGCGGGGCGGGCGGGGAGCAGGCGGTGAGGACGGCCAGTCCTGCGGCGACGGCCAGGAGAGGTCTCATGGGAGAGGTCCGTTCACTTGTGCAGCAGGGTCAGGGCCTTGTCGAGGGCGGGGTCGCGTCCTGCGGCGGCGTCCTGCGCGGTCAGGGGGACGTGGTGGTCGGGGGGCACGCCGATGCGGTCGATCACCTCGCGGTTCGGCCCCAGGTGGTGCCTGGTGGGGAAGCTCAGCAGGGTGTTGTTGCTCAGCAGGTACGGCTGCGCGGGGCCCGAGATCACGCCGGCCGTCCTGGTGCCGATCAGCAGGCCGGCCCGCAGATCCTTGATCGCGGAGCTGAAGTGCTCGCACGCCGAGGCGCAGCCGCGGTCGGTGAGCACGGCCAGCGGGAGGCCGACCAGTTCGACGGTGTCGTCGGTCCGTGAGGTCTCGCACTTACCGGCCACCGTGCACTGGTAGGCGGTGGCCTCGCCATGGACGAACGCGCTCACCAGCCTGGTCGCCTCCAGCGGGCTGCCGCCGCCGTTGCCGCGCAGGTCCAGCACGACGCCTGACAACGTCCGGCCCTTGCGCAGCCGGGAGATCGCCCGCAGGACCCGGTCCGCGGAGTCCGGTGGGAAGCCGCGCATCCGGACATAGGCGATGTCGTCCAGCGGCTTCGACTGCACCACCTGAAGCGTGGCCAGGTCCCGCTGGAAGAGGCCGGGCTTGAGCGTCACGCTCCAGCGACGGTTCTCGCGCAGCAGCCGCAGCAGGACGGGCCGTGCCTCCGGGTACCGCGGATACAGCTCCTCGATCGCCGGACTGGCCTTCCCGCCGATGAAGGGCGCCGAGCCGTTGATCTCCTCGATGACGTCGCCGGGCCGGAGACCGGCGGCCCGCGCCGCGCCGCCCTGCACGGCGGTGACGAACAGCGGCGGGAGGGCGGCGTCCGGGTTGCGGGCGTTCGCCTCGAGGCCCAGGCCGTAGCCGTCGCCGTCGTAATAGCCGGGCGGCCGTGCGCCGCCGTGCGCCCAGCGGGCGTGGTTGTCGCCGAGTGCGGCCACGACGGCCTCAAGGGTCACGGCGGCCAGCCTCTCCCGCAGGTCCGGCACCTGGTCGGCGACCTTGCGGTAGGTGGTCTCGAAGGCGGTCCAGTCGGTGGCGCGGTCGCCGGTCAGCGGCGGCATGACGGCTTCCGGTACGTCCTTGCCGTTGCGGTTCAGCTCCTGGGCCAGGGCGGCGAATCCGGCGGTGAGCAGCGTGCGGGCGTCCAGGGTGGGGCCGCTGTAGTAGGTGCCGAGTATGCAGAAGTAGGCCTGCTCGACGACGTCGATCGTGGTGGGGGTCTCCGCGGCGGGCGGTCCCTTCGGGGCGGAGCAGACCGTGCCGGCCGTTCGGCTCGCCTGGCTGCGCGGCGGCGTGGGGGCCGAGCAGCCCGCCGCCAGCAGGACGGCCACCACGGCCACCACGGCCGTCACCATCCTCACCGTCATGACGGGCGCCTGCGGATCCACCAGAAGGACACCCATGCCAGGACGAGGGTGAGCAGGGCGTACATGCCGGTCTCCATCCACTGGAACGGCCAGAAGCGCTCCAAGGGGTGGTACGTCGCCCTCTGCCGGTAGCCGAGCCGGTTGACCTCGGCCATGCACGCGCCCAGGACCGGTGATCCGGAGGGCGCGCATGGTCCGGACGTCGTCGAGACCTTGACGACAGCCATGCCCGACTCGGAGCCGGTGATCGTACGTCCGGACGGATCTACGAGCTCACTGGACAGGACCCAGGCCCCGGCGTATCCCGGCACGGCCGCGTTCAGACTTATCTCGATTTGTCCGCCTTTATCGCGATTTATCCCTACTCCGTCCACGTTCGCCTGGCTGAGCTCGAACGTGCCCGTGACCGGGGACATCAGGTAGGGCCGTACCAGCAGCGGCATGGCGAGCTGGAGCGCGGCGAAGATCGCCAGGGTGAGCGCCATGGCGGGCAGGGTGCGGCGTACCAGCATGCCCACGGACACGCCCAGCACGAAGGCGAACGCCGCGTACCCCATCGGTGCGATGCCCCGCGCCCCGAACGCCAGCGGCGCCATCAGCGCCAGCTCGTCCGTGGCCGACCTGTCCAGGGGGCCGGACCACCAGGTCACCACGAGCCCGCACAGGCCGGCGGCGGCGATCGCCACCAGCCCCGTGAGGCCGAGCTTGACGGCCAGCCAGCGGGTGCGGGTGATGCTCTGGTTCCACACCAGCAGGTGCGTGCCGGTCTCCAGCTCGCGGCTGATCATCGGGGCGCCCCAGAACAGCCCGACCACGGCGGGCAGGAGCAGCGTGATGAGGCTGACGGCCATGAAGGGCATGTCGTAGGTGTCGAAGAAGCGGTCGTAGAAGCGGCCGCAGGTGTCGTCCTGGGTGCAGGCGGCGATGCCGGCGGCGTACTCGGAGGCCAGGCCGGGGCCGGTCACGGCCAGGACGATGGCGAGGACGACCAGCAGGGCGGCCATCATCGCGGCCGGGCCGCGTAACTGGCGCCAGGTCAGCCAGATCATCGCTGCACCTCCAGGGCGACGTGCGGGTGCTCAGCGGTGCTTTTGTCCATGTACGCCAGGACGAGGTCTTCCAGGCCGAGCCGGCTGACCGTCCACGCGGGGTCGTGGACCGGGGAGTCGGTGCGGATCACGTACGTGCTCTGCCGCTCGGTGTGGCGCGCCGAGACGACGTGCTGCCCTGCGGGTAGCCGGCCGGGGTCGCGGCGCGGGCCGGTGAGCCGGTGATGGGTGGCCAGCAGCGCGTCCACCTCCCCGGCGACCCGCACGCGCGATTCCACCAGCACGATCAGGTAGTCGCAGGTGCGTTCCAGGTCGGAGACCAGGTGCGAGGAGAGCACGACGCTGACCTCGTGCTCGACGACGGCCTCCATGAGATGCTGCAGGAACTCCCGGCGGGCCAGCGGGTCGAGCGAGGCGACGGGTTCGTCCAGGATCAGCAGCTCGGGCCGCTTGGCCAGGCCCAGGGTGAGGGCGAGCTGGGCACGCTGGCCGCCCGACAGCCTGCCCGCCCGGTGAACGGGGTCGAGCCCGAGCCGCCCGATGCGGTCACGCGCCATGGCCGCGTCCCAGCGAGGGTTGAGCCGCGCGCCCAGCCGCAGATGATCGGCGACGGTCAGCCCGGCGTACACGGGAGTGTCCTGGGCGACGAACCCGACCCTGGCCAGTTGCGCGGGCGTGCTCGCGGGCCGCCCGCCGAGCACCGTGATGCCGCCCGCCGTCGGCTCGAGCTGGCCACAGGCCAGCTTCAGCAATGTGGACTTACCGGCTCCGTTGGGGCCGACCAGGCCGGCGACGTGGCCGGCGGGGATGTCGAGCGTGCACTCGCGCAACGCCCAGCGCCTGCCGTATCTCCTGCCCAGACCCTGGGCTTGCACGACGGAAGTCACGCCATGTCCTCCGATCAGCCGTCCCGGCTTTTCTCCATTTATCTAGACTCCTAGTACTTTAGGCTTCTAGATGTGAGCGGAACATAAGAATCGCCCGCAGCGGGCCCTGCTTGACGGCGAACTCTTCAGCGACGCTCGCTCACTGGAACTGCTCACCGAGCGGCGCAACCGGCTGCGCGACATCCCCATCCTCCGGTACGGACGGGGCACCATTCCCTTCCGGTTCATGGCGCGGTGCCTGAGCGGCCGGCGGGCATCACTGCCCCCTGCCGGTGCTCTTCAGAGGCGCGGCGCCGAACGCCGGTCTGAACGGGTGTCAGCCGGTACGACGTGGCACCGGGCAGGCCACCATCCCGCCCCAGCTCCAGCCGCCGCGGTCACCGACGGCAAGCGAGGCGGGCGAATGACCTTCGCGCCCGTCCGGGGCACGGCTACGTTACCTTTGGCTGCTGTGATCAGGGCCGTGGTCATCGACGTGGACGACACGCTGTGCCTCACCGAGGCGGTGTGTTTCGAGCTGGAGAACGAGGTGCTGAGACGCATCGGCCGGCGGCCGATGTCGCGGGCCGTGCACCTGTCGACCTGGGGCATGCCCTTGCTTGATGCCATGCTCGAGCGCTCCCCCGGCCTGGACCTGCAGGACTTCACGGCGGCATACCGTCTCGTGCTTGGCGACTACGTCCGATCTGGCCGCCTGGACGTCATCACGCCGGAGAATCTCGCCGCGCTCGACGTCCTGCTGGCGGAGGGACGTCGCCTCATGCTGCTGACCTCGCGTACCGAAGCCGAGATGGAGCATCTTCTCGCTCCGGAACACGTGCTCGCCGACCGGCTCACCGCGGCCTACCACGCAGACAACACGCCCTTCAGCAAACCAGACCCCCGCGCCTTCACCCCGCTCCTCGCCGACACCGGGCTGCGGCCGGACGAATGCGTGTACGTGGGAGATTCCCCGAGCGACGGGCAAGCGGCCAACGGCGCCGGCTTACACTTCATCGCCTGCCTGCACAGCGGCATCCGCCGGCCTCAGCACTTCGCCGGCTGTCGTGTCGACGCGTTCATCGACACCTTCCCCGACGTGGTCGGCGCCGTGGCGAATCTGGAAGGAGCGCTGCGCGGGCCGTGATCCCCCGCGCCCGGGGCAGACGTCATGCAGCGGCGTGACCGGCGTCGGTGCCGATCACGCGGTGGGTCGAGGCCCTGCGGCGCGGCGCAGCCGGTTGGCGATCGCGGCTCCCAGCCCCTGCTCCGGCGGCAGGGACGCGACGATGAGGTCGCAGCCGCGCTGGTCGAGTTCGCGCAGGAAGGCGTACAGCCGTTGCGCGTAGGCGGCCATCGAAGCCGGCAGCGCCACCACGGCGTGCGCCTTCACCTCGGCGCCGGCGAAGGCAGGGGGAAGCAGCACGCCCACCTGGTGGCCCGACTCCTGCACCCGTTCCGCCTCGGCGATCACCTCCTCGGGCTCGACGAGCACGACCTGGGCCCGCGGCGCGTAGTGCGAAGGATGCTGGCCTGGCACCCGTACCGGGCTCGTGGCGGGAGCCGCGAGCGGGCGGCCCAGCGCCGCTTCGAGGTCTTCACGCGTCACGCCGCCGGGCCGGAGGATGCTCACGACCTCGCCCATGGCATCGACGATGGTCGACTCGACGCCTACCGGGCAGGGCCCGCCGTCCAGCACGACGTCGACGGCGTCACCGAGTTCGGCGCGGACGTGGCCGGCCGTGGTAGGGCTGACCGAGCCGAAGCGGTTGGCCGACGGTGCCGCGATGCCGCCGCCGAAGGCCTCAAGCAGCGCGAGCGCGACAGGATGGGCGGGCACCCGCACGGCCACCGTCTCCAGGCCGCCGGTCGTCTCCAGCGGCACCCGGCGGCCGCGCCGCAGCACCAGCGTCAGCGGCCCGGGCCAGAAACGCTCGGCCAGCAGCCGCGCGGCGGCGGGAACCTCCGCCGCCCAGTCGTCCAGGTGCTCCGCGCCGCCGAGGTGGACGATCAGCGGGTGGGACGGCGGGCGGGCCTTGACCTGGAAGACGCGCGCGACGGCGGCGCCGTCGGCGGCGTTGGCACCCAGGCCGTAAACGGTCTCGGTCGGGAAGGCCACCAGACCTCCACCGCGCAGCACCTCGGCCGCCCTGTCGATGGCTCTGCTGTCGATGGCTCCGCTGTCGATGGCCGCGCTGTCGATGTCACCAGGTCTTGCCGTCACCCTCGAAATTCTCCCACTGTTTTCTGCCGCCGGATTCCGCGCAGGATGAGGTCGCTGCTACGGCGAGGCAGGCGGCCCATCGGTGCGGCCGAGGAGACGGGCCGTCGCGTCCCGCACGGCGGCGGAGACCCGGAAGGGCAGAGCATTCCCTTCGGTGCGCTGCTCGGGCCCTGTACTCCAGCTCCGGCCCGATCCTGCCCCGGGCCGCGGTACAGACCGTCCCAGCCACCTCGGCCGCACGGTACTGGCTGCTCCAAGAGCTTCGCGAGCGCTTGGAACGCGCCGCGCTGATCGCACCACTGGTGATCGTCATCGACGACGTCCAATGGTGCGACGAAGGCGCCCTTCTGGCCTTGCGTACGCTGCCCCAGCGGCTGTCCATGCACCCCATCGCGTGGATCCTCTCGGCGCGGACCGGCCCGCTCACCCCCGACGTGCGTGCCGCGCTGGCCGGGCTGCACCTGCCCGCCGGCGCCGGTCACGGGCCGTTCCCGGCAGGCCAGCTGAAGGCTGGGACAGCCTCACCGCCTCCGAGTTGCGGATCGTCCGGCTTGTCGCCGGCGGAGCCACCAACAAGCAGGTCGCCGACCAGCTCTTCCTGTCACCGCACACGGTCGGCACCCACCTGTGGCACGCCTTCACCAAGCTCGGCATCAGCTCCCGCGTCGAGCTCACGCGGCTTGTCCTCGAACACGACACCGCGTGATGAACATCGCCTACTCGGGCCAGGGCGATTGCAGGATGGTGTCGACGAAGTTGCCGCGCCGGAAACCGGGCACGTAGCGTTCGAGCACGTCCGCCTTGACGTTGCCGAAGGTGGTCTCCGGCTTGGGTGCGATGCCGTCGGCGAACGCCTGCAGGATCTGGTGCTTGAAGTCCGGCCGCGGATGCAGCGCGGTGATCTCGGCCCGCTGCTCCTCGGTGAGGTCGTGGTAGCCGATGCCCAGCACGTCGTACTCCACCCCCGCCGTGACCAGGGCCACCTCCGGCTCCATGAACTCGGGGATGCCCGGCGTGGTGTGCAGGGCGATGGCCGTCCACACCCGGCGCACGCTGTCCTCCGGCACGTGGTGCTCCTGGAGGAAGCGGCGGGCCGCGTCGGCGCTGTCCACCTCGAACCGGCGGCCGCTGCCGCGATGCTCCTCGTTCAACCCGAGATCGTGAAACATCGCGCCGATGTAGAGCAGCTCCGGGTCGAAGCTCAACCCGCGGTTGCGGCCCTGCAACGCGCCCCAGAAGTAGACACGCCGGGAGTGGTGGTAGATCAGGTCGCTGGTCGACTCCCGTACCAACGACGTCGCCTCGGTGGCGAGCTTGGTGTCGGGAACAGTGATCTCGCTGGACATCAGAGTCTCCTCGCGCTGGTGAACACATGCAGCACCGGTCGCGGCCGCGCCACGGACGCCGAATCCCCCACCGATCCCCAGGCTCCAGAGAAGCGGTCGCCGGATGGCCGGTCGAAGCCCAGTGGGCGGCCGCGTGCCGGCCGGGTGAGGAATCGCAGCAGCGCACATGGCCGCAGGTCAGGCATTCGCGCAGCTCCACCCACCGGCCACCGCTCTGCGGACACTTCCTCACAACCACCGGCGTACCCGGCTGGAATGGGCTGATGTCTGCCCTGTACCTGCAGACATGGCCCTAGAAGCTCGCTGCTCATGATGCGCCTTTCGGCGTATCTCGGTCCTGTCTACGGAAGGCTCCCGCCACATGCCGTCGCGCACATCGCACAAAGGGGTGAGCTCGTCCCTGCCCGGTCAGGCGACGGCCGGAGGGCAGCCGAACGAGATCACGCCTCGGTCACCTTCCTGCTGGTCCCGGCGGCGGCCGTGATCGCTCCCTGGAGGCCTGGCCATGGACACCACCGCGCTCAAGGCCCGCCACCACGCCACCGACCTCATCACCGCGATCACCGGCCTCGATGGAGACGCCCCCGTGCGCCTCCATCTGGTCACCCGGACCGGAACGCCCGCCCCCGACCAGGGCCTGCCCTGGAACGAGCTGATCCGGATCCGCGCGACCGAGCACCTGCCCGGTCACGCCGCCCGGCTCATGCGGATCAGCAGGTGGTCTTCTCGCTGATGTCGGTGAAGCCGCCGCCCTTGTACGGAATGCCCGGGCTGACGTGACACGCCATGGCGCCGGCGGCCTGAGCGGGCTGGACGCCCGCGAGCAGTCCGGCGGCTATGGCCAGGGCGCTGATTCCGATCGACAGCAGCATGACCCTTTCGTTCCTTGACTGGATGAAAGCGATGCTACGGAGCCGGGGTATGTCGGCGGTATGCGTCGAGGGGTTCAGCGTTGTAAGCCGTCCCACGACCACCGGGGAATGGTCATGCCCTTGGGAACGTCGTCGGGCGAGTCGGGGTAGCGGGCCATCGCCGTGGTGGTGGCCCAGGTGAAGTAGTCGTGGAGCACCTGCCGCAGCCGCTCGTCCGCCCCGAGGCCGGCGTCGTCGAGCGCCTGGTCGAAGCAGGCGATCGCGCGGCGGTCCATCTCCTCGTGCGGGCCGTTGCCGCTGTGCAGGCGGACGACCTGCGTCTCGTCGCCGTGGGAGGCGGAGTAGGTGGCGGGCCCGCCGAGGGCCTCGGCCCAGTAGGCGGCCAGCCGTTCGCTGTGCCGGGGGTGGAACCCCTGGCTGAAGGCGTGGGCGACGACGTCGTCGGCCATCACCCTGGCATGCCACGCCCCGGCCAGGCGGAGCAGGCCCTCGTCGCCGCCCGCCGCCTCGTACACGCTTCGCATGCGCCGAGTATGTCAGCGGGCTATGACAGTTCGGCGATGCCGTCGAGCAGGGCCATCTCGTCGGCGGTCAGCCGGAGGGCGCCGGCGGCGATGTTCTCCTCCAGGTGGGCGAGGTCGCCGGTGCCGGGGATGGCGAGGACGTGGTCGCCGCGGTGCAGGGTCCAGGCGAGGCGGACCTGCGCGGGGGTGGCGCCGTGGGCCTGCGCGACCTCGGCGACCTCCGCCTGGCCCGCCTCGTGGTGGTCGCCGTGCGGAAGGGCGCCGGGGATGGCGGCGGCGACGGAGAAGAACGGCACGAAAGCGATGCCGTGCCGCCCGCACGTCTCCACCAGCGCGTCGTCCTCGCGCTCGGTCAGGCCGTACCGGTTCTGCACGGACACCACCGGAGCGATCTCCATTGCCTCCACGAGCTGCTCCTCGGTGACGTTGGAGACGCCGAGGTCGCGAATCAGCCCGGCCTCGCGCAGCGCGGCCAGGGAGCCGAAGTGCTCGGCCAGGGAGCCGGGCACGCGCTCGAGGCCGGCGCCCCAGCGCAGGTTGACCAGGTCGAGGTGGTCGCGTCCGAGCTGGCGCAGGTTCTCCTCGACCTGGGCGCGCAGCTCCTCGGGCCTGGCGTACTCCTCGAAGCCGCCGTCCCGCGACCGGCCAGGCCCGACCTTCGTGGCGATGACCAGGTCCTCGGCGTACGGCTGGAGCGCCGTGCTGATCAGCTCGTTGACCGAGCGGGTGGGCAGGAAGTAGAAGGCGGCGGTGTCGATGTGGTTCACGCCCAGCTCGACGGCGTGGCGCAGCACGGCAATCGACTCGGCGCGGTCCTTGGGCTTGGGATCGGTCGGCGTGCCCGCCACGCGCATCGTGCCGTAGCCGATCCGATTGACGGTACGGTCGCCGAGCCGCCAGGTGCCCGCGGCGGCGGCGTCAGGGGTGGTGTTCAGGTGAGTCGTCATGGGGCTCAGCCTGCAGGCCGGGCTCGCCATGAGCCGCGGTCTGGCAACAAGCTGCCGACCTGCCCGTACCGTGGGAGCATGGCGCAGAATCGAGGGGTGAGCAACGGACTGACCCGCGTGAGCGAAGCGGTCGCGGTCGTGTACGGCGAGGAGGAGCTGTTCCGCAGGACCGCTCACCTGTTCGCCGCCGTCACCGACCTGGCCTGCGCCGCCAACGACCTCGCCACCTGGGCCTACGACCATTCGCCCGAGATGCCGCCCATGCCCGATGGCTACCCCGGCGACCTCCGCGTCCGCAAGCTCTACCGGCCCGGGCTGCTGCTCGACTCGGTGTCCGCGCGCGAGCTGGCCCGGCGGCGCGACAGCCTCGGCGCGGAGATCCGCATCAGCAAAGAGGAGCTCAACGAGACGATCATCCTCGACCGCCGGGTGGTGATCCTGGCGGGCGACCTCAGGGCCGGTCGGCGCGGCTACAGCGTGATCTCGCAGCCGGAGATCGTGCAGGGCGTGATGTCGCTGTTCGAGACGGCCTGGCGGTCGGCGACCGACCTCGCCGTCTACGACGCGCAGGTCGCCGAGATCCGGCAGCTCGCGCCCGCCGTGCTCGACCTGCTCGGCCAGGGGGTCAAGGACGAGACCGCGGCCCGCAGGCTGGGGCTGGGCGTGCGGACCTACCGGCGGCGGGTGGCCGAGCTGATGGACGCGCTCGGCGCGGAGTCCCGTTTCCAGGCGGGCGTCCGGGCCCGTGAACTGGGGCTGGTCTAGTCAGCCCGCCATCGCGTACGCGGGCACGGGCTTGACCAGCGTGGCGGTGTCGCCGTCGGACGACTCCAGCCGGTAGCCCTGGGCCTGGTAGATGCGGAGGTTGCGGGCGCTTCGGGCGCCGGTGGACAGGACCATGCGGCGGCAGCCGGCTTCGGCGGCGGACTCGGCGTCGTGCAGGAGACGGCGTCCCACGCCCTGGCCGCGCAGGTCGGGCACGACGGCGAGGCGGCCGATGTGCCAGTCGTCGTCCACGCGGCGGGTGCGCACCATGCCGAGCAGCCGGCCGTCCCGCCACAGGCCGGTGACGTTCCAGGTCGCCAGCCAGGCGCGCACGTCGTCCAGCGACTCCCCCAGCGCGGGGATGTCCAGGGTGTCGTTGGCCAGCGCCTCCTCCACCCAGCAGCAGCGCTGAAGCACCAGGACGTCGGGGGCGTCGTCGGGGGTCAGCGTCCTGGCGTACGCGCCAGGCAGCAGGTCCGGTCGTGCGCCGGGACGCGTGCGCTCGCGCATCGGCCGCAGGGCGTGGGCGAGGCGGACGAGCTCGTCCAGGACGCCGGCGGCGGCCTGGTCACGTCCGGCATCCGGGCGGAGGGTCCCGCCGGAAATGGCGTCGGCGATGCGCAGGGCGACGGTGGCGCCCAGCGGGACCAGCCGCAGCGTGGTGACGACCTGCTTGGCGTGCTGGACCGACCGGGTGCCGGCCGAGGTGTTGCCGTAGCTGACGAAGCCCATGGGCTTCCACGCCCACTCGCGGCCCAGGTAGTCGAGGGCGTTCTTGAAGGCGGCGGGCATGCCGTAGTTGTACTCGGGGGTGACGGCGATGAAGCCGTCGGCGGCGTCCACCATGGCGCTCCACCGCTTGGTGTGCTCGTTGCGGTAGCGGCCGGATGCGGGTTCGTCCTCCTCGTCGAGGAACGGCAGGTCGAGGTCGCTCAGGGCGACGGGTACGAGCTCGGCGCCCAGCTCGGCGGCCCGCGCCGCGAGCGTGCCGGTCAGCCACCCGCTCACGACGGGGCCGAGGGCGCCGGGACGGGTGCTACACGTGAGGACGAGGATCCGCAGGGATTTCGTTGACATGGAAACGACCGTAGCTGGTACCTTGTTTACATGTCAACGAGAACGGTGCGCTGGCTCGACGCCGACGAGGAGCGCGCCTGGCGCGCCCTGCGCCGCATGATGATCGCGATCCAGACGCGCACCGCCCACGACCTGGCCGAGATCGGCCTGTCCGAGCCCGACTACGAGGTGCTCAGCACACTGTCGGAGCGGCCCGGCCACACCGCCACGCTGCGCGAGCAGGCCGCCAAGATGGGCTGGTCACGCAGCCGCCTGTCCCGGCACGCCACCCGTATGGAGGAGCGCGGCCTGGTGCGGCGCGAGCCCGATCCCGACGACGGCAGGGGCTGCTACCTCGTCCTCACCGAGCACGGATTGCGCACCCTGGAGGACGCCGCCCCGGCCCACCTCGAGTCGGTGCGCCGCCACGTGATCGACCGCCTCTCCCCCGCGGACCTGTCCGCCCTGGAGGCCATCGCCGCCAAGCTGGAGGAGCCGCCCACCCCTTGATCGCGCCCGCCGTCATGCTCGCCACGATCTCTGGCCGGCATCCGCGCCGCCTCCATCGCCTACCGCTCGGTGGTCATCGACGGATCCCCGCCGACCGGCGGCCGACCGTCAATGCGCCCCGCGCCGACTTCCTGCGCTTGAAGAACGGCCACGCCGTCTAAAGGCGCCACCCGGCTCCCTGCACCTTGGCAGCCGGCCCCTCAGGTCGCTTCGTCGAGCTGCTTGGCGATCCGCTCCAGGCCGTCTTTGATGAGCCGGCCGTAGTCGTCGTCGCCGAGCACGTGGATCTCATCCCGCGCCCGCTGCAGGTGCTCGCGGGCGCCGTCGAGATCGCCCAGCTTGCGGTAGCACTCGCTCAGGTTGAGGTGCAGCGACGGATAAAGGCCGGCCACCGACAGCGGCACCCCTGCCCCCGCCACCCGCTCATCGGTGACGCGATCGGCCGCGGCCAGCGCCCGCAGGTCCCACGTCAGCTCCTCGTGCACGTCGTCCTGCACATCGGCCATGGAGTGAGCGAGCACGCAGACGTGCAGCGGATCACCCTGCTCGCCCCCGATGTCCGCCCAGATCCGCGCGAACAGCTCACGGGCCGCGTCACGCTCACCACGCCGGTGGTGCAGCTCGACCCCCTCGCCAATGCGGGCCATCGTGTCATCGGGGTACATCGGCGGCTCCTTCACCTCGGGGTCGAAGGAGCACTGTACTCGCGATCACACCTGGCCGATACCGCCGTCCACGGGAAGGCCGATGCCGGTGACGAAGCTCGAGTCGGCGCAGGCGAGGAAGAGCGCGGCGGTGGCGGTCTCCGCCCCCTCACCGAGCCGCCCGATGGGCACCTGGGCGGCGATCCGCTCCTTGAACCCTGCCGGGAGGTCCGCGAACGCGGGGGGGGTGACCGCCTCCACCCGGTGCCGGTCGAGGGTGCGCAGATAGGCGCCGGGACCGACCGCGCCCGCCGTGCCGATGGACCAAAAGAGGGTGAGGGCGACCGCGTCGAGACCCGAGGGCGGCGGCTGGGTGATCTGGAGCCCCAGCAGCGCTTCGGAGATGCGGCCGCTCCTACCGCCGGGGCTGCCTGCCGTGCGGCGGACCAGCGCACGGTCAGCGTGATGAGCGTGCGCACGGCGATCGTGTGGACGTAGGTCGATGGGCCGCCGGGGATGCCCGGATGGGCCAGCCAGACGAGCGTGCACATCGCGCCGGCCGCACCAGTGGTCGCCGTGATCGCCGCAAGGAGGGGCGTGCTTCGGCCACCAGACGAGTGACATGGCCGAGACCGTGAGCAGCGCGGGCACGGCGACGAGCGGGCTCGGGAGCGGCCGGAGGACGAGTGTGAGCGCGAGCACGGCATCGCTGGGCTGCATCTGCGTAAGAAGGTCCGCACCACGATTCCGGAGCCGGACGCCGCACTCGTGCCGGACCTGCTCCAGCGTGAGTTCACGGCCGAGCAGCCGAGCACCCGCTATGTCGGCGACATCACCTACCTGCCCGTCAGCGGTGGCCGGTTCTCTACCTGGCCACGGTCGTGGATCTGTATTCGCGTCGGCTGGTGAGCTGGTCGATCGCCGATCACATGCGCACCGAGCTCGTTGTCGACGCGCTGCAGGCCGCGGCGCATACCCGGGGCGGCCGCCTGGACGGCTCGCTGTTTCACAGCGACAACGGGGCGCAGTACTGCTCGCGGGAGGTTCGCTCGGGCTTGTCGCCGGCTCGGTGTTACGCGCTCGCGTGACGCGGTTGGCACCAGCGCCGACAACGCGGCGGCCGAGTCCTTCAACGCGAATCTGAAACGCGAGACGCTGCAGGGCACACACGGCTGGCCTGACGCCCGCACCGCCCGCCTGGCCGTCTTCCGCTGGATCACCCGCTACAACAGGATCCGACGGCACTCCCGCTGCGGCCAGCTCAGCCCGATCGACTACGAGAAGACGACAGATACCCTGAAGTCCGCCTCCTGAAATCGGTGTCCACGTTCATGGGGGAAGCCCCAGTAGTCATCGGCTTGCGCCGGCCGAACGACGCTTGCGGCGTTGAAGGGCTGGATGGACGAATGGACCGCCGTACGATGTTGCTCCTCGCAGCCGAACTGACCGCCGGAAGCGTTCATCGGCCTGTCCCGGCTATCATCTGGCACCGAGATCAGGAGAACGGGCCGGCGCGCTTGCCACGCTGTGGCGCGAATCCTCATCCAGGGAGCCGGCGGGCGCCCTCGTCTCGCCCCGCGCGAGCCCGTTGCGGTGCGCCGCCTTCCTGCGGAGGGCCAGCTCTCGTGGCATCACCGTCTCGGCGCGACGGCCCGGCTCGTTGCGATGGGCCACCGTGACGATCAGGGCCGCCAGCGCGGTCAGGACGGCCGTCGCCGCGAGCGCGGTCCAGGTCGCCGCGTCGGGGTGGATTAGCGACTGACCGCGCAGCGCCTGCCAGGCCGTGATGGTGAACAGCGCGCCGTAGCCCAGGATGGCGACGCCGGTGAGCTGGGCGCGTACGCGTTCGTGGCGTAGCCGGCCGATCCGGGTCGCGAGGGCGGTGAGAACCAGCACCGTCAGCACGAATACCTGGATGGAGTGCAGGCCGATGAAGTGGGGGACGCGCAGGTCGCCGCCTGTGGTGCTCCAATTCGTGATCGGCATGCCGCCACCGTCCGGCGCCCCGACCCCGTGTCCGCCCACCAGCGTAACCGGGCTGCCGTAGGCGTCCTGGACCGTACGGGGCGCGGCCAACGAGGTCCACCCGGTGATGAAGGACGCCAGCGCCATGCCGAGGACGGCCAGCCCGAGCCCGGCACGCAGGGCCCAGGTGAGTGCCGCGTCACCGACGCGCTGGAACAGCAGCATGACGGCGACGATCAGGCTCGCCCCGAACAGCCCGAACACACCTGTGGAGAAGATCCGCTGCCCTATTAGGTTGAACGTGTCGGTGCCGGCGTTGAAGTGGCTGAAGGTCCCGCGGGCGGCCTGCACCGCGATGAAACCGACGTCGATCAGGCCGGCGACGGCGAAGACCGTTCCGACGAACCACATCGTGCGCCGTGCCCGGCGCAGTTTCGGTATCAGCCAGGCGAGCGTCGCGCCATACATGACGAACGACGCCCCGAATTTCAGCGGCTTGGCCCAGACCGACTCCTGCAGGAGCTGGCGACCGTCGGCGAAGAGCCCGACGCTCGCGACGACGACTAACGCGGACATGGCCGCCACCATGATCATGAGCGGCCGGTGCCACGACCGTACTTCGGCATACGAGAGGGAAAGCCGGCTTGCCGACCGGCTTGCGTACGGCGTATCTGATGTCATGTGTACATCGTATGGGAGCACCTTGCCGGGAAGGCGAAAGTAACGCTCATCGGGGCGATAAAGTGCACTAGTATACCAACTGGTGAACTAGTACACTTGCGGCAAGCGCGCGACAATCGCCAAAGGATCGGAAGGCACTCATGACATCGGCCACGCAACGTCCGGACCCGCCCTACCGGCGCATCGTCGAGGAGTTCCGCACCCGGATCTTGGCCGGTGACCTGCGGCCAGGCGATCGCGTACCGTCCATCCGGCAGATCGCCCAACGATGGGGTGTCGCCGTCGCGACCGCGACCAAGGTTGTGGCGGCCCTGCGTGACGAAGGGCTGGTCGAGCCGAAGGTCGGCGCCGGTACGGTGGTCAGCGCACGCGCGAGCCGAAAAGAGCGGTCGTCCGTTCCGGCTGTGCTGTCGGCGGCGCGGCGGGCCGGCGTCCCCAAGGGCTCGCTGAACCGCAAGCACGTCCTGCGCACCGCCATCGCGATCGCCGACGCCGAAGGGCTCGGCGCGGTGTCCATGCGGCGGCTGGCGGCCGAACTCGGCGTGGGCCCGATGTCGCTGTACCGGCACGTGACGGGCAAGGACGACCTGGTGACGCAGATGGCCGACGAGGTCTTCGGCGAAGCCGAACCGCCCTTCCCGGGGCCGGAAGGGTGGCGGGCCAAGCTCGAGCTGATCGCCCGCCGGCAATGGGAGCTGTCCCGGCGACACCTATGGCTGCCCAGAGCCGTCTCGTTCACCCGCCCCTTGCTGGTACCCAACATGATGGCCCACACCGAGTGGACCCTGCGCGCGCTCGACGAGCTCGAGTTGCCCATGGAGACCCGGATCCGCGAGGCGCTCACGCTGCCCGCGCTGGTCCACACCGTGGCGCTGTCCATGGCGGAGGAGGCCGAAGCCGAGCAGGAGACCGGCGTGACGCTCGATGGGTGGCGGCTGCTCCAGCGCAAGCGGGCCGAGGAACTCCTCAGCACTGGACGATTCCCGCTCCTGGCCATGCTCCCCGAGGAGACGGTGTCGGACCTGGACGGGATGTTCGACTACATCCTGGCACGACATCTCGACGGATTCGCCGTCATGCTGAGCAGGGGTGCAGCGATGTAGCCGCGCCTTAGCAGGGGCATCGGGCACCACGCCTCGCACGCTGACGAACAGCGGCGACGTTGCCGTCTACGGCGGCACGTTGACGGCACGCATGAGGAGCGACACCCCCTGGAGCAGCCGTCGGCAGACCTCGCTCTGCTGCCGGTCAACGGCTGCGCCCGCTGGTCGGCCCGCGTCTGGTGATGGGGCCGGCGCAGGCCGTCACCGCGTCGTCCGTACTTGACGCGCGGGTGCTTGCCGCATGCGTCGCGTCCGCGTCTTCGCCCGCAACTGCGGGGCTGGCCGGGTGCGCGAACAGCACCGCCTCATGCTGCCGGAGCCCGTTCCCGTCGAGGACCGCACATAGGGGCGCTCAGCGGGCGGGCTCCTCGTACGGGATGCGCGCCAGGTGCAGCACCTCGCCGAGCGTGCCCCACTGGTCGCCGCCCAGCTTGGTCAGGGGGCGGAGGCGTTCGGCGTTCGGGCGGCCGTCCACGAGGTACTCCTGGTGCACGGCGGCGAGGAAGACGCGGCCGAAGACCAGGGTGGAGTTGCCCATGCGCAGCGTCGTGTGGGAGCGGCACTCCAGGACGACGGGCGAGGCGGCCACCCGGGGCGGGCGGACGAGGCGGCTGGGCTCGCGTTCGATGCCCACCATGTCGAACTCGCCGACCGTGCGCGGGACGTCGGTGGCGGTGTCGCGGATCTGGCGCATCAGCGGCTCGGAGCTGAAGTTGACGACGAACTCCGGCGTGTCCTCGACGTTGCGCAGCGAGTCCTTGCGGCCGATCGAGGTGAACTGCACGATCGGCGGGTCGGTGCTGGCGATGCTGAAGAAGGAGTGCGGGGCGAGGTTCTCGACGGCTCCGTCGGGGGTGATGGTCGAGATCCAGGCGATCGGCCGTGGCACGACCACGGAGGTCAGGAACCGGTAGAAGGCGTCCCCGCCCAGCTCTTCGGGGTCGAAGTCGACGCGCATGGCGTCCAGTATTCATCGGGTCCTCCCGCCCGGCGCGGTCGCCACGCGGGAGGACCCGATGACGTCAGGCGCCGGCCGAGGTGGTGCCGCCGCTGGTCGTGTAGACCTCCAGCAGGCGTTCGACGCCGTGCAGGAACGTGTCGCTGATCAGCTCGGGGTCGAACAGGCAGCCGGCCGCCATGGCGCCGTCGCGCATCATGACGAAGTGGCGTCCGGCGGGCTCGGCGCCATCCTCGCGGATCTGGGCCAGCAGGCCCGTGACGGTGTCGAGGAACCACTGGCGGTGGGCGATCACGGCCTTGCGCACCGGCGACTCGGGGTCGGGGTATTCGGCGGCGGCGTTGAGGAACGCGCAGCCGCGAAAGCCCTCCGACTGGATGCCCTGGGCGATGGAGCGGCTGATGGCGAGGATCGCCTCGGCGGGCGGCAGGCCGGCGGCGGCCTCTTCCGCGGGTGCCCGGATGGCGCGATCGACCCCGCCCAGGTAGGCGAGGACGAGCTCCTCCTTGCCGGGGAAGTGCCGGTAGAGGGTGGCCCTGGTGACCTGGGCCTCTCCGACGATGCGATCGATACCGACGGAGTGGATGCCCTCCGTGTAGAAGAGCCGGGTGGCCGTGTCGAGGAGCCGGGACCGCGCTTCGGACGGCCGGCCTTCGGTTTCGGTGCGCATGTGACCATCCTAGTGGGTAGACCGTTCGGTCTTGACAGTTTGCCAAACAGAGAGGAGTCTAGGCAAGACCGAACGTTCTGTTCTGGCGAGTCGACCCCGCATGCGCGGCCTCCTCGTCACCTTCTCGCTGTGTAAAGGACCACCATGAGCTCCATCGCCGCCTCCCCAGCCTTTCCGGGACCGCGTCCGCACTGCGGCGGCTGTACTTCGTCCGGTTCGCCTTCGCCATCGTCTGGGCCCTCGTGATGTTCACGACGGCCGCGAACCTGGGCCCGCTCGCGGCCACCCTGCTGGTGCTCTATCCGCTCTTCGACGTCGGCGCCGCCATCGTGGACGCCCGCTCCTCGCGCGCGACCGGCTCCCCTGCCCTCCTGTACGTGAACGTCGCCGTCAGCTCGATCACCGCCATCGGCGTGGCCATCGCGTGCGCCTCCGGCATCCCCGCGGTGCTGCGCGTCTGGGGCGCCTGGGCCATCGTGGCCGGTGCGGTGCAGCTCATCGTGGCCGTGCCCCGGCGCAAGATGGGCGGCCAGTGGCCGATGATCCTCAGCGGCGGCATCTCGGTGCTCGCCGGCGCCTCGTTCATCCTCGGCGCCGCCGCCCCCAACCCGACGCTGGCCAACGCCGCCGGTTACGCCATCCCGGGCGGCATCTTCTTCCTCATCTCCGCCTTCCGCCTCGGCCGTACCGCCAAGCGCAAGCACTGACCGTGATTCCGGCCCTGCGCGCTAGGGTCGGAACCCGTGGAGATCCTGCAGGACTCTGCCCATCGCAGGGTCGTACGCATCGGGGACACCGTCCGCCGGCCCACCCACCCGTGGACGCCCGCCGTCCACGCCCTGCTCCGGCACCTGGAGGACGTGGGCTTCCCGCACTCCCCGCGGGTGCTGGGAATCGACGGCGAGGGCCGCGAGATCCTCACCTACCTGGACGGCGAGTCCGGCCCGCAGGGCTGGGCCAAGGTCACCGGCGACACGGGCCTGACCTCCTTCGCCCGCCTCCTCCGCGACTACCACGACGCGATCGCGGGCTTCCGCCTGCCCGACGGCATGCGCTGGTTCACGACGGACGCGCGCGACGACGAGGTGATCTGCCACGGCGACTTCGGCCCGTGGAACATCGTCTGGCGAGGCGAACGGCCCGTGGGGATCCTGGACTGGGACTACGCCCGGTCCGGGCCCCGGCTGCACGATGTCGCCCACGCGCTGGAGTACGTCGCGCCGTTCCGCGACGACGCCGAATGCCTGCGCTGGCTCCGCTGTCCCGAGCCCCCCGACCGGCGCCACCGCCTGGAGCTCTTCGCCGCCGCCTACGGCCTGACCTCTACCGAGGGCCTGGCCGACGCGGTCATCGCCGTTCAGCAGGACGGGATCGAGCAGGTTCGCCGGCTGGCCGGCGCCGGGCACCAGCCGCAGGTCCGCTGGGTCGCCGGCGGCCACCTCGACGACCTGCGGCAACGACTGGCCTGGAGCCGGGCCCACCGCCACCTCTTCGGGTAGCGACGGCCACGACGCCGAGCACGACGTGCAGAGCGCTCGCCACCGCGGCGACCACGTGGAGGCCGGTGACGAAGGCCGTCTTCGCCTCCGTGGCCAGGGCGGGCGCCAGGTCGCGCAGGTGGAGCGTCTCGTCGAGGGTGGGGGCCAGGTCCGGGCCCTGGAGGCGGAAGACCAGGGCGGCGAGTGAGCCGAGCAGGGCGATGCCGAGGGCGTTGCCCAGCTCGTTGCTGGTCTCCGCGATCGCGCCCGCCGCGCCCGCGCGCTCGACGGGGACGGCGCCGACGGCGGTGTCGGCGACGACGCTGAAGCTGATGCCGTAGCCGATTCCGGTGACGACCGTGGCGGTGACGTACCAGCCGATGCCGCCGGTGATCGCCGTGGGGAGCAGGAACAGCAGGCCGCCCGCGATGGAGAAGTGGCAGGCGATCAGGGCGGTGCGCTTGCCGATGCGGTCGACCACGGAGGGCGTGACGACGCACGTGATGGTCAGGACGACGGCGCCGGGGATCGCGAGCAGGGCCGCGTGCAGGACGCTCAGGCCGAGGACGGACTGCAGGTAGACGCCCGCCAGGTACGCGGTCGCCGACCACGCCGCCAGCGGCAGCAGCCCGGTGACGATCGCCAGCGAGAAGAGCCGGTCGCGGAAGAGCGAGAAGTCCATCAGGGGCTGCCGGAGGCTCAGTTGCCTGCGGGCGAACCAGGCCAGGAGCGCCGCCCCGGCGACGCCGGCGATCATCGTGCTGCCCGACAGGCCCTCAGTGGCGGCCGCCTTTACAGCGTAGATCACAAGCAAAAGACCGAGGGCGGAGGTCACGACGCTGAGCGCGTCGATCCTGCCTGCGCGCTTCGTGCGCACCTCGCGGAGCAGGCCGGGAGCGAGGAGCAGGAACAGGGCGACGACCGGCACGTTGACGAGAAAGACCGAGCCCCACCAGAACCGCTCCAGGGCGAGACCGCCCACCACCGGGCCGATGGCGAACCCGGCGGCGAACGCAGCGGCGAAGACGCCGATCGCCTGCGCCCGGCGTCGCGGGTCGGCGAACAGCTCGCTCAGCACCGCCAGCGCCGACGGGAGGAGGGTCGCGCCCGCCACTCCCATCAGCGCGCGAGCGGCGATGAGGAGCTCGGCGTTCGGCGCGTAGGCCGCCAGGGCGGAGCCGATGCCGAAGACCGTGGCGCCGATCATGAGCAGCTTCAGCCGGCCGTACCGGTCGCCGAGGTTGCCGGACGCGATCAGCAGGGAGCCGACGGCGAAGCCGTAGCCGTCCAGGATCCAGAGGGCCTGGTCGGCGGTGGGCAGGAGGGCCTGGCTGATCCTGGGCATCGCCAGGAAGAGGATGGATCCGTCCATGGAGACGAGCAGGACGGGCCCGAGGACCACGGTGAGGCCGAGCCAGGCGCGCAGCCCCGGTGCAGTGTGCTGTTGCGACATGTCCCTGACTGTCGGGCCGGGGCCGGATCGTCAGCCATCCCCCTGCCATGGGTGCACCTGACAGGGTCACCCACGTGGGCGCCCGGCCGCCTACGATCGGTCGCATGGAGAGTCTGGGGGCGTTCCTCAAGCGCCGGCGTGATCTGGTCACGCCGGAGATGGCCGGGCTGCGTACGTACGGGACCACGCGCCGCGTCCCCGGCCTGCGGCGAGAGGAGCTGGCCCAGCTCGCGGGAGTGAGCGTCGGTTACTACATCCGGCTGGAGCAGGGGCAGGCGGAGAGCGCGTCCGAGCAGGTGCTGGACGCCCTCGCGCGGGTGCTGCGGCTCGACCCGATCGAGGCCGTCCACCTGCACAACCTCGCCCGGCAACCTGGCAACCCCGGCCTGTCCGAGCCTCCTGCCGAGGAGCCGCATCCCCGGGTCGTCGCGCTCCTGGAGTCTCTGAGCGAGGCGATGCCGGCGATCGTGCTCGGCCGGCGGGGCGACGTGCTCGCCTGGAACCGTACCGGTCACGCGCTCCTGGCCGAGCACGTCCCGTTCGAGGCGCCGCAGGAGGCGGCGCGGCGCCCGTCCGTTCCCCGGATGTTCTTCCTCGACCCGTTCACCCGCGACCTGCATCGCAACTGGGACGAGCTGGCCCGCGTCCACGTCGCCTACCTGCGGCTCACGGCGGGGCGGTTCCCCACGGACGCGCTGCTGGCGAAGCTGATCGGTGAGCTGACGATGCGGAGTGCCGAGTTCGCGACGCTGTGGGCCGAGGGTGAGGTGGCCGACTGCACGGTCGGCACCATGCACCTGCGGCACCCCACCGTCGGTGCGGCCGGCGTCAGCTATCAGGTGTGGTTGCAGCCCGACAGTCCCGATCACCGGCTCGAGGTCTACACGCCGAACGACCCCGGGTCCGCCGACGCCCTGCGGCTTCTCGCGCATCGGAGCGCCGAATCCGGCTCAGGTGATTTCCCGCAACTTGCGGCGGAGCACGGTTTCGCGCATTAGCGTGCACGGCATGCTGGTCATTTCTCTGCAGGCCATTTTGGAGGAGGCGCTGGCGGTCGGGCGCTTCAATACGGGAAATGTCCGGCATCTGCCCGATTTGCTGCGGCCGGAGAACATGCGGCAGTTGCGGGAGCATTCGGCGGTCTTCTGTTTTCTGGCCTTTCATCCCACCGGGGACGCCGCCGTCGCCGACTACGTACGTTCCGGCACGATGGCCGATGACAGCGGGCCCGACGTGCTCGTCCTGTTCACGCTCGACCGGCCCGCGCCGATCGCGGTCCCGCTCGGGTCGGACGCGTTCGGGCAGTGGGCGGAGCTGGATAGAGGGGCTAATCCGGCGAATCACATGATTCGCACGCTTTTCGCCGGTTCTCGGGTGCCGCCATTGCCGGGTCTCGCCGTCTTCCTCGATCTGTCCGAGGACACCGAAGGGTTCTATCTGCCGCTGGGGCATTTGGCGTCGGAGCATGAGGTACGGACGTTCCTGCGCGAGGCGTTCGCCGACATCGACCACCTCGCCACCACCGGCAAGCCCGGCAGGCTCCTCGACGACCTCGGCGTAGTGTGGACGCGGCGCGGGCTGGCGTACGAGCGGACCGGCCGAAGACCCGTACGCGAATGGCTGATCGAGGGCTTCCGCACGGCGAGAGAGCACTACGGCGACATCGTCGGCACGATCGGACTGATGGGATGATCGACATCCAGTGGCAGGCCCGGGAGACGCCGCCCGGCGCCGAGACGCTCATGGGCGTCCTCGGCGAGTTGATGCAGGAGGCGTTGTTCGCCGGCACCTGCGATGCCGTGCTCGGCCCGTCGCGCTTCCCGGGCGGTGACCTCCAGGGCCGCGTCCCCCGGCACATCGTGACGGTCCGGCTGGCCGAGGCGCTGGAGCGGGCGATCGGGCTGGAGTTCGCCCCGTCCATGCGCATCCCGTTCCTGTGGCTGGCGCGGCGGGGTGGGGGCGAGCCGGGCGGTTACCTGCCCGCCTCCTTCGGTTTCCCGCCCTCCCACTGGGCCATCGATCTGCTGGCCCGGTGGGAGGCGCACGACTCGGTCAGAAGGTCCTGGGCCGCGGACGCCCGCGATGGCAACAGCCGCGTCCTGGAGTCGGCCCGCCTGCTGCGGGCGGCCCTCTTCCATGCACTTCGGACGGGCGATCCGTCAGCGGCCGTCCGTTATGTCGTGGACGTGGTGGAGTGCGGGTTGTGCCGGGACGTCAAAGGGGCGGCTCGGGCCATCACCCTGCTGCTGCGGGTGCGGTCCGGGGGCGGGACGGCCGAGGAGATGGTCCGGACCTTCTTCGACGGGCGGCTGCCGGGCAGCTTCCACGAGTGGATGACCACCCCGTACGCGCAGGCCGACCCAGAGCCGCGGCCCCTTTCCTCCGAGGCGTCCTCACTGGTCGGGATGCTGGTGGAGCGGGCGTTCCGCCTGCTGGAGGAGGCTCGGCGGACCGATGGGTTCGACTCCTGGTTCATGGCACTGACCAGGGCCGAGAGCGTCATCCAGGTCACCCTGTACGTCCTGCAGTGGAGCATGCCCCGCATGCCGCTGGGACTGCGGGCCGTGCACGGGCAGCTGTCGGAGCTGGACGCGCATTACAGCGGGATGGTGGCGAGCCTGCGGGTGGCGCGTGCGCCCGTCATGGAGTCGGTCGTCAGGCACAGCCGTGGGCTGGCCGAGGTCTTCCGGGCCAAGGGCGACGTGAGCGGGGACCGGTTCGCCCGGGAGGCGCTGCTCATCCCGCGCTTCCTGCTGGACGAGCCCTTGACGGACGGCTGGCGCGAGCCCGGCCACCGCACGGCGTCCATGCTGCCCGGGCCGGACGGGCTGCGGGAGCGGCTCTCGCCCGAGCAGGCCGTCGTGCTCGCGCCGGACGACCCCTCCTCCTGGCGGGAGCTGGGCTCGCTGTTGCGGGGGCGGGACGCGCCCTGGGCCGGTCAGGTGTGTGATCACCTGGCGGGGGTCGCGGCCGAGTGGGCGCACCCGCCGGCCTGAGACGACCGCGCCCGGCTTGGATTGGCGAGCGCACGGCGTACGGGTGCGGGGCTCAGCGCTCCTGGAGGCGGCGCAGTTTGCGGCGTTCCCAGCTGTTGGCGTGGCGGATGACCACTCCCCCGGCGCCGCCGCTGCCGGCCAGGCGGATCAGCGGGGTCCTGGGCAGCCGGTCGGGCGTGGTCTTGTCTCTGAAGCCGCCCAGACCCGGGTTCATGCGCGAGGTCTCCGCGATCCAGCCGTCGGGGATGACGATCGTGACGCCGGCCATCTCGCCGTGCACCTCGATCTGGATCTCGGGCAGCCGGCACTCGGTCTGGGTGAAGTCGAGCTTGGCGGCGCCCATGCCGCCGTACACGATGATGCGGCCCGGCACGTCCCAGCGCCCGGTGCGGGTGACGCCGTGCATGCCGCCCTTGAGGACCAGCGGCTCCTGATCGACCGGGACCTCCGGCGGCAGGTCGGCGGTGAGGCGCTCGAGATCGCCGTACGTCTTGGCGTTCAGGGCCGCGCTCAGCCGCACGTCCAGCTCTTCGAGGTCGATCCGGCCCTCGGCCGCCGCATTGTTCAGCCGTTCCACCACCGCTTCGCGCTCGTCATGCGAGACGCGCCAGTCGGCACGGCGGACGGGTTCCGGGGGGCCAGAAGTCATAGCCCGATACTACGGCGATTCGGCGCAAGTCCGGGCGGCCCGTCCCAGCTATTCGCTGTTGCTAAGTAGCGGTAGTCAGTGTTACTTTCTAGCAGTACCTAGCAACACGAAGTACCTTTCTAAGGACGATCATGCACACATTGCCGTCGATGCCCACCGAACGCCCGTCAGGGTGCCCGTTCGACCCGCCCAGGGAGCTGCTCGAAGCCCGCGAGCACGGCCCGATCAGCCGGCTCCCTTTCCCCGACGGGCACCAGGGGTGGCTGGTCACCGGTTTCGACCTGGCCCGGCAGATCCTGGCCGACTCCCGGTTCAGCTCCCGCAGGGAGCTCATGCGCCACCACCCGCTCATCGACTACGGCGACATCGAGGTGCCCGAGGCGCCGCCCGGCGAGTTCCTGCTCATGGACGAGCCGCGGCACGGCCGCTACCGCAAGCCCCTGGTCGGCAAGTTCACCGTGCGCAGGATGCGGCAGCTCACCGAACGCGTCGAGCAGATCACCGCCGAACACCTCGACGCCATGGAGCAGGCCGGTCCTGGAGCCGACCTGGTGACCGCGTTCGCCAAGCCCATCCCCGCCATGGTGATCTGCGAGCTGCTGGGCGTCCCGTACGAGGACCGGGACCGCTTCCAGGAGAACATCGACGCGTTCCTCGGCGGCGAGGCCGGCGACGACGAGCTGATCGCCGCCTACGCCGCGACCCAGCAGTACCTCGCCGAGCTGGTTGCCGCCAAGCGCGCCCACCCCACCGACGACGTGCTCAGCGACCTCCTCGACGGCGACCTGACCGACGAGGAGCTGCAGGGCATGGCCCTGATCCTGCTGTCGGCCGGCTTCGACACCACCGCCAACATGCTGGCCCTCGGCACGTTCGCCCTGCTGCGCAACCCCGGCCAGGTCGCCGCCCTGCACGCCGACCCCGCCTCGGCCGTCGAGGAGCTCCTGAGGTATCTGTCGGTGGCCAAGCAGTTCTTCCGGGTCGCGCTGGAGGACGTGGAGCTGGCCGGCCACACCATCGAGGCCGGCACGACGGTCATCCTGTCCCTCAGCACCGCCAACCGCGACCCCGACCGCTTCCCCGACCCCCACACCCTCGACCTGCGCCGCCAGGACGGCGGCCACCTCGCCTTCAGCCACGGCATCCACCAGTGCCTGGGGCAGCAGCTCGCCCGCGTGGAGCTGCGGGTCGCCTTCCCCGCACTGTTCAACCGCTTCCCGACGCTGCGCCTGGCCGTACCCTCCGAGGAGGTCGCCCTGCGGCCGGAGATGGCCGACATCTACGGCGTCAAGAGCCTGCCCGTCACCTGGTGACCCGGCGGCCGCGGTACCAGAGCACCCAGACCGCGAGCAGGGCGAGGGTGGCGACGTGCAACGCCATCGACAAGCCCGCCATGGTGTCGATGGGCAGCAGACAGATGAGCACCCCCCGGACGACGGCGTCGAGGAGCAGCCCCGTTCCCATGACGAGGCTCAGCGTGGTGAAGTGGCGGCGGAGCGCGGGCTCGGTACGCCACCGCTCCTCCCAGCGCTCGGCGTCGTCGAGGCGGCGGATGACGGCGTACACGATGGGTCTCCCCACGACGCAGGAGCCCACGAGGAGCAGGCCCGCCGCGCCAGCCAGGATCGACTCCTTGGCCAGCAGGATCCTGGGGTCGCCGGTGAGCAGCGACGCGGCGAGCAGCAGGACGAAGGTGGCGCTGACGAGGGCGGCGAGGCCGTTCAGCCTGCGGCGTACGACGGCGACGTAACCCACCCTCGCCAGGGCGGCGAGCCCGCCCACGGCCAGGGCGGGGAGGGCCTCGAGACCGAGTGCGCGGCAGAGGTAGAAGACCACCGTGGGCAGGCCGACGTCCCACAGCAGGTCCTTGATGAGCTGACGTTTGTCCATGTGCGTGGCACCTCCTGGATCACGTCGGGTGACGCTAGTGGCGCCCTGCCCGGGTGTCCTCAACCCGAGGCATGAGTGCGTGTGATCTCCACCCTGGGGTGGAGATCACGTCTGATCTGGTGCGATATCGACTCCCTTATCGGTCGGCGATGAAGATCGCTATTGGACATGCGGAAACGAGGTCTGCTTCGCTGTCCGGACGTCACAAGGGCCTTCGAGAAAGCAGGTATCCGTTCATGCCGTCCCGCCGTACCGTGCTGGCCGCTGCCACTCTGCTACCGCTGGCGGGAGGCGCGCGCCCGGCGTCGGCCGCGCTCAAGACCGCGCCCAAGACCGCGCCCAAGACCGCGCAGGACTATTACGACCGCGCGGCCAAGCTCGCCGGCGACGACCCCGTACTGAAGGCCCTGGTCAAGGCGCTCTCCCCCGGCCTCCAGATGCCGGCTGTGCAGCCCGTCAAGCCGTTCAAGATCTTCGACGACGTCGCGGTGGTCGGCACCACGTTCGTCCAGGCCACGGCGCTGCTCACGTCGAAGGGCGTCGTCCTCATCGACGCGATGGGCTCACCGGACGACGCCAAAAAGATCATCGTCCCTGGTCTGCGTGATGTGGGCGTGAACCCCGCCCACATCAAGTACGTGGTGGCCGCCCACGGTCACGACGACCACTTCGGCGGCGCGCAGTACCTCGCGGACACGTACGGCGCCCGCGTCATGATGCACAAGGCCGACTGGGACCTCATCGCCGCCGAGCGCCCCGAGCACGCCCCCAAGCGCGACCTGGAGATCAGCGACGGCCAGAAGCTGACCCTCGGCGACACCACGATCGTCTTCCACCACACGCCGGGCCACACCCCCGGCACCGTCTCGCCCATCTTCCCAGTCCGCTGGAAGGGCCGCCGCCACACCGCCATCCTGTGGGGCGGCACCAACCCACCCGCCACGACGGAGGCCAAGCGCACGAACCTGACGTCCGTACGTGAGGCCGCCGTCACGATGCGCAGGGCCGGCGTGGACGTCGAGCTGAACAACCACGGCGGCGCCGACTACGGCCTGACCCGCATCGAGCAACTCCGCGCGGGAGCCACGAAGAACCCGTTCATCATCGGCCCCGCCAGGACGCAGCGCTTCATGAAGGTCATGGAGACGATGCTGCGCGGCCGCATCCTCCAGGACCAGTAGCGGCCAAGGCTGGTGTCGTGGCCATTGTTGCCAGACGCCACGGCGGGCAGGCTCTCATGGCGTGCGAACACATCGCCTGCACCCTCGCTCTCATCAACATGATGGACATCTTCGGAAAGCTCGCCGAAGCCGCCTCAATCATGGCAAAACCCTGGAGACGGGTTGATCACCACAATCACGTCCGTCACAACCAGGGGTCTCGGATGCTGTTCTATCGTGCTGCCGTCGATTTGTCGCACTCAATCCTGAACTACGTCGCCGGCCTCATCCGACGGCACCGCAAGGCCATCGGCTCCGCCTGGCGGCTGCTCAACCCGGGACAACAGGCCCTGTACCGCCCATGACGGATTCTTCATCGTCGAACCGGCTGGGCTTGAGCGTTTGAAGGATTAGTTTCGCGCTCGTCACGTCAAATCCGGCGCATCGGTGTCGATGGTGTTGAGTGTGCGTCCGCCCTCGGGGCGGACCGGAAGCCTAGTTCGTGGAGTTCGGGGACGTCGATGGTGATGACCGCGTGCAGAGCGCAGTTCTCGATCACCGTGCGAACCGCGAACCGCGCCAGCGCGCCGCGTACCTCCATAGGGACGCCGGGCTGGGTGTGGACCACCTCGAGACATGCGGTGGTGTGTCGCGCATCCTCCCAGGACGCGGCCGCGTGGCCGACATAAGGACGGCCGCGAGGAGGAGTCCGCGTACGCCTGCAGCCGGCAGGCGAGCCGGTCCTCGGCGATCAGGCGGCGGGGGACGCTCACGTCCATGCCAGCATCGGCCAGCCATGATCAGGTCTCGGACGCGGGGACCAGATCCCCTGGAGATCCCCAGGTGACGTAGGTCCCAGGCGGGTGCCGCGAGCAGGAACGCACGCCTACGAGGGGGACCTCGCTGAGGTAGAACCCAGGGGGGAAGATGTCTGGGGCGTCGCGGTGTCCAGCACGACATAGCCGTCGCGGATCTTCCGGCGGCCGCGGCTCACCAAGCCGGTCGCGAGGTCCTCGGCGAGGTGGGACAGGGCCTCGGCGGTCCCGTTCGTCGGCCGAGGTCACGAGTAGGCCGGTCCACGGGCTTTCGAATTCGGTCGGGGAGTCGACCTCGACGGCGTATACGTTCGGATCCCGCCGCCAGTGGAAGATCACCCATAGGTTGTCCGGCCCCGCGACCGCGCCGACACCGGGGAAGCCTTCCGTTATCGCGCCAGCCCGGCGCGGGCGAGTCCTGACCGCTTCGACGATCTCCTCTCGGAGCCATACCGCCTTCCCAGGCTGCCACGCCGTGGTCGCCGCCGCTCAGGTTTCGGCGGGCTCCGCCTCCAGCAGCTCTATGAGCCGTTCCAACGCTGCGGCGTGCTCGGGAAAGCGGCGGGTCATCCGCCGTAAACGGGCGACGCCCGCCCGGCGCTGCGTGTCCGTGGCGGCCTCGGCGGCGGTACGCATCCACGCCTCCGGGTCGGATCCGTCCTCGGGTGTACCCCTGAGGACCGCGGCCACGGCTGCCAGGAACGGCGACACGAACGGCGTCGTCATCAGGTGCGGAACTGCTCGTGACAAGGGGGCGAGTTTAATCCAGGCGCCGGCTTCCAGGAACCGGTACCCGTGATCAGCCGCCACGGTCACGTCCGTCACGGCGTCGAAGACCTCGTCCAGCTCCAATGATTCCAGGAGTTCCAGGATGGCCGCGTGCTGGTGGGCGATCTCGTCCTCGGTGCTCTTGAGCAGCGCCACCGTTTCCGGGTGCGCCAGTTCTTCGATGTTCTCGCGGAGGAACGCCCGCGACTGATCCCAGTCCGGACTGTTCAGCCAGGCACGGGTCAGGAGCACGCGCCTGTTGTGGGCGGTCAGGAGGTCGATCACCTGGTCGAGGCCGCCCTCCTCGATGGCGTCCAACAGGCCGGAGAGCTCTTGCAGCCCGTGGAACTCCGGGTACCAGGCTTGGGCCAGGTCGAGAGCGGATCGACCGTCTTCTCCGGACAGCGCGGTGTATTCGGCGCGGAGGTACGCGGCCTTCGTCTCCCAGTCGGCCGCTGTCAGCCAGCGGTTGAGGCGTTCCATCTCCTCGTCGCTCAGGTCGCACACGACCCAGTACGGCCACTTCTCCGGTTTCTTCTCCTCTGCGGCCAGCTGGGCTCCGACGCGTTGCAGGGCTCGCCGCGCTCGGCCGCGCCACTGCGGGTCCTCGTCCGCATCGGCGCACTGTATGGCCCGGGTGAGCGTCTTCACCGCAGCCGAGCGACGCCCGTCGGCGAACTGCCGGGCCACGAGATGCGCCAGGCACTCCGCTTGTGCTCCCGGCCGAAGCCCGGATGCGATCTCCGACCAAACACCGGCCACCTTGCCCGCCCGCTCCAGCTTCTCCAGCAGGTCAGCGAAGGTGTTCAGCGACATGAGCAGGTCCGTCAGGAAGGCGCCGGGGTTGACCTCGGCCAAGGTGCGGTGATGAGCCACCGCTTCATGGCTGGACTTCAGCGCACCCTGACGGTCCCCACACTCGGCCTGTTGAAGGGAAAAGGTGTTCAGCGAGCCGGCCAGGCCGGGCAGGAAGGCAGCAGAGTCCGCCTTGACCAGGGTCTGGCGGATGGCGACGCCTTCCCGAATCGACTTCAGCGCACCTTCCCGATCCCCGGTCTCGGACTGCCGGACCGATAGGGTGTGCAACGCGGCGGCCAACATGTCCAGATATAGGGCACCATTCGCCGTGATCAAGGCGCGGTAGTGAGCCACTGCTTCCTGGGCCGGCTCCAGCGCAGCCACCCGATTCCCGCACTCAGCCAGCCGAAGCGCCAGGTTGTGCAGCGACATGGCCAGGTCCGGCAGGAAGACGGTGGGGTTGGCTTGGGCCAAGGTGCGGTGATGAACGACGGCCTCCTGGATCGACCCCAGCGCACCCTCCCGATCGCCACACTGAGCCTGCCGAAGGGAGAGGTTGCCCAACGACTGGGCCAGGTCCGGCAAGACTCCAGCAGGGTTCGTGCTGCTCAAGGCCCTGTGGATGGCAACGGCTTCCCGAACCGACTTCAGCGCACCCTCCCGATCCCCGGCCTCGGCCTGCTGATTCGACAGGTTCTGCAGCGAACCGGCCAGGCCCGGCAGGGAGGCGACATGGTTCGTCCCGATCAAAGCCCGGTGGATGGTGACAGCTTCTCTGGCCGACTCCAGGGCACCCTTCTGATCCCCAGTTGCGGACTGATGGACCGAAAGATTGCTCAAGGACATGGCCAAGTCCGGCAAGAAGGCAGCCTGGTCCGCCTCGACCAAGGCTCTGTGAATGGCGACGGCTTCCCGAACCGACTCCAGCGCACCCTCCCGATCACCGGCCTTGGCCTGCTGATTCGACAGGTTCTGCAGCGATCCGGCCAGATCGGGCAGGAAGTCCTCCTGGTTCGCCTCAGTCAAGGTGCGGTAGTGTGCGACGGCTTGCTGGATGGTGGCCAGGGCGGCGGACCGGTCTCCGACGTCGGATTGCCGGACGGCAAGAGTATTGAGGGCCCAGGCTTGCCTGGCCAGCGCCTCTTCGTCGGCTGCGGCCTCCCTCGATACCTGGGCTTTTGCGGCGATCAGCGCTAGCCCGCCCAGCGCACTGTGCCGGATCGGGATCTGTCCGGCGAGGGACGCGAGCGGCAGCGGTGTATCGGGCTCGCGGGCCAGGGCTTCGAGGGCAGGTACGAACGGGCCCCCTTGAGCTGCGGCGACGATATAGGCGACCTGCCACAGATTTCGCCGGCGCCCGAGCGCTGCGGATGCGAGGTCGCGCGCCTTCGCCGTGTCGTTCTGGGCGGCGCGGGAGATCGCCAGGCATGCGTGGGCCGCTTCCGTATCGGTCGCTGCCTGGATGCAGCGGTCGAGCAGGTCGGGGTCGCGGGGATGGGGACGTACGAGGAGGTGGGCGCCGATCGGGTCGGGGCGGATGGAGACGGTGCCGGCCTCGGGGTCGGTGTGGAGCATCTCTTCGATGAGGTCGGCCAGATGGTCCCGTACGAGCCGATCGTCGATGTCCAGGACCGCGGTGACCAGTTCCGGGATGCGTTCCTTGCGTGGGGACAGCAACGCCAGGCAGGCTCCCAGCGACCAGAACGTGTGCTTCGGCGGCGCGTCGCTCGCGTGCCGCTCCCTGTATGTCTTCTGCCAGTACTGGAACTCCCGCCGCATGACCTCTTCGTAGAGGTGGGCGTGGCCGCGCGGCAGGTCACGGACACCCTCGGCGGCGAGCCAGGCGTGCAGGACGAGGTCGAGCGTCGTCCATTGGGCCGGTTGCGGGAGGTCCGCCGGTGAGGGGACGGTGAGGTCGTGGCCGGTGAAGGCGCGGTAGGCGAGCAGGAAGACGCGCAAGGGTGCCGGGTGCAGGGGTTCGATGGGACGGGGCGATACGGCTACGTCGTGGTCGTCGACGGACAGCAGGCCCTCGAGGTCGGTCCACCAGTCGCCCACCAGGCGTGCGGTCAGGACGACGCGCGTGGGAGCGGCTCGGCCCCGGACGGCGCGGAGCAGCGCGTTGACGTCCTCCGCTTTCACTGCTTCGGCGTAGTCGATGACGACGAGCAGGGGTGAGACGAGGCGGCCGAGCCAGGCGAGTTGGACGTCGTCGGGTTTGCGGATGAGGAAGCCGGTGTGCCAGCCCTGGTTGGCCATGGTGGCGGCGAGTTCGGCTGCCAGGTGGGTCTTGCCGGCTCCGCCGAGGCCGTGCAGGATCGTGATCTTCGTACGGTTCTGCGGGTCGGCGACCTCGCACCAATCGATGAGCAGGTCGAGTTCTTCGCGCGGCGCGAACGGGATGCGTCCTCTGCGTGCCTGGAGTTCGGCGAGGGGTCCTGCCCTCGTCCGCGCCTTGTAGTACGGGAACGTGAGCGGGTCGTTCGTGGGTGTCGCCGGTTGCGGGAGGACGTCCCCCTCGTAGAGCCCGATGTCGACCGCGAAGCTCCAGCGTCCGCACAGCTCTGTGCCCGCTGTGACGGCGTCTGCCCAGGGCAGTGGATCGGCTCGTCCGCCGTATCCGTGTGCCGCGCCGGTGACGTCGATGGCGAGGAATGTCCCGTTCGTCTCCTGGACGAGCGCGACCTCCGCAGGCATCTCCTGGTGGACGAGAGACGTCAGCGGATAGTCGAACGACGCGGGACGCTGGTACTCCCCGCCGAGCCACACGACGACGAACGCATGGAACGCTCCCCCGGCCGTGGCAGGTTCGGCGATGACGATGAGGGGATGCAGGCCGGCGTCCAGGCAGCCGCCCGCGTACGTGACGGCGATGTCGAGGCAGGTGGCGTGGCGGTGATACAGCAGCACCTCCCCCGGGGTCCTGATCATCTGGCCGGCCGTGTCGCTCGCCGGGTCCTCGTGCGCGTACGTGATGTCTCGCCGGGCGAAGGCCTCGTAGAGTACTCGCGCCCGGTCCAGTCGCGCGCCCGCGCCGGGGGCCGGGCGGTCGTCGCCGAGCATCTTGCCGACGACGCCCCGCTGCACGTACGCGGCGAGCAGCCCGGGCGCGGAGTCCCTCGACCAGCGCAGCCATCCGCTCATGGCTCAGGTCTCCTGTTCGACGGCTCCGATGACGTCGGCGCAGCTCACCGGGTCCCGGCCGGGCGTGTGGGCGATGACCTCGACGCGATGCTCGCCCGGCGGCAGGGGCGGGAGGCCGAACTCCCAGACGCCCTCGTCCGTCGCCACACCGGGCACGGCCTGACCGGCGACGCGGGCTTCCACGACGGTTTCTTCCGCGACGGCCGCGCCGTGCCAGCGTGCGCGTAGCGGCACCGGTGTCCCGGCCGGGACCGTCTCGTCCAGGTCGAGTCCCAGCCACGGCCCTTCGGGCGTGTCCCCGCGCGTTGCGGAGGTCGAGGCGCCGGACAGGAGTGCGAGCGCCTGGAGGATCGCCGGGCTGGACGCCATCGGCAGGTGCCGGTCCCGGACGGGCCGCCACCGCGACCGCTGCGCGTCCAGCTCGATGGGCACGGCCGAGAACCACGGCACCGTCCCGTCGCCGCCGCGCTCGGGCTCCGGGAGCCATTCGGCGTTGACCTTCTCCACCCTGAGGCGGCCGTCCTTGAGCGTGCTGCGGCCGAGCGTGGCGTGGCCGGGCGCGAACAGCGGCAGGAGATCGGGCGCGTGCTCGCCGAGCTCTTCCCAGGCGGTGCCGATGTCTTCGTGCATGGCGTACGCGCGGCGCGCGTGCTCGGCCTGGGCCCGGTCAGGCCACGGCAGGTCGGCCGGGTAGAGCGCTGCCGGGTCGGCGCCCGGTTCCAGCCCGGGGGTCAGCTTCCCGGCCAGGACGGTCCGGTAGCGGGGCAGCAGGTCGTACGCCGACGGCCAGCGCCGCATGATCTTTGTGAGCCGCGGGTCGCGTACGGCTCCGGCGCCGACGCCGTTCCACAGCCAGTCCAGAGCTTTCGGCGCTCCCCGGTGCGGTGTTCCGGCCGTGATCAGGGACGCGCAGTAGGGCGCGCCGCTGAGCGGCCCCAGCCAGTAGCGGGCGACGAGACCGCCCATCGAGTGCCCGATGACGATCACGCGCCGCCGGTTGTGCTCCGGCGGGCCGAGACGGTCCCGTATCGCCCGGGCCAGGTGTTCGGCGGCAGTCGCGACCCCCGCGCGGAAGTCGTACGGAAAAAGCAGGATATTTCCGGACGAGCCACCACCTCCGCCCGGCACGATCGTGGCGACCTTCGCGTTCGAGAAGGCGTTCTGGAGGCGTTTGACCAGATTGTCGTATCCCGGTGCCAGCGTTTTCCCGATGAGTCTGATCGTCGGCATCAGCGTCACCGGTTCAAGCGGAACGTCGATGTCGAGTGCGCCCGGCTGGAGCAGCCGGCGAACCCCTTCCGGGAGCCCGCCCCATACGCGCGTGCCGCGTTCGTCACACAGGACGCTCCCGAGAATACCCGGAACGATCACCACGACGTGCCTGAGTCGCACCTTCATCCCTCCCGATCCACCGGGCGAGTGTTCGTGATGATCGTGGCGAAGATGCGGTACAGCAGGCTGACCAGCCCGAGGGCCACTCCGGCGATGACGACGCCTCGCAGCCCCGCCGAATCCGGCACCGTCCCGGCGAGGACGAGCAGGCAGACCGCCAGGTCCGCGATGATGACCGTGGCCACGGATAAGGCATAGATACGGACCCGCTTAAGCGTCCAGAACCGGACATTTCGCTGCCGCTCGGAGAGGCCGTCGAAATACTTCGAGTCCCAGACGAACGCCAGTAATACGACGGGAAGCACCTGCGCCACCGTCGCATAGAAGTCGCGCATCCTGCCCCCTTTCCAGGAGGAATGCGAGCATCTTATTTCACGATAAGTCGGACCAGCGTGGACGGGCAGAACCCTTACACGAGCTGGCGGAGCGGTCCTCGGAACGCCCGGCCTGTCTCCGGTTCTTCACCAGCGGCTGGAGCACCCTGCGTACCGCCGCCGCAGGCGCTGCTGCGGCGGCCGCGCTGACCAACGACCGCCCCGACGGGGACCTTCGCCTCCAAGCCGGGGCACCTCTGAAGCGTGTGATGGGGGTAGCCGACAAGGAGGACATCATGCGCATGACCGTCGCGGACGTGACGACGGAGAAGGTCATCGCCGTATCCGCCGCAACCCCGTTCAAAGAGATCGCGGAGACGCTCATCGCGGCCGGCGTCAGCGCCGTTCCGGTCATCGACGACGACCGGCAGGTACTCGGCATGGTGCCGGAGGCCGGCCTGCTGCGCAAGGAGGAGTTCAGGGAGCAGTACTACCGCGAGGGCTACCGGCCTCCGCTGTCTTTCCGGACGGCGTGCGGTGCTGCGAGCGCTGGTTGAGCGCGCCGTACTGGCCGCCTCGTACACGCGCCGGGTCGAACAGGTCCGCCAGCAAGGCGAGGTCGTCCGCGCTGAGCGGCACGGACGTGGCGGCGATGTTCTGACGCGCGTACGCCGCCCGCTTCGTGCCGGGAATGGGCACGATGTCATACGGCTGGGCCAGCAGCCAGGCCAGGGCGACCTGCCCGGGCGCGTATCCCCGTTCGCTGGCGAACGTCTTGAGCCCGTCGATGAGGCGGAGGTTGTGCGCGAAGTTCTCCCCCTCGAACTTCGGCAGGCTGGAGCGGAAGTCGTCGGCGGACAACGACGTGCCGGTGGTGAAGCGGCCGGCGAGTGCGGCTCGCCCCAGCGGGCTGTAGGGGACGAAGGTGATGCCCAGCTCGCGGCAGGTGGGCAGCACCTCCTGCTCCACCTCGCGGGCCCACAGCGAGTACTCGCTCTGGAGGGCCGAGAGGGGCGCCACGGCGGACGCCCGGTGAAGCACGTCCGGCCCGACCGCGCTGAGCCCGATAGCGCGCACCTTGCCCGCCGTCACCAGAGCGGCCATCGCGCCGACGGTGTCCTCGATCGGCACGGAGGTGTCATGGCGGTGGCAGTAATAGAGGTCGATGTGGTCGACGCCGAGGCGGCGCAGGCTGGCGTCGCAGGCGGCGGTCACGTAGTCGGGATGCCCGTCGAAGACCACCCCGCCCTCCGGGGCGAGCCGCGCGCCGAACTTGGTGGCCAGGACCACCTGGTCGCGCATCCCGCGCACGGCACGGCCCAACAGCTCTTCGTTGTGCCCGAAACTTCTCTGCCGCCGGCCGACGACCGCCCCTGCCGCGCCGTAGATGTCGGAGGTGTCGAAGAAGTCGATGCCGGCGTCGATCGCGGCGTGGATCGCGGCGACGGACTCCTTGTCGTCGGCGTCTCCGTAGAACTGGGACATCCCCATGCAGCCCAGGCCGATCGGCCGGACGGAGATGTCGCTGTGCCCAAGAGTGATGCGGGCCTTCTGCATGTTGCTCCTCATTGCATTGGTGTCCAGTGGACTCTTATCAGTTTAGGTGTCCAGTGGACACGAAGTAAATGTCCGGCGGACCGCTAAGCTGGATCTTCCGTGCCACCTGCACCGCGAGGAGATGCGATGGACGACCCGGAGCCGCCGGCCTTCCAGCGGGCCAGGCGGCCTGAGCAGCGGGAGCTTCGCCGGCAGGAGATCCTCGTCGCCGCCGAGGCGCTGCTGGGCGAGATGCCGGCCGAGAAGATCAGCCTCCGCGAGCTCGCGCGGCGGCTGGGCGTGTCCAAGACGCACGTGGTGCGCTACTTCGAGACCCGCGATGGCGTCTTCCTGGGGCTTCTGGAACGGATGCGGCTCGCCTGGATCGAAGCCCTGGCCGGCGAATGGCCCGCTCCTCCCTGCGAGCCGGGACAGGTCATACGGGCCTGGGCCGACTCCCTCGCCGCCCGGCCGGTCCTGTGCCAGCTGTGGAGCCTGCTGCCGAGCGTTCTGGAGCGGAACGTCTCGTCCGAGGCCGTGCACACGTACAAGCTCTCCTACCAGGAACACCGCGCCAGGCTGGCGAAGGCGGTCGGCGAGCGGGTGCCGGCCCTTGCCGAGGAGGACGCGATCAGGCTGACGGACTACGCCGTCGTCGTGCTGGTGGGTCTGTGGCCATTCGGCAATCCGTCCCCGGCCGTCGTCGAGGCCACGGCCGATCCCCGGCTCGCCAGCTCACGGGTGGACTTCGCCACCATGTACGGCGAGATGCTGGGCACCATGCTCGCGGGACTGCTCGCCCGAAAGCCCTCGCCGGAAGGGCGGACCAAGTAGGCGCCAAAGACGCAACCCGCAGGTCAGAGGGCCTGCTGGAGGCCGAGGCGTTCAACCCCGAGCTCAAGGAGATCGACTTCACCGCGACCGGCTCGTCCTGACCAGAGCCTCATCGGTCTCCGGCCACGCACCTGTTCAGGGTGTGACGATGGCGAAGTCCGGGGTGGGCTGCTCCAGGACCGCGGTCAGCCGTCGCAGGACGGTCAGGTCTCCGTCGTGGGCGAGGCCGTCACCGCCGGTGTCGCCGGTGATCAGGCTCATCAGGCGCTCCTTGGTCAGCCGTAGCGTCAGGTCGGCGCCGTTCCCGCACGGGTTGCGCTCGTGGATCAGGGCGCCGTTGGACATCGTGGTGCGATGGTGCTCGCCGGTGTCGGTGAGGTGCCAGTCGATGGCGAAGCGCTCGTTCCAGGCTCCGGGGCCGTTGACGCGGATGGCCAGCGAGTCGAAGACCTGCTCGGCGGTCAGGGCGCTGAGCAGGTCCGGTGAGATGGTGCCGGCCGCGGGCTTCGACGGCGAGCCGGTCAGCTCCTGGGCGCCGGTCAGGTAGAAGTTGCGCCAGGTGGCGTTCTCGGCGCCGTGGCCCAGGCGGGTGTAGACCTGCGCCAGCAGGCCGCGGGCGGCGGAGTCGCCAGGGTCGGCGAAGACGGCGTGGTTGAGCAGGGTCGCGGCGAAGCGCAGGTCGTTCTCCCGCATGTAGCGGCCGGCCAGGGCGACCACGGCGGAGGCGCCGCCGAGCAGCTCGACGTAGCGCCTGGCCAGCTCGGCCGGGGGGTGCTCCCACAGGTGGGCGGGGTTGCCGTCGAACCAGCCCAGGTAGCGCTGGTAGATCGCCTTGACGTTGTGGCTGACCGGTCGTGCAGGTAGGCGTACAGGTCGCGCTGCTGGGACAGGAAGGTGACGATGTGCTCGCGGCCCCAGGTGGGCCAGTGGTGGGAGGCGAAGGCCACGTCCGCCTGGCCGGCGAACAGCGCGATGGCCTCGGCCAGGTAGCGGGACCAGACGCGGGGTTCGCGGACCGGCGCGCCGCGCAGGGTCAGGACGTTGTGCAGGTTGTGCGTGGCGTTCTCGGCCATGCACAGGGCGCGCCGGTCGGGGAAGAGGACGTTCATCTCGGCGGGCGCCTCGGTGCCGGGCGTGAGCTGGAAGACGATGCGTACGCCGTCCACCGTCTCCTCCTGGCCGGTGCGGGTGACGTCCAGGGTGGGCGGGACGAGCGAGACGGTGCCGGCGGAGCTGCCCATGCCGAGGCCGCAGCCGAGCTGGCCCTCCGGGCCGCGGGGCAGGTGCTGGCCGTACATGTAGGCCTCGCGGCGGTTCCTGGCGGTGCCGGCGTAGACGCTCTCGGCGACGGCGTGCTCCATGAAGTGGGCGGGCGCGAGCACGGGAATGGCGTCGCCGCCGGTGACGCCGCGGGCGCCGCCGAAGTGGTCGACGTGGGGGTGGGTGTAGATCAGGCCGGTGACCGGGCGGTCGCCGCGATGGCCGCGGTAGAGCTCGAGCGCGGCGGCGGCGCATTCGGTGGAGACGAGCGGGTCGATGACGATGACGCCGCGCTCGCCCTCGACGAGGGTCATGTTCGACAGGTCGAGGCCGCGTACCTGGTAGACACCCTCGGTGACCTCGAACAGGCCCTGCTTGGCGCACAGTTGCGCCTGCCGCCAGAGGCTGGGGTGCGCGGTGCCTGGGCAGTCGCCGTCGAGGAAGGCGTACGCGTCGTTGTCCCAGACGACCTCGCCGTCGGCCGCCGTGATCAGGGCGGGTGACAGGCTCGCGATGAAGCCGCGCTCGGCGGCGTCGAAGTCCGCGCGGTCGTGCAAGGGAAGGCGTGCCATCCGGCGGTCATGCCCACGTCCGGCGTCGATCAGGGCAAGCGAACACTCAAGAAACCCACAGCGCCTGATCATGCGCCGGCAGGAGGTCGTCGAGGGCGTCGGACGCGCTGGGGACGTTATGGAGTAAGATCGCGCGAGTTTGTGATCATTTGCGCGAAAGGCCCCCCACATGTCCCTGCGTAGCAAGCTGGCCGCCGTCCTGGCGGCGTGCGTCGTGACCATCCCGCTGTCGGCGGTAACGGCGCAGCCCGCCTCCGCCACCGGCGGCAGCTGCGGATCCGGGTACAACTTCCTGTCGTCGTACCCGCTGCGTTACGGCGACGCCGTCGGCGGCAGCCTGGACCTCTACTACAACCCCTCCAACGGCTACAACTGCGCCATCGCCCGGGCCAAGGCCGCGTGGGACGGCGTGGCGCACCACATCAGGGTCTTCCTGAGCGACGGCGGCTCGCGCACCGTCAGTGACCCACCGATCGGCAGCAGCGCCAACTACCGCTACTACGCGGGCCCGGTCAAGCTGTACCTGAAGCACAAGTGCGTCTACGCCGAGGGGCAACTGACCTACAACGGCGACTGGTACCGCACCGGCGATGCCGCGTTCGGAGTCCACTGCGGCTGACGAAAGCCGCCGGCGGTAGCTCAGGCGAGGGACTCCTCACGGAGTCGCGGTCCGGCGGCGGCGAAACACCCGGTACGTCCACACCTGGTAGGCCGGCGCGCCCGCGCACCGTTTCGGCTGACACGCCGAGCGGCGCGCCTGCCCGAGCGTGCGGGAAGCCGTGCGGCAGTGGACCTTCGGCGGTCGGGCAAGGGACTTTCGTCCTTTCGGCGGGAGCGCCGCTTCGGTAGCGTCACAGACATGATTCGTGTGTTCCTCCTCGACGACCACGAGGTCGTGCGCCGAGGTGTCGCCGCGCTGCTCGACTCGGAGGACGACATCGAGGTGATCGGCGAGGCGGGCACCGCCGAGTCGGCGATCGCACGCATCCCGGCGCTCACCCCCGACGTGGCGGTGCTCGACGTCCGGCTGCCCGACGGCAACGGCGTGGACGTCTGCCGCGAGGTGCGCTCCCGGGTGCCGGGGCTGGCGTGCCTGATGCTGACGTCGTTCGCCGACGACGACGCGCTGTTCGACGCCGTGATGGCGGGCGCGGCGGGATACGTGCTCAAGCAGATCCACGGCTCCGACCTGGTGGGCGCGGTCCGTACGGTGGCCTCGGGGCAGTCGCTGCTCGACCCGCAGACCACGGCGGCCATGCTGCAGCGGCTGCGCGACCAGGCCGCCAGGAAGGACCCGCTGGCGGCGCTGACCGAGCAGGAGCGTCACATCCTCGAGCTCATCGGCGAGGGGCTGACCAACCGGCAGATCGGCGAGCGCATGTTCCTGGCCGAGAAGACGGTCAAGAACTACGTCTCCAACCTGCTGTCGAAGCTCGACATGCAGCGCCGCACGCAGGCCGCGGCGCTGGCGGCACGGCTGCACGCCGACCGCAAGGACTGACTTCTGCGAAGGACCTTGGTCCTTCGCGCGGGTGCCTTTCGGCCCCCGTTCCCGCCGCCCTGATCAGGAAGGGTGGGCGGCGGGGGCGGGCACTTTTTCTCCCCCACCACCGACGACGGCAGGGGCGAGTGACATGGACGGAGCGGTCAGCGACGCGCTGCTGAGGCTGGGACGGCACCTGCGGCCCGGCACGGTCTCGCCGGACCTCAGGGCGCTCCACCAGGTGGGCGGCCGGCGGGCGGACGCCTTCTACCGGGACCGGTGGAGCCACGACAAGGTGGTCCGCTCCACGCACGGCGTGAACTGCACCGGCTCGTGCTCGTGGAAGGTGTACGTCAAGGACGGCATCATCACGTGGGAGGCGCAGCAGACCGACTATCCGAGCGTCGGGGGCGACCGGCCGGAGTACGAGCCGCGCGGCTGTCCTCGTGGCGCGGCCTTCTCCTGGTACACCTACTCCCCCACCCGCGTCCGCTACCCGTACGCGCGCGGCGTCCTGGTGGAGCTGTACCGGGAGGCGAAGGCGCGGCTGGGTGATCCGGTGGCGGCGTGGGCGGAGGTCACCTCTGACCCGGGCAAACGGGCCGGCTACCAGTCGGCGCGGGGCAAGGGCGGGCTCGTCCGCATCAGCTGGGACGAGGCATGCGAGATCATCGCCGCCGCGCACGTGCACACCATCAGGACCTACGGCCCCGACCGGGTGGCGGGCTTCTCCCCCATCCCGGCCATGTCGATGGCCTCGCACGCGGTCGGCGCCCGGTTCGTCTCGCTGATCGGCGGCGCGATGCTGTCCTTCTACGACTGGTACGCCGACCTGCCGGTCGCCTCGCCCCAGGTGTTCGGCGACCAGACGGACGTGCCGGAGTCGGCCGACTGGTGGGACGCGGCGTACCTGATGCTGTGGGGCTCGAACGTGCCGGTCACCCGCACGCCGGACGCCCACTACATGGCCGAGGCGCGCTACCGCGGGCAGAAGGTGGTGGTGCTGGCGCCCGACTACAACGACGCCGCCAAGTTCGCCGACGAGTGGCTGGCCCCGCACCCGGGCACGGACGGCGCACTGGCGATGGCGATGGGGCACGTGATCCTCAAGGAGTTCTTCGTCGATCGCGAGACGCCCGCCTTCACCGGCTACGTCAAGCGCTTCACGGACCTGCCGTTCCTGGTGCGGCTGCGGGAGCGCGGCGGGTCGTACGTGCCGGACAAGTTCCTCACGGCGGCCGATCTCGGCAGGCCGGAGGGGGCGTTCGCGACGGTGCTGCTGGACGCGCGCACCGGCGAGCCGGTCGTGCCGAACGGCTCGCTCGCCTTCCGCTACGGCGAGCAGGGGCAGGGCCGCTGGAACCTCGACCTGGACGGCGTGGACCCGCTGCTGACCTGCATGGGAGCGGAGGCGGTGACGGTCGCGCTGCCCCGCTTCGACAGCGAGGGCGTGCTGGAGCGCGGCGTGCCGGTGCGGCGGGTCGGCGGCCACCTGGTCACGACGGTGTACGACCTGATGCTCGCCCAGTACGGGGTGGCGCGCGACGGGCTGCGGGGAGCATCGGAGAACGAGCCGTGCACGCCGGCCTGGCAGGAGGCGATCACCGGCGTCCCGGCGCAGGCGGTGGCGAGGATCGCCAGGGAGTTCGCCGCCAGCGCGGAGGAGTCGGGCGGCCGTTCGATGATCATCATGGGGGCGGGGACGAACCACTGGTTCCACTCCGACGCCATCTACCGGGCGATGCTGGCGCTGACCACGCTGACCGGCTGCCAGGGCGTCAACGGCGGCGGCTGGGCCCACTACGTCGGGCAGGAGAAGTGCCGGCCGATCACCGGGTGGGCGCAGCTGGCGTTCGGGCTGGACTGGCTGCGGCCGCCCCGGCAGATGATCGGCACCGCGTACTGGTATCTGCACACCGACCAGTGGCGCTACGACACCTACAGCGCCGACGTCGTCTCCTCACCGCTCGCCGAGGGCGTCTTCGCCGGGAAGGCCACCGCGGACCTGCTGGCGCAGTCGGCCCGGCTGGGGTGGATGCCGTCGTATCCGACGTTCGACCGCAACCCGCTCGACCTGGCCGACGAGGCGGGCGACGACCCGGCCGCGTACGTGGCGGGGCAGGTCGCCACCGGGCGGCTCGGCTTCGCCTGCGAGGACCCCGACGCCCCCGCGAACTGGCCGCGCGTGCTGACCGTGTGGCGGGCCAACCTGCTGGGCTCCTCGGCCAAGGGCAACGAGTACTTCCTGCGCCACCTGCTCGGCGCCGACTCGGCCGTCCGCGCCCAGCAGGCCCCGCCCGAAAGCCGTCCCGAGGGCGTGGCCTGGCCGGAGGAGGCGCCGCGCGGCAAGCTCGACCTGCTGCTGTCGCTGGACTTCCGGATGACGTCCACGACGCTGTTCTCCGACATCGTGCTGCCGGCCGCCACCTGGTACGAGAAGCACGACCTGTCCTCGACCGACATGCACCCGTTCGTGCACGCCTTCACCCCGGCCATCGACCCGCCGTGGCAGACCCGCACGGACTTCGCCGCCTTCCACGCCATCGCCCGCGCGTTCAGCGACCTGGCCCGCACTTACCTCGGCACGCGCAAGGACCTGGTCGCCGTGCCGCTGCTGCACGACACCCCCGACGAGCTGGCCACCCCGCACGGCCGCGTGCACGACTGGCGCGCGCTCAACAGGCGCCCCACACCGGGCCGCGACTTCCCGAAGGTGGTCGTGGTGGAGCGCGACTACGCGGCGGTGGCGGAGAAGATGGCCGCGCTCGGCCCGCTGCTGGAGCGGCTCGGCGCGACCACCAAGGGCCTGACGTACGACGTGTCGGGCGAGATCGACCGGCTGTCCCGGCTCAACGGCACGCGGGACGGCCGCCCGTCGCTGGCCCGCGACAGCGACCTGTGCGAGGCCATCCTGGCGCTGTCGGGCACCACGAACGGGCGCCTGGCCGCGCAGGGGTTCGCCACGCTGGGCCGGCGGACCGGCACGTCGTTCGACGGGCTGGCCGACGAGCACCGGCAGATCACCTTCGCCGACACCCAGGCCAGGCCGGTGCCGGTGATCACCTCGCCGGAGTGGTCGGGCAGCGAGAGCGACGGGCGGCGCTACGCGCCGTTCACGATCAACGTCGAGCACCTCAAGCCCTGGCACACGCTCACCGGCCGCCAGCACTTCTACCTCGATCACGACTGGATCCACGAGGCGGGCGAGGCGCTGCCGGTCTACCGGCCGCCGCTGAACATGACCGCGATGTTCGGCGAACCGGCCTTGGGTGCGAGCGAGCAGGGCGTGGTCGTGCGCTACCTCACCCCGCACTCGAAGTGGTCCATCCACTCCGAGTACCAGGACAACCTGCTCATGCTGACCCTGTCGCGGGGCGGGCCGACGATCTGGATGAGCCCGGCCGACGCCGCGAAGGCCGGCGTCGGCGACAACGACTGGGTGGAGGCGGTCAACCGCAACGGCGTCGTGGTGGCCCGCGCGGTCGTCTCGCACCGCATGCCGGAGGGCACGGTGTTCATGTACCACGCCCAGGAGCGGGTGGTGGACGTGCCCAAGAGCGAGATCTCCGGCCTGCGTGGCGGCATCCACAACTCGCTCACCCGCCTCCTGGTCAAACCCACCCATCTGATCGGCGGGTACGCCCAGCTCAGCTTCGCCTTCAACTATCTGGGCCCGACCGGCAACCAGCGCGACGAGGTCACCGTGATCCGCCGCCGCAGCCAGGAGGTCGACTACTGATGCGCGTGATGGCACAGCTCGCCATGGTGATGAACCTGGACAAGTGCATCGGCTGCCACACCTGTTCCGTCACCTGCAAGCAGGCGTGGACCAACCGGGCGGGCACCGAGTACGTCTGGTTCAACAACGTCGAGACCCGCCCGGGCCAGGGCTACCCCCGCGGCTACCAGGACCAGGAGAAGTGGCAGGGCGGCTGGGAGCTGAACCGGCGCGGCCGGCTCACGCTGAAGGCCGGCGGCCGGCTCAGGAAGCTGCTGACGATCTTCGCCAATCCGCTCATGCCGTCCATCCAGGACTACTACGAGCCCTGGACGTACGACTACGACCGGCTCTTCTCCGCCCCCATGCAGGCCGACACCCCGGTGGCCCGGCCCCGCTCGCTCATCACCGGACGCCCCATGAAGATCGGCTGGAGCGCGAACTGGGACGACGACCTGGCCGGCGACCCCTCGCCCGACCCGGTGCTGCGGAAGCTGTCGGAGCAGGTCAGGCTGGAGTTCGAGCGGGCGTTCATGTTCTACCTGCCGCGCATCTGCGAGCACTGCCTCAACCCCTCCTGCGTGGCCTCCTGCCCGTCCGGCGCGCTGTACAAGCGGTCGGAGGACGGCATCGTGCTGGTGGACCAGGACCGCTGCCGGGGATGGCGGATGTGCGTGACGGGGTGCCCGTACAAGAAGGTGTACTTCAACCATCGCACCGGCAAGGCGGAGAAGTGCACGTTTTGCTTCCCGCGCGTCGAGGTGGGCATCCCGACGGTCTGCTCGGAGACGTGCGTGGGCCGGCTGCGCTACATCGGCCTCGTCCTGTACGACGCCGACCGCGTCGCCGAGGCCGCCTCAGTGCCGGACGAGCGGGATCTGTTCGCGGCGCAGAAGGGCGTGCTACTCGACCCGCGCGACCCCGGCGTGATCGCCGCCGCCCGCGCCGAGGGCATCCCCGACGACTGGCTGGACGCCGCCCGTGACTCCCCGATCCACCGGCTGATCTTCGAGTACGGTGTCGCGCTGCCGCTGCACCCGGAGTACCGGACGATGCCGATGGTCTGGTACATCCCGCCCCTGTCCCCCGTGGTGGACGTGCTGGCGGGCACCGGGCACGACGGCGAGGACGCGGGCAACCTGTTCGGCGCGATCGACGCGCTGCGCATCCCGATCGGCTACCTCGCCGAGCTGTTCACGGCCGGCGACCCCGAGCCGGTGCGGGCGGTGTTGCGCCGGCTGGCCGCGATGCGCTCGTACATGCGCCGGCTCAACCTCGGCCAGGAGCCCGACACGTCGATCGCGCAGGCGGTCGGAATGAGCGGCGCGCAGGTCGAGGCCATGCACCGGCTGCTCGCGCTCGCCCCCTACGGCGAGCGGTACGTCATCCCCAAGGCCCACGCCGAGCAGGCCGCCCAGTTGGAGGAGCTGGGCTGCAGCCTGGACTACGAGGGCGGCCCCGGCATGAACGGCCCGTTCGGCGAGGCGTCCGGGCGGCCCGCGCCGGTCGCGGTGGAGAACTTCCACGCCCTGCGCGAGCGCCAGACCGGCGACGACCTGGACGACGCCGACGAGCTGCGCGGCCGGGTCAACCTACTCAACTGGGACGGCAAGGGCGTCCCAGACGGCCTGTTCCCGAGGAGGAAGAAGTGAGCGTGCGGACCGTCCACATGGTCGCCTCTGTGCTGCTCGGCTACCCCGACGACCGGCTGCACGACGGGCTCGCCGTGCTGCGCGAAGCGGTCGGCGGGCTGCCGGCCGGTGAGGCACGCGAGCGGCTGTCCGCCTTCCTCGGCCACGTGGCCGCCACCGGCCAGGCCGCCCTGGCCGCGCACTACGTGGCCACGTTCGACATGAAGCGGCGCTGTTGCCCTTACCTCACCTATTACGCCTACGGCGACACCCGCAAGCGCGGCGCCGCGCTGCTGCGCTTCCAGCACGCGCTGAAAACAGCCGGCTTCGAGCTCGCCGACGGCGAGCTGCCCGACCACCTGGCCGTGGTGTGCGAGCTGTCGGCGCGCGGCGCCGTCCGCGAGGCCCGCCGGCTGCTGCTGGAGCACCGGGCGGGCGTGGAGGTGCTGCACGCGGCGCTGCGCGAGGAGGGTTCGCCGTACGCGGACGTGGTGGCCGCCGTGCTGGCCACGCTGCCGCCGGCGGGCGCGCGCGAGCGGGAGGCCGCGCTGCGGCTGGCCGCCGAGGGCCCGCCCGCCGAGGCGGTCGGCCTGGAACCGTACGCGATCATGGAGGCGGGCCGATGAGCGTCCTGCTGTGGGTGGTGCTGCCGTACGTGGCGCTGACCGTGTTCGTGCTCGGGCACGTGTGGCGCTACCGCTACGACAAGTTCGGCTGGACGACGCGCTCGTCCCAGCTGTACGAGTCGCGGCTGTTGCGCGTCGGCAGCCCGCTGTTCCACTTCGGTATCCTGGTCGTGGCGCTCGGCCACGTCGGCGGCCTGGTGATCCCCAAGAGCTGGACCGAGGCCGTCGGCATCGGGGAAGGGCTCTACCACCTGCTCGCCGTCGTCCTGGGCACGATCGCGGGCGTCGCGACCGTGGGCGGCCTGGCCATCCTCATCTACCGCCGCCGCACGGTCGGCCCCGTCTTCACCGCCACCACCCGCAACGACAAGCTCATGTACGCCGTCCTCGCCCTCACCATCGCCCTCGGCCTGGCCGCCACCGTCCTGGCCAACATCACCGGCGGCGGCTACGACTACCGGACGACCGTCTCGCCCTGGTTCCGGTCGATCTTCTCCTTCCAGCCGGAACCCGCCCTGATGGCGGGCGTGCCCCTGCTGTTCCAGCTGCACGCACTGAGCGCGCTGGTGCTGTTCGCGATCTGGCCGTTCACCCGGCTGGTGCACATGCTCACCGCGCCGGTCGGCTACCTGACCCGGCCGTACATCGTCTATCGCAGCAGGGACGAGGGGCGGCCCCGGCGCGGCTGGGAGCCGTCGCGCTGACGCTCACGCGTGGGCCCGTACCGCGGTCAGGGTCAGGACGACGGCGAGCGCGGCGGTGACGGCCAGCAGGGCGAGGCCGAGTCCGTACGAGCCGAGCCGGCCGTAGATGAAGCCCATGACCAGCGGCGGCACGAACCCGCCCAGCCCGCCGGCCGCCCCCACCAGCCCGGTGACCGAGCCGACCTTGTCGGCCGGGGCGACCTGGGCGACGAGCGCGAACGTGGCGCCGCTGCCCGCGCCGAGCGCCGCCGCCATCGACAGGAACGCGACCGTGCCCACCGGCAGCAGCGGCGGCGTCAGGGCCTGGATCGCGGCCATGACGGCGACCACGGCGAACACCCCGGCCAGGACGCGGACGGGGCCGATCCGGTCCGACAGCCAGCCGCCGAGCGGCCGCATCAGCACCGCCAGCACGACGAACCCGGCCATCCGGTACGCGGCGTCCGCCTGCTCCAGGCCGTACCCGGTCTGCAGGTAGGCGGGCAGGTAGACGGAGAAGGCGACGTAGCCGCCGAACGCGACCGCGTACAGCAGGCAGGCCTGCCACGTGATCGGCAGCCGCGCGGTGGCCGCCAGGCGCGTCATCAGCGGCTGCCCGGGGATGCTGCGGCCCGGCGCGTCCCGTAGCACCAGCCACGACACGACCGCGTAGATCGCCAGCACGACCGCCGTGATGACGAACGGAGCCGCCGCGCCACCCCACTCGACCAGCCCGACCGTGGTCAGGGCGCTGACGGCGGTGCCGCCCATGCCCGCGCCGAAGATCCCCACGGCGAGGCCGCGCCGCTGTGGCGGGAACCACGCGTTGACGAACGGCACGCCGACGGCGAACGCGGTGCCCGCGATGCCGAGGAAGAACCCGCCGGCCAGCAGCGCCGCGAAAGACGTCTGGCCCGCCAGGCCGATGAACAGCACAGGGACGATGGTGACGGCCGACACCAGGGGGAACATCACCCGTCCGCCGTACCGGTCGGTCAGCGCGCCCACCGGGATCCGGCCCAGCGAGCCCACGATCACCGGCACCGCCACCAGGAGCGCCTGCTGCGGCGCCGAGAGGCCGAGCAGCTCCTTGAAACGCGGGCCCAGCGGGCTGAGCAGGGCCCAGGCCCAGAAGTTCACCGCGAACCCCACGGTCGCGAGGGACAGCATGAGCATCGCCTGCCGTCCGCCGGTCTCCGTCATCTCGCCCTCACCCTTCGACGTCGTTCGGTGACCCTCAGTCTCCGAGCCGCCTGTCTGCTCGTCCAGGCACCGCGCGGGGTCATCGCGGGACCCTGACGAAGGCGAGCGGGCACGGCGCGTGGTGCAGCAGCGCGTGGCTGACTGAGCTCCGGCGGGAGCGCTCGTACGGTCTCGGCGGGCGCGCCGGTGCCGTCGAACAGCTCAGCCCTTGGGCGATCGGAGCACGATCACCGGCCGTTGGCCGCCCGCCACGAGGGGTCCAGCTGCTCGGCCTCTTTCTCCTCCGGCGCGGCCAGCAGCTCCATGACTGGGGTCATGAGCACAGTCCTCTTCTCGATGGGGTGCTCGGGTTCACCGCCATCCGACCCCAGCGCGAGGCCGGCGAACAGGGCCGGAAGTCCCTCCGGTCCGGCCGGCGATCAGGGACCAAAGGCCCTGTCGGCCGCGCCGTACGGATCGGTAACTTCTGACGTATGGAGAGCCTTATGAAGAATCCTGGCGATTTCGGACGTCGCATCACCCACCACCGCACCAAGCTGAGCTTCACGCTGGAGGAGGTGGCCGGTCGCGCGGACATGTCGCCCGGATACGTCCAGTACCTGGAGGACCACCTGGGCACCCCCGACAGGGATACGGTGACCCGGCTGGCCAAGGCGCTGGAGACCACGCCCGAGGACCTGCTGGGCGGCGGCTTCGACCGCCCGCCCGGCCGGGGCGCCACCGCCGGGCAGCCCGAGCTGGAGCGGCTGGAGCCCGGGGAGTGCCTGCGCCTGATCGCGCCCGGTGGCATCGGTCGGGTGGCGTTCAACGGCTCGCACGGCCCGACGGTGCTGCCGGTGAACTACACGGTGCACGACGGCGCGATCGTCTTCCGCACCCAGCACGGCGGCCCCATGGACCAGGACCTGCGCACCGGCCTGAAAGGCGTGGAGATCAAGATCGGTTTCGAGGTGGACAGGATCGACGAGGCGCGCCGCGAGGGCTGGAGCGTCCTCGTCCAGGGCCCCGCCCACCACGTCACCGACGACGAGGCCCCGATCGACGCCGACGTCACCCCGTGGGCGGGCGGCGAACGCCACCTCTACATCCGCATCGTCCCCCACCAGGTCACCGGCCGCCGCATCCACGGGCTCTAGGGAGTGGGTCTGGCCCCACCCGGCCGTACGCACAGCCTCATACCGGACACACCCTCACCGTCCGTAACGTCGCCGGCATGACGAAGAACGCCTTCAAGTGCATCTACATCTACGGCGTGTTCAGCGCCCTCACCCTCGTGACGGTCGCCGTACTGACGATCGTCGGCGACACCGCCAGCACCTTCATGTGGGTACGCGCGGTCATCCTCCTCGCCGTGGCCCCGCTCCTGCACCGCCTCCTCACCCGGGCTGAGGGAGGCTCGCGAACGAGCTTGGAACGCGTACGCACCATCACCACGATCATGCCGATCGCGATCGTCGGCGTGGACCTGATCCCCGGCCTCTGCCCGCCCTGGTACGCCACCATGCAGGGCCTGAGTGCCATCCCCCTCGTCGCGGTCGCCTTCCTGACCCGCGCCGCCCTCGCCGAACGTTCCTGACGTCTCGGTAGGGTCGACGGCGTGGCGGGGGGCCGGTCAGCCCACACGAGCGCGCCACCTCTGTCTGGCCCTGGACCTCCCGTGACCAGCTCTCCTCATGCGGCGCAAGCGCTCGACGAGGTCGGGCCGGGACCGGGCGGACGGTTCAGAGCCACGTTGTGCCGAGCCAGGCGGTTGCCGCAGCGGCTGCCAGGAGGACGACGTTGAGTCCGATCAGCCGGGCCTCGCCGCGGGTCAGGTGGACTGCGATGCCACCGACCTGGATCAGGACCAGGCCGACCGCTGCGGCGATGGCAAGCCAGGACGCGATCCCGGTCAGCGGCGGCAGGATCAGCCCGGCCGCGCCGAGGGCTTCCAGCACTCCGATCAGGCGGACGAGCGGCATGGGAACGGTGTCGACCCAGCCCATCATCGGCTGAAGTCGCTCCTGGCTCTGCACGACCTTCTTGCCTCCGGCGTAGAGGTAGAAGAGGGCCAGAAGGACTGCGACGATCGTGTAGGAAATCTCCATGAAGGCACCTCGGAATAGGGTGACGCAGGGCTGGCTCAGGATGGTTACCAGTCGTAAGTAGCCTCATGATGCGTCACTATTGGATGCCTTACAAAAGGCACATACGTGTGCGTTGCGCACAGGGGGCTGTCATGTCGGAGTACGAGCACACCTGCATGATCCGAGGGGACGGAGGACGGACCATCCGCGCCATCCTCGACCGCATCTGCAACAAGTGGACGTTGCTGATCGTGGCGACCCTGGACCAGGGAAGCCTGCGCTTCACCGACCTGCACCAGCAAATCCCGGGGATCTCCCAGCGGATGCTGACCCTCACACTCCGGAACCTCGAACGCGATGGCCTGGTATCGCGGACGGTGCACGCCGAGGTTCCGCCACGGGTCGAATACGCGCTGACCCCCACCGGAAAGAGCCTCATTCCGCCCGCACTGGCCCTCGCCGGCTGGGCCATCGAACACGTCCCGCACATCGAGGCCAGCCGAGAGGCCTATCAGGCCCGAAACGTTTGACCCGCTGCCCCGCCTTCAGTTATCTGCCCTGGTGACCGCTGGCCGGTGGGCACCCCCAATGCGACGCTCGATCGCCGTGCCCGTGCCCCGCTATGACCGCGGGCGGCTGAGGTGGGCGGGGGGAGCCGCTATCCGCGGCCGGTGAACAGGCCGCGCACGACCCATAGGCCGCCGAGCACCACGGCGCCGGCGATGAGGAAGGTCATCATGGCCGTCTGGGCGACGCCGAGCAGGGCCAGCAGGCCGACGGTCAGGCCGTAGACCACGGACAGGGCGACGAGGATCCGTGCGGAGAGTTTCGCGTTCATGGCCGGTGAGTCTTCCCGAGCACGACGGCACGCGGACAGTCACCGGAGGACGGGACCCCGATTCCGACGACAGTCGGATACCCGGCGGAGGCATCGCCGGTCCATACTGGCGGGATGGCTGGCGGCACGCTCACAGCTCCGGTCGATCCCGGACGGGACGACTGGCACCGGACCGTTCCCGGCTGGCATCTCGCCTTCGCCGTGTTCGCCCTGCTCACCGCCGGTCTCATCATCATCGGCGACGCCGGTCCGCCCACCGTCGAGCGGCCCGCCGCCCTGGTCATCCTCGCGCTGCTGTGCGGCTGGTACGCCGTCACCGGCGCCCGCGCACTCCACCGCACCCACGGCCGGCTGGGCGTCGTCTACCTGTGCGGCGCCCTCCCCCTGTCGGCGGCGCTGTGGGCGGCGGCGCCGTCCGGCCCGCTGATGTCGTTCATGCTGTACCCGCACATCTGGGCGCTGCTGCCGCTGCGCAGGGCCATCCCCGTGACGGTCGCGAGCGTGACGTCGATGGCCGCCGTCATGATCGTCCGCAGCGACGCGTACGGGCAGGAGCCGGCCTCGGTGCTCCTGATGGCGGCGGTGGCGCTGCTGACCGCACTCGTCCTCGGTGTCTGGATCACCCGGATCATCGAGCAGAGCCGGCAGCGGGCCAGGCTCGTCGAAGAGCTGGCCGCGGCGCGGACGGAGCTGGCCGAGGTCAGCAGGGAGGCCGGGGTGCTGGCCGAGCGGGAGCGGCTGGCCAGGGAGATCCACGACACACTCGCGCAGGGCTTCACCAGCGTGCTGCTCCTGATCGAAGCCGCCAAGGCCGGCACCTGCGAACGCGACCAGGCCGCCCGCGGCCACCTCGACCAGGCCCGCCGCACCGCCATGGACAACCTGGCCGAGGCCAGGGCCCTGGTCGCCGCGCTGCCACCGCCCCAGCTCCGCGACTCCTCGCTCCCGGACGCGCTGCGCGGGCTCATCGAGCGGTTCGCGGCGGAGACGGCGCTCGACGCCGCCTTCACGGTGACCGGCACACCCCGCCGGCTCACCCCCAACGAGGAAGTGGTGCTGTTACGCGTCACCCAGGAAGCCCTGGCCAACGTCCGCAAGCACGCCTCCGGCGCGGCCCGGGTGGAGGGCATGCTGACGTACGAGGACACGGACGTGACCCTGAGCATCGGCGACGACGGCCACGGCTTCGACCACCGCGCACCCGGCGCCGGGTACGGCATCGGCGGCATGCGCGAGCGCGTCACCGAGATCGGCGGCACGCTGACCGTCGGCCCCAACCGGCCCTCGGGAACGCTCGTGCAGGTGGAGCTGCCGTCGTGACCGTACGCGTCCTCATCGTCGACGACCACCCCATCGTCCGGCAGGGCCTGTGCGCCGTGCTGGCCGCCCAGCAGGGCCTCTCGGTGGTCGCCGAGTGTGGCACCGGCGAGGAGGCGGTCGCGCTGGCGGCGGCCGTCGAGCCCGACGTGGTGCTGATGGACCTGCGGCTGCCCGGCATGGGCGGCGTCGAGGCGACCCGGCGGATCGTCGCGGCCGGGACCGCGAAGGCGATCGTCGTCCTCACCACCTACGACTCCGACGGCGACATCCTGCGCGCCGTCGCCGCGGGTGCGACCGGCTACCTGCTGAAGGACACCTCGGCGGAACAACTGGTCGCCGGCATCCGCACGGCCGCGACGGGCGGCACCGTGCTCGCCGCCCCGGTCGCCGCCAAGCTGGCCACCCGCATGCGCGGCGACGTTCCCTCCCTCACCAGCCGGGAGATCCAGGTGCTGGAGTGCGCCGCCCGGGGCCTGTCGAACCCGGAGACGGGCCGGGAGCTGTTCATCAGCGAGGCGACCGTGAAGAGCCACATGATGCGCATCTTCGACAAGCTCGGCGTCACCGACCGCACCGCCGCCGTCACCACCGCCATCGCCCGCGGCATCCTCACCCCGCCCTGACCCCCGCCTCCGGAACAGCGCTGAAAACGCCGAGGAAACCAGGTCGTGTGCGGGCTGTCCTCGCCGGCCGCGTTCGGCCGGCGGAGCGGCTGGCCGAGTGCTTCATCCGGCAGGACCGGCAACCCTGAACGGGCAGCCGTGCGTGGCTCGCTTGGAATGGTGGTGGCAGGCGTTCTGTGCCACGCACGAACGTCCGTGACGCTGTGGCGTTGTGGCAGACGGTCCAGCACTTCTGGCACCAGGTCTGCCAGGCGAGAGCGGGACCTTCCGAGGCCGGCCCTGTACGCCGGCCCCGGAAGGTCCGAAAGTTCGGCTCACCCGGGCAAAGGGCTGCCTGACGAGCTGGAGGTCATGTCGTCGAGGACGGTGTCGATGGGTGCGGCGGCGATGTGTTCGCTGGGCCTGGCAAGGAACACGTTGACGTGGTACTCGCCGGCGTCCTCCTTGCCGGCGGGGTCGAGCCCTTGCGCGGCGAGGCTGTCCAGGGCGAAGTCGCGTTCGCGGTCGTCGGCGAATCTTCGCTGGGGGAAGGTGGTGTCGTGCAGCTGTTCGGTGACGAGCCCGTGGCGGGCCAGTGTGTCGGCCACGGGAGTGAAATCGACGGTCCGCAGGCACAGTGCGGCGAACCACGGGCGCTGGCCGGGCAGGGTGCAGTCGAGCAGCCGGTCGATCGACCGGTCAGTGATGTAGCCGATGCCGCCGGTGACCGTGATCAGGTCGGCCTCGCTCACAGCCGCGGCCAGTTCGGGTGACGGGTCGTCGCACTCCATGTTCTCGATCAAACCTTCGTCCAGCAGGCCGACCTGGAGGCCGTACTCGACGGCCGGTGCGGAGGTGTCGATGCCGACCACCCGGGGAGGAGTGCGCCGGCGCCGGTCCTCGTAGAAGGCGCGGTCCGCATCGGCGAGTTCCTCGCTCGCCAGGCAGGCCATGTCCTCGTCGCGGTAGTGGTCGTAGAGGTGGTCGAGTGTGAGATCGCATTTCAGCAGAGCCGCATTCACTCCGTAGGAGCAGCACAGGTCCACCACGGTCGGGGTGTCGACGTCGAGGGCGTCGAGTACCTTGCGGAAGACGCGTTGTCCATGGTGGGGGACGGCATAGTCGAGGCTGCCGAGGCGATCGTAGTAGGGGCGGGGATCTGGCTGGTGGTAGATGTCGTTGAAGTCGGCCTTCATCAGTTTCTGGTCAGAGATCTGATTGTCGGCGCGCACATTCCGCCTTTCTGTACGGCACTATTTGCCAAGGACAGAGACAGCGCTCAACGTATCAGATCCGATACATCCCCTGGTGAGGCCCACGTCGACCACCGTTTCCCGCCTGACACCCGTCCGGCCAGGACCAGCCGAACGCGTTCCGCCACGTCGTGGATCGGCTCGACGTCGTGGCCAGGGGTGGACGACGGGATCTCGGCGACGATGTGGCCCACCTGGCGTCCGATCTCCTCGCCCTGCTCGTCGTCCCGGAATGGCCCCGGTGACCGGCCACGTCCACAACTCCGCCCGTGAGCTGCCCGGCCGGTGAGCACGGCGCCAGGATCCCCACCTCATGCCTGCCTCCTCCGCGCGGCCGGAGGCCCCTGCTGCCACGGCCAGCGGCCCTCCAGCTCCACCTCCAGAGAGAAGCTGAGAAACGTCCGCACCAAGACGATCACCGCGAGGACGCCGACGCTCGCGAACGTCGGGGAGATCGCGACCGTCCGGATGATGTCCGCCGCGACGAGGAACTCAAGCCCCAGGAGGATGGCCCGCCCGAGCCCCTTGCGATACCTCTGGTAGGCGTCGTGAGCGGGATGCCGCAGCAGCAGCCGGTAGCCGAACCGGCAGGTCGCCGCCAGCGCCCCCACCACGATGGCGGCGACGCCGGCCAGATCGACCGCCTGTCCGGCCATCTCGATGACGGGCTTCAGATCCATCGCGGGTCCTCGACCGGCTCGACGGGGCTCACCGTCCCTGCGGGTTCTTCTCGCAGGCGAGCCGCGCACGCCGCGCTTCGACGGTGCAGGCAAAGTCGCGCGAGGGCAACATGTCTAGACGTTGGCGCTCAGCCCGGGTGACGGTGTCCCCGCCGTCCCCGCCGTCCACGCCGTCTGAGCCGTCCCAGCCGTCCGCGGCCACGCCGGTCACGATGAGGTACGCCTGTCCGGCGGGGATACCGAGCGCCGCGGCGCTCCCCGTGTCGTCGTGTCCCTGCGACACCAGCCGCAGCACCTGTTCCATCGTCGGCATCGCCACCCCCCGATGCGCGATGCCCGATTCCTAGGGATGCCTACGCCATTGACCAGTCAAGGATTCACCGCCGGCCGGTTCGCGGATCACCCGTGCCCCGCCGGTCGCCTGCCCGGCCGCCCCGGACATACCGGTCAGCACGCCGTCCTGTGCCGGCTCGGCGGGTGCGAGCATCTCCACGTGGGTCCCGGCGGACAGCAAGGCGCCGGTGACGATGCGCCGGCGCAGTTCCCGCTCGGCCGACCGTTACGAGATCATCCAGCGTGAGGTGAGCGTGGAGGTGCTGCCCGGCATTCGGACGCGGCCGGCGCTGCTGTGGTATTACGACCACCGGATGGGCCACCGCGAAATGACCGGTGCCCCTTCCTGTGCCGGGCATCATCTTCTCCGCGACCAGCCCCGCACAGTCGTCGCCTTTCCGAGAGCACCCAGTCACGCGGCAGATGCCGGATTGAGCCAAAGGCTCATAGCGTCCATCGAACAGAGCAATGCCGATCCCGGCAACGAAAAGGAGGCTGATCATGGCAAGGTGCCCTGCCCGATCCGCCCGGAGGTGGAAGCAGTGACACAGGCGGACCGCGATGATTTCGTGACCTATGACGAGTTCAACGGGCCGGACCTGGACCCCGCTCTGTGGAGGACGGTCAGCCTGCCGGTCCCAACGGGCGGCGAGCATACCGCGCAGGATCCGAACACACAGGTGGTCGTCGGCGGTGGTGTGGTGCGGGTGAGGATCCCCCGCTTTTCGGTGTCGAGCGACACGTTCCAGCCCGCCGACAGCGCGAAGTACTTCAAGCTCACGACGCGGCAGTTCGAGCTGCCGCCGGATTTCGGTCCGGGAGGCCACGCCGAGCTTGGGATACGCGTTGTAGAGGTGATAGCCGACGGTCCGCGGGCTGACGAACAACCGGGCGCCGATGTCCCGGTTGGACAGCCCCTTCGCGGCCAGCCGCACGACGTTGAGCTCCTGCGGGGTGAGGCGGTCGAGGAGATCCGGAGCGGCAGCTTGGGCCTGGCGCGCCTCGCCCGCGGCCCGCAGCTCTGCTCCCGCCCGCTCGGCCCATGGTTTGGCCCGGAGCCGTTCGAAGATTTCCAGGGCCGAGTGCAGTGGCTCACGCGCGTCGTTGCGGCGCCGGTCCCGTCGCAGCCACGTCTCATAAAGCAACTCGGTGCGCGCCCGCTCGAACGGCTGCGCCCGGTCCTCGCGATGTAGTTGTACGGCTCGCGCGTACAAACGTCCGGCCTCGGCACCATCGGCCAGAAGAGCCCGGCAGCGCAACTCCATGGCCTCGGCACAGGGGCGGCCGGCGACCTCGGCCCAGGCACCGAAGCGGGCGGCGGCATTCTTCGCCAGGTCCCGCCGACCGGCATGCACCGCCGCTTCGACCTGGTTGACCAGCGTATTCGTCAGATACATGGCGGGATCGTGCAGTGTCTCCGCCATCCGACGCACCACGGCCTCGTATCGGCCGAATCCCAGATCGAGCAGGTCCATCGCGTATCGGGACTCAATACCGCGCTCGGTCGGCTCGCCGACGAGCACATCACCGATCGCCTCCCGGCAGCCGGCCTCGTCCCCTTCGATCGCCGCCACGCACGCCAGCAGCCCCGACAGATGTGCCGCGAAGTGTGGCCGATCGGTATCCTCAGCGATCTTGAGCCCTTCTTCGGAGGCGGCCCGCGCATCGCGGTGCCGCCAAGAAGGAGGTGACCTCGGCCGAGGTGCAGACAAACCCGGGGCAGCAGCCCGATCACCCCAGTCGACCGGCAATGATCGAGGAGTTGTGTCAGCCCCGCCACCGCGTTCTCGAGGTCGCCGGCCCAAAGCGTCCAACGCCACCACCGATTACGGGACAGAGCCGTTGTTCTTACAGTCCCGATCAGGGCTGGGATCTGCGCTGGTAGTGGCAGCGTCGGGCGGTGGCTTGATGGCGGCGGCGCCACTGTGACCAGTGCAGGACATGGTGGACGGGGCGGTGCCGGGTGAGGATGAGGGCGGCCAGCAGCCGGCGGATCTCGGGCATGGTCAGGGGGATGTGCTCATCGCCGCAGGGAGGTTGGAGCGCTGCGAGGTCAGCGAGGAAGGCAAGGGCGAGCATGGCCAGGGTGATGTGCCGGTGCCAGGCAGTCCAGGTGCGCACCTGGTAATGGTCCAGCCCGACCTGGCCCTTGGACGCTTGGAAGGACTCCTCCACGGCCCAGCGGATACCGGCGATCTTCACCAGAGCCATGCGGGGCATGGGCGTGGGCGCGTAGCAGCGGTAGAAAGCCAGCTCGCCGGTGCTCAGGTTGCGGCGGATCAGCAGCCACCGGTACCCCTCGGCGGTGGCTTCGTCGATGCGCGCCCAGGCCCAGGCGTACCAGCGCGGACCTTTGGCGCCTTGGCCGGCGCGGTAGCGGTGCCAGTGCCGATCGGCCACGCCGGCGGCGATCTGGGCCGGGCTGTGATCGATCCCGTCCAGGTTGACGCGCTCCGGTTGCCGGCGATGGCCAGTACGTAGCCGACCTGGCGCTGTTCCAGCAGAAGGCGCAGATGAGGATCTTGGCCGTAAACTTCGTCACCGCTCACCCAGCGGGTCGACAATCCGGCCTCCAACGCGGCGGCGATCATTGCGGCGGCCAGGGTGGGCTTGGTGGCGAAGGTGGCCTCGTCGGGCACTCCGGCCGACCGGCAGCGGTCGGGGTCGGCCAGCCAGGGGTGTTCGGACAGGTAGAGCCGCCGGTCAAGCAGCGCGCGGCCCCGCGGGGTGGCGTAGGCCAGGAACACGCCGACCTGACTGTTTTCGATCCGTCCCGCGGTGCCGGTGTACTGCCGCTGCACCTCGGCCGAGCCGGCGCCCTTCTTCAGGAAGCCGGTCTCATCCACGATGAGCACGCCGTCGTGGCCGAGTTGGTCGATGACGTAGGCGCGTACGTCATCGCGGACGGCGTCGGCGTCCCAGCGGGCGCTGCGCAGCAGGCGCTGCATGGCCTGCGGGCCGGTCAGTCCGGCGTGCTCGGCCAGGTTCCAGCAGTTCTTGCGGTCGATGTCGGCCAGCAGGCCGCGCACGTATGCGGTGGCCGTGCGCCGGGGTTCGACTCGTCCGAAGTGGACGGCGATCCGGCTCATCAAGTCGTTGAAGGTGACCATCCAGCCTTCAGGGTCTACGCTGTCGGCCACGGCCATCACGCGATCTTCAGATGTCTTCACAAACTCCGAGTGATCACGTGGTGGCCGTCTTCATGCCACCTCAAAGCCCAAGATCGCTAAGTGTCAATGGAGTCCTAGGCAGCGCCGACCACTGGGTGCCCGATCATCGGGGCGACAAAGTGCCGGTCGTGAACATTGGGGACATGAACATCAGCAAGGCCGGTTTCGGCGCCTGGGCCGGAAGGTTCTGAGAAACAGCCCTTAATCCACGGATGAAACCGTGGGCGCGGCCGGGGCGTCGTACGCCGCGATCGACCAAGCCCCGGGACGCTTGCCGAGTTTGGCGGCCAGCCGGTCGGCTGTCTTCGGGTCGGAAAGGTCGTACCTCCCCTTGCATGCATCCTTGCGTGGGCACGAACCGCGTCCGCGCGCGACGGGGGCATCTGGGGGGAAGACCCAGATAGTGATTTGGTGATCGCGGCCGAGCCAACCCGGCTCGTGCGCCTTGTCCGCGAGCATGCTGAGCCCGCCGTCCGGGCCACATATGCCGCCGGCGCTGCTCGTTCCCTCATTGGTGAAGAAAATCGAGCCCGGCTTCTGGCAGAAGATCACGATCTTGATGTTTTCGCTCGTGGGACGGAAGCGGAGGCGCTCTTTTGTCGCCGACCGCGGCACCGTCGTTGCCGATAGACGGTTCAGCCCCTTATAGGAGCGTGGTGGCTCTTCGAAGGCCGGCGGGGTCGCGGGCGGGGCCAGCGGCGCGGGTTCGGGAATGCCGATCAGGTTCGACACCAGCATGGCCACTGTCATGACGACCGCCGCGGTGACGACGGCGGCGCCCGCCGTCCAGCCCCAGCCCCATTGCCGGCGCGGGCGGGGCTGACGTACCGCAGCCCTGCGGGCGATCAGCCGCGCACGGGCCCTGGCCACGGTCTCGGCTGAAGGCGGCGGTTCATCCGGGATCGCCTGGGCGAGCAGCGTGATCTCATCCATCGTGCGCCTCCTTTAGCGGGTTGACGTCGCCTAGTGCCTTGCGAAGCTGCTTGCGTGCCCGGTTGAGCCGGGACGCGACGGTGCCATAGGGGATTTTCAGGGCGGCTGCGACTTCCCGGTGGGTCAATTCGCCCAGCGCCACCAGCAGCACCACGTCCCGGTCGCCGCTGTTCAGACCGGCAAGCGCCCCCGCGAGCCTGCCAGTGAGCCTTCCAGCCGTGACACGCGTGAGCGTCGTGTCCTCGTGGCTTTGTGCCTCGCGTTCGGATGTCCGGCTCAGCGCTCTCCATCTGCGGATCTCGCTACGGCGGTGTCTCGAGATGAGCTTCGTGGCGATGCCGTACAGCCAAGGTCTGACCTCACCGCGCGAGGATTCATATCCCCCTCCGGCAGCGATGAGAAAGACCTCGCCCGCCAGGTCGTCGGCGTCGTCTCTGGAAAGCCGCTGAGCGATGTAGCGATGGATCTCGGCGAAGTGCGCATCGAAGATCTGATCCAGGTCCAGTCCCAGATGGGTGGGAACGTTCATGCGAGCGGCCCCGTTGGCATTCGTGATTGGGTCACGCACTGCTCTCCGTCCAAATTCGACAAGGCGGTCACCCCTGATTGCCCGATGTGCCGGAAAGCTTTCACCATCCCTGCGAGGCATGCCGAACGGCAGCGTTGGGCTGATCGCGCCCCAAGAGCCCAACCTCATCACCACCGACGGACGGACGAGGGGCGCACTGCAGCGCCTGGCCCTGGCCAATTCCCTAGATGCACGCCCCCGATCTGCTCATCCAGCAGGTCGCCGCCGTCCTCGTCCACAGCGGGGTGCCGCCTGCCGAGCTCCACCTGGAGGAGGAGGAAGCCTTTTCCTGCGCACCGTCGCGCCCGAGGCCGCCCCGGCTGCTGGCCGCACTCTTGCTGACCCGGCACCGCTCGATCATGGACGTTCTGCACTGGTCAGATTGGCGCCGCCGTCACCAGACCACAGCCCGACGCTGCCACTACCAGCGCAGATCCCAGCCCTGATCGCGACCCGGGGTATGCGGATGGTGGCGAGCACTCGCCGGAACTGCGGGCTGTCGCCGTACTGACCCGGTGTCAGGACACAGCGCGCAACCGCCCACGAGCCCCAGCAGCACAATGGCCCCGGCGGCACCGCGGACATCGCCGACCACCGGCAGGTCCGCGCCTTGGGTGGCGGCGACGTAGATGGCGACGTTCACCCCCGCTACCACGGTGGTGAGGGCGTCCTTCCAGGTCAGTCTCATCGTGCCACCTCCTTTCACCCCTGAGCGTCCGCCGGCGCGACGACCGCGAGCAGGGCCGTTGGCCCCTGGCGGCGGGGCCGTTCGCCGGTGTCCGCAGGAGACGAGCCGCGCCACCATGGGGGCATCACTGTCAGGGGAGGCGAGCCGTCATGACCGGCAGGCGCATGATCATGGAAGTACCCGTGGACACGGAGCTACTGGCGCTCAAGAAGCGGGTGACGGCCCTGGAAGAGCAGGTCCGTACGCTGACGGCGGCCAACCTCGCCCTCGTCCGCACCATGGAACACCTCCAGCGCACTGCCGACCGGATGAGCCCTTCATGACGGCTCAAGCGGAGGGTTGTGGTCGAGAGCCGTGGCTGCTGCCCCACGGACGCATACCGCATGCTCCGGTCGTACCTCACCCGAAGCGATCCGCGCGACGCCAAGACTCTACGCATTCATCCTGTGGAGCGATCAGGCGACGCCGAGGGCAACGCTTCGACCATTCTTCTCGCCGCGTCATCCCACTCGGCGCCAAGCGCCATACGCACATGCAGGAGGGCATCGATTCGCTTTTCGCCGAACATTCGCGGGCGAGATGACAAGGCAATCGCCTGCATACGTCTCCAGAGAATGTTCACTCCCAGCGCGGCCGCTTCTTCCATGCTCTCTTCATCGCCAGCGAAATGCTGATGAAAGTTGATCCCGAAGTGAGGAATGACCCACGTGAAGACACAACCACCCTGCTGGTGCAGTCGTATATATGTGGCGCTATCGCACCGGATCGGTTGCACAGACGAAAGGCGGAGCGGTCCGGCACTCGCCGGGTTATCCTCTTTGATCGCGTAGGGCGAATTGAACCAGAAACCCACTTAGCAGTAATCCCAGTGCTCGGCTGGGGTCTCAGAGCTACTTGCAGTGGATGGTGAGAGGAAGCGCACGCTTATCGACTTCTCCACGCCATCGTCCCACTCGCGTAGGGTATGAGTCCGGGTCCCGCTGCTGGAGTTGGGATCGACCTGGCATTTCATCGGACGAAGAGGTCCTTCCCGATATCTATCCCCATGGTGACGGACTTGCCCCAGAAGCTTGCGGCATTGGGGGCGGTTCCCCAGCTGTCCATCGTCGAGCCGCACCTTCAGCGCCTCGGCCGCCTGGAGCGACGACCTGGCAGTGGGCGGACCACCGGCATCGGGTCGGCGTTCCCCGGTCGCTTCTTATCCGCGACAATGCGGGAAACCCCTCTCTTCGAGGAGCACCATGAGAATGCTTACGAAGCGTCTGGGTGCCGTCGCGCTGACTGGTGTGATCGCCGCCGCCCTCGTCCCGGGTACGGTCGGCGCCACGGTCAAATCAGCGGGGCACTGGGAGTATGTCGCGTCCTACCCGCTGACGTCGGCAGGCTCCGCATCCTGCAGATCCGCAGGCAAGCTGTGGGGCGGGACGTGGCAGTGCCGCGCGATCAACGGCCCGCACTGGTCGCACACCTCGTCGCACTACCACCTGGAGATTTACTACGCGGATTAGCTCGCCCAGGTGGTAGTTCGAGCGCCGGGGCCCCGTACGGATGAGGCCAGTAGTCCTACGGAAGGCACCTGTAACCGGCGACGGCAAGCTGTGAGTCATGCAGAACGTGAACATCTGGAGTGAAGAGTTCGGCGCCGCCACCGACGAGCCGATCCTGCTGATCATGGGCTCGATGTCGCAGGGCGTGCTGTGGCCGGAGGAGTTCGTCGGCCTGCTGACCGCCGGAGGCCGCCGGGTCATCCGCTACGACCACCGCGACACCGGCAGGTCCGACACCGTCGACTTCGAGAAGACCCCCTACACCTGGACCGACATCAAGAACGACGTCTACCGCGTCATGGACGCCCACGGCCTCGACAGCGCCCACCTGGTCTGCCACTCCGCAGGCGGCCTGCTCGGCCAGTACATCGCGGCCGAGGCCCCCGAACGGGTGCGCTCGCTGACCGTCATCGGCTCCTCCCCGCTCGGCGGCGGCGAAGGCGCGGTCATCATGCGGGCGCTCATGGGCGAGCCCCAGCCCGAAGGCAGCCTGCCGGAACCCACGCCCGACTTCGTGGCGTTCTTCCGCACACTGATCACCACCCCACCCCCTGCCGGCCGGCGCGCGCAGATCGACCTCATGATCGCCGAACAGCGCGTCCTGCACGGCACCGGACTGCCGTTCGACGAGGAAGCCGCCCGCCGCCTGCAAGAACGCATCCACGACCGGGCCCGCGACCTGACCGCCGTGGCCAACCACCGGCTGGCCGCCGCCGCCGAACCCGACTTCGAGCCGATGGGCGTGCTCCACCAGGTCAAGGCCCCCACGCTGGTCATCGAAGGCAGCCACGAGCCGGCCAAGCCGGGCCACGGCGCGCTCATCGCCGAGCAGATCCCCGACGCGCGGCTGATGATCGTGCAGGGCATGGGCCACACCCTGCCACCCGAGGTGCACGAGGAGTTGGCCGACGCCATCCTCACGCACACGGCCGGGTGAAGACGTTCGATGCCAGATCCCTGCACCCCCGCCATCGAAGTGAGGGATCTGGTTCAGCGTTTCGGCGCCGTGCTCGCCGCCCAGGTCGTGACCGACGTCAGCGGCGACGCCTCCGGCGACGCGAACTACGGCTGCTGTCCGTTCCGCTCCCGCTGGGCGTGCGCGGCTCCGGATACGGGACCGACGGGGCTCTCACCCCGAGTAGCCCGAGATATTGCCTGCTCCGCATGATGTCCCCCCGTTGTTGCACCGTTTCTTCCGGCCTCTTCTCTTCGGCCATCAATCAGGACAACAGGGCATGTATAGCGAGACATCCCAGATAACGCGATACAGGGTGATCTCTTGCTAAATTTTGCCTCGACGCACATTTCCTGGGCCTGTGACCGGCCAGGAGCCAGGGGCCGAGCCGCTGGACTGGCGGTTGCCGGAGTGAGCCACCCGACGGATCCTGATCAGGCAGGTTTCGACAGCGTTCTGGTCGCAGGGAAGGACTGCTACGCGCCACCTCCTCGGGGCGGCGTGTCCTGAGCCCCTGCCGTGCGGCTCGGCCAGAGAGCAGACACCACAACGGCGCCAGCGGTCTCAGCTCGGCCCGGCAAGTCGCCTGATCAGCGCCACCGCCTCGTCCAGCAGGCTCACCTCGTGCGCGGTGAGCCCTCGGTCGGCGGCGCGCCGGGCCTTGGCGTCGTCGAGCGGGCCGCCCGCGTCCAGGTCTTCGTCCAGCTCCCTCGCCAGGACGGCGAGCAAGGCCCGCGCCGCCTGCGCCAGCTCGCTCTCACCGTCCACCGCCGCCTGCGCGATGATCAGTGCCGACAGGGCGCAGTCCAGCGCGGGCCGCCCCTCACGGGCGTTGCACCAGTCGATCACCACGGGCCCGTCCGGCGTCAGCATCACGTTGTCGGGATGCAGGTCCAGGTGCAGAATCCGGTCACTGGGCTCGCGGGACAGCCGGGCCGGGATCCGGTGGAGCCGACGCAGCAGCGCGGCGAGAGTCCGCCCCGTCTCCTCGGCCCCGATCCGCCCGGCCAGCAGGGCATGCAGCATCGTCGGGCCGGACAACCGGGCCATCACCAGGTCGGTGGCGGTGCTCTCGCCGGGGAAGACCTCCGGCACGGGGAACCCGTGCGCCGCCACGTGCGCCATGATCTCCAGCTCACGCCTGGCGTCGGCGTCCACCCGGTAGCGGCGCAGCACCCGTCCGTCGCCGATCGCGTACACGTCGGCGCTGCGTCCCGCACCCACCAGCTCCCCGACCTCCATGCCCCCAACCTACGCGGCGACCGCCCGACCCGGCGGGCGGGTCGGGGCGACTGGTTCTGTGGCGTCGGCACGTGCGTGCGTGCGTCCTTCCCGTTGCGATCTCGCAACGGGAAGGACGCACGGTGGGGGTGCCATGCCGGGCGGATGGTGAAGGCGTGCGGGCACCGGGGACTGTCTGTGTCGCTGTAGCTGGAGCGGCTCCGCGAGCTCGACCACCCGGATACCTACTGTCGAAGGCCGGTCGTGGCGGGAGCGGCTGGGACGGCGGGGGTTCGGGGCCAGGTCCAGGCGGAGCGCAGGATGAAGGCCAGGAGCAGCACCTCGATTCCGATGGAGAGGCCGTAGAAGGAGGCCCAGTTCCAGGACTCCCCTGCCGCGTTGAACACCGAGTAGGGGATGCAGATCGATGCGACGACGAGGTTCGTGGCGCGGTTCGCCCGGGCGGGCAGCGTCATGGAGACCATCACCATCAGAGCCGGGATCGCCACGGACGCGAGCATCATGGTTAACAACGTCGGGCTGATGTCGAACTCGAAGACGACGCCGGCGCGGAGGCCGTCGATGACGCCGGGCTTGTAGAGGGCGAAGTAGTCGACGTAGATGTAGAGGAACATGAAGCTGGTCCATGCGGCGGCGAGCTTGGTCTGCACGGGGACCGGCGGGTTGTCGAGCAGGTTCGGGGTTTTCGTTCGGCTGGTCATCGGTTCTTCTTTCCAAAGGAGCGGTCCCTCCGCCGGAGTGGCGGCAGGGATGTACCGAGGCCGCGCCCACCTGGACGAGCACATCGCCTCGACCGGGCAGCGGTAGCCCGGACTTCGGATGAATCGAGCGCTGAGGGCAGGCCGTAGCGGCGCTGGTCGGCGGGCCGCATCGTCGTCGCCCCAGCGGACTCGCCCCCGGCGCCAGGCGTACTCCGGCACTCGATCGCTGTTCGATTCCCGCAGCAGCCTCCTCACGTCCGAGCTGCGACCGCCGCTGGTTCGTACATCGTACGTCGTACGATGTACTACGACTAGTACGCTGTACCAAGAATGTGCGCTCAACGATCGTCAAGCGGCTCGAGCGAGCGAGAGGAGACCCGTGTCTGCGAGGGAAAGACGCCAGGTGACGTCACACACGGCGCTGAGCAAGCAACGGGTGGTGGCCGAGGCGGTCCGGCTCGCCGACCGCGAGGGGGTCGGAGGGCTGAGCATGCGCCGGCTGGCCGGCGCGCTCGGCGCGGGCGCGATGTCGCTCTACTACTACGTAGCGAACAAGGAGGAGTTGCTGGACGCGATGATCGACGTCGTGTTCGAGGAGATCGAGCTCCCGCCCGAAGAGACCGACTGGCAGTCAGCGATGCGACGTCGGGCGGCATCCGCCCGGCAGGTTCTCGCACGCCACCCGTGGGCGATCGGCCTGATGGAGTCGCGGACATCGCCGGGGCCCGCGAACCTCCGCCACCGCGAAGCGGTCACCGCCTGCCTGCGAAAGGCCGGCTTCACGGTCATGATGGCGACGCACGCCAACTGGTTGCTCGACAGCTATGTCTACGGTTTCGCGCTGCAGGAAGCCAGCCTGCCGTTCGACACCGCCGATGAGTTCGCGGACATGGCCGAGGACGTTTATCTTCCCCAGCTTCCTCCTGACGAGTTCCCCTACCTCAACGAGTCCGCGGCGGTGCTCGCCGCTGCCGGCTACGACCCGGCGGAGGAGTTCACCTTCGGCCTCGACCTCGTCCTGGCCGCCCTCGAGCCCCTGAGAGTGCCTACGTGAGCCTCTACCCGTGATGTCGTTATGTGATCGTGTGGATATGGTGTGTTACCGCCAGTCTGCGGGTCCAGATGCGTAGCTCGATCAGGAGCGTCTCGGTGACGCCGGCGGCTTCTCCCTCGATCAGCTCCCACCGCGCGCCGGTCAGGTCCTAGGGATGACGATCAGGGGCATCCGGCCGCCCTGTCGTCCGCTGAGAACGCATCAGCCCTGCTAGCGTCAAGAGGGTGGTGACAGGTACGGGGGGTGAAGGTGAACTGGACACTGAGCGAGGTGTTCGAGACGCCTGACGGAAATGTCCGGTGGAGCCGCATGGGCAGCGGGGACCCGGTCGTGCTGCTGCACGGCACCCCGTACTCCTCCTTCCTCTGGCGGGACATCGCTCCAGCGCTCGCCCGTACCCGCACAGTCTTCGTCTTCGACCATCTCGGCTTCGGCCAGTCGGACAAGCACGAGGGCCAGGACCTCAGCCTGGCGGCTCACGCGAGGAACTTCGCCCGGCTCCTCGACCACTGGGAACTCTCCTCCCCAAGCGTCGTCGCCCACGACATCGGCGGGGCCGTGGCGCTGCGAACGCTGCTGTTGGAGGGGAGAAGCTACCGGGATCTGATCCTCTTCGACGCGGTGAGCGGAGGCGAGTGGGAGCGAGGGCTCTTCCGGCTCATCCTGGAACACACGGAGGTCTTCCAGCAGCTTCCGGACTATGCGCACGAAGCACTGGTCGCCAGCCACCTGCGCCACGCCACACACGTCGGCCTCCGGCCGGGAGTGCTCGACGCATACCTCGCACCGTGGCGGGGAACGGCAGGTCAGGCCGCTTTCTACCGTCAGTACCGCCAGATCAGGCAGAACGACACCTTCGCGTACGAGCACCTGCTGGGCGAGTTGTCGCTGCCGATCCGTCTCATCTGGGGCCGCGAGGATCGCATCCTTCCCCCGGAGTACGGCGAATGGCTGCACGAGCGCATCCCGCACGCCGAGTTGCACTGGATCGAGGGCGCGGGCCACCTCCTTCAAGAAGACGCTCCTGGGCGGCTCATGGCCCACCTGACCGCCGAATTCCGGCCCGACCACGATCCCAGAGATCGCCTGTCTTGAGGCGGATCGTGGATGCTTGATCTGAGCCTGTACGTTTCCAACGCCCTCTGGTGACACTCGTGGCCATACGGCACGTGGCCCCGACCGCTGACCGCCTGGCACCGCCGGCCGCCCGGTCCGCGGGGCGTTCCGCGTCGGCTATCGCCGGCGCCGCCGAGAAGGCCCTGCAGACTGCCCGGCAGACTGCCCGGCACCTGGCCGGCCAGGCCCACATGGTGGGGCGGGCAGGCGTCACCGTTTCACATCGCTGCGGGTTGGGGACAGCGTCACCATGGCCTCCGACCTGAGGGCGAACGGGGCACGGGACGATCCACGGTGAGCGAGGGCTGACGTCATGCGCGGGTTGGCGGCGATGGTGCGCGACCTGGCGGCGCGTACGCCCGGCAACCGCGAGCGCAGCGCCGACATGTGGCGCGCACTGGCCATCTGCCTGGTGGTGTTCGGGCACTGGTTCGTCGTCGCCGTGACCTACCGGAACGGCCGGCTGTCCGGGTACAACGCGCTCGACGTCCTGAGCTGGATGGACCCGGTGACCTGGCTGTTCCAGGTGATGCCGATCTTCTTCCTGGTCGGTGGCTACGCCGGCGGCGCCTCGATGGCCTCGCACCGCGCCTCCGGAGGCGACGGCATCGGCTGGGTGCTGAGGCGGACCGACCGGCTGCTCCGGCCGACGACCGCGCTGTTCCTGGTGCTGCCGCTGACCTCGCTGGTCATCGTGGCGGCCGGGGTGAACACCGACCTACTCGGCCACGCGGCGTGGCTCGCCTCCATCCCGCTGTGGTTCCTGCTGGCGTACCTCGTCCTGGTGGTACTCACGCCGTGGTTGTACGCGCTGCACCGCCGAGCGGGGCTTGCCGCCCCGGTGGCGATGGTGGTCATCGTCGCCGTCGCCGACCTGCTGGGGCGGGGCCTGCACGTGCCGGTCGTCGGTCTGAGCACCTACCTGTTCGCGTGGATGGCGATCTACCAGTTCGGATTCTGCTGGCGGGACGGGCTCCTGCGGCTGAGCCGCAGGCAAGCGCTCGCGGTCGCGGCCGGCGGCCTGGCCGCCCTGATCGGGCTGACCGTGGTGGGCCCCTACCCGGTCGGCATGGTCGGCTACAACACGGCGCCGCCGAGCCTGGCGCTGATGGCGCTGGCCACCACGCAGATCGGACTGGTCCTGGCGCTGCGGCCGGCGGCCAACCGGTGGCTTCGCCGGATCGGCCCGTGGAGTGCGGTCATCGCGACCAACGCGGTCATTCTCACCGTGTTCCTGTGGCACATGGCGGCGGCGGTGATCGCGGCCGTCGTGCTGGTTCCGACCGGGATTCTGCCGCAGCCCCCGCTGCACTCGACGGCGTGGCTGCTGTGGCGGGTGCCATGGCTGGCGGCTTGCGCCCTCGTCCTCATCGTGCTGGTCGCGCTGTTCGCGCGCATCGAGCTGCGCCGGCCGCTGACGCATTCCGTCGAGCGCGGTCCGTGGCGTGACGGCGCGACCGTGCTCGGGTCGGCCGCCGTGCTGGCCGGGCTGCTGATCGTCGCCGTGGCCGGCCCCGGCTACCACGGCCCCACGGGTCTCCCGTGGGGCGGGGTGCTCGCGTACCTGTGCGGCGCCGCCGTTCTGCGCGTGACGCGGGACCGGTCTGTCCGGTCGGACGCCGGCCCCTGAGCGCGGCGGAGCACCGCAGAACCGGCGTCGACCTGGGTGGGGCTCACCAGCGCAGCATCGCGGCCACTCCGCCCGCCTCGGCGAGCTCCTCCGCCGCTCCGGTCTCCAGCACGGTGACCTCGCCTCCGTGCTCGAAGGTGAGCTCGATCATCTCCTCCTCCAGCTCCTCGGGGGTGACGCCCACGGGCTCGGTGTTGCGCGGGCCCGCCTCGTCGAGCAGCAGGTGCTCGACGCGGCCCTGCCGCAGCAGGGAGAGGATGTCGTCGAGGCCGACCGCGCCGTTGCCGCCCGACAGGGCCAGGTCCCGGGCGCGCACGGCCAGGGCGGCGTCATGCCTGGCCCGCGCCTCCTCGCGAGCGGGGCGGACGAACTCCAGCACCTCCGACGGCGACAGGGCGGGGTCGAGCACGGCGTCCATGTGGGCGATCTCCGGGCCTGCCGGCAGCGCCTCACCCAGAACCGCGGTGTCGCGGGGGTCGCCCACCAGCAGCAGCGTCTCCCAACCCAGCCGCCGGGCCTGGCCCGCCACGTGCTGGGCCGCCTCGCGCAGGTACTTGGCCAGGTGCTCCTCGATGCGCTGGTCGAAGCGGTCGGGGTGGATGCCGCGCCGGGAGAGGCTCGGCAGCGTCGCCGATCCCTGCGCGGACCCGCCCGCGGTCGCCAGCTGGAACATCACCGGTTCCAGCTCGTCGGCCAGGCCGTACCGGCTGTCGAACAGGCGCACGCCGTCACGCCCCACCCTGGCGATCCCTGCGGGCCTGTCGGCCTGTACGGCGGCGACGAGCGGCAGCAGGTAGGCGTGCTCCCTGACTGTGGCGAGGCCACCCACCGGGAGCTGAAGCCACGCGGTGCGCACCTCGTCACCGGCCACCTGCGCGAACAGGGCACGTCCCAGACCGGGACCGGCCGGGTCGAGCAGTTCGTCGATCCGCGGCTCCAGCAAGTCCAGACGGAGGCCCACGAGCCTGGCCCGTTCCTGGTCGGGGCCTGCGGCCAGTTCCTGGCGCAACGCGGCGATCTCGTTGCGCAGCCGGGTCCGCCCGGCCTGTGTGCCGGGCTCCATCGTGGTGTAGAGCGACAGCACACCGACCTCGTCACCGAACGCGGCCAGTTCGCGCAGATCTGTCTGGTCGAACACCATGGCACGCTCACCTCCTTAGGCTGGGCGCCCTGCACGGGCACCAGCGGAGGGGGTTGCCCCATTTTAACCGAGGCGCCCATAGTCCCTGTTCAGCGGCGTACGCGAGCGCCCCTCAGCCCTGCCCGGCCCACTCCCCCACCTCCAGGACTCCGTGGGGACCTCATCACCTTTATCTGATTGCTCTTGCGTTGTTCTCCAAGGGCTCTGCCATCAGGTAGCCCCCGGCCATGGACGTTTTGTGACCACTTGTCGGATGTCTCCCGGTTGATGAGGGATCCTTGTCCGGGCAGCTCGGCCCGCCCCGGCAACGAGCCCGTGCCGGGCACGTTCGGCATGAACCCGGTCGCACCGTCGTACGAATCTCCGTGTTTGTGCCCGCTGACCTGGGGAAACAACACATTCGGCTGCTTATCGCCGCCATTCACGCGGCGCCCGGCGCCGCATTCCGCCTCATTCGGCCTTTTCGTCACAGGGAGATGGACGATGCGTGTCCAAGAGGCCCCGGCCCCGGTGACCATCGCCCCCGACACCCAGCTCGCCGACATGGTGTTCAGCGACGACCGGGTGAACGGTGACATGGTCCTGTTCCAGCGCCGGTCGGCCGGAGGCTGGAGTCCGGTGACGGCCAGGCGGTTCGCGGCCGACGTCCGCGGCCTGGCGGCCGGCTTCCTCGCCGCCGGGATCCAGCCAGGAGACCGCGTCGCGCTGCTGGCCGCCACCAGCTACGAGTGGACGGTGGTGGACTACGCCCTGTGGGCGGTGGCGGCGCTGCCGGTCCCGATCTACGAGACCTCCTCGGCCGAGCAGGTCCGCTGGGTTCTGGAGGACGCCGGCCCGGTCGCCGTGGTGGCCGGGAACGAGGCACAGCGCCGCCTGGTCGATGAGGCGGCCGCGGGCCTCTCGTCCGGACCGCCGCGGGTGTGGCAGATCGACGGCGGCGGGCTGGACCGGCTCCGCGAGGGCGGGCACGGCGTGAGCGACGCTCAGCTGCGCGAGCGGCGCCGGATGGTGTCGGCCGACGACCTGGCGACGATCATCTACACCTCGGGCACCACCGGCCGCCCGAAGGGCTGCATGCTGAGTCACGGCAACCTGCTGTACGAGGCCCGCGCCGCGATCGACAGCCTGGAGGGCATCTTCGGCCGGCACGCCTCGACCCTGCTGTTCCTCCCGCTGGCGCACGTCTTCGCCAGGGTGATCCAGGTGGCCTGCGTGGAGCGGGGTGTGTGCCTGGCGCACAACGCCGACCGGGCCACGCTGACCGAGGACCTGGCCGCCCTGCAACCGACGTTCCTGCTGGCGGTGCCCAGGGTTTTCGAGCGGGTCTTCAACGCCGCTCAGCAGCAGGCCCGGGCTCAGGGCAAGGAGAGGATCTTCGCCTGGGCCGAGCGGACCGCCGTGACCTACAGCCAGGCGCTGGACGATGGGCGGCCGGGCCGGCGCCTGCGCCTGGCACATCGCCTGGCCGACCGGCTGGTGTACCGGCGGCTGCGGGCCGCGCTCGGCGGCCGGGTCGGCTACGCCATCTCCGGCGGAGCGCCGCTGGGAACCCGGCTGGGCCACTTCTTCCGAGGGATCGGCCTCACCGTGCTGGAAGGCTACGGACTGACCGAGACCAGTGCCGCCGCCACCGTGAACCTGCCCCACGCACTGAAGATCGGCACGGTGGGGCCGCCCCTGCCCGGGGTCGACCTCCGGATCGCCGACGACGGCGAAATCCTGATCAAGGGCCCGATGGTGTTCCAGGGCTACTGGCGCAACGAGCAGACGACCAGGCAGAGCCTGACCACCGACGGTTTCCTGCGCACCGGCGACGTCGGCGCCGTGGACGAGGACGGGTTCCTGACGATCTCCGGCCGCAAGAAGGAGATCATCGTCACCGCCGGCGGCAAGAACCTCGCACCGGAGCCGCTGGAGGACCGCCTGCGCACCCATCCGCTCATCAGCCAGGCGGTGGTCGTCGGCGACCGGCGGCCGTACACGGCCGCGCTGATCGCTCTGGACGCCGCGGCGCTGGCGTCGTGGAAGCGGGCCACCGGCAAGCCCGAGCAGGCCGGCCCGGCCGACCTCCGCGACGACCCGGATCTGCTGGCCAGGCTGCAGACGGCCGTGGACGAGGCCAACACGACGGTGAGCCGGGCCGAGTCGATCCGCAGGATCCGGATCCTTCCGGTGGACCTGACCGAGCAGAACGGATATCTGACCCCGACCCTGAAGGTCAAGCGTGCCTTGGTCCACAAGGACTTCGCGGCCGACATCGAGGAGCTGTACCGCTGAGCGGCGCACCATCGGCGCTCGACCGGCTGGTCTCGGCCACGCCCGCGTCCCGCGACCGCGTGGTCGACGCCGCCCGGGCGCTGTGCATCGTGGTCGTCACCCTCTGGCACTGGACGTTGTCGGTCACCCACCGCACCGCCGACGGCAGCCTGTCCATGCCCAATCCGATCCACACCGTGCCCGGCGGCTGGCTGGCCACGTGGTTGCTGCAGATCATGCCGGTGTTCTTCCTGGTCGGCGGGTACGCCAACCTGGTCGGCTGGCAGCGGGCCCGGGCGCGCGGGACCACCGCCGGCCAGTTCGTCCTGGACCGGCTGCGCCGGCTGTTCTGGCCGACGGCCGCCTGGGCCCTGCTCTGGCTGGCCGGTGAGCTGATCGCGGCTGCCCTGCCCGGCCCGCACCGATGGATGTGGGAGTGGTTTCCCGGCTACCTGACGCCGCTGTGGTTCCTGGGCGTGTACGGCCTGCTGATCGCCGCGGTGCCGATCACCACGAGCCTGCACGCCCGCTACGGGGCCCGGGTCCTGGCAGCGCTCGTGCTGCTGATCGCCTTCGGCAGCGTGGCGCACCGCGGCGCCGGCCTGGACTGGGCGGGCTGGGCGACCGCCGCCCTGGTGTGGGTGTTCTGCCACCAGCTCGGCTACGCCTGGCGCACCTGGCAGCTCGGGCACCGGCCGTTGCCGCAGCGGCTCGCGATCGCCGCGGCAGGTCTGGCCGCGCTGGCCGGACTCACCGTGGGAGCGGGCTATCCCCTCTCGATGGTGTCCACCGCCGGCGAGGCCGAATCCAACATCTTCCCGACCAACGCCACCATCGCCGCCCTGGCCGTGTTCCAGCTCGGGCTGCTCGTCCTCATCACGCCGGCCGTCGAGCGCCTGCTACGCCGGCCGGCCGTCTGGAAGCCGGTGGTGGCCCTCAACGTGGTCGCGTTGACCATCTTCCTCTGGCACATGACCGCGTACCTGGGGGTGCTCTGGGCCTATGAAGGGCTGGGCGGCACCCTGCTCGCGCAGCCGACCGCCGGCTGGTGGGCGCAGCGCTGGCTGTGGCTCCTGGCCCCCTCTGCGGTGCTGGCCGCGCTGGCCCTCCTGTTCGCCCGGGTCGAGCTGGCCGCCCGCCGGCCCCGGAAGGCGGCGAGTCGCTGAGCTCGGCGGGGTACTCAGCCAAGCCCCTGTCGATCGCGTCGCGCCCCACATGATCAGGTAGCTGTGGATCGGCGTACCGGGCCGCGCGCGCCACGCTCGGCTAGCGAGTGTCCAGGCGGTGCTGGAGCCGCGCACGCGTCGCTACCGCTCCGAGCACGATCATCACGACCCCCAGCACCAGGTGCAGCCAGTTGTCGGCCGTGTTGAACGGGACGAAGTTGGCCCCGCCGCCGTGCGGGACGAACAGCCCGTAGAGCCAGAGCACCAGGTAGATGATGCCGCCGATGAGCAGGAACCCGCGTGCCGCCGCCCACGTCCTGGCCAGCAGGACGCCGGCGACCCCGAACACCAGGTGGACGATGTTGTGCAGGACCGACACCTGGAACAGGCCCAGCAGCATCGCGCCCGACTCGTGGCCGGCGAACTGCATCTGACCGTAGTTGGTGGTGATGCCGGGGATGAACCCGAGAATGCCGATCAGGAGGAACACGGCGCCGACGATGAGCGCCGCCATCTGAACGGGCGTCTTGGTGGCGGAGGAAAGAACGCCGCTCATGGCGCCTCCCTTGTCGTACTGGTGATAGTCATATGCGCCTACCCCCCACGGCGGCCCTCACGCACCGTGACCTATAGGAGGTCAGGGGCTTCAAGATCGTCGGCTACGACAATGACGGCATGGAAGGGGCGTCGGCGTCCGGAACCGGCCCACCCCCGATGGTGCCCGCCCGCACGCTCCGGAGCAGGCCGTTCGCCTCCGGCGGCGCCCGTCAATCCTCATCGTCGGCGCCATCGGCATCAGGATCATGCAGGGCCCGCCGCCCACCGCCCGACTGCCCGGGGACCGGGATCTTTGCCAGCGGCTCCTGTCGGTCTCAGCCTCGATCCGGTCGGGGGAGGTCGATACCGCCGGCGCGGAGTCTCGCTTCGACGAGCGAGGCCAGGCGGGCCGCGGCGGAGTCGCGTTCTTCGCCGTGGTGGGCGATCAACCGGTAGCGGGTCGCGGTCTCGGTATGGGCTTGCAGACCGGTCACGATCCTGAGGTGGTCGGGATGGGCGAGGTAGTGCTCGGCCATGTCGGTGGCCAGCTCCACAACGCGGGGATCATCCGGTGCCCAGCCGATGACTTCGGCGCTGCGCTTGGTCAGCTCCACGAATCGGGGGTTGCGCAGCGCGTGTTCGATGTCGGCGAGGTAGTCCTCGAAGCCTTCGGGGACCAGAGCCTTGGCCAGGACGAAGGATTCCCGGGCGGTGCGTACGTCCTCCGGTGTGAAGCCGAGGGTCGGCATTGCCTCCAGCATCGCCACGGCGCGGTCGGGCAGCAAGGTCCGGTCGCCGCTGGAGAGCCGGTTGAGCATGTCCCTCTGTGCGGCCAGCGCGGCGATCCGGGCGGTGAGCTGCTGCTCGACGTCGGCGAGCGCCGCGGCGAACGGCGCGGCGTCGCAGTCCAGCAGCGGTCCGATGTCGGCCAGCGGCACCCCGGCGCCGGCGAGCGTTTTGACCTGCACCAGTCTCAACAGCTCGGCCGAGCCGTAGCGCCGGTACCCCGAACTGTCGCGCGCAGGCTCCGCCACCAGCCCGAGCTTGTGGTAGTGCCGCACCGTTTTGATCGTGATGCCGGCGAACGCGGCCGCCTGGCCGATGGTCACCCCTGCGGCCATGGGCTCAGCGATCCTTTCGCGCCTGCGCGGCGGCGGCGGTCTCCCGCACCGCGGCGGCGATCGCTCGGAAGTCCTTGCGCAGGATCTGGGTGTGGTTGCTCTCGACTTTGGCGCTGACCCGCAGGTTGGGGTTGCGGTGGAGCACCGGATCGAGAGAGGCGCGCATCTGCTCCATCTCCTCCGCGCCGCCGCCGAGGTTGGCTCCGAAGGCCAAAATGTATCGCACCGGGCAGGACAACCGGTCCAGGACGGGTTCGAGAGCGGCGCAGACCTCGTTGATCTCGATGTTGACCTGGGCGTGCTGAGCGGCACTCATCGAGGCGGCCAGGCCGAAGGGGCGCGCGAGCGGCAGCCCCAGCCGCATGTTGCGAAACGCGCGCCGGATCCGCTCCCGGTTCTCCTCGCCGGTCAGCCCCCAGGGGACCGCGCCGTCGACCGAGACCACGCCGGCGATCCGGCCGGGGTTGCGATCGGCCCAGTGCACCGCCAGCGCCGCGCCATAGGACCAGCCGACCAGCAGCGGCCGCTCCACCCCGGTCGCCTCGATGACCGCGTCGACGTCGCGCAGACAGCCCTCGAAGGAGTAGTCGGCCGACCGCTTCGACTTGCCGCGGGCGCGCTCGTCGTAGGTGAGGTGTCGCCACCGGTGGCCGAGTTCGGCGATCACCCGTCGCCAGGAGCGCTGGCTCGCATAGGAGCCGTTGAGATACACGACGGCTTGACCGGGGCCGCGGGTATCGGTGACCGCCAGGGCCGTGTCGTCGACAGCCACCATGCCGGTCCATGAGGAAGCGTGTGAATGCGTCATGCGGTCAGCATCCGCCTTGACCTCGGGTCAAGGTCAAGGCGGACCCACAAGGCCACCGGGTCGAGTTCCGGTGGCCTCGACGGAGGCATTGACCTGCATCGCCGCATCGGCGTCGGGTGAGCGCCGCTGCAGGGGGTGTACGACCCGAGCGGGCACGGGGCGGCGCTGTTCGCGTTCTTCGCCGGGATGGCGGAACTGGGACGGGAGTACCTCCGGGAGAGGTCCCTCGCAGACCAGGCCTCGGCACGCGAGCGTGGCCGCCACGGCTGGTCATCCCGGCCGGGAAGAACAAGAGTCGTAACTCGTCCCTGGCCAGCGTCCATCGCGTGCGGGGCCAGGAGGGCCAGAGCTGACGGGTCGAGGCCGGTGGGCCAGAAAGGTCTGGGAGCAGGACGGTCTGCCGCCGGTGCGGTCCTCAACAAGCGCCTCCGGAGGAACAGAAGGCCGATCGCCAGGGCGGCTTGCCGGTGTCCGGGTCGGTGTATTCGCCTGGTAGCCGAGACCGGTATTGGTGCCGGGCTGAGCAATGACCGAGCCGAACGGGTCGTAGGCGGTCGAGGACTGCACGCTGGTGGTGAAGGTGGCCACCAGGTCGCCTTGCAGATCACTCAGCGCTCACATCTCGCCGATCGCCGAACGACCGGGCGGGCAGACCGCTTCAGCTGTGACGAAGACGGATGAACTTCTCGATCATGCATGAGCGCCTATCAGCAGGGGTGCCGCGCCGGCCCCGGTGGTAGCCGGAGCCTGTACGGGCGCGGCCAGTAGTCCTACGGAAGCCCTCCATAGCGGGTTACGGCATGCTTTGGGCCATGCAGAACGTGAACATATGGAGTGAGGAGTTCGGCGCCGCCACGGACGAGCCGATCCTGTTGATCATGGGTTCGATGTCGCAGGGCGTGCTGTGGCCGGAGGAGTTCGTCGGCCTGCTGACCGCCGGGGGCCGCCGGGTGATCCGGTACGACCACCGCGACACCGGCGGGTCCGACACCGTGGACTTCGAGAAGACGCCGTACACCTGGGACGACATCAAGAATGACGTCTACCGCGTGATGGACGCCCATGGCCTGGACAGCGCCCACCTGGTGTGCCATTCGGCGGGCGGCCTGCTCGGCCAGTACATCGCGGTCGAAGCGCCCGAGCGGGTGCGCTCGTTGACCGTCATCGGCTCCTCCCCGCTGGGCGGCGGCGAAGGCGCGGTGATCATGCGAGCGCTGATGGGCGAGCCTCAGCCCGAGGACAGCCTGCCCGAACCGACACCGGAGTTCGTCGCCTTCTACCGCACACTGATGGCCACCCCTCCCCCGGCCGGCCGCCGAGCGCAGATCGACGCCATGATCGCCGAACAGCGCCTGCTGCACGGCACCGGACTGCCGTTCGACGAGGAAGCCGCCCGCCGCCTGCAAGAACGCATCTACGACCGGGCCCGCGACCTGACCGCGACGGCCAACCACCGGCTGGCCGCCGCCGCCGAACCCAACTTCGAGCCGGTGGGCGTGCTCCACCAGGTCAAGGCCCCCACGCTGGTCATCGAAGGCAGCCACGAACCGGTCAAGCCGGGCCACAGCGCGCTCATCGCCGACCAGATCCCCGACGCGCGCCTGATGATCGTCCAGGGCATGGGCCACACCCTGCCACCCGAGGTTCACGATGAGCTGGCCGCCGCCATCCTCACGCACACGGCCAGGTGACGACGTTCGATGCCAGATCCCTGCACCCCCGCCATCGAAGTGACGGACCTGACGCAGCGCTTCGGCACCGTGCTCGCCGTCGACCGGCTCAACCTCAGCATCCCGCCGGGGATGTTCTACGGCATCGTGGGCCCCAATGGCGCCGGTAAGACCACGACCCTGACAGCCGTATGCGGGCTACGGGAGCCGACCTCCGGGACGATCAGGATCGCCGGCCATGATCTGCGAACCGACCGGGAGGCCGCCCTCGCCCAGCTCGGCATGATGATGGACGGGCTGTCCCTGCCCGAGCGGCTGACCGCCACCGAGGTTCTGCGCTACAGCGCCGGGCTGCGTGGCCTGGACGACGGCTGGCAGGCACGGGCGCGCGATCTCCTGGAGATCCTCCGGCTGGACGCGGCCCCGCGCACGCTGATCGTGGAGTACTCCACCGGCATGCGCAAGAAGATCAACCTCGCGCTGGCGCTGCTGCACCGGCCCCGTGTCCTGGTGCTGGACGAGCCGTTCGAGGCCATCGACCCGGTCTCGGCCCACGCCATCGAGCAGGTGCTCAAGCAATACGTCGGCGCGGGCGGCACCGTGCTCCTGTCCAGCCACATCATGGACTTCGTCGAACGCAACTGCAGCCGGGTGGCGGTGGTGGCCGGCGGACGGGTGCTGGCGGAGGGACCGGTGGAGGAGGTGGCCGCGGGCTCGACGCTGAACGAGCGGTTCGTTGAGCTGGTGGGCGCCGACCCGGTACGCCCGCTGGAGTGGCTGCGATGACGGGCACCCTGTTCGCGCTCAAACTGCGCCTGTTCCGCAACGGCCCGCACAACGAGCGCGCCTTCAGCCTGGCGGCCGGCCTGGTCCTGGCCGCCTTGGTGGCCGCGGGCTCGGTGGCGGCCTCGCGCGGCGTGATCGACGAGGGCTGGATCGCCGTGGCGCTCACCGTGTGGGGAGGTATGTGGGTGTTCGGGCCTCTGGCCCAGCCTCGCCACGAGCCATCGGTCATCTCGCGCGAGTGGTTGCGCGGCTATCCACTGCCGCCGTGGCGGCTGGCGCGGGCGCTGTCGTGGACCGAACTGCTCGGCGTCGGCCCGCTGATCACGCTGGCGTGCCTGTCGTCCCTGGTCATCCTCGCCGCGCCGAGAGACCCCGCGGCGGTGGCGAGCGCCGTCGGGGCTCTCGTGGCGCAGCTGTATCTGCTGGTCTGGGCGGGCAAGACGGTGGCGGCGCTGATGGCCTGGTTGTTGCAGACCCGGGCCGGGATGACCATGGCGGCGACGCAGACCGCGATCATGCTCGCGGTGTCGTTCGCCGGTTGGGTGCCGATCGCCGCCTGGCTGGCGCCGCGTCTCGGCGAGGGAGACACCACCATCACCCTCGGCCGGCTGCCCGCTCAGGTCATCGACGTGCTCGCCGCCCTGCCCACGGGCTGGGGTTACCGCGCGGCGCTCGCCGCCCGCGACGGTGCCGGCTTCGGCACGGCGCTTCTGCCCTTGGCGGCGCTGCTGGCCGCGGGGGCCCTGCTGCACCTGGGCTGGATCGCGCTGACGGCTCGCGCCCTGCGCCGCCCACCCCGCCGGGCGGCACCTCAGCGGCCGGCCGTACCGGGACGTCCGCTGTCGTTGCCGTTCATCGGCCCGCAGGTGTCGGCGGTCGTGTCGCGAGAGCTGGCCACCTGGCTGCGCGACCCGGCGCGCGGAGTGGAACTGCGCAGCGCCTGGCTGACGCCGCTGCTGATGGCGGGCATCATCGCGCTCACCGGCTGGAGCTGGGCGTTGCCCTTCGTGGGACCGTCGGCGGCGGTGTTCGGGGGGATGGTCGCGATCAACACCTATGCCCTGGACGGCACCGCCCTGTGGCAGCTTGTCACCACACCGGGCGCTGCCAGGGCTGACGTGCGCGGGCGCATGGTCGCGTGGGCGTTGCTGTTCGGGGTCCCGTCCCTGGCGCTCGCGGCCGTGCTGTGGGCCGCGACCGGCTCGCCCGCGGGTGGTGCCGCCGTCGGCGGCGCCATCGCCGCGGCGGCGGCCGCCTGCGCCCTGGCGCCGCTGCTCGCGCTCGTGATGCCGGCCGTTGGCACCGATGCCCGCGACCGCGTCTATCCCGGGCAGCAGGCGGGTGATCCGACCGGAGCGCAGATGACGATCTTCTCTCTGGTCCTGCCGGCCGCCTTCCTGCCAGGTGTGATCGGCGCGGTGTCCGGCGGCTCGCCGTGGGTGACCGTCCTGTCCGGGATCCTCCTGGCCGGCACCGTCCTGTACGCCACGCCGGCGCTCACCGTACGGCTGCTCCAACGGCGCGGCACCAGCCTGCTGGATGCGATGGCCGCCCGCGATGCCGCCGTCCTCCGCGCCCCTGCCCGGAGGGCAGAGCGTCAACGCTGATCTGGCACAACGCTCGCGGCGACCTTGCCGCGGGCATGGCGCAGGCACGTCGAGACCCGCGGGCCGGGACCAGCGGGTCTCGACGTGCGCGAGAAACCGTGAGAACATATTCCCGGTTTGTTTTTATAGACACAAGGGGAGCTGGGACATGCGGGCCATCATCATCGGGGCGGGGATCGCCGGGCTGGCGGCGGCGCTGCGGCTGCATCAAGCGGGCTGGGAGACGCTGGTGATCGAGCGCGCGCCGCAGCGTCGTGGTGGCGGCTACGGAGTGACGTTCGGTGGCATCGGCTATGACGGGGCCGAGCGGATGGGCGTCCTGCCGGAGTTGCGGCGGCGCGCGTTCGTGACGCGCGAGCTGGTCTACCGCAAGCCCGACGGGGCACGCCGCTTCTCCCTCGACGCCGCGACGATCGCCGCCACCATGGGCAAAAGGTCGTTCACCATCCTGCGCGGCGACATCGAGGCCGTGCTGTACGAGGCCGTCGCCGATCACACGACGATCCGGTTCGGCACCACGATCACCGCCGTCGAGCAGGACGCCGACGCGGTGCACGTCACGCTCAGCGACGGGAGCACCGAGCACGCCGACCTGCTGATCGGCGCCGACGGGCTGCACTCGGCGACGCGCGCGCTGGCGTTCGGCCCGGAAGAGGACTACCGGCTCGACCTGGAACACCGGGTCGCGGTCTACATACTGAAGGAGCCGCCGGCCGACCTGCCCGCCCAGACGACCGGCTCGATCAGCGCGGGCGGACGCACGTTCGCGATGATGAGCGTCGGCGACGGCCGTACCGCCGCCTTCTTCGGCTACCGCACCGACGGCGGCCGGGCAGGGGCGTCGCTGGAGGAGTTGCACGAGCTCTACGGCGACATGGGGTGGCTGGTCCCCCACGCCCTGGAAGGGCTGAAGACGGCTGATTCGGTCTACTTCGACAGCATCAGCCAGATCGTGGTCGACCGGTGGAGCACAGGCAGGATCGTGCTGCTCGGCGACGCCGCGTGGTGCGTGACGCTGTTCGCCGGCTACGGCTCCTCACTCGCAGTCGGCGGCGCCGACCAGTTCGGCGCCGCCCTGGAACGCCACGGCCACGACGTCCCGGCCGCGCTGGCGAACTGGGAGGCCGAGCTACGGCCGGAAGCGGAGAAGAAGCAGAAACTCGGCCGCCGGGTCAAGGAAGTGTACGCCCCGCGCAACCCGCTGGTGCTGGAGCTGACCCAGCTTCCCCTGCGGCTGTCGTCGTGGGGGCCGGTGCGCAGGCTCATCGAGCGCGGCTTCCAGCTGGCGGGTTGAGGGGACGGCAATGCGTGTACTGGTCATGGGCGGCACCCACCACGTCGGCCGCGCGGTGGTGGAGGTCGCTCTGCGGCGCGGCGACACGGTCACCACGCTCAATCGCGGGCTGTCCCGCCCGCCCGCACCAGGGGTGGAAGCGCTGGTCGCCGATCGCACCGACCCCGACGCGGTACGACAGGCGCTCGGCGAGCGTTCCTGGGACGCGGTGATCGACACCTGGGCGTGGGCACCGAGCGTGGTCCGGGACAGCGCCCGGCTGCTGGCCGGACGGACGGGGCACTACGGTTACGTCTCCAGCCGCGCCGTCTACGCGAGGCCCTGGCCGGCCGGAGCCGACGAGAGCGCGCCGCTCGTGGCCGGTGATCCCGGCATGCAGGACGGCACCGACTACGCCGCGGCCAAGCGTGGCGGCGAGCTGGCCGTGCTGGAGGCGTTCGGGAAGCGTGCGCTGCTGGCCAGGGCGGGCATGATCCTCGGCCCGTACGAGGACGTCGGGCGGATTCCCTGGTGGCTGCGGCGGCTCGAAAGGGGCGGCCCCGTGCTCGCCCCGGGACCGGCCGACGCGGCCCTGCAGTACATCGACGCGATCGACCTGGCGGCCTGGATGCTGGCGGCGGCCGAACGCGGCACCGGCGGGGTGTTCAACGTCGCCGGACCGGCCGGGCACACCACGATCGGTGACCTGCTCACCACGGCCGCGCAGGTGATCGGCTCAGACTCCGAGCTGGTGTGGGCGTCCCCGGAGCTGCTGGAGCGGGAGAACTTCCCGCTCGGCATGGAGTTCGGGCTGCGCTACCCCGGCAGCCCCCACCCGACGGGCCTGCACGACGCCGACGTCCGCGCCGCCCTGGCGGCCGGGCTCACCGTCCGGCCCCTGCGCGAGACCCTGGCCGACACCTGGGCCTGGCTGCGGCGCGAAGGTGATCCCGTACCCCGCCCTGACACCCCGTCCCCGGCCCAGTGGTTCGACCCGGCCCAGGAGCAGCGCGTCCTGGACCTGGTCCGATCTCGCCGCTCCACGTGAAAACATGCGATTGATCTGTTCGGACCCATCGGAAAGTGCACCTCATGCCTCCCGCCTTCTCGGCCACGGAAAAGGCGCGCATCACGCGGCTGCTCCTGGACAACGGCCTGAAGCTGTTCACCACGCAGGGCCTGCGCAAGACCTCCCTGGAAGACCTGGTCTCCGGGACCGGCATCGCCAAGAGCACCTTCTACGTCTTCTTCGACTCCAAGGAGGCGCTCTACCTTGAACTGATGCTCACCCAGATGGCCGAGGTCAAGAGCAGGGTCGTCGACGGAGCGCTGCGCGAGGAGAGCGACACCCGCGCCGGGCTGCGCGCCTTCCTGCACGCCACGCTGGCCGAACTGGACGGCAACCCCCTCTACGGCAGGCTGATGACGCACCCCGAGGAGATGGAGGCGGTGGTCAGGAAGCTCGACCAGGAACGGGTGACCTCCGCACCGGACAACCCGGTCACCGCGCTGGCGGCCTACCTCACCGAGCACAGCGACGACCTCGCCGGCGACGACCCAGAGGTGATCATCGGCGTCCTGCAGGCCGTCCTCATGATGCCACTGCACCGCGACCGGCTGGCCCGTCCGGACCTGTACCCGAAGATCCTGGACAGGCTCATCGACATCGTCGCCACCGGCCTCACCCGCCCGCAGCGGTAACGAGGCGCACAGGGGGCGCACGCTCGCGGCAGCGGCCGGTGGCGCGACACCGGCCGCTGCCGCGATGGCGCGACACGATGGCGCCTTTCCCGTCAGCAGACCGGCAGGATGAGCGCGGAGGGCCGGCAGGGGTCGTGATGAACCTGCTGGTCGGCTGCGCGCATCGCGCTCGCGGTGGCGGGCGGCTCACCGTTGCCGAGGTTACGGTCCCAGCGCGGATATGCGGCGCTGGCGACCTGCACCCGGATACGGTGGCCGCGCTTGAACCGGTGGGCCACCGGCGCCAGCTCGATCTCGACCATCCCGGCGATCGGCCGGTCGGCGGCGCACCGGCGCAGCGCGTCGGAGACGTGCGTGATCGCGCCCGAGGGCGCCACGTCGCTGACGCGCACGTAGAAGTCGGTGTGCGCCAGGCTGGAGGTCACGTGCAGCTCGGCGGCCGGGACGCCGATGACCTCGCGATCGGCCGGCAACGGCTCGCCGGTGTAGGTCAGGACGTCGGCACGTCCGGCCAGCACGCTCTCCCCGGTCCTGCGCGAGATGCCGATCATGCGGGACATCCGGGTCACCGCCGGGGTCGGGTCGGCGGGGTCGAAACGGTAGCGGTCAGGCGTGGACTCAGCAGGCAGTTCACCTCCCAGACCGCCGTTCGGGTGCAGGTAGAAGCGCTGCGGTCGTACCTCGGCGGGCGGGTAGGCCGGCAGGTCGCGCCACTCCTCGGCGCCCCTGACGTAGATGCGCACCGGCGCCGTGCGCAGCCCGTTGCGGTCTTTCAGCAGGTGGGCGCGCAGCCAGACGAGGCTCTCCCGCAGGGCCGTCATCGACAGCTCGGCGTCCCAATGCCGCCATGGCCCGATGGTGAGGTACGGCTCGCGCCCCGCCTTGCGCAGCGCCTGGTAGTCGTGGACCAGGCCGGGCAGCGCGATGTCGTCCCAGCCGCTGACCAGGTGGTTGGGGGCGGACACCGCCGGGACCGCCTGGCTGTGGTCGCCGGGCGACCACCACGGGTCGCCGGCGTCGGGGTGTGCGAGCCAGTCCCGCCAGTACGGTGCCACGGTGCCGGCGGCGATGGTGTCGGCCTCGGCGAGCGGGAGGAGGCGAGCGGCTCGCGCCCGCTTCTTGCCGCCTGCCGCCACGGTGGACAGGTAGACGGGTAGCGGCTTCTCCTGATTGGCGACCATGCTGATCCAGCCGAGGAAGAGCTCAAGAGCGAGTGCCCCGCCCGGGTAGACCAGGTCGTAGACGTTGGAACCGATCAGCGAGGTGCTCATGGCTCGCAGTTCGGGCCCGGCGCCGGCGGCGATCGCCCATTGCGTGAAGCCGTTGTAGCTCTGTCCCAGGGTGCCCAGTTCGCCGGTGAACCACGGCTGTTTCCGTAGCCACTCCAGGACGGCCAGGCCGTCGTCGCGCTCGGAGACGAAGGGGGTGAGCGTCCCTCCGGATCCGCAGGTCCCCCGGCCGCTGACGACCACGACGTGGAAGCCGCGTTCGGCGACCAGGCGGCTGACCATGCCGCCTTTGGTCCTGTCGGTGTAGACCGAGCGGATCAGCACGGTCGGCCGGTCGCCGAGTCCTTGGGGGGCGTAGTGGTCGGCCAGCAGCACGACGCCGTCCGGCATCGGGACAGGCAGGTCCTTGTCGATGGTCACGTTCTCGGTTTCGGCCGGGGCCAGTTTCGCCCTCTTGGCCAGCACCCTGGCGGCGATGCTCATGACGGATGTTTCCTTTCTCGACAGGAGGCGCGGCGCTCACCGCGAGCCGCGTTGTGGCCCTCGTTCGTCACGCGTGGCGTCCCATGCGTCCAGGGCGCGGTCGTCGGCGAACACGCCGCGGGTGAAGATCTCGATGCCGGCGCGGGAGACGCGCAGCATGGTCCGCATGTCGTGCACGTCCGTCACGCGCAGTGAGCGCGCCAGATGTTCGCCGAACGCCAGCGGTGCCAGTAGCCAGGTGACGTACATCGCGGCCCGCGCGGGCGGGTCGTCGCTGGGCTGCACCCAGCCCTCGCTCACGCCCTGCTCCAGCCATTGACCGGTGGAGGCCACGAGCTCGTCGAACAGCGCCGCCGCCTCCGGGGTGCCGTCCAGGAACGCTCGTCCCAAATAGCGGCGTACCGCTGTGCCCGCCTCCAGCATGGCGGCCAGTCCTGCCGTGTCGCCCAGGTCGGCGTCCGGAGCATCGCGCACCAGCGAGATCACGTAGTCGTCACACGCCTGGCGCAGGCCTTCCTTGGTGCCGAAGTGATGCAGGACCAGGGCGTGCGAGACGCCGGCCCGCTGGGCCACCGCACGAAGACTCACCCGGCCGACCCCTTCGGCGCCGAACAACTCCAGCGCGGCGTTCCTGATCCGGGCTCGCGCCGTCAAATCATCCTCAGCTGATCGCATGGACAGGATGCTAACCATATGGTCAGCAGAAACGGAAGCCGGCGCCGTCAGTCGTGATCAGGCGGGTCGCAGCGGGTCACGGTCGCGCAGCCCACTGGCCGGCCTGTACTGCTCGCGCGCCGCGCTGCTCACCCTGGGCTCGGCGCTCACCCTGAAACAGCGCACCCGCCGCTACGAACTGCCGGAGGAGAAGGTGATCATCGGCTGACACGCGGCCCTCCGCGGCGAGCCAGGCATTCCCGTCACCATCCCGGCCCCCTCTCGCGTGGTACAGCTATTTTAGCTTATGCTGAAATAACTGGAAGAGAGGATGACACCGGCATGACGCAACAGGATCCGCTGCTGGAATGGGTGGAGCGGGTAGCCATGTACTTGGCGCGTGACGGAGTGCCGCCGATCGCCGGGCGGGTGCTGGGCTGGCTGATGGTGTGCGATCCGCCGGAGCAGTCCGCCGCGGACATCAGCCAGGCCATCGGTGCCAGCCGCGCCTCGCTCACCTCCAATCTGCGGCTGCTGACCAGCATGGGGTTCCTCACCTGGCGCACCCGGCCAGGCGAGCGGACCGTCTTCTACCGGATGGCCGACGACGCCTGGGCGGTGGTGGTCCGCAGGCAGATCGCCGGCATCACCTCCTTCCTCGACATCACCCGTGACGGCCTTGACCTGGTCGGCCCCGGCGATTCGCGGGCCGCGCGCATCCGCCAGGCGCACGCCACCTTCGAATGGATGGCCACGATCTTCGACAACGCGCCACCCTTGCGCCCCGATCCGGCCAACGACGACCCTGCCAACGATCTTGACGATGAGGTGACCTCGTGAGCAGACACGCGATCGTGATCGGCGGCGGCATCGGCGGGCTGGCCGCCGCCCTGGCCATGCACCGGATCGGGTGGCACGCCGTCGTGCTGGAGCGAGCAGCCGAGCTGCGCGAGATCGGCGCCGGCATGTCCCAGGCCCCGAACGCCATGCGCGCGCTGGACGAGCTCGGCGTCGGCGCCCAGGCCCGAGCCGTCGGCGCACCCACCCACGCGGCCGGCAACCTGCGCCTGCCCGATGGCCGCTACCTGCAGCGCGCCCGGCCGGACGATGCGGCCGCCATGCTCGCCTTCCACCGTGCCGACCTGCACCAGGTGCTGCTCGATGCGCTGCCGGACGGCTGGGTGCGCACCGGGGCGGAGGTCACCGCGGTCCGGCAGGAAGACAGCGGTGTCACAGTGACCTACGGCGGCGTCGAGCTCGGCGGCGAGCTGGTCGTCGCCGCCGACGGCGTCCACAGCACGGTGCGCCGGCTGCTGTGGACGGACGCGCCGCCGCCGCGTTTCCTGGGCCGGACCGCCTGGCTGGGCATCGCCGAGATGGCCGACCTGCCGGGCAGCATCACGCTCGGCCCCGGCGGCTACGTCCTCATCCATCCGATCAGCCGCGGCCGCGCGTATTGGGCCTACGTCACCACCGCCGGCCGACCGGGCATCCGCTACGAGGAGGAGAAGACCGAAGCGGCCCGCCGCCTCGCCACCTGGCACGAGCCGATCCCGGCGCTGATCGAGGCCACCCCGGACGAGGCGGTGATCCATATCGACATCCGCGACCTGGCCCCGCTGCCCACCTACGTCCGCGGCCGGGTGGCGCTGCTCGGCGATGCCGCGCACGCGATGAGCCCCGATCGAGGCCAGGGTGCCGGGCAGTCCCTCGAAGACGCCGTCGTGCTCGCCGCCGCCCTCGCCGGCGAACCCGCGATCGAGGCCGCGCTGCGCCGCTACGACGCCGAACGCCGCCCCCGCACCCAGGCCACCGCTCGCGGCGCTCGCGCCGACGGGCGGCGCACCACCTCGGCTGCCGCCTACCGGGCGATGGTGACCATGATCCGGCTGATGCCCGCGTCGTTGTGGCGCAAGGGCATCGCCGCCGACGGCAACGCCACCTGGCGGTGGCGGCCGCCGCATCTGCCCTCGCCCACCACGCACCCATGAGCCGGAGCCCGGGGCCGGCACCCCTGGGGCGTAACCCCTCGCGGCTCCGCGCGGCGTGCCGGACCTCGGCCGCCGTGACTCACAGGTAGCGCAGCCACAGGTACGGCACGCACAGCGCGATGGTGACCGCCGTGACGACCAGGCCGTACCTGGTGAACTGCCAGAAACTGATCGGAGTGCCGTTACGGGCGGCGATGCCGAGGATGACCACGTTGGCGGCCGCGCCGACGGCGGTGGCGTTGCCGCCGAGATCGGCGCCGAACGCCAGCGCCCACCACAGCACCTGGGCCGGACCGTTACCGCCGGCCGCCTGGACCAGTTCGGCGACGATCGGGCTCATGGTGGCGACGTAGGGAATGTTGTCCACGATCGCCGAAAGCCCGGCCGAGGCCCACAACAGGCCCATGGCGGTCAGCCCGAGCTGCCCCTGCGTCGCCTCGGCCGCGACCTGCGAGATCTGGCCGATCACGCCGGTCTCCACCAGCGCGCCGACCATCACGAACAGCCCGGCGAAGAACACCAGGGTCGGCCACTCCACCTCGGCGATCGCGTCCTGGGTGGTGACCTTGGTGGCGGCCACCAGGATGCCCGCGCCCAGGATCGCCACCACGGACGGCTCATAGTGCAACACCGGGTGCAGCACGAACGCGACCATGACCAGGGCCAGCACGACGAGCGACTGCCACAGCAGCCGCCGGTCGGTGATCGCCTCCCGCTCGTTCAGGGCCATGATCTCGGCCGCCCGCTCGGGGTCGTAGCGGAAGTACTTGCGGAACAGGACCCGGCACAACCCGATGAAAACGATCATCAGGACGACGACCAGCGGCGCCATGTGAACGAGGAAATCGTTGAAGCTCAGCCCGGCACGGCTGGCGATGATGATGTTCGGCGGGTCGCCGACCAGCGTCGCGGCACCACCGATGTTGGAGGCCATCGCCTCGGCGATCAGGAACGGCGCCGCCGGCAGCGCCAGCCGCTCGCACACCAGGAACGTCACCGGCGCGATCAGCAGCACGGTGGTCACGTTGTCCAGCAGGGCGGAGGCGACGGCGGTGATGACCACCAGCAGCACCATCAGCCGGTACGGATACCCCTTGGCACGCTTGGCGGCCCAGATGGCCAGGTATTCGAAGATCCCGGTCTGTTTCAGCACCCCGACGATGACCATCATGCCGAGCAGCAGGAAGACGACGTTCCAGTCGATGCCGGTGTGCTCGTCGAAGAACGCCGCCCCGGCGTCGGTGGCGTGGATCAACAGCATGATCCCCGCTCCCCCGAGCGCCGCCGCGACACGGTGGATCTTCTCGGTGGCGATCAGCGCGTACGCCCCCAGGAAGACGACCACCGCCAGCCACGCGGTGACCGTCATGCGGACACCGCCCAGTCCATCAGCGCCTGCAAGGTGACCGCCCCGATCAGCCGCCCACCCTCGACGACCGCCACGAGCGGACTGCGCGTGCGGGCCATCAAGGCCGCCAGCTCCAGCACAGTGGCATCGGGATCGGTGACCGGCAACTCGCGGGACTCCCTCGGCAACGCCTCGCGCACGGTCCGCCCGGCCAGCGACCGCAAGAACTGGTCGGCGTGCGGCTCGTCCACGACCCGCGCCAGCGCGGGATCATCACGGCAGTAGCCCGGCACGGCCAGCCACAACACCTGCGTGCCCGACAGAACGCTCAAGGGCAGCCCTTGCTCATCGACCACGATGAGGCCCGGCAGATCCTGCTCGGCCAGCAGCCGGGCGGCCTCGGCGACGGAGGTGTCCAGAGTGACGGTGGGAAAATCGGCAGCCAGAAGGCGGGCACGCATGCGCAAGCCTCTTTCGACGTCGACGACATGACCTCGCCGACCAGGCTTCCCGGCACACCTGCGATCAACTTACCAACGATCAGCGGCCCGTGGGCACCCCCTGTGCCGAACCGGCCGTCACCGGGTCGCGCGATCGCCGTGCCCGCACGCGGACGTGCCGGGCTATGACCGCAGGCGGCTGAGGAGGGCGGGTAGCAGGGCGGGGTCCTCATGCGGGCCGAGATACCCCAGGCCCGGCACGGCGACGACATCGGTACCCAGCAGAGCCCGGCTGGCCTGGCGATGCGGGACGGCGGGTAGAAGCGATCCTCGGTTCCGGTGGCCACTACCACCGGGGTGCCCGCCCAGCGGCGGACGACGGTCCGGGCAGCGGCGAGGGCGCCAGGCTGATCCGGCTGTGCCGGGCCACGAGGGTCATCCATTCCACCAGCAGGTGGTCCGCACGCGTCCGGCCGCTCATGTAGCGCAGCAGGGCTTGACTGCGTTCGGCGGTGGCGGCCGTCAGCCAAGGGCAGAGTGACGCCGAGCAGAGCAGGGGTGAGACGGGCTCGGCTCAGTCCGGCGGGGGACGCCAGCACGAGGCCGCTGATCTGCGGTCCAGGTTGGGCCGCCAGGGCTACGGCCGCGCCCAGCGCTCCTGCTCTGCGCGCGAGCCGCCGGTCGCCCGTTGTGTGGCACCCCGCGACGCCCCCGGGCATGCTGTGACCTCTGCCACACGGCGTTCCTGTCAGCAATCGCGCGGCTGTTCCGCTCAACACAGCGGAGCTATCGACACGAGAGGAGCAGCACATGAAGCACCGCATCGTCGTCCCCGGTGCCGGCTATGCCGGGGTCTATGTGGCTGGGAACCTGGCCCGCCGGCTGTCCCGGGCGGACGTCGAGATCACCGTGGTCAACGCCGTGCCAGACTTCGTCGAGCGGCTGCGGCTGCACCAGGTGGCGGCCGGGCGGGCTGTTGAGCCCCAGAGGCTCGACACCGTCTTCGCGGGCACGGGGATACGGCTGCGGGTGGCCAGGGTGATGGCCGTCGACCCCGAGCGCCAGGTTGTCGACACCCAGGGTGGTGGCCGGATCGGCTACGACACGCTGGTGTACGCGCTGGGCAGCCACGGTGACGTCGCAGGGGTGCCGGGCGCGGCCGAGTACGCCTTCGACGTCGCCTCCCGGCCCTCGGCGCTGCGCCTGCGCGAACGCCTGGACGACCTGGAGCGGCAGGGCGGACGCGTGCTGGTCGTCGGCGACGGTCTGACCGGCATCGAGACCGCCACCGAGATCGCCGAAGCCCGCCCAAGCCTGGCGGTGACGCTCGTCGCCGGCGGCGAACTGGGCGCCCGGCTCTCCGGCGGAGCCCGCGCCCACCTGCGCCGGGCCTTCGACCGGCTCGGCGTCACCGTCCTGGAGCACACCAGGGTGGAGGCGGTCGAGGCGGCGCGCGTACGGTGCGCGGGCGGCGCCGTCCTGGCCTCCGACGCCACCGTGTGGACGGCCGGGTTCACCGTCGGCCCCGTCGCCGCCGCCGGCGGGCTGCAGGTCACCGGCGACGGCCGGATCGTCGTCGACCGAACCATGCGCTCGCTCTCGCACCCGAACGTCTACGCCGTCGGTGACGCCGCTTACGCCATCGGCGACAACGGCCGGCCGCTGCCGATGTCCTGCGCCTCGGCCGGGTACACCGGCGGGCAGGCGATCCAGGCGATCGTGGCACGCCTGACCGGCGGCCAGGTACCGCGGACAAAGCTGATCTACTCCTACAACCACATCAGCCTCGGACGACACGACGGGATCCTGCAGCCCGTCGACGACGAGGGGCGCGCGAAGCCGGCGTACGTGGGCGGGTGGACGGCCGCGCGGGTCAAGGCGGGCATTCTCCGCATGTCGTTGTGGGCCAACGCGCACCCGACCTTCGGCCTGCCCAAGCGCAGACGCCGGCTGGTCACCGCGCCCACCGCACCCGCCGGGAAGATGACGGCCTAGTCGGTCTAGGGTGATCCGCGTGGACAGCACCGCCGCTGACCGGTTCGACACCGGTCGGTTCGAGGCCAGCCGCACTCGGCTGGCCTCGCTGGCGTACCGGCTCCTGGGCTCCGCCGGCGACGCCGAAGACGTCGTGCAGGACGCATTCCTGCACTGGCAGGCCGCCGACCGACGGCGGATCAGGGTGCCGGAGGCCTGGCTTACCAAGATCGTCACCAATCTGTGCCTCGACCGGCTTCGCTCGGCGCAGGTGCGCCGAGAGCGCACCGCCGGCGCCTGGCTGCCCGAACCCCTCCTCGAGGGTGACCCGATGCTCGGCCCGGCCGACACCTTCGAGCAGCGCGAGTCGGTCTCCCTCGCCATGCTGACGCTCATGGAGCGCCTGTCTCCCGTCGAACGGGCCGTCTACCTCCTGCGTGAGGCGTTCTCCTACAGCCATGCCGAGGTCGCCGAGATGCTCGGCATCAGCGAGTCCGCAAGCCAGCAGCACCTTCACCGGGCCCGGAACCGCGTCACCGCGGCGCGCCGCCGGAGCGGCGAGGTCGACCCGGCATCCGCCCGGAGGATCGTCGAAGAGTTCCTCGCCGCTGCCTTCTCCGGCCGGACGGAACGGCTGGTGGCGCTCCTCACCGCCGACGCGACCGCCGTCTCCGACGGAGCCGGCCTGGCCGGGACACTGCTGCGCTACGTCACTGCGCGGCGCATCGCCGCGGTCGTACGGGCCGGGTTCAAGCCCACACCCGCCAAACGGCGTCTTGCCGGCGGCGCGTCGGAGGTCCACTACGCGCTCGTCAACGGGGCTCCCGCCGTTCTCTTCGTGGTCAGCGACCGGGTCGCCGGCGTCGTGACGTTCGACCTGGCCGACGGCCGGATCGCAACCGTGCGAGGGATCGCCGCGCCCGCCCGGGTGGCTCGCCTCGCCGAGACGTGGCGGCGGCATGCACCGGGAACACCGCTCGTCGCGCAGTGGTGAAACGGCATCGATGGGCTTTCGCAACGCTCAGGTGTCTGCCGCGCGGCCATGGTCGCCACCGGCGCTCGGTATCTCCCGCACGCTGAAGTCCCGCACCACAACCTCGCCGACGTTATTCGGGTTCCACACGGACTGTCCCCGTTGTGCCGTCGATGGTGATCAGCTGTCCGGTCTTGATCTCATTCGTCGCGTCACGGACGCAGATGACGGCGGGGATCCCGTACTCACGGGCCACTGTGGGGCCGTGCGCGACGGGGGAACCGGTCTCGGTCACCAGGCCGGCCGCGGTCAGGAACAGCGGGGTCCACCCAGGATCCGTGGTGGGTGCGACCAGGATCTCCCCTGGTTCGATGCGGGCGCCTGCCGGATCGTGGATCACCCGCGCCCTGCCGGTCGCCTGCCCGGCGGCCCCGGACATACCGGTCAGCACGCCGTCCTGTGCCGGCCCGGCGGGTGCGAGCATCTCCACGTCGGTCCCGTCGGACAGCAAAGCGCCGGGGACGATGCGCCGGCGCAGTTCCCGCTCGTGCTCCGCGCGCCGCATCGCGGCCAGTTCCCGCCGGCCGGTCTGATCGTGGGCGGCGGCCCGCGCCTCGTCCAGGGTCAGGAACATGATGTCGTCGGCGCGCTCAAGCCGGCCGCGGTCGGCCAGGTCCGCGCCGGCCAGGAGGAGCTGTCGCCGGCATGCCTGGATCGCGGGCAGCCAGGCGAACTTCGCGAGCTCCCGCAGTCCGGTGAGCTGCCGCGAGCGGCGCATGAAGAACACCGCCAGCCGGCCCCGGAGCGGGCGCCTGTGCCGTGCCCGCCGTGCCAGCGTCTCGATCATCCGTTCCGCCTTGGCCGCTGCCGCTTTGAACCGCACATCAGGCGCCTGTGCAGGATCAGCGACGCGGAGGTAGTTGGCGATCGTGGCGAACAACGGCGCTGGGTCCTCGTCCCAGCGCGGTACGCCGACGTCGATCTCGGCCGCCGCACGCATGCCGTACGCGGCCAGGAAGCCGGCCAGCCCGATGTCGGGAAGCTCGCCGGCGAAGTACCTGACGGCGAGGTCCTCCGGGGAGGTGCCGAGGAAGAGGTCGCGGTGCTCGCGCGCTGTCACCGCCAGGTCCCAGAGCTTGAGGTCCATCTGCGTGGTCACGTTGTGGGGCATGCCGCCGAGGACGGTGTCGAGCTCTTCGTCCGTCGCGATGCCCTTGAGCAGCGCGGCGGGGATCGTCCCGGCGATCATGCCTGCCGTCAACGGCCACAGGATCCCGCGCATGTCGATGCTCATGACCGCCTTGTGAGAGTCTTCGGCGACCCAGCGCAACCGTTCGGCGGCCGTGGCGGATTCGCCCGGCGGAACGATCATGCGCTTGATCTCCGCGACGCCGCGGTAGGCGCGGGCTCGCGCGAGAGCCGGGCTGGACAGGCTCGACACTACTCCGGCCAGCCCCGCCGGCACCATCCGCGAGGCGCCCTTGAGCGTGCTGCCGAGGTGGATGGGCAGGCCGGGACGCGGCGCGAACCGCGGGTCGTCGAGCATGCGCAGCACGGCGCCCTGCACCCTCGGCCCGTAGACCTCCAGAGAGGTTCCGATGCGTTCGCGCATGGTCCTGCTGCGCAGGAAATCGGTCACGTCAAAGTAGAGCCGGCCGCCGATCGACACCAATCGGGGCAACGGGTCACGCCGGTCGATCTTGGCGCCCGCTGCCTGGAACCACATACTTCCGCCGGTCTTGAGCAGCGACACGCCCATCGGAGTGCACGGGCGGAGCATGCCCTGGAGGTGGCCGAGCTCCAGGTACAGCCGGGTGTCGCCGGTGTCGGGCGGCTGCGGGAAGAGGGTGGTGATCGGCCGGGACTGCAGCAGCCACAGCGCGCCCTCGGCGTCGATCGCCCATTCGACGTCCTGCGGCGAGCCGAAACGCTCCTGCAGCCGCTCCCCGGCCGCGCGCAGTTCGCCCAGCTGCTCCGCGCTCAGACAACCCCCGGGTTCCGGTACGGCCGGCGTCCGCCGGCCGAGCACGTAGTGGTCGGGCACGACGGTGCCGTCGACGACGGCGGTGCCCAGGCCCGGCGCAGCGTCGATGACCAACTCCGTGCGGCAGCCGGTGATGGGGTTGGCGGTGAACAGCACCCCGGCCGCGACCGGGTCGATCATCCGCTGCACCACCACGGCCATGGCCGCCTCGTCGATGCCGGCGGCGTCCCGGTAGGCGACGGCCCGCTCGGTGAGCAGGGAGTCCCAGCAGCGGCGGATCGCGTCAACCAGTTCCGCCGTCCCCTCGACGTTGAGGTAGGTGTCGTGCTGGCCGGCGAAGCTGGCGTCCGGCAGGTCCTCGGTGGTGGCGCTGGAGCGGACCGCCACCCGCCCGCCGCCGAGCCGCTCGTACGCCTCGACCAGCTCTCGTTCTGGCAGCTGCCCCGACCGGTGGGACTCGACGGTCAGGCAGAAGCCGCCGGGAACGCGCTCCCCCGCCCTGATCAGCTCCCCGAGCCCGGCGGCCTTACCGCCCACCAGGCCGAGCATGGAGCCATCGATGTCAGGCAGCTGCACCAGTTTCATCGTGCCTTCTCTCCACGGGCGGCATCATTCGCAACGATGCCGACCAGGCTTCCCGGCGCTCCGTCCCGGACGCTAGCACCGCCGAAGCCCGCACACCAGAGCGTTCGCCGCGCCACCGCATCTGGAGTGCCTCCTGCACCCGTCGGCAAGCGCAAGCCGGCACAGCGGCGAACGCGCCCAGCCGGGCGAGGTCGTCGCTTCCGCATGCCAGCGGGCCCTGGACCTGTCGGGCAGGCCAGTGCGCAGCCGGCCCGGAATTCCTTACGCGAGAACCTCGCGCCTGCCCCCGTCGCCCGTCGCGCCCGTGGGGTCGGCAGGAGTGCGGCGACCGTCCATGACCTCGTCTTGTTCGTTGCGTTGGGCAAGGGTTTCACGATGAGCGCTTCGTCCGCCTCATGTCCCGCATGGCTGTCCTGCTCCGCAAGAGACCGCGCTTCGCCGCGGGCCCGCCAGAGCGACGAGCAAGAGGATCAGGGCACTGCTCAGCAACACGGAGCCGCCGACCTGCCCCTGCGTCCAGCGCAGCCGCCAATGCCGCCAGTCCTCGGGGACGGATTGCGGCGTCCAGCTGGCGAACACGTCGTTCACGGGATGCACCACCACGAGCCACAACACGAATGCGGCAATCACCAGCGCGGCGGCGAGGACGGTCGGGCAGAACCGGTTCATGCCCCGCTCCGCGACGGCCAGCGCGGTGGCCGCGATCACGGCGAGCGCCTCCACCAACCCGCTCGCATACGTGAGACGCGGGTACAGGCGGTCGTTCAGGTGTACGCGAAGCGTGGTGTCGAAGGCCAGCCCAACGGGCATTTCGAGCAGGCGCGCGAAGGTGAGGCCGAGGGTGGCCACGACAAGGCCGACCGCGGCGATCCACAGTGCGCGGAGCCTCCACGACACGACAGTGTCCCTTCCTCATCGCGGCCGTTCCTGCCGCGCGCCCACAGCGGCTGGGGCACGCCGAATGACCATTCATCCGGATATGTTCCGATATGCCAAGAAAATGTTGCATACTGCAACGAATCCGTGATGCGATGAGGCCGCCCGCTCACCAGCGACATCCGAACCTGTCCACCTGTTGGGGTGATAAGGCCGCGAGGACGGCACCGACTGCAGGAACACCACCATGGAGCGGCGCAGCCGGCGCGAACAGCGGCCAGCCCAGCCGGTACCGGCGGGTGAGCGGGTCACGTTCCGCCATGCCCTCGAGTTCGAGCGCCGCGGCGCCCGCGACACCTGACTCTTCTCCCTGCCGAGCCACTCGGCGATCCAGCCGACACCGAACCCGCCGGCGGCACGCTCATCGCCGTGATCAGCGAGTACGTCGAGGACTCCATGTCCCGGCGTAGCGCCCGCCGACGACACCGGCGCATTCTCGCTCCTCCCCTGTCGGTTCATAACGAAAGCGTTGCGCTCGTGTTGCGCTAGCTGCACTTGGCTTTGCGCTCATCGCAACAGGTCGCATACGTTTGCGAATCCATGCAAGCGGAGGCGAGGGTGATCACTTCATGAGTTCCGGCGAGTACGTGGTCTCTCGATGGGACACTCTCGGCGGCGTGCTCACCGCGTGCATCGCGTTCCTCATCGACTGGCTCGGCGGTCTGGCCGAGCACGCGCTCAAGCCGCGCGGCATGTGACCCCGCCCCCGGAAATCCCCCCGTTTCGTCAAGCAGTTCCCCCACGCAACCCCCACACGAGGTGTTTCTGACATGCGTTTCCGTCCCCTCAGGACGACACTCACCCTTCTCGCCGCCACGACGCTGACCCTGTCGGCCGCCGCGTGCGGCGGCTCCGGCACCGTCGAAACGGGCAGCGCCGGTGACGAGCTGGCCGGCGCCAAGCTCGTGGTCGGCTCCAAGGACTTCACCGAGAACATCATGCTCGGCAAGATCGCCGTGCACCTGCTCCGGGCGCACGGCGCGGAGATCGAGGACAAGACCAACCTCGGCGGCACCGTACCCAACCGCAAGGCCCTCGAGTCCGGCGAGATCGACCTG
>NZ_JBHMCF010000009.1:0-72498 GCF_042428605.1 Nonomuraea salmonea
TCGTCCTGAGCCAGGATCAAACTCTCCAAACAATGCTTGAAAAGAAGTCCTGGCCAACACCCACCAACCGATGGATGTCAACCAAAGGAATCCGTCAAAAATATGACGGGGTTGTGCATCATGCACTGGCTTTTAACACACTGTTGAGTTCTCAAGAAACGGACGCGTGCATCTGACTGAAGACTCACTTGCGATGAATCTCGGCCAGAAGGCGCTATCTCGTTCGTCTCAATCTTATCAGTTCGCCCGGATCCTTGTCAAATCTTGCGACTTGACGGGAAATGGTACGAACTTCCAAGATTGCCTGCCCCGATCTGGGGCAACCCTCGTAACTTACCGTGTCATCGGGCCCGTGTCGAATCAACCGGTTTTTCGGTGATTCGGCGCGCCCTAAGACGAACCCATGCGACAGCACACCGAAGCGGCTGCGCCGAGTTGGCTCGTTACTTCAAGGGGTTTGCCCTGGAGGCCCGTCCGCCTGACCGGCGTCCGGCTCACTCCCCGGGGCGAAGTGAAAGATTAGGCGGCGATCCGCGACTCGTCAAATCGCCCCGCCCGGGGAGGTGAAAAGAGGCCGCCGGCGGGGTAAGGGCGGCGTCACCGGGCGGGGGCGCCGGCCAGCTTGCGTACCTGTTCAGCCGATACGAACACCTCGGCCTTCATGCCCGCGGCCCGCGCCGCCACCACGTTCTCCTCGCGGTCGTCGATGAACAGCACCTCCCCCGGCGCCACCCCCATCCGCTCCGCGCAGATCTCGTACGCCCGCGGATCCGGCTTCGCCACCCCCACCCGGCACGAGAACGTCAGCGACTCGAATCGATCGAGCCACCCGCTGTGCCGGGACTCCCAGACGGGCACCAGCTCCGCGATGATGTTGGACAGCAGCCCCAGGCGGTGCCCCCGGTCGGCGAGTTCGTGGATCAGCTCGACCATCGCGGGATCGACGTGGCACCAGCTGTCGAGGTCGGCGGCGATGAGCGCGGGGATGTCCGCGAAGCGCACGCCCAGCCGGTCGGCGACGGCGGTCCAGTAGGCGGTGCCGTCCTGGCCGGCGTCGTACGGAGGCCGGCAGGCCCAGTACGCCTCCCAGAACGACTCCCCCGCCACCCCGGCGAGCTCCTCGATCCGTCGCCTGGCCGCGTCCCCCTGTGTACGGGCGATCACGCCGTACAGGTCGAAAACGATCACGTTCGCCATGTCTCCGACCATAACCGGACGTATCCTGGCTCGGGTGAACTCCGTCGCCACTCTCACACCTCCAGCACGTCCAGCCACACACAGGCGCACGTTCACCGCCTGGTGGATGGGGTTGTTCGGCGGACTCGCCGCCTTCTCCGGCACCGGCGCCAGCACCCTGAACGGCGACGAGCTGGCCACCATCAGCGCCGCCTCACGCTCGCTCGCCGGCATGGTCGAGCTGGCCCGCCACATTGACGGGCATTTCCTGCCCTACTACCTCTTCATGCACTTCTGGATGAAGGCAGGCTCGGCGGAGCTGTGGCTGCGGTTGCCGTCGGCGGTGGCGATCGGCGTGGCGGCGTGGCTGCTGGCGGATCTGGGGCGGCGGCTGCACAGCACGCGCGCGGGCGTGGTGGCGGCGGGGTTGTTCGCGATCTTGCCGTCGGTGTCCTACTACGGGGCCTTCGCCAGGTCGTACGCGTTCGCGGCGGCCGCGGTGGTTTTCGCGTTCTGGGCGTTGCACCGGGCGTTGGAGCGGCCGAGCGGGCGCAGGTGGGCGGCGTACGGGGTGGCGGTGACGCTCGTGTGCTGCACGCACCTGTTCGCGGTGCTCGTCCTGCCCGCCCACGCGCTGCTGGTGCGGCGGGAGGTGCTGGGCAGGATGGCGGCCGCGCTCGCCGTGGGGTGCGTGCCCGCGGCGGTGCTGGGGCTGATCGGGTACGGGGAGCGGCACGCCATCAGCTGGATCCCGCAGCGCGGGCCCGAGGTGTTGCTGACGTTCCCGAAGATGGCGGCGGAGGCGGAGGTGCTGGGCGTCGCGCTGTTCGCGATCGCGCTGGCGGGCGCCGTGCTGCTGTGGCGGGCGAACGGCGTGCGCGCCTGGGCCGCGGCGGTCGCGGGGTGGCTGGTGCTGCCGCCGATGCTGCTGCTGGCGGTCTCCTGGCTCGTCACTCCCGTGTACGTGGACCGCTACCTCTTCGTCACCGCCCCCGCGCTGGCGCTGCTCGCCGGGCTGGCGGTGGCGAGCCTGCCGCGATTGCAGGTGGTGGCCGGGGTGGCGGTCGTGGTGCTGGGCTGCCTGGTCGCGCTGCCCGAGCATGTGGACGTACGCGAGGAGAACGGGCGGATGGAGAACATCCCCTGGGCGCTGCGGGTGATCAAGGCCGAGCCGGACGACGCCATCGTCTACGGGCAGAGCCAGCTGCGTGCCGGCTTCGACTACTACGCCGGCTCGCTCATGCCGGTGGACGTCCTGCGCTCGGGGGACGCGCCGGACCCCGAGGGGTTCGGCTACCCGGAGCAATCCGACGTCGCGGCGGCACTGGCGGGGCACGAGCGGGTCTGGGTGGTGTGGCGCGGGACGAAGGACTCCGGGCTCAAGGAGGACGGCCTCCCGCGGGTCGAGGAGGTCCGGCGGGCCGGGTACGAGCTGGAGACGGCCAAGCACTCGGCCGACCTGCCCGGCTTGACGGTCGCCCTGTTCACCCGCGCCGACCGGCCCACCCGGGCTTCCCGCAGAAGCGCCACGAAGACCCCCACGCAGGGCACGGAGCGGCGGCGCAGGCAGGCTCAGGAGCCAGGCGGGCGCTCTCGATAGAAGCACCTGCCGGAGACGTCAGCGGAGGCGCGCAAGGAAGCGCCCTCCCCGGAGACTCCGGCAGGGCGGGCGCTCCCATGGAACGGAGAGGTCAGCTGACCTCGACGCCGCCGATCGACTTCTTGCCGCGGCGCAGCACCATGTACCGCCCGGCCAGCAGGTCCTCGGCGCCCGGCACGTACGCCTCGTCGGTGATCTTGCGGTTGTTGAGGTAGGCGCCGCCTTCCTTGACCGCCCGGCGGGCCGCCGACTTGGACTCGACGAGGCCGCTGTCGGCGAGCAGGTCGATGAAGGGCGCCCCGAGCGCCGGGATGTCGGCCTTGGGCACCTCGGCCAGCGCCGCGCCGAGCGTGGCGGCCGGCAGCTCCTCCAGCGAGCCCTGACCGAACAGCGCCTTGGAGGCGGCGACGACGGCGTCGAGCTCTTCCTTGCCGTGCAGCAGCTCGGTGAGGTCCTCGGCGAGCGCGCGCTGGGCCTCGCGGGCGAAGGGCCGCTCGGCGACGGCCTTCTCCAGCGCCTCGATCTCCTCCCGGCCGCGGAAGGTGAACACCTTGAGGTAGTGGATCACGTCGCGGTCGTCGGAGTTGAGGAAGTACTGGTAGAAGGCGTACGGCGAGGTCATCTCGGGGTCGAGCCAGAGCGCGCCGCCGGCGGTCTTGCCGAACTTGGTGCCGTCGGCCTTGGTGATGAGCGGCAGCGTCAGCACGTGCACGTGGCCGCCCTCGACGCGGCGGATCAGGTCGGCGCCCGCGGTGATGTTGCCCCACTGGTCGCTGCCGCCGATCTGCAGCGTGCAGTTGTAGCGGCGGTAGAGCTCGAGGAAGTCGTTGGACTGCAGGATCTGGTAGCTGAACTCGGTGTAGCTGAGGCCCTCGCCGGCCAGCCGCGCCGAGACGGACTCCCTGGCGAGCATGCGGTTGACCGGGAAGTGCTTGCCGATGTCGCGCAGGAAGTCGATGGCGCTCAGCTCGCCGGTCCAGTCGAGGTTGCTGACCATGAGGGCGGGGTTGGACGGGTCGTCGAAGTCGAGGAAGCGCCCGACCTGGCCGCGCAGCCGCTCGACCCAGCCTTCGACGACCTCGGCGGCGTTGAGCGAGCGCTCGGTGTTGCGGCCGCTGGGGTCGCCGATGAGCCCGGTGGCGCCGCCGACCAGGCCGATCGGGCGGTGGCCCGCCTGCTGGAAGCGGCGCAGCGTCAGCAGCGGCACGAAGTGACCGACATGCAGGGACGGTGCGGTCGGGTCGAAACCGCAATAGAGCGTGATCGGTCCCTTGGCCATGGACGCGCGCAGCGCGTCGAGGTCGGTGGACTGGGCGATCAGGCCTCGCCACGCGAGGTCGTCAAGGAAGTCGGTCACGGTGATCTGGCTTTCCTGTCGGATGTCGGTGCCTTTAGCCTGCCCGATCGGTGCGGATGCGCGCCACTTGGATACGCTGGGTGCCCATGTGGAGGGTCCGTCGCGAGCTGGCCGTTTTCAAGATCTTAGGGGCTCTGGTGTGTGCCGGGCTCGGCGTTCACTGGTGGGCGGGGGATGATTTCCGCGGCGTGATCCTGGCGGTTCCCGCGATGGTTCTGCTGGCCGCGATGGGGCTGCGCGACGTGCTGGCGCCGGTGCGGCTGGCGGCCGACGAGAGCGGCATCACGGTGGTGCACGGGTTCGCGGGGCGGCGGCACGTGCCGTGGGAGTCGATCTGGGACATCAAGGTGGACGTGCGCAGGCGGTGGGGGCTGCGCAGCGAGATGCTGGAGATCGACACCGGCGACTACCTGCACATCTTCAGCCCTCACGACTTGGGTGCCTCGCCGACGGAGGTGGCCGCGGCGTTGCGGCGCCGTGGCACGTGAGCGCGGTAGGGGGAGACGGTCGGGTCGCCGTCGATCCAGAACCGCCATGGGGTCTCCTTGGCGGTCGAGACGCCGGTGCGGGGGCCTGACCTGATCGTCGCGGGGTCGGCGGGCCGGCCGGCGAGCACGGTGGCCGACTGGTGGGGGCGCCCGGCGGGTGAGCCGTCGAGCACGGCGTCGAGGCCGTTGTGCTCGCGCAGCAGGCCGAGGGCGACGGCCAGCCTGGCGGGGCCGCGGGCGAGGTCGCGATCGGGCACCGGCCGGCCGGACGAGCGGCGGGCGCGGGCCTCGGCCACCCCTTCGACCACTTCGCCCGCGCGCAGCAGCACCGCCGAGCCGGAGCCTTCTGGCAGGCACACCAGGTTGGCGCAGAAGTGCATGCCGTAGGTGAAGTAGACGTAGATGTGGCCGGGCGGGCCGAACATGACGGCGTTGCGCGGGGTCTTGCCGCGGTAGGTGTGGGCGGCCGGGTCCTCGCCGGGGCCGCCGTACGCCTCGACCTCGGTCAGGCGTACGGCGACGGATCCGTGCACGAGCACGCGCCCGAGCAGGTCGGGCGCGACCTCGTGGGACGGCCGGTCGAAGAAGCTCCGCGGCAGCGGTGCGGAGCTCAGCTGCCCGCTGCCCATGCCGCCTGCGCGTCGACCGCCTCGCGGAGGGCGATGAGCTGGTCGCGTACGCGGTCGGGCGCGGTGCCGCCGTGGGCCTTGCGGGCGGCGAGGGCGCCGGGCACGCTGAGCACGTCGCGCACGTCGGGGGTCAGGTGGGGCGAGACCTTGCCGAGCTCGTCGTCGGTCAGCTCGCCGAGGTCCTGGTCGTTGACCTGGCACCAGACGACGAGGTGGCCGACGGCCTCGTGCGCCTCGCGGAACGGCACCCCGCGCCGCACCAGCAGCTCGGCCAGGTCGGTGGCGAGGGCGTAGCCGTCGGGGGCGGAGGCCTCCATGCGGGCGGTGTTGACGCGCATGGTGGCGACCAGGCCGGCCATGGCGGGCAGCACCAGCAGCAGGGTGTCGACGGCGTCGAAGACCGGCTCCTTGTCCTCCTGCAGGTCGCGGTTGTAGGTCAGCGGCAGGCCCTTGAGCGTGGTGAGCAGCGACATCAGGTTGCCGATGAGGCGGCCCGACTTGCCGCGGGCCAGCTCGGCCACGTCGGGGTTCTTCTTCTGCGGCATGATCGACGAGCCGGTGGAGTAGGCGTCGTCCATCTCGATCCAGCGGAACTCCTGCGAGGCCCACAGGACGATCTCCTCGCCCAGCCGCGACAGGTGCACGCCGATCATGGCGGCGTCGAAGAGGAACTCGGCGGCGAAGTCGCGGTCGGCGACGGCGTCCATCGAGTTGGGCGCGGCGGCGGAGAAGCCCAGCTCCTCGGCCACGGCCTGCGGGTCGAGCGGCAGCGACGAGCCGGCCAGCGCGCCGGAGCCGAGCGGGGAGATCGCGGCGCGCTTGTCCCAGTCGGTGAGCCGGTCGACGTCGCGGGCGAAGGCGTGCACGTGGGCCAGCAGCTGGTGGCCGAACGAGACGGGCTGCGCGTGCTGCAGGTGGGTCATGCCGGGCGCGGCGGTCTCGGCGTGCTGCTCGGCCTGCGCCATGAGCGCGGTCTCCAGCTCGACCAGGCGGGAGACGATCGAGCGGGCGTGGTCGCGGAGGTAGAGCCGCAGGTCGGTGGCGATCTGGTCGTTGCGCGAGCGGCCGGCGCGCAGCTTGCCGCCGAGCGAGCCGAGCCGTTCGAGCAGGCCGCGTTCGAGCGCGGTGTGCACGTCCTCGTCGGCGACCGTCGGGCGGAACTCGCCGGCCTTGCAGGCCTGCTCGAGGTCGTCGAGCGCGCCGATCATGCGCTCGAGCTCCTCGGCGGTCAGCAGCTGCGCCCGGTGCAGCACGCGGGCGTGCGCCCTGGACGCCGCCAGGTCGTACGGCACCAGCCGCCAGTCGAAGTGCACGCTCACCGACAGCCGGGCCAGCGCGTCGGACGGGCCGCTCTCGAAGCGTCCGCCCCACAGCCGCATCGGCTTGCCATCACTCACCGTTGTGTCCTCCATATACGTTTTCGCTGGACGCGCCCGCGCCGGTGGTCCCGGCATCGGTGGCCGGGCGTGCCCTCGCGCGCTCCCCCCGAGCTCCTGCGCGACCTTAGTGCAAGTCGGTCCAGCTTGGCGTCGTGGGCCGCCGCGATCCTAGCCGCGGGCGGGCGTCCGGGGGTTAGGCGCGCCGGTCGGCGACCTTGAGCAGTGCGTCGGCGACGGCCTGCCCGCCGCTGGGGTCGCGGCTGATGACCAGGATGGTGTCGTCGCCCGCCACCGTGCCGAGGATGGACTCCCAGTCGGCGTGGTCGATGGCGGAGGCGAGGAACTGCGCGGCGCCCGGCGGCGTGCGCACGATGACCAGGTTGGCCGACGCCTCGGCGCCGACCAGCAGCTCTTCGGCGATGCGGTGCAGCCGGGCGGCGGGCGTCTCGCCGGTGCCGAGGCGGGCGAGCGGGATGCGGCCGCCGCCCTCGCCGGGCAGCGCGTAGACGAGCGAGCCGTCGTCGGCGCGCAGCTTGAGCGCGCCGAGCTCGTCGAGGTCGCGGGAGAGCGTGGCCTGGGTGACCTCGACCCCGCTCTCGGACAGCAGCTTGGCCAGCTCGGGCTGGGAGCGTACGGCCTTGCGCTGCAGCAGCTCGGTGATCTTCGCCTGCCGGGCCGCCTTGGTCATCGGGATCATCGCCGGGACACCAGCCAGTGCAGCAGCGCCTTCTGGGCGTGCAGGCGGTTCTCGGCCTGGTCCCACACGACGCTGCGGGGCCCTTCGAGCACCTCGTCGGTGATCTCCAGCCCGCGGTAGGCGGGCAGGCAGTGCAGCACGATCGCGTCGGACGCGGCGTGTTCGAGCAGCTCGTCGTTCACCTGGTACGCCTTGAGCGCGGCCACGCGCTGCTCCTTGCCGTCCTGGCCCATCGAGACCCAGGTGTCGGTGGCGACGACGTGGGCGCCCTGGACCGCGGCCTCGGGGTCGGACAGCGCGATGACCGAGCCGCCGGTCTTGGCGGCGATGGCCGCCGCCTGGTCGAGGATGACGGCGTCGGGCTGGTAGCCGGCGGGCGCGGCGATGCGGACGTGCAGGCCGGCCGTGGCGCCGCCGAGCAGGTAGGAGTGCGCCATGTTGTTGGCGCCGTCGCCGAGGTAGGTGAAGGTGAGGCCGGCGGTGCGGCCGAGCCGCTCCCGCACGGTCTGCAGGTCGGCGAGGATCTGGCAGGGGTGGAAGTCGTCGGTGAGCGCGTTGACGACGGGCACCCTGGAGTGGGCGGCCATCTCCTCGATGAGCTCCTGGCCGGTGGTGCGCCAGACGATGGCGGCCACCTGGCGGTCGAGCACGCGGGCGAGGTCGGCGGCCGGCTCGCCGCGGCCCATGAGGACCGAGACGTTGTCGACGACCAGCGGCAGGCCGCCCAGCTCGCCGATGCCGGTGTGGAAGGAGACGCGGGTCCTGGCCGACGGCTTGTCGAACAGCACGGCGACGGTCTGCGGCCCCTCGAAGGGGCGGTAGCCGAAGCGGTCCTTCTTCATCGCGGCGGCCAGGTCGAGGACCTCGGCCTGCTCGGCGGGGCTCAGGTCGTCGTCGCGCAGGAAGTGCCTGGTGCTCACTTCGCGGCCTCCGCGAGGATCGACGGGAACGCGGTGACGAACGCATCGACCTCGTCCGCGCTCACCACGAGGGGCGGCGCGATGCGTACGGCGTCCGGCTGGAGCGCGTTGACCAGGAAGCCGGCCTCGGCGGCGGCCTGCTGCACCTGCGCCGAGCGCGGCTCGGCGAGCACGGCGGCCAGCCACAGGCCGCGGCCGCGGACACCCTTGAGCAGCGGGTGGCTCGCGGACTCGAGGCCGGTGCGCAGCCGGGCGGCGACGGACTTGACGTGGTCGAGGTCGAGGGTGTCGAGCACGGCCAGCGCGGCGGCGCACGAGACCGGGTTGCCGCCGAACGTGGAGCCGTGGTCGCCCTTCTCGAAGAGCTTGCCGACCTCGCCGAAGCCGATGCAGGCGCCGATGGGCAGCCCGCCGCCGAGCCCCTTGGCGAGGGTGACGATGTCGGGGGTGACGCCTTCGGCCTGGTGGGCGAACCAGTGGCCGGTGCGGCCGATGGCCGACTGGATCTCGTCGGCGACGAGCAGCGCGCCGGTGGAGTCGCAGATCTCGCGGGCGGCCTCGAAGTAGCCGCCTGGCGGCGGCACGACGCCGGCCTCGCCCTGGGTGGGTTCGAGGAAGACCGCGATGCAGTCGCCGGTGACGGCCTCCTTGAGCGCGGCGGCGTCGCCGTACGGGACGAAGCGCACGTCCACCGGGAACGGTCCGAACTGGTCGCGGATGGAGGGCTTGCCGGTCAGCGACAGGGCGCCGATGGTGCGGCCGTGGAAGCCGTTCTCGGCGGCCACGAAGTAGGAGCGGCCCTCGCGGCGGCCGTACTTGAGCGCCAGCTTGTAGGCGGCCTCGTTGGCCTCGGTGCCGGAGTTGGCGAAGAAGACGCGGGCGGGCGCGTTGAGCAGGTCGAGCAGCTTCTCGGCCAGGCGCACCTCGGGCTCGTGCAGGAAGAGGTTGCTGGTGTGGGCGATGGTGGCGACCTGCCGGGAGACCGCCTCGACCAGCGCCGGGTGGGCGTGGCCGAGCGAGCTGGTGGCGATGCCGGCGATGAAGTCGAGATAGGGCCTGCCGTCGACGTCCCAGACGCGGGTGCCCTCGCCGCGGGCCAGCGCGATCGGCGGGACGCCGTAGTTGGGCATGAAGGCGTTGCCGAAGCGCTCGTGCAGGTTCATGACGGGATCACCATCGTTCCGATTCCTTCATTGGTGAAAAGCTCCAGCAGCAGCGAGTGGGGCACCCGGCCGTCGAGGACGTGGGCCTGCGGCACCCCGCCCTGCACGGCCGTCAGGCACGCCTCCATCTTCGGGACCATACCGCTGGACAGGGTGGGCATCAGGGCCGCGAGCTGGTCGGCGGTGAGCTGGTCGATGACGTCGGTGTCGTCGGGCCAGTTGGCGTACAGGCCCTCGACGTCGGTCAGCACGATCAGCTTGTGCGCTTCGAGCGCCACGGCGAGCGCGGCTGCGGCGGTGTCGGCGTTGACGTTGTAGATCTCGCCGTCGTCGCCTCTGGCGACGCTGGAGACGACGGGGATGCGGCCGTCGTCGAGCAGCGCGCGCACGGCGCCGGGCTCGACCTTGATGATCTCGCCGACCTGGCCGATGTCGACGGGTTCGCCGTCGACGAGGGCGTGCTTGCGCACGGCCGTGAACAGGTGGGCGTCCTCGCCTGACATGCCGACGGCGAACGGGCCGTGGTGGTTGATCATGCCGACGATCTCGCGGTTGACCTGGCCGGTGAGCACCATCCTGACGACCTGCATGGCCTCGGGGGTGGTGACCCGCAGCCCGGCGGTGAAGGTGGACTCGATGCCGAGCTTGTCGAGGGCGCTGCTGATCTGCGGGCCGCCGCCGTGCACGACGACCGGGCGCAGGCCGGCGTGGTGCAGGAAGACGACGTCCTCGGCGAAGCGGTGCTTGAGCGACTCGTCGGTCATGGCGTTGCCGCCGTACTTGACGACGATGGTGGCGCCGTGGAAGCGGGTGAGCCAGGGCAGTGCCTCGATGAGCGCCTGGGCCTTGCTCTGCGCGGTGGTGAGTCTCATGAGGAGTACGCCGAGTTCTCGTGGACGTAGTCGGCGGTCAGGTCGGTGGTGTGCACGGTCGCGGTGTGCGGCCCGGCGGACAGGTCGATGGTGATGGTGACGTCGCGAGGACGCATGTCCACCTTGGAGCGGTCGTCGCCGACGGCGCCGCCGCGGCAGATCCAGATGCCGTTGATGGCGACGTTGAGCCGGTCGGGCTCGAACTCGGCGTCGGTGGTGCCGACGGCGGCGAGCACGCGGCCCCAGTTGGGGTCCTCGCCGTGGATGGCGCACTTGAGCAGGTTGGAACGCGCTACCGCGCGGCCGACCTTGACGGCGTCGTCCTCGTCGGCGGCGCCGACCACCTCGATGGCGATCGCCTTGGACGCGCCCTCGGCGTCCACGAGCAGCTGCCTGGCGAGGTCGGCGCAGACCTCGGTGACCCGCTCCTCGAACTCGGCGAGGTCGGGACGCACTTCGGCGGCGCCGCTGGCGAGCAGCAGCACGGTGTCGTTGGTGGACATGCAGCCGTCGGTGTCGAGGCGGTCGAAGGTCCTGGACGTGGCCGCGCGCAGCACGGTGTCGAGCTCTTCGGCGCTGACCTCGGCGTCGGTGGTGATCACGCAGAGCATGGTGGCCAGGGCGGGGGCGAGCATGCCGGCGCCCTTGGCCATGCCGCCGACCATGTAGCCGCTGCCGCGCTTGAAGGAGATCTTGGAGACGGTGTCGGTGGTGCGGATGGCGTCGGCGGCGGCCAGGCCGCCGTCGCGGGAGAGCTGGCCCGCCGCGGTCTCGACGCCGGACAGCAGCGCGTCCATGGGCAGCCGCTCGCCGATGAGGCCGGTGGAGCAGACGGCGACCTCGCCCGCGGAGTCGTCGAGCACCTCGGCCACCTTCTCGGCGGTGGCGTGGGTGTCCTGGAAGCCCTCGGGCCCGGTGCAGGCGTTGGCGCCGCCGGAGTTGAGCACGACGGCGCGCAGCCGGCCGCCGGACAGGACCTGGCGCGACCACAGCACGGGGGCGGCCTGCACGCGGTTGGCGGTGAAGACGCCCGCGGCGGCGCGGCTCGGCCCGTCGTTGACGACGAGTGCCAGGTCACGGGAGCCGCCGGACTTGATGCCCGCGGCGACGCCGGCGGCTCTGAATCCCAGAGGGGCGGTCACGCTCATGCCTCCTCCCCCGCCTTCGGCAGGGATGCCGGGCACCCGTGCTTGCTGCTTGCTTCGCTGCGCTCTCTCACGGAGCAACTCCTGTCGTGGGGAGGCCGAGCTCTTCCGGCAGGCCGAGGGCGAGGTTGACGCTCTGGATCGCGCCTCCGGCCGTGCCCTTGGTGAGGTTGTCGATGGCGATGACGGCGACCACGCGGCCCGCGCGCTCGTCGAGCGTCACCTGCAGTGCGGCGGTGTTGGCGCCGTAGGTCATGGAGGTGGCCGGCCAGGTGCCCTCGGGCAGCAGGCGGACGAAGGGCTCGTCCTTGAGCGCCACCTCGTACGCGGTGCGCAGCGCCTCCTTGGTGAGCCCAGGGGCGGCCGGCGCGGTGCAGGTGGCGAGGATGCCGCGGCTCATGGGGGCCAGCGTCGGCGTGAACGAGACGCGGACCTGCTGCCCGGCGACGGCCGACAGGCCCTGCTCCATCTCGGGGGTGTGGCGGTGGACGCCGCCCACGCCGTAGGCGCTGACCGAGCCCATGACCTCGCTGCCGAGCAGGTGGGGCTTGAGCGACTTGCCGGCTCCGCTGGTGCCGCTGGCGGCGACCACGACGACGTCGGGGCCGGCCAGGCCGGCGGCGTAGGCGGGGGCGAGGGCGAGCAGGACGGAGGTCGGGTAGCAGCCGGGGACCGCGATGCGGGTGGCGCCCATGAGCACCTCGCGCTGGCCGGGCAGCTCGGGCAGGCCGTAGGGCCAGGTGCCGGCGTGCTCGCCGCCGTAGAACTCCTGCCAGGCGGCGGGGTCGGCGAGACGGTGGTCGGCGCCGCAGTCGACCACCAGCGTCTCGTCGCTGAGCTGGGCGGCGACGGCGGCGGAGTGGCCGTGCGGCAGGGCCAGGAAGACCACGTCGTGGCCGGCGAGCGCCTCGGCGGTGGTCTCCTCGATCACGCGGTCGGCGAGCGGGGCGAGGTGGGGCTGGTGGGCGCCGAGCGGGCTACCGGCGCTGGAGGCGGCGGTGAGCGCGCCGATCTCGAACTCGGGATGAGCGAGGAGGAGGCGGAGCAGCTCCCCTCCCGCGTAGCCACTGGCTCCCGCGATCGCTGCCCTCATTCAACTTCCTCCTGCTGCATGAATATGCATCATAGCTTATGACCTTGCTTGTGAAGATGATGCACTCTAGAGGATGAGCATGCAAGCCAGGCTGGGACTATTGACCGTATCGTGAGACTTGTCACCCGCCGTTGGGGGCCGAAAACATGCGGGCCCGATGCAAGCCATGCACCAGTACTTGTCCGTTTTCCGGTCGGCCACACGTAAAAAGCCCCGAGCCGTATGGCTCGGGGCTTCGCTCACCCCGCCAGAATCAGCGCATGATCAGCGCAGGAACGCGGCGGCGACGCCGGCGTCCACCGGGATGTGCAGGCCGGTGGTGTGGGTCAGCTCGCCGCCCGTGAGCGCGAAGACGGCCGCCGCCACGTGCTCGGGCAGCACCTCGCGCTTGAGCAGCGTGCGCTGGGCGTAGAACTCTCCCAGCTTCTCCTCCTCCACGCCGTACACGGCCGCCCGGTTCGCGCCCCACCCCGAGGCGAAGATGCCGGAGCCGCGCACGACGCCGTCGGGGTTGACGCCGTTGACCCGGATGCCGTGGGCGCCCAGCTCGGCCGCGAGCAGCCGGACCTGGTGGGCCTGGTCGGCCTTGGCGGCGCCGTACGCGACGTTGTTCGGGCCGGCGAAGACGGAGTTCTTGGAGGAGATGTAGACGACGTCGCCGCCCATGGCCTGGCCGATCATGACCTTGGCGGTCTCCCTGGAGACCAGGAACGAGCCGCGCGCCATGACGTCGTGCTGCAGGTCCCAGTCGGAGACCGTGGTCTCCAGCAGCGAGCGCGACAGCGACAGGCCGGCGTTGTTGACGACCAGGTCCACGCCGCCGAAGGCGAGCACGCCCGCGCGTACGGCGGCGGCGATCTGCTCCTCGGAGGTGACGTCCACGCCGACCGCCACGGCGACGTCGGAGGCCCGGTGGGCGTGCCCGCCGATCTCGGCGGCCACCTTCTCGGCGGCGGCGAGGTCGCGGTCGGCCACGATCACGCAGGCGCCCTCGGCGGCCAGCCGGCGCGCGGTGGCCGCGCCGATGCCCGAGCCGCCGCCGGTGACCAGCGCGACCCTGGTGGCCAGCGGCTTCGGCTTGGGCATGCGGCGGAGCTTGGCCTCCTCCAGCTCCCAGTACTCGATGCGGAACTTCTCCGACTCGGGGATGGGGGCGTAGGCGGAGACGGACTCGGCGCCGCGCATGACGTTGATGGCGTTGACGTAGAACTCGCCGGCCACCCTGGCGGTCTGCTTGTCCTTGCCGAAGGAGAACATGCCGACGCCGGGCACCAGCACGATCGCCGGGTCGGCGCCGCGCATCGGCGGCGAGCTCGGCTCGGCGTGCCGCTCGTAGTAGGCGGTGTAGTCGGCGCGGTAGGCGGCGTGCAGCTCGCGCAGCCGCTCGGCGGCCTGCTCCAGCGGCGCGTCCGGCGGCAGGTCGAGCACCAGCGGCGCGACCTTCGTGCGCAGGAAGTGGTCGGGGCAGGACGTGCCCAGCGCCGCCAGCCTCGGGTGCTCGGCCCGCGCCACGAAGTCGAGCACCTCGGGCGTGTCGGTGTAGTGACCGACCACGCGCACGTCGGTGGAGGCCAGGCCGCGCACGATCGGGAACAGCGCGGCGGCCCGCGCGTGCCGCTCGGCCGCGGGCAGCGTGTCGTACACGACCGCGCCGAAGGGGTCGGGGCGGCCGTGCTCGGCCAGGTACGCCTCCGCCGTGCGGATGATCTCCAGCGAGCGCTCCTCGCACTCCTGCGAGGTCGAGCCCCACGCGGTGATGCCGTGCCCGCCGAGGACGCAGCCGATGGCCTGCGGGTTGGCGTCCTTGATGGCGGCGATGTCGAGGCCGAGCTGGAAGCCGGGCCGGCGCCACGGCACCCACACCACGCGGTCGCCGAAGACCCGCCTGGTCAGCTCCTCGCCGTCGGCGGCGGTGGCCAGCGCGATGCCCGCGTCGGGGTGCAGGTGGTCGACGTGGGCGGCCTCGACCAGGCCGTGCATGGCGGTGTCGATCGACGGGGCGGCGCCGCCCCTGCCGTGCAGGCAGTAGTCGAACGCGGCGACCATCTCGTCCTCGCGCTCGACGCCCGGGTAGACGTCCTTGAGCGCGCGCAGCCGGTCGAGGCGGAGCACGGCGAGGCCGGGCTCCTTGAGCGTGCCGAGGTCGCCGCCGGAGCCCTTGACCCACAGCAGCTCGACGTCGGCCCCGGTGACCGGGTCGGGCGCGGCGCCCTTGGCGGAGGTGTTGCCGCCGGCGTAGTTGGTGTTGCGCGGGTCGGCGCCCAGGCGGTGCGAGCGGTCGAGCAGCTCGTTGATGACGTTGGACATGACGGTTCAGGCCCCCCAGCCGGCCTGCTCGCCGCCGACGCGCCCGGCGGCGATCTTCTCGAAGTATCCGGACTCGGCGTAGGCGGCCATCGGGTCGGGCGCGAGCCCCATCTCCTCGCGCAGCTCGGCGAGCAGCGGCCGTACGTCGGTGTTGAAGGCGTCCATGAAGACGGCGTTGGCGCCGAGCACGTCGCCCGCGGCCTGGGCGGCGGCCAGCGCGTCGCGGTCGACCAGCAGCGCCTTGGCGGTGGCCTCCTGCACGTTCATGACCGAGCGGATCTGGCCCGGGATCTTGGGCTCGATGTTGTGGCACTGGTCGAGCATGAACGCCACGCCCGCCTCGGGGTCGAGCCCGCCGCCGCGCACGACCTCGTACATGATGCGGAAGAGCTGGAACGGGTCGGCGGCGCCGACCATCAGGTCGTCGTCGGCGTAGAAGCGGGAGTTGAAGTCGAAGCCGCCGAGCCTGCCCTCGCGCAGCAGGAACGCCACGATGAACTCGATGTTGGTGCCCGGCGCGTGGTGGCCGGTGTCCACGACGACCTGGGCCTTCGGGCCGAGCTTGACGCAGTGGGCGTAGGCGGTGCCCCAGTCGGGCACGTCGGTGGCGTAGAAGGCGGGCTCGAACAGCTTGTACTCCAGCAGGAAGCGCTGGCCGTCGCCGAGCCGGTCGTAGACCTCGGCGAGCGCGTCGGTCAGGCGGTCCTGGCGGGCCCTGATGTCGTCCTGGCCCGGGTAGTTGATGCCGTCGGAGAACCACAGCTTGAGCGTGCCGGAGCCGGTGGCGTCCATGATGTCGACGCATTCGAGCAGGTGGTCGGTGGCCTTGCGGCGGACGCGGGCGTCGGGGTGGGTGACGCTGCCCAGCATGTAGTCGTCGTCCTGGAAGACGTTGGAGTTGATGGCGCCGATGCCGACGCCCAGCTCGCGGGCGTGTCTGGCCAGGTCGGCGTAGTCGTCCACCTTGTCCCACGGGATGTGCAGGGCGACCGTGGGGGCGATGCCGGTGTGGGCGTGCACCTGGGCGGCGTCGGCGAGCTTCTCGTACGGGTCGCGCGGCACGCCCTGCTGCGCGAAGACCTTGAACCGGGTGCCGCTGTTGCCGTAGGCCCAGGACGGCGTCTCGATGTGCTGCGCCCGCAGCACGGCCTTGATGTCAGTCATTACTCCCCGATCAGTCCAGGTGGAACACTTCGGTCAGCGGTGTCATGCCCTCGTCGGGCCGGCCGTCGAGGTCCTCGAAGAACGGCGCCATCTCCGCCTGCCAGCGGGCGTTGACCTCGGTCTCGGCCATCGCCTTCTTGGCGGCCTCGAAGTCGTCGGTCTCCAGGTAGCCGACGAGCAGGCCGTCGTCCCTGAGGAAGAGCGAGTAGTTGTGCCAGCCGGTGCGTGACAGCGCGGCGCGCATCTCCGGCCAGACGTCGCGGTGCCGCTCGCGGTATTCCGCCAGCCGCTCCGGGCGGACTTTCAGCAGGAAGCAGACGCGTTGCACTGACACTCCTTTCAAAACGTTTTAATCCTCTGTGCAGGAAACTATGATTCCCGTTGCCCGCTGTCAATGCGCGGCCCGGCCCCGGCCTCGGAAGGCGGGGCCTGACCAGGGCTCTGACACGTTTCAACCCCGCGTCAACCCAGCGTCAACCCCGCAGCACGGCGACGTCGCCGGCCGCGACCGTCACGGTGCGGCCGTCGCGGGTGGTCACCGTGGCGTCGGCGGCGGTGTGGTTGATCGCGAACAGGAACGAGCGGCCGTCCTCGTGCGCGCGGCGGACCACCTCGACGCCCGGCTCCGCCGCGGCGGCGGGCACGACCCCCGACTCGCCGCACACGGTGACGACGACCTCGGCCAGCGCGGCGTCGTCGAGCAGGGTCGTCAGGTAGTGGGCGGCGCCGTCGCCGAACTCGTTGCGGGTCCAGGCGGGCTCCCCGCTCGCGTACGTGTCCAGCACCTTCGCCGTCGTGACCCGCGCCGCCTCGCTCCAGGCCCGGCCCGTCGCGCCCGAGGCCAGCCGGATCGGCGCGGCCAGCGGGAAGAACTCCTCGACGCTCACGCCCAGCAGTTCCCGCCAGGCGCCGGGGTAGCCGCCGAGCCGCACCCGGTCGTGCTCGTCCACGACCCCGCTGTACGGCCCCACCAGCACGACCCCGCCCCGCCGGGCGAACGCCTCCAGATTGGCCGCCCCCGCGTCGCTCACCAGGTAGAGCTGCGGCACCAGCACCAGCCGGTAGGCGCTGAGATCGCCCTCGGGGTGCGCGATGTCGCAGGTGACGCCGGCCCGCCAGAGCGCCGCGTGCCAGCGCTTGGCCTCCTCCACCGGGTCGAGCTCCGAGCTGGGCTGGGCGGGGTGATCCTGGGCCCAGACGCTGGAGTGGTCGACGAGCAGCGCCGCCTCGGCCTCGACCCGGCTGCCCGCCACCCCGGCGAGCCCGGCCAGTTCGGCGCCGAGCGCCTTCACCTCGCGGAAGACCTTGGCGTCGGGACCGGCGTGCGGCAGCATCGCCGAGTGCCACTTCTCGGCCCCGGCCCTGGACTGGCGCCACTGGAAGAACATGATGCCGTCGGCGCCCCGCGCGAGGTGGGCGAGGGAGTTGCGGCGCAGCTCGCCGGGCTTCTTGGCGAGGTTGCGCGGCTGCTGCCAGTTGACCGCGCTGGTGGAGTGCTCCATGAGCAGCCAGGGCCGGCCGCCGTTGAGCGAGCGGGCGTAGTCGGCGGCGAAGGCCAGGTCGATGTGCGGCTCGGCGCGGGCGCCGATGAGGTAGTGGTCGGTGGAGACGACGTCCAGCTCGGCGGCGAAGGCCCAGCAGTCCATGTCCCAGTGGGCGCCGGCCATGAGGTTGGTGGTGGCGGGCACGCCGGGGGTGAGCTGCCTGAGCAGGTCGCGCTCGGCCAGGTAGAGCTCGACCAGGGCGTCGGAGCTGAACCTGCGGAAGTCGAGGAGCTGGCCGGGGTTGGGGAAGCTGGGGGTGGCGCGCGGCGGCAGGATCTGCGCCCAGCCGCTGTAGTGCTGCGACCAGAACGCGGTGCCCCAGGCGTCGTTCAGCTCGTCGAGCGTGGCGTAGCGGGAGCGCAGCCAGGCGCGGAAGGCGGCGGCGGAGGTGTCGCAGTAGCAGCGGGCGTTGTGGCAGCCGTACTCGTTGTGCACGTGCCACAGGGCCAGCGCGGGGTGCTCGCGGTAGCGCACGGCCACCTGCTCGGCGATGCGCAGCGCCTTCTCCCGGTAGATCGGCGAGCTGGGGCAGAAGCCCTGCCTGCTGCCGTGGTGCAGCCGCCGGCCGTCGGCGTCCACCGGCAGCGCCTCGGGGTAGGCGTCGCCGAACCAGGGCGGCGGCGAGGCGGTGGGGGTGGCCAGGTTGGCCCGGATGCCGTTCGCGGCCAGCAGGTCCATCGCCCGGTCGAGCCGGTCGAAGTCGAAGACGCCTTCGACGGGTTCGAGCAGCGACCAGGAGAAGATGCCGAGGCTGACCCTGTTGACGCCGGCCTCGCGCATCAGCGCGACGTCCTGTTCCCAGATCTCCTCGGGCCACTGCTCGGGGTTCCAGTCGCCGCCGTACGCGATGACATCCGGCATGAAGCCTGCCTTTCGATGGGTGGTGTACCTGGGGATTAAAACGTTTCCACAGCGTGAGGCACAAGCCCCGTCAAGCGCCTTGCGATGGTCGTCGCTGCTCAAGCGGGGTGGCTGGGCTCGCCGGGCAGTGGTGTCCACGCGCGCGGGCGCGAGGCGTGGCCTCGCGGGGTGATTTCGATTGAACGTTTTTCGTCTCACCGCTCAATCGCCGGCGATTCGCGGCGGAGATCCGGGCTCCTAGCGGCGGCGCGACTGGCCAAGCGCCTGTTTGTACGTTTTAATTGCTCTTCATGGCCATGGTCAGCATCAAGGACGTCGCCGCGCTCGCCGGCGTCTCCCCGGGCACGGTCTCCAACGTACTGAACCGGCCGGGCAAAGTCGCGCCCGCCACCCGGGAGCGGGTGGAGGCCGCCATCAGCGAGCTGGGGTTCGTCCGGCACGGCTCGGCCTCCACGCTGCGCGCGGGGCACAGCAGGACGATCGGCCTGAGCGTGATCGACATCGGCAACCCGTTCTTCACCGAGGTCGCCGCCGGTGTCGAGGACGTCGCCAGCGAGCTCGGCTACGCGGTGATCCTCGGCAACTCGGCGGGCTCCACCGACAAGGAGGACCGCAACCTGCGCGTGCTGGCCGAGCACCGGGTGCGCGGCGTGCTCATCACCCCCTCGGGCGAGGACCCCGCCAGGCTCGACCGGCTGCGCGAGCACGGCATCAGCGTGGTGCTGGTCGACCATCCCGCCCACCGGCCCGACCAGTGCGCGGTGGCCGTGGACGACGTCGCGGGCGGCCGCGCGGCCGTGGCCCACCTGCTCGGCAAGGGCGCGCGCAGCCTCGCGTACGTGACCGGGCCGCTGACCATCCGGCAGTGCGTGGAGCGCCGCGAGGGCGCCAAGACGGCCATGACCGGCGCCGGGCTCGACCCCGCCGCGCTGCGGGTGGTCGAGGCGGCCACGATGACCGCCAAGGCGGGCGAGAAGGCGGCCGGCGAGCTGGTCGCCGCCGGGCTGCCGGAGGCCATCTTCTGCGCCAACGACCTGCTCGCGCTCGGCGTGCTGCGCGCGCTGCTGCGCTCGGGGGTGCGGGTGCCCGAGGACGTCGTCCTCATGGGCTACGACGACATCGACTTCGCCGCCGCCTCGACGGTGTCGCTCACCTCGATGCGGCAGCCGACGTACCAGCTCGGGCGCATCGCCACCGAGCTGCTGCTGGACGAGTGCGACAACCCTGACACGCACGCGCACCAGCACATCATGTTCCAGCCTGAGCTCATCGCCAGGGAGTCCACGCAATGAGCAGGACGAGCCGCCGTTTCGCCGCCGTCGACCTGGGGGCCTCCAGCGGGCGGGTGATGCTCGCCGATCTGTCGGACGGGCTGGCGCTCACGGAGGCCCATCGCTTCCCCAACGGCCCCGTACGCGTGGCGGACCGCCTCTACTGGGACGTGCTCGGCCTCTACCGGGAGATCCTGGCCGGGCTGCGCGCGGCGGGGCCCGTCTCCTCCATCGGGGTCGACTCGTGGGCCGTCGACTACGCGCTGCTCGACGCGTCGGGAAACATGCTGGGCAACCCGGTGCACTACCGCGACGACCGCACGCGCGGCGTGCCCGAGCAGGTGGCGCGGGCGGTCGGCGCCGAGGCCCTGTACGACGCGAACGGCCTGCAGGTGCTGCCGTTCAACACCCTCTACCAGTTGCTGGCCGACCGGCTCGACGACGCGGCCACGATGCTGCTGATCCCCGACCTGATCGGCTACTGGCTGACCGGCGAGACCGGCGCCGAGGTGACCAACGCCTCCACCACGGGGCTGCTCGACGTCCGCACGAGGTCGTGGGCGTTACCGCTGGTCAAGCAGCTCGGCCTGCCCCCGGGCATCCTGCCGCCGCTGCGCGACCCCGGCGACGCGGTGGGCGGGCTGCGGCGTGACGTGGCCGCCGAGATCGGCTGGTCGGCGCCGGTCAGGGCGGTCGGCTCGCACGACACCGCATCCGCCGTCGCCGCGGTGCCCGCCGCGGGCCCGGCCTTCGCGTACGTCTCCTGCGGCACCTGGTCGCTGGCCGGCGTCGAGCTGCCCGGCCCGGTGCTCACCCCCGAGAGCCGGGCGGCGAACTTCACCAACGAGGCCGGCATCGACGGCACCGTCCGCTACCTGCGCAACGTCATGGGCCTGTGGCTGCTGCAGGAGTGCCTGCGCGCCTGGCCCGGCGCCGATCTGGGCGAGCTGCTGGCCGCGGCGGCTCAGGAGCCGGCGTTCGCGGCCGTGGTCAATCCCGACGAGCCGGTCTTCCTGCCGCCGGGCGACATGCCGGCCAGGATCGCCGCCGAGTGCCGCCGCACCGGCCAGCGGCCGCCCTCCTCCCCCGCCGGCTACGTGCGGTGCGTGCTGGAGAGCCTGGCGATCGGGCACAGGACGGCGGTGCGGCAGGCCATGGAGTTGTCCGGCCGCGACGTCGAGGTGGTGCACCTCGTGGGCGGCGGGTCGCGGAACGAGCTGCTGTGCCGGTTCACCGCCGACGCCTGCGGGCTGCCCGTGGTGGCGGGGCCCGCCGAGGCGACCACGTTCGGCAACGTGCTGGTGCAGGCGCGCGCGGCCGGGCTCGTCTCCGACCTCGGCGAGATGCGCGCGCTGGTCGCCGGGACGCAGCCGTTGCGCCGCTACGAGCCGTCCGGCGACCTGCGCGCCTGGGACGAGGCGGCCGCCCGGCTGTTCTGACCTGCCGGTTTTCCCCCGGCCTGTCCAGGGCAGGACTCGGGCCGGGGACATCGGGGGGATGCCATGGATCTCACGTGGCCGCTGCTGCGGCAGCTCACGGGGGCGGACCGCACGGCACGGGGTCCGGCGGCCAAGTCGGCCAAGACGGAGGCGCTGAGGGCCCGTACGACGACGGCCGACCGGGTGGTGAAGTCGGTCTGCCCGTACTGCGCGGTGGGCTGCGGCCAGAACGTGTACGTACGGGACGAGAAGGTCATCCAGATCGAGGGTGACCCCGACTCCCCCATCAGCCTGGGCCGGCTGTGCCCGAAGGGCGCGGCCAGCCTCCAGCTCACCACCGGCGAAGGCCGCATGCACAAGGCGCTCTACCGGCCGCCGGGCGGGGCCGGCTGGCAGGAGATCGACCTGGGCACGGCGATGGAGATGATCGCCGACCGGATCATCGCGACCCGCCGCGAGACCTGGGAGTGGGAGCACGGCGGACGGCGCACCGCGCGGACCATGGGCATCGCCAGCCTGGGCGGCGCGACGCTGGACAACGAGGAGAACTACCTCATCAAGAAGCTGCTGACGGCGCTCGGCGTGGTGCAGATCGAGAACCAGGCCCGCGTCTGCCACAGCTCGACCGTGGTGGGGCTCGGCACGTCGTTCGGACGCGGCGGCGCCACCACGTTCATGCAGGACCTGCAGCACTCCGACTGCGTGGTCATCCAGGGCTCGAACTTCGCCGAGTGCCATCCCGTGGGCTTCCAGTGGGTGATGGAGGCCAAGGCGCGCGGCGCGGTCGTCATCCACGTCGATCCCCGCTTCACCAGGACGAGCGCCGTCGCCGACGTGCACGTGCCCATCAGGGCCGGCTCCGACGTGGCCTTCCTCGGCGCGATCATCAACCACGTCCTGGAGAACGAGCTGTACTTCCACGAGTACGTGGTCAACTACACCAACGCCGCGACCATCCTGCGCGAGGACTTCCGCGACGCCGAGGACCTCGACGGCCTGTTCTCCGGCTTCGGCGAGGAGAGCCGCACCTACGACACCGACTCCTGGCAGTACGAGGGCATGTCCACGGTGGCCGCGTCGGGCGATCGGGACACCGACTTCGAGCGGCGCGAGGGCCGCACCCCGCCGGGCCGGCCCGAGGTGCAGGGCTCCACCGGGATGCCGCTGGACGGCTCGCCACAGCGCGACGAGACGCTGCGGCACCCGCGCTGCGTGCTGCAGGTGCTGCGCCGCCACTTCGCCCGCTACACGCCGGAGATGGTGGAGCGGGTGTGCGGGGTGCCGCGCCACCTGTTCGAGGAGGTCTGCCGGCACCTGACGGAGAACTCGGGGCCCGACAAGACGGCGGAGTTCGTCTACGCGGTGGGCTGGACGCAGCACAGCGACGGCTCGCAGTTCATCAGGGCGGCGAGCATCCTGCAGCTGCTGCTCGGCAACATCGGCCGGCCGGGCGGCGGCATCCAGGCGCTGCGCGGGCACGCCAGCATCCAGGGCTCCAGCGACGTGCCGACGCTGTTCAACCTGCTGCCCGGCTACATCCCGATGCCGCACGCCCACGAGAACGAGCGGCTGCACGACTTCCTGCTGGCCGACGCGCCGCACAAGGGTTTCTGGGCCAACATGCCCTCCTACCTCGTCAGCCTGCTCAAGGCGTGGTGGGGCGAGTCGGCGCAGCCGGACAACGACTACCGCTTCGGCTGGCTGCCCAGGCTGACCGGCTCGCACAGCACGTACGACACGGTGCTGGCGCAGCTCGAGGGCACCTGCAAGGGCTACATCCTGCTGGGCGAGAACCCGGCGGTGGGGTCGGCCAACTCCAAGATGCAGCGGCTCGGCATGGCCAACCTCGACTGGCTGGTGGTGCGCGACTTCAGCCTGATCGAGAGCGCCACCTGGTGGAAGGACGGCCCGGAGATCGAGACGGGCGAGCTGAGGACGGAGGACATCCGGACGGAGGTGTTCTTCCTGCCGGCGGCCAGCCACACGGAGAAGAACGGCAGCTTCACCAACACCAACCGGCTGCTGCAGTGGCACCACCAGGCGGTCGAGCCGCACGGCGACGCCCGCAGCGACCTGTGGTTCATGTACCACCTCGGCCGCATCATCCGCCGCAAGCTGGCCGGCTCGCAGGACCCGATGGACCAGCCCGTGCTCGACCTCACCTGGGACTACCCGGTGGAGGGCGAGACGGCCGAGCCGTCGGCCGAGGCGGTGCTGGCCGAGATCAACGGCTGGGACGCCCAGGGCGACCCGCTGCCCGGCTATCACGCGCTCAAGGACGACGGCTCCACCGCGTGCGGCTGCTGGATCTACTGCGGCGTCTACGCCGACGGCGTCAACCAGGCGGCCCGGCGCAAGCCGGCGTCGGAGCAGGACTGGATCTCCGCCGAGTGGGCGTGGGCCTGGCCGGCCAACCGCCGCATCCTCTACAACCGGGCCTCGGCCAGGCCCGACGGCAGCCCGTGGAGCGAGCGCAAGCGGCTGGTGTGGTGGGACGACGAGGCGCAGCGCTGGACCGGCCACGACGTGCCGGACTTCGAGGCCGGCAAGAGCCCCGGCTACCGGCCGCCGCCGGGCGCGCAGGGCGTGGAGGCGCTGTCGGGCATCGACCCGTTCATCATGCAGGCCGACGGCAAGGGCTGGCTGTTCGCGCCGACCGGGGTGGTGGACGGGCCGCTGCCCACCCACTACGAGCCGCAGGACTCGCCGGTGGTCAACCCGCTGTACGGCCGGCAGCGCAGCCCGGTGCGCAAGGTCTATCCGCACGAGCACAACCGCTACCAGCCGAGCGGGGACGAGCCGGGGGCTTCGGTCTACCCGTACGTGGTGACGACGTACCGGCTGACCGAGCACTTCACGGCGGGCGGCATGAGCCGGTTCACGCCGTACCTGTCGGAGCTGCAGCCGGCGATGTTCTGCGAGGTGTCGCCGGCGCTGGCGGCCGAGCGGGGGCTGGTGCACGGCGACTGGGCGACGATCATCACGGCGCGCAACGCCATCGAGGCGCGGGTGCTGGTCACCGACCGCATCCCGTCGCTGCACCTGAACGGGCGGGTGCTGCACCAGATCGGGCTGCCGTTCCACTTCGGGCGCAACGGGGTGGTCACGGGCGACGCGGCCAACGAGCTGTCGTCGATCTCGCTCGACCCCAACTCGCACATCCAGGAGGTCAAGGCGCTGTCGGCGGACATCAGGCCGGGCCGCCGTCCCCGGGGTCCGGCGCTGCCCGAGCTGGTGAAGGCGTACCAGCGGCGGGCCGGCATCGACGAGCGCACAGGAACGGAGGTGTGAGCCGTGGCCTTCGACCTGAGGGAGCAGCTCGACGGGCGCAGGGTCGGCTTCTTCACCGACACCAGCATCTGCATCGGCTGCAAGGCGTGCGAGGTGGCCTGCAAGGAGTGGAACGCCGTGCCGGACGACGGCATGGAGTTCACCGGCATGTCCTACGACAACACGGTGGGGCTGAGCGCCGACACCTGGCGGCACGTGGCGTTCGTGGAGCAGCGCAGGCCGCTCGGCCACCAGGAGCCCGGCGTCGGCGACATGGACTTCCGCTGGCTGATGGCCTCCGACGTGTGCAAGCACTGCACGCACGCGGCCTGCCTCGACGTGTGCCCGACGGGGTCGTTGTTCCGCACCGAGTTCGGCACGGTGGTGGTGCAGGAGGACATCTGCAACGGCTGCGGCTACTGCGTGCCGGCGTGCCCGTTCGGGGTGATCGGCAAGCGCGAGACGAGCGGCACGGCCGCCAAGTGCACGATGTGCTACGACCGGCTGGGCGCCGGTGAGGAGCCGGCCTGCGCGAAGACGTGCCCGACCGACTCGATCCAGTTCGGCGACCTCGACGAGCTGCGCGAGCGCGCCGATCGGCGGCTCGCGCAGCTGCGGGAGGCGGGCACGACGTCGGCCCGCCTGTACGGCCACGACCCGGACGACGGCGTGGGCGGCACGGGCGCGTTCTTCCTGCTGCTGGACGAGCCCGAGGTGTACGGCCTGCCGCCGGACCCGGTGGTGACGACCAGGGACCTGCCGTCGATGTGGCGGCACGCGGCCGTGGCGGCGCTCGGCCTGGTCGCGGGCATCGCGGCGGTGACGTGGACGGGGACATCGACGGGCACATCGACGGGGACATCGACGGGGACCTGGAGAGGGCGGCGCGGATGAGCCAGACCGACGTGCGGATGGACGGCTCGGCGGAGCTGCGCGGCGAGCGCGAGGCGACGCCTGGCTCGGCGGGCCGCCGGCGTGAGCGGCTGCTGGTGCCGAAGGCGGAGTTCGACTCCTACTACGGGCGGCCGGTGCTGCACGAGCCGACCTGGCAGGCGCCCGACATCGCCGGTTACCTGTTCCTCGGCGGCCTGGCGGGGGCGTCGTCCACGCTGGCCGCCGCCGCGGAGCTGACCGGCAGGCCGCGCCTGGCCAGGGTGGGCAAGGTGGGGGCGGTGTGCGCGCTGGGCGGCTCGCTGTACGCGCTCATCCACGACCTGGGCAGGCCCGAGCGGTTCGTCAACATGCTGCGGGTGTTCAAGGTGACCTCGCCGATGAGCGTCGGCACGTGGCTCCTGAGCGCGTACGGGCCGCAGGCCGGGCTCGCGGCGGCGGCGAGCCTCACGGGGGTGGCACCGGGCGTGGGCCGGGCGGCGACCGTGGGGGCGGGGCTGGTGGGGCCGGCGGTGGCGACGTACACGGCGGCGCTGATCTGCGACACGGCGGTGCCGGCCTGGCACGAGGGCTACCGGGAGATGCCGTTCCTGTTCGCCGGGTCGGCGACGGCCTCGGCGGGCGGGCTCGGCATGTTCGCCGCGCCGCTGGACGAGGCGGGGCCGGCGCGGCGGGCGGCGGTGCTGGGCGCGGCGGTGGAGTGCGTGGCCGCGCTGCGCATGGAGCGCAGGCTGGGGCCGCTGGCCGAGCCGCTCAAGCGCAGCAGGCTGCTGCGGCTGGGCGAGGCGCTGTCGGTGGCCGGGGCGGTCGCGGGGGCCACCGTGGGCCGGCGCAGCAGGGTCGCCGCGATGGCGGCGGGCGCGGCGCTGCTGGCCGGGTCGGCGTGCACCCGGTTCGGGATCTTCCAGGCGGGGATGGAGTCGGCTCGCGACCCCCGTTACACCGTCCAGCCGCAGCGCAGGCGGCTGGCCAAGACGAGAGCGGAGCGTGATCTCACATGAAGCGGAAAGTCGCGGAATATCTGCCGTTCTTCGGCATCGTGTTCGTCGTCTGCACGGCGTCGTGGCTGGCGGGGCGTACACCACCGGAGGGCGTCCCATGGGGCGTCCCATGGGGCAAGGCCAGGGTACGGCGCTGAGCCCGCTGGCCTTACGATCAGCAGATGACCGAAAAGACCGAAACGACGCCCGCCTGGCTCGCACCCGAGGACCTGGAGTCGGTGCGGGGCCGGATGCCGATCCTCTACATCGACGCCGTGCCGGTGCGCGTCGATGACACCGGCGTGGTGACCCACGTCGGGCTGCTGCTGCGCATCTCGTCGGACGGCACGGTCAGCCGGGCACTGGTCTCCGGCCGGGTGCTGCACCACGAGCGGATCCGCGACGCCCTCATGCGTCACCTGGAGAAGGACCTCGGCGCCGTGGCCCTTCCCCGCATCCCGGCCTCGCCGCAGCCGTTCACGGTGGCCGAGTACTTCCCGACGCCCGGCGTCACCCCGTACCACGACCCGCGCCAGCACGCCGTCTCGCTGGCCTACATCGTGCCGGTGGCCGGTGACTGCCGGCCCCGTCAGGACGCGCTCGACCTGGTGTGGTTCACGCCGGAGGAGGCGGCCTCGCCGGTGGTGCAGCAGGAGATGGCCAACGGTCAGGGCGTGCTGCTCAAGCAGGCGCTGGCCCACGTGGGCCGGCTGGTCTGAGGTCAGGGACGCTCCGCCCCGGCTTCGACCCAGCGGTAGAGCGGGTCGCCGGGGCAGGAGGTGTCGTAGCCGTCGCGGTGTCCCTTGACCTCGCGGCCGGCGTCGCCGTGCTCGCGCAGGTATTCGATGGCGTCGACCAGGGCGTGCAGCAGGTCGTCGTTGGGCTCGGTCAGGCCGGAGCTGCCGAGCAGCGCGAGCACCGCGTAGTGGCCCGAGTTGAGGCCGGCGCCGTTGGCGGCCGGCAGGTGGTGCGGGCCGCGCCCGACGAAGACCTGCCGGTGGGGGCAGCAGACCATGTTGTAGCCGAGGTCGATGTAGCGCTCGCCGCGCCCGCCCGCCATGTGCATGCGCTGGATGTCGCGGACGAGGTCGGCGCAGCGGTCGTGGTTGCCGGCGTCGGCGAGGTCGGCGGGCACCTTGCCGCCGGTGTAGTGGATCTTCACGCCTTTGGTGGAGCGCAGGCGGGTGTAGGGGCTGCTCGGCTTCTTGGCGTTCCATTCGGCTCTGGTGACCAGGTTCATGCGTACCTCTCTTCGCAGGAATGTCCTGGTCACCAGAATGTCAACTTTCTGTAGTTGTGTCATCACTCTTTGACACTAGAGTGAGCTGCCGTCCAGGTGAGAGAGGTCAGCCGGGCGTGAGCGCCCTGTGGGCGTGCCGGAAGACCTGCTTCCTGCCGGCGGCCCTGAAGTCGGCGCGCGCGGCGATCCGGCCGGACGGCACGGGGAAGCCCACCGAGATCGCCATGCCGGGGGCCACCGAGGCCACCTTGCGCGCCCGCGCGCCCCGCTCGCCGTCGAGGCTGAGCCGCACGTCCCTCCAGGGCTCGGCGGAGCCGTTGTGCAGGGTCACCACGACCTGGTCCCCGGTCACCTCCGTGCGCAGCCCGTACGGCAGGCGCGGGTCGGGGCCGATCGACCGGTCGAGCCTGGCCAGCAGTTGCCCGGCCAGCTCGGGGCGGGCCCCGGCCAGGTCGCGGCGCTCGTACGGGTCGGTGCCGAGGTCGTACAGCTCGATCCTGCCGTGCGGGCCCGCCCCCGCGATGTGCGGGTTGAACCTGACCGCCTTCCACCGGCCCCTGCGGATGGCCTGGGCCTTGCGCGGGCGGTTCCACACCAGGTGGTCGTGCTTGGGCGCGCTGCCGCCGGTGAGCAGGCCGCGGAAGGACAGGCCGTCGATGCGGGCGGGCACCGGCACCTCGGCCAGGTCCGCGAGGGTGGGCAGCACGTCCCAGAACGCGACCGGCTGCCTGACCACGCGGTGCCGCAGGCCGGGCGACCAGGCGATCATGGGGACGCGGATGCCGCCCTCGTACACGTCGCGCTTGTCGCCGCGGAAGGGGCCGTTGGAGTTGAACAGCTCGGGCGTCACGCCCTTCTCGTGGTGCGGGCCGTTGTCGCTGGTGAACAGCACCAGCGTGCGCTCGGCCACGCCCGCGTCGCGCAGCGCCCTGATGAGCGCGGCCACGTCGGTGTCGAGGCGGGCCACCTGGGCGGCGTGCCGCCGGTTCGGACCGCTCCACGGGCGGCTCTCGTAGGGGCCGGCGTCGCCGGGGACGGCACTGGGGGCGTGCGGGAGGTTGGTGGCGAAGTACAGCAGGAACGGCTTGTCGCTGTCGTCGTTGATGAACTCGACGGCGCGCTCGCGGAACAGGTGCGGCGCGTACGACTTGCCGCTGAGCTGCACCTTCTCGCCGTTGTGCCACAGGTACTTGGGGAAGTACTGGTGGGCGTGCTTGTGGCCGATGTAGCCGTAGAACTCGTCGAAGCCGCGGGCGTTCGGGTGCGAGACGTGGTCGGGCTCCTCGGGGCCGAACCCCCACTTGCCGATGCACGCCGTCCGGTAGCCCGCCAGCCGCAGCAGCTCGGCGAAGGTGAGGTCGGCGTCGGTCAGCGCGTGCTGCGGCCCGCCCTCCGGGTTCTCGCGTACGGTGCCGTGCCCGGCGTGCAGGCCGGTGAGCAGGGCGCAGCGGGACGGCGCACACAGCGGCGCCCCCGCGTACGCGGTCGCGAACTTCACCCCCTCGGCGGCGAGCCGGTCGAGGTTGGGGGTGCGGATGGAGCGCTGCCCGTTGCTGCCGATCTCTCCCCATCCCAGGTCGTCGGCCAGGATGAGCAGGATGTTCGGCCGCTCGGGCAGGGTGCCGCGGCTGATGGACGATTCGGCGCTCGCCGGTGCGCCCGCGGAGGTGGCCGCGGGCAGGGCGAGGCCGGCGAAGGTACCGGCGAATAAGGCACGGCGCGAAGGCCCGTTGATCACGAAGGGCAACATATCGGAGGTCATGGCGAATGGTGGGCGAATGACCAGCGAACTCTGTCACACCATCACGAAAGGTATCCCCATGTCCGGCAGATGCCGTGCAACTCCTCGGGGATCTCCTCCGGCTCGGGCAGCGGGCGGCCCTCGACGACGGTGCCCGCGCGGATCTTGTCGCGCCAGTCGCCGATGCCCTTGACGAAGCCGCCGTGGTCCTGGCGGCCGTAGTCGAGCATGGCGGGCTCGTACTCCAGGCCGAGGAACGCGCACAGGCGGCGCAGCTCGGCCTCAGGCCCTGCGACCAGGTCCTCGTAGCGCAGGGTGAGGCCCTCCAGGTGGGTGCGGGCCTCCTGGAGGTAGGTCATGTAGCTGAGCGTGCGCGGCACGGCCTCCTCCATGGGCCGCTTTCCGGGGTCGGCCTCGTGCCAGGACTGCACGATCGACATGGGGTGGCGCAGCAGGAAGACGAAGCGGGCGTCCGGCCAGCAGGTGGCGATGCGCCGCCAGGCGAAGACGTTGCTCGGCGTCTTCTCGGCCAGCACCGGCTTGCCGCTGCGGGCCAGCTCGCGGTGGAGCAGCCGATCCCAGACGAGGTGCTCGATGTCGCTGTGGGTGTGGCCGAACAGCTCCATGGCCTGGCGTACGGGGTCGGTGCCGAGGCCCACGCTCACCCTCCTGAAGTGGGTCTCGATGGGCGCGTGCACCTGTGAGTGGCTGTTCAGCATGACGCGCAGCAGCGTGGACCCCGAGCGTACGGACGACAGCAGGAAGACCGGCCCGCGCAGCAACCGGTCATGCGCCGGGTCCGCCGGGGCCCGCACCTGGTCGCTCGGCAGGCGCTGCAGCTCCAGCGGCGGCTTCGGTGGCGGCGGCTTCTGCGGCTGCCTGCGCGGCCGGCGCGTCAGCGTGTATCCCGTCAGCCCTTCGAGCGTGGCGTTGGCCCGATACCTCCAGTTCATGGCCCCACAAGGTAGGGGCCGCCCGTGAACCGCAGGTGAATCGGGGCTGTGAAGGTGTCGCCGAGATGACAGCTCATTCGTGCGCCTGTGCGCGGAGCGGAACATGACTCCGTCCAGCAGCAGTGGCTCACTCGCGGGTGACGCGCCGGTCGTGCACCACCGCGTACGTGTTGCGCAGCGCCTCCATCGACGTGTCGTAGGAGGCCTGCGCGACCCCGGTGAACAGGCAGTCCACCACCATGAGCTGGGCGATGCGGCTGCCCAGCGCGCCGGAGCGGAACCTGGTCTCGCGTGCGGCCGTCGTGAGCGTCACGTCGGCCGCGCGGGCCAGCGGCGAGTCGCCGAAGTTGGTGATCGCGATCGTGGCGGCGCCCGGCTTGCGGGCGATGGCGAGGAACTCGACGGTGTCCACGGTGGCGCCGGTGTGGGAGACGGCCACCGCCACGCAGCCGGGGCCGAGCGTGGCGGCGGAGGTCCACGCGGAGTGGGAGTCGTGCCAGTTGATCGCGGTACGCCCGATGCGCGACAGCTTCTGCTGCAGGTCGAGCCCCACGAGCGCGCTCGCGCCGACGCCGAAGGTGTCGATCCTGCGGGCCCCGAGCAGCAGCTCGACCGCCCGGCCGAGGGCGTCCATGTCGAGGTAGCGTGCGGTGTCGGCGATGGAGAGCGTCTCGTTCATGGCGACCTTGGAGACGATGCCGGCCAGGCTGTCGTTCCTGTCGATGTCGCCGGAGACCTCGGGCAGGCTGGCCGTGGCCAGCTCCTCCCTGGCGACGGCCCGGGTGAGGTCGATCCTGAAGTCGCGGTAGTGGCTGTAGCCCATGCGGCGGTAGAAGCGGACGACGGAGGTCGTGGAGGTCTGGCAGCGGGCGGCGAGCTCGGCGATCGACAGGTTGGCCGCGGCGGCGGGCTCTCCGGTGAACTCCTCGGCGATGCGCCGCTCGGAGGGACGCAGCGCGGGCATGGCCGCGCGGATCCGGATCAGCAGTGTCTCCGCGTCCTCGCCCGTCATCACTCATCCCCGTCGAAGGAAAATAAATACCCAGGTGGTAGGGTCTGTGTAATTTTATGACCTACTGCCCCAAGGAGAGCACATGCCCCGTGGCGCCTTCTCCGCGGTCGGCGTCGCCGCTGCGCTGTCCGTCGCATTGACCGCCTGCTCGTCCTCCGGCGGAGCCCCCGCCTCCGACCCGGGCGCCACCGCCCAGGGCGGCGGCTCCCTCGTCGTCGGCGTCACCTCCGACCCTGACACGCTCTTCCCCTGGAAGGCCACCCAGTTCACCGCCGTCAACGTGCTGCAGAACCTCTACGGCACGCTGACCGAGTTCGACAAGGACCTCAACGTGGTCCCCGGCCTGGCCGAATCCTGGGAGACCGGCAAGGACGGCAAGAAGCTGACGCTCAAGCTGCGCCAGGGCGTGACGTTCGCCGACGGCAGCGCGTTCGACTCCGAGGACGTCAAGGCGTCCCTCGACAAGATCATGGACGAGAAGACGGCCGCGGTCGCCCGCGCCTCCCTGTCGTCGGTGAAGTCGGTGAAGGCGCCCGACAAGAACACCGTGGTGCTGGAGCTGAGCGGCCCCGACGCCGCGCTGCCGGCCAACCTGGCCACCGTCAACATGGCCATGCTCTCCTCCGACGACACCGAGGAGAAGCTGACCACCACGCCCAACGGCACCGGCCCGTTCACCCTCGGCAAGCGGGTGCCCAGCCAGTCGCTCACGCTGACCAGGAACGACAAGTACTGGGGCGCGGAGAAGGCGAAGGCGGGCTCGGTCGAGTTCCGGGTCATCCCCGACGAGTCGTCCATCGTCTCGGCCATGCAGTCGGGCAACGTCCAGCTCGCGGTCTTCAACGACCCGCTCGTCGCGCAGACCGCCGAGGGCGGCGGCACGATCAGCGTGGCCAAGACGCCGCAGCTCAACTACCACGTCCTGCAGCTCAACGCGCAGCGCGGCGAGCTCAAGGACGTCAACGTGCGCCTGGCCATGCAGTGCGCGATCGACCGCAAGCAGGTGCTCGACACCGCCGCGCTCGGCGAGGGCGAGGTGACCGGGCCGATGACCGCGCCCGCGTTCAAGTCCGACCCGAACAAGCGCCCCTGCCCCACCCGCGACCTGGCCAAGGCCGCCGACTACCTCGCCAAGGCCGGCAAGTCGGGCGGCGTGACGGTCAAGACGATCGTCTCCCAGGGCGAGTACGCCACCTCCGTCAACGAGGCCCAGAACCTCAAGGCCCAGCTCGCCGAGGCCAAGATCAACCTGGACCTGGAGGTGCTGGAGTCCGGCGCGTTCGTGGACCGCTGGGTCGCCGCCGACTTCGACGCGGCCGTGGCGCTGAACGGCGGCAGGCCCGACCCCGACGGCTCCTACGGCCGCTACTTCACCAGCGACGGCAACCTCAACAAGGTCGCCGGCTACAGCTCGCCCGCGCTGGACAAGCTGTTCGCGGAGGGCAAGGCCACCGACGACCAGGCCGCCCGCAAGGCGATCTACGACAAGGTGGCCGCCGAGCTGGAGGACAACGCCGCCTGGATCTGGCTGTTCGCCGGCTACACCTACACCGCGACCACCCAGAACGTGCAGGGCTTCGTGCCGATGGCCAGCGGCTCCCTGCAGTACCTGCGGACGACGTCCGTCGGCTGAGGCACCGGATGAAGTTCGTACGCAACCGGGCGCTGCGCCGCGTCGCGGAGACGATCGGGATCCTGTTCGGGGTCGCCGTGGTCGTCTTCGTGATGCTGCGGGCGCTGCCCGGCGACCAGATCACGGCCGGGCTGGGCACGGAGGCCGCCGCGCTCACCCCGGCCCAGCGGCAGGCCCTCGAGCAGTACTACGGCCTGGACCAGCCGCTGGTCACGCAGTTCTTCTCGTGGCTGGGCAACATGTTCACCGGCAACTTCGGCTACTCGGCCCGCTCCCAGCAGAGCGTGCTGGAGCTGACGATGAACGCGCTGCCGGTCACGTTCGAGCTGGCCGTGTTCTCGATCGTGCTGGCGCTGCTGATCGGGGTGCCGCTGGGCATGCTGGCGGCCTCGCGGACGAACTCGGTGCGCGACGCCGCCGGCCAGGTGGTGAGCCTGGCGGGCCTGTCGATCCCGGCGTTCCTGCTGGCCACCACGCTGCTGTCGGTCTTCGCCGCGTCGTTCGGGTTCAACCCCAACGGGCAGGGCTTCGCCCCCCTCTTCGAGAACCCGCTGCTCAACCTGCAGCAGATGTTCCTGCCGGCGCTCGTGCTCGGCTTCGGCATCGCGGCGCCGATCCTGCGCACCACGCGTACGGCGGTGCTGGAGGTGCGCTCGGACGACTTCGTGCGCACCGCCCGCGCCAAGGGCGTGCCCGAGCGGCGGCTGCAGGTCAGGCACGTGCTGGGCAACGCGCTCGTGCCGATCGTGACCATGACGGGCCTGCAGTTCGGCTACCTGCTGGGCGGCGCGGTCGTGGTGGAGCAGATCTTCTCCGTGCCGGGCATCGGGCGGCAGGTGCTGCTCGGCATCCAGCAGAAGGAGTACGCGGTCGTGCAGAGCACCGTGCTGGTGATCGCGCTGGCGTTCGTGCTGGTCAACCTGCTGACCGACCTGCTCTACCGGGTGATCGACCCGCGGGTGAGGGCGTCATGAGGCGCAGTCCCGCCGCCCTCGCGGGCATCGTGATCCTGGCGGTGCTCGCGGTCGTCGCGGTGCTGTCGTACCTGGGAATGCTGCCCTACGACCCGATCGCGCAGCATCCGCCGTCGCGCTTCCTGGGCCCATCGGGCGCGCATCTCTTCGGCACCGACCAGTTCGGGCGCGACGTGTTCTCCCGGGTGGCCGCGGGCGTGGGCAACTCGGCGCTGATCGCGGTGGTCGCGGTGGCGTTCGCGACCGTGGTGGGCACGCTGGGCGGGCTGGTGTCGGGCTTCTACCGGGGTTTCGCCGACGGCGCGATCGGCGGGGTGACGAACGTGCTGTTCGCGTTCCCGCCGCTGCTGCTCGCGCTGTCGCTGGCCTCGGTGCTGAACCGCAACTGGTTCACCATCGCCGTGGCCATCGCCATCGTCTACGTGCCGATCTTCATCAGGGTCACCAGGGGGCCCGTGCTCTCGCTCAGGGAGATCGAGTACGTCAGGGCGGCCGTCTCGACCGGCCAGAGCCGCTGGCAGATCATGCTGCGTCACGTGCTGCCGAACATCACCTCGATCATCGTCGTCCAGGTCGCGCTGTCGCTGTCGTGGGCGGTGCTGACCGAGGCGTCGCTGAGCTTCCTGGGCCTCGGCACCCCTCCCCCCGCACCGTCACTCGGTTCGATGATCTTCGAGGCGCGCAGCCTGGTGTTCATCGCCCCGTGGACGCTGATCGCGCCAGGCGCGGTCGTCGTGCTGCTCGTCGTCGGGCTGAACCTGCTCGGCGACGGCCTGCGCGACACTCTCGACCCCAGAAACCGCGGACACCGAGGAACCTGAGGAAAGCGGTGAATCTCTCCGAACTGACGACCGAGTCGGCCGACCCGCGCTTCGCCGGCATCGACACCATGAGCGTGGGCGAGCTGGCGGCGACCATGAACGCGGCCGACGCGAGCGTGCCCGCCGCGGTGCAGACGGCGCTGCCCAGCATCACCCCGGCCATCGAGGCCGCCGCGGCCCGCATGGAGACCGGCGGGCGGCTGGTCTACGTGGGCGCGGGCACCCCCGGCAGGCTGGGCGTGCTGGACGCCTCCGAGTGCCCGCCGACCTTCTCCACGCCGCCCGGGCAGGTGTTCGCGATCATCGCGGGCGGTGAGAGCGCGATCGTCTCGCCGTGCGAGGGCGCCGAGGACGACGAGGCGGCCGGCGCCGCCGCCGTCGAGTCCGCGGGCATCGGGCCGCTGGACACCGTGGTGGGCATCGCCTCCAGCGGGCGGACGCCGTACGTGCTGGCCGCCGTGCGGCGGGCCCGGGAGCTGGGCGCGCTGACCGTGGGGCTGTCGTGCAACGCGGGCACCCCGCTGAGCGCGGCGGCCGAGCACGGCATCGAGGTGCTCGTCGGGCCCGAGGTGATCAGCGGCTCCACCCGGCTCAAGGCGGGCACCGCGCAGAAGCTCGTGCTCAACATGTTCTCGACGATCGTGATGGTGCGGCTCGGCAAGACGTACGGCAACCTCATGGTCGACGTGAAGGCCAGCAACGGCAAGCTGCGCGAGCGGGCCGTGCGCATGGTCGCGACGATCACCGGGGCCGGCCGCGACGAGGCGCTGGCCGCGCTGCAGACCAACGGGTTCAACGTCAAACAGGCGGTCGTGGCCTCGCGCTTCGACCTGTCACCGCAGGACGCCGCGGCCCGGCTGGCCGCGGCCGGCGGGCGGCTGCGGGTCGCTCTGGGGGAGACGGCATGAGGATTCTCGGGATGATCTCCGGCACCTCGCACGACGGCATCGACGCCGCCATCGTGGAGTTCGAGCTCACCGGGGGCGTGCTCGAAGGCAGGGTCGGGTACACCGCGAGCACGCCGTACCCGGAGGAGCTGCGGGCCCGGCTGATCGCGGCGCTGCCGCCGGCGCCGACCACGCTGGCCGAGGTGTGCGAGCTGGACACGCTCATCGGGCAGCGCTTCGCCGACGCCGCCGCGGCGGCCGTCGCCGCGGGCGGGCCCGTGGACCTGATCGTCTCGCACGGGCAGACCGTCTACCACTGGGTGGAGGGCGCGCACGCGCGCGGCACCCTGCAGATCGGCCAGCCCGCCTGGATCGCCGAGCGCACCGGCGCGCCCGTGCTGTCGGACGTGCGCATCAGGGACATCACCGCCGGCGGCCACGGCGCTCCGCTGGTGTCGGTGCTGGACGGCCTGCTGCTCGGCGCGCACGAGGGCGGCGCGGCGGCGCTCAACCTCGGCGGCATCTCCAACATGACCGTGGTACGCGGCGACGCCCTGTACGCCTACGACATCGGCCCCGCCAACGCCCTGATCGACGCCGTGGTGACCGGCAGGGGCCTGCACCCCCGCGGCTTCGACGAGGACGGCCGCATCGCCGCCTCGGGCCAGGTGCACGAGGGCCTGCTGGCGGTGCTGCTGGACGAGCCCTACTACCGGCTCACCCCGCCCAAGAGCACCGGCAAGGAGCTGTTCCACCCCGGCTACGTCGAGCAGGCGCTGGCGCGGACCGCCGCGCCCGTCGGCGACGCCGACCTGGTGGCCACGCTGACCGAGCTGACCGTGCGGACCGTCGCCCAGGACGTGCGCGGGGCGGGCGTGGGCGCGCTGGTCGTCTCCGGCGGCGGCGCCCGCAACCCGGTGATCATGGACGGGCTGCGCGCCGCGCTGCCCGGCGTGCGGGTGGCGCCGTCCGACGAGTACGGAGCGCCCACGGACGACAAGGAGGCCATCGCGTTCGCGCTGATCGGCTGGCTGACCGCGCACGGCCTGCCGGGCACCGTCCCCGGTGGCACGGGCGCGAGCGCCGCCCGCGTCCTCGGCACGCTCACCCCGGGCGCGGGCCCGCTGGTGCTGCCCGCGCCGCTCGCGGCGGCGCCGCGCTCGCTGGTGCTCACCCGATGACCGTCACCGCGGAGCCGCCGCCTGGCCTGATCATGGCGGCTCGTACGCCGTGGTTCGAGCTCACCGAGGTCACCGGTCACCGCACGGTGCGCGCGACCGGCGCCGGGCTCGAGGGGGTGGCCAGGATGACCCTGGAGACCTACCACGACCTGGCCTCGGTGACCAAGGTCATGGCGACGACCACGATGCTCATCCGGCTGGTCTCCGACCGGCTGGTGGACCTGGACGCGCCGCTCAGCGCGTACCTGCCGCACTCGTACGAGGCCATCACGGTGCGCGATCTGCTGCTGCACCGGGGCGGCCTCTGGGAGTGGTGGCCGCTCTACGTCCAGCACCGGCTGCCGCCGCCGCGCTACCGCCCCGGCCGCGCCCGCCACTACTCCGACCTGGGCTTCATCCTGCTCGGCCGGATCGTCGCCGCCGTCACGGGGCTGCGCCTGGACCGGGCGCTGGCCGAGCTGGTCACCAGGCCGCTCGGCCTGACCTCCACCACGTACGCCCGCCCGGCCGGCTCCGAGGTCGCCATGAGCGCGCTGGACGACCGGGTCGAGATGACCATGCTGGACACCGGCCGGCCGTACCCGGTGCCGTATCGCAGCGGCGACTTCGCCGGCTGGCGTACCGGGCCGGTGCTGGGCGAGGTGGCCGACGGCAACGCCCACCACGCCTTCGGCGGCGTGGCGGGCCACGCGGGCCTGTTCTCGACGGTGCCCGACCTGCTGAAGTACGGCGCCGCCCTGGCCAGGTACGAGGAGCACGACCACCTGTGGCGGCCCGAGGTCGTCCGCGAGTTCCTCTCCCCCGGCCCCGACCCCGAGCAGGCGCTGGGCTTCCGCCGGTACGCGCTCGACCTGCCCGGCGAGACCGTCACCGTGCTCGGGCACCCCGGCTACGTCGGCTGCGCGGTCGGCTTCGTGCCCGGCCGCGACATCGTGCTGGCCCTGGCGAGCAACCGCCTGCTCGTCGAGGGCACCCCCACTCCCACGGACGCCCTCTGGGCCGGCCTGCTGCAGGCCGTCGAACAGCGATCGAGGACCGCATGACGACCCCGCTTCTGGAGATCGACGACCTCTCCGTCGCCTTCCGCACCCGCAAGCAGGACGTCACCGTCGTCAAGAACGTCTCCATGAGCATCCTGCCCGGCCAGACCGTCGCCGTCGTGGGCGAGTCGGGCTCGGGCAAGTCCACCACGGCGGCGGCGGTCAACCGGCTGCTGCCCGACAACGGCCGCATCACGAGCGGGCGGGTCGTGTTCGACGGCCGGGACCTGGTCAAGGCGTCGGCGCGGCAGATGACCGCGATCCGCGGCGCCGGGATCGGCCTGGTGCCGCAGGACCCGATGTCGAACCTGAACCCGCTCATGCGCATCGGCGACCAGATCGCCGAGGCCCTGGAGGTGCACGGCGTGGCCAGCGGCAAGGCGGCCCGCGAGCGGGTGGTCGAGCTGCTGGACATGGTGGGCATCCAGGACGCGCGGCGGCGGGCCAGGCAGTACCCGCACGAGTTCTCCGGCGGCATGCGGCAGCGGGCGCTCATCGCCATGGGGCTGGCCTGCCGGCCCAAGCTGCTCATCGCCGACGAGCCGACCTCCGCGCTCGACGTGACCGTGCAGCGGCGCATCCTCGACCAGCTCGAACAGCTCACCGCCGAGATGGGCACCGCCGTCTTCCTCATCACGCACGACCTAGCGCTCGCCGCGGAGCGGGCCGACGTGGTGGCCGTGATGTATCACGGCGAGATCGTGGAGACCGGGCCCGCCGCGGGCATCCTGGGCGATCCCGGGCACGAGTACACGCGGCGGCTGCTCGGCGCCGTGCCGAGCCTGTCGTCCGTACGGGTGCAGGAGCCGCCCCGCGACGCGCCCGACCTGGTCGTGGTGGACGGGCTGCGCAAGGTGTTCCCCGGCAGGGACGGCGACCCCGGCTTCACCGCCGTGGACGAGGTGTCGTTCACGATCCCGCGCGGGCAGACGGTCTCGATCGTGGGCGAGTCGGGCTCCGGCAAGTCCACGACCGCGAACCTGCTGCTCGGCTTGGACGAGCCCACCGCGGGGAGCATCCGCTTCGACGGCACGGACCTCGCCGGGCTCGGGCGGCGCGAGCTGTTCGCCTTCCGCAGGCGGGTGCAGCCGGTCTTCCAGAACCCGTACGCCTCGCTCGACCCCCGCTACACGGTCGAGAAGTCGATCATCGAGCCGCTGCGGGTGCACCGCGTCGGCACCCCGGCCGAGCGGAGGAAGACGGCCGCCGAGCTGCTGGAGAAGGTGTCGCTGCCGGCCTCCATGGCCGGGCGGCTGCCGCACGAGCTGTCCGGCGGCCAGCGCCAGCGGGTGGCCATCGCCCGCGCCCTGGCCCTGTCGCCCGAGCTGGTCGTGCTGGACGAGGCCGTCTCGGCGCTGGACGTGCTGGTGCAGGCGCAGATCCTGGAGCTGCTCGCCGAGCTGCAGCGGGAGCTGGGGCTCAGCTACCTGTTCATCAGCCACGACCTGGCCGTGGTGCGGATGATCTCGCACCGGGTGCACGTCATGCGCGGCGGGCGCGTCGTGGAGAGCGGCACGGCCGGCGAGATCTTCGACCGCCCGTCCGACGGCTACACCCAGGAGCTGCTCGCCGCGATCCCCGGCAGCAGGTAAGTTGGAATTTCAGACTTACAGGTGGGAGGGGTGGTCATGCCCAGACAATGCTCGATCGCCAACGCGCTCGAAGTCGTCGGCGAGCGGTGGAGCCTGCTGGCGCTGCGGGAGATCTTCATGGGCGTGCGCCGCTTCGACCAGATCGCCCGCAACACCGGCGCCAGCCGCGACATCCTGACCGCCAGGCTGCGCAAGCTGGAGGAGGCCGGCCTGCTCGAACGCCGGCCGTACGCGTCGCGCCCGCCGCGCCACGAGTACGTGCTCACCGAGTCGGGCCGGGCGCTGCACGAGGTGCTGCTGACGCTGATGTCGTGGGGCGACCGCTACGTCACCGACGGCCCGCCGCCCAACGTCTGGGCCCACAGCTGCGGCAAGGTGCTGGAGCCCGTCACGGTCTGCGCGAGCTGCAACAAGCCGGTGCTGGCCGAGGACATGGCCGCGCTGCGCGTGGCCGAGGACATGGCCGCGCTGCGCGTGCACGAGCCACAGTAGTCACGTGAAGATCCTTTTAGTCCAGCCTCCGCACTGGTCCCCCGACGGTCACGCCAACTTCGACGCCGCCGAGACCCTGATCGGCTCCTCGAGCTCCGCCGGTCCCCCCGCCGACGTGCTGCTGCTGCCCGAGCTGGCCGGGTCCAGCCTGCCCCGGTCCGACTACCTGGCCAGGGTGCGCGACCTCGCCACCGGCTCCGGCATGGCGGTCGTCGGCGGCTCGCACTACGACGGCCCGGTCAACCGGGGCGCGGTCTTCGACGCGGGCGGCACGCTGCTGCTGGAGTACGACAAGGTGCACCCGTACGGGCTGGAGCTGCGCTCCGGCATCCGGCCCGGCCGCCCGAGCGCCGGCTTCGAGCTGGCCGGCCACCGCCTGCACGTGCTGCTCTGCGCCGACCTGTGGTACTCCGCCAGCCTGGCCGGGCGCGACGGCCTCGACGCCGTGCTGGTGCCCGCCTTCTCCGTCACCCGCTGGGACGGCCCCGCCCCCGCCAGGGAGCTGTGGCAACACATGAGCGTGGCGCGGGCGTACGAGTTCATGACGTACGTGGCGGTCAGCGACTGGCACCATGAGACCACGTACCACGGGCATCCCTGCGCGGGCGTCACCGGCCTGGCCAACCCCTGCCCGGAGACGCACACCGGCTTCTTCACCGGCCCGCCCGACGCGCCCGTCTCGGTCCACGAGCTGGACTTCGCCCGCCTGGACGCCTTCCGCTCCGACCGCACGGCCCGCGGCTTCCGCTGACGCTCAGGGGCTGACAGCCGGGCCGGCGGCCCGATACGGTCGCTGCTGCCCCCTGAATGCTCGATGGAATGGTGTCCTGTGCGGTCGTGGTCAGAGCTGCCGGTCGGCCGGGTGGTCCGGCTCGACGCCGACGCCGAGGCGATCGCCGTGAGCATCGACCCGCTGCCGCCGGACGCCCCCGCCGTCCTCACCTACCGGCCGGGCCCGGTGACCTCCGTCTCCGGGCTGGTCGCCGCCGTCATCGACGAGCTCGACGCGGCGGCCGTCGCGCTGTTCCCCGCCTGGTTACCCGGGGCCGAGGGCATCGAGGGGCCGGGCGGCGCGCACCTGCCCGCCGTCCGCGCCCTGGCGCTGCGCAGGGCCGCCGCGAGCGAGCATTATGGACCGTTCCTGGCGGAGCTGGCCGAGCGGGCGCTGGCGGGCGGGCCCAGCGGGTTACGGCCCGAGGTGCGGGCCGCCGGGCTGGCCAGGGCGCTGGCCGACAGCTTCGGCAGGAGCCGCACCGCCTTGCTGGTCCGCGTCCCCGACGGGCTGACCGCCGCCGGGCAGGAGGTGCTGGTCGCCGCGTGCGAGTGGCTGGCGCACCGGGGGTCGCTGGGGGTGTGGCTGGCGGGCGCGCCGCTGGACGCCGTCGATCGGCTGGAGACGGTCAAGCCGCGCCTTCCCGCTCTCACCGTCCCCGTCGTCCCCGAGCCGCCGCGGGTGTCGTACCCGGCGCCGGTCGGACGGCCGCATCCCGGCAGTCCCGGTGAGCAGGCGCTGGAGGCGGCGCTTTCCCGGCAGGCGTGGGCGTACGGGCGGGCGTGGAACCAGACGTACCAGCCGCATCCGCTGGCCGTGCCGATCCGGCTCGACCTGGTGTGGGAGCGGGAGCGGTGCGTCGTGGAGATCGACGGCGACGACCACCGGCAGGCCGCCAAGTTCGCCGCCGACCGGGCCCGCGACGTGCGGCTGCAACTCGACGGTTACGCCGTGCTGCGCTTCCTCGATGTTCAGGTGTTGACCGACACCACTACCGTGATCAACTCGATCGCGCGGTTCCTGCGGAACCGCCGCGGGACGGAAGGATGAAATATGCCGGACAACGGGCTGTCGCTTCCCGAATTCGCCGCTTTGGTCGTGCTGGCCGTCGAGGCCCGCGAGGTGCCGAACACCGAGCTGAAACAGCGGTACAAGCTGTCACTCGACGGTAAGCATCGGGTGCGGCTCAACGACATGAAGCTGGTCGAGAGCCGACGGGTGGGACGAGGGTTCTCGCACACGCTGACCGACTCCGGGTGGGCGCGCCTCGCCGACGACCTCGGCACGGGAACGTTCCCGGTGATGAGCGGCTCGGCCGGCGCGATGGCGATCGCGTTACTGGGGTGGCTGCCGCGCTACATGCGGCGTACCGATCAGAGCCTGGCCGACGTGCTCCAGCCCGACGATCCGGCCGAGGCCGCTGACGTCGAGGAGCGCATCCGGGCCGCGTACACCGCGCTCGCCGCCCGGCCCGGCGCGTGGGTCAGCCTGACGGACGTCCGCGACCGCCTGCCCGATGTGCCGCGCTCCGACGTGGACGCGACACTCGTCCGCATGGAGCGGCTCCCCGACGTCAACCTCGTCCCCGAGTCGAACCAGAAGACGCTCGGCCCGCGCGACCGCGACGCCGCCGTGGTCATCGGCGACCAGGCCAAGCACCTGCTCTGGATCGGCCCGCGGTGACGGGCGGCGCACAGGACCTCGCCGCGCTCAGCTTCAACTACACCGAGAGCGCCGACGACGTGTGGCGCCGCTCCGAGTACCACGTGGAGGGGCTGCACGGCGCGTCCGCCCAGATCGTCCTGGACGGCCTCGCCGAGGCGGCCGGACGCGCGGACGGCAGCCCCATCGGCGTCGTCGTGCAGGGGCAGCGCGGCACCGGCAAGACGCACCTGCTCGGCTGGGTACGCGAGCAGGCCCAGCGCCAGGGCGGCTACTTCGTGCTGGTCAGCCTGCTCGACGCCAAGGGCTTCTGGGAGAGCACCGTGGTGTCGATCCTGGACAGCCTGTTCCGGCCGCGCGAGGACGGGCAGGTGCAGCTCGCAGTGCTCCTCGACCGGCTGGCCGTCCAGGTGGGCGTCTCCCGCATGACGCGTCGCGCCGTCACCGGCAAGCGGCACATCACCAGGGAGGAGCTCGACACGTTCATCACCCGGCTGCGCCAGTCGCACCCGCAGGTCGGCAAGGACTGCCAGGACGCGGCGCGTGCCCTGGTGCTGCTGGCCGGCGAGGACCTCGCGCTGCAGGACCTGGGCGAGGCGTTCCTGTCGTCGGCTCCCGAGGGCGAACCGGGCGAGCGGGCGCGGTGGGGCATCCGCCAGGTCGGCAGGACGCCGCAGGAGATCGTCCGAGACGTCTCCCGCCTGCTCGCCCTCACCGGCCCGACGGTCATCGCGGTGGACCAGATCGACCCGCTGGTCGCGCAGTCCTCGACGGCGACCCAGAGCGGCGGGCTCGACCCGGGCGAGGCGCTGCTGATCGAGCGCATCGCGGGCGGGCTCATGGCGTTGCGCGAGGTCACCCGGCGTACGCTCACCGTGGTCACCTGCATCCCCGCCACGTGGGCGCTCATCGAGAACGTGGCGGTGGACACCGTACGCGACCGGTTCCGTCAGGCCGTCCAGCTCATGACCATCCCCGACGCCGGCACCGCGCGGGCCCTCGTCGCGCGGCGGTTCGAGGTGCAGTACGGCGAGGCCGGCGTCAAGCCGCCCTACCCGACGTGGCCGGTGCGTCCCGAGGCGTTCGAGCAGGCTCCCGGCTTCACGCCGCGCCAGCTCCTCATCCGCATCGACCAGCACGTACGGGCCTGCGTCCAGGACGGCGAGGTCAGAGAGCTCACCGGCTTCACCACCGACCGGCCTGAGCCGGCGCCCGTGCCCGCGCCGCCCTCCTCCGGCGCTCTGGCCGCGATCGACGCCCGCTTCGCCGAGCTGCGCGACGCCGGGCCCGCCCCGGAGATCGACCACGCGAGCGAGGACACCGCCATGCCCTCCCTGCTCGCCGCCGGGCTGGCGGCCTGGATCGCCGAGCGGGGCGAGGCCGGGACGGCGTTCAGCGTGGACCCGCCGCCCAGCCAGAAGCCGCCCCTGCACGCCCGGCTGCGCCGCACGCTGGACGAGGCCAGGGAGGACGAGGTCCACTGGGCCTTCCGCGCCGTCACCGCCGCGCACGGCAACGCGGCGCTCAACCGGGTGCGCAAGGCGTGCGTGGCCGCCGGCCTGGACGCCGACGTCCCGAAACGCCACCTGTTCCTGCTCCGCAACACACCCTGGTCGAAGGGCGCGGCCACCCAGGCCGCGATCGCCGCCTTCGAACGGGCCGGCGGCCGCACCCTGAGCTGGACCGGCGACGACCTCCGCGTCCTCGCGGCCCTGAAGGCTCTGCTGTCGGAGAATCCCCCGGACCTACGAGCTTGGCTCACCTCCCGCCACCCGACGAAAACGATCCCCTTCCTCACCGAGGCCCTGACCGGCCCCTGGACCGTTCCCCCCGCACCCTCACAGACCACCCCCTCACAGACCACCCCCTCACAGACCACCCCCTCACAGACCACCCCCTCACAGACCGCATCGCAGGACCCGGAGGCGGGGCCGGCAGTGGCATCGGAGCCGGGCCCGGTCCGCGCGCGGCCAGGGGGCGGGGGCGGCGCGCCGTCCTTGTGCGTCGGGCGGCGGATCTCCGATGGGGTGGCCGTGAGTGTGGGGCTGGAGGCGCTCAGGAAGCATGTGACGATCTTCGCCGGGTCCGGATCCGGCAAGACCGTGCTCATCCGGCGGCTGGTCGAGGAGTGCGCGCTGCGCGGCGTGTCCGCCATCGTGATCGACCCGAACAACGACCTGGCCAGGCTGGGCGACCCCTGGCCGGAGGAGCCGCCGGGGTGGGAGGCGGGTGACCGGGAGCGGGCGCGGGAGTACCTGGAGAACACCGACGTGGTGGTGTGGACGCCGGGCCGCGCGGGCGGCCGCCCGCTGGCCTTCCAGCCGCTGCCCGACTTCACGAGCCTCGCGAACGACCCCGACGAGTTCGCGGAGGCGGTGGAGGCCGCGGTGTCGTTCATCGTGCCGCGCATCAGGCTGGACGCCCGCACGGAGAAGGCGCAGCGCGGCCAGGCGGTGCTGCGCAAGGCGCTCGCGTACTACGGCCGCCGTGGCGCGACCAGCCTCAAGGGCCTGGCCGCGCTGCTGTCCGACCTGCCCGACGGCGTGAGCGAGCTGGCCAGTGCCCAGCGCATCGCCGCCGAGCTGGCCCAGTCGCTGACCGCCGCGATGGACAACGACCCGCTGTTCGGCGGGACGGGCACGCCGGTGGACCCGGGCCTGCTGATCACGCCGCCCGAGGGGAAGCGGGCCAGGGTGTCGGTGATCAGCCTGGTCGGCCTGCCGTCGCTGGAGCAGCGGCAGAGCTTCGTGAGCCAGCTGCAGATGGAGCTGTTCGTCTGGTTCAAGCGGCACCCGGCGCAGGACCGCCCGCTGGGCGCGCTGCTGGTGACGGACGAGGCGCAGACGTTCGCCCCGGCGACGGGCACCGCGGCCTCCACCCGCAGCACGGTGCTGCTGGCCTCGCAGGCCCGCAAGTACGGCCTCGGCCTGGTCTTCGCCACCCAGGCGCCGAAGGGCCTGCACAACCAGATCCCGGGCAACGCGGCCACGCAGTTCTTCGGCCTGCTGAACGCCCCGATCCAGATCACGGCGGCCAAGGAGATGGCCAAGCAGAAGGGCGGCGACGTGCCGGACATCTCCCGCCTCGGCGCGGGCCAGTTCTACGTGGCGTCCGAGGAGAGCGCGTTCACCAAGACGCGCGTCCCGATGTGCCTGACGTGGCACCCGAAGTCGCCGCTGACGACGGAGGAGGTCATCGGGAAGAGCCGGGCATGACGAAAAGGGGGAGCGCCGGTGCGGCGCTCCCCCTCAGCCGGGAGCGCCCGTCAGGCGCTCCCCTTTCCGCAGATCAGCGCAGGGCGTAGGCGCGGATCACCTCATGCGCCACCGCGTTGCCCTTGACGTCGGAGGCCCGCAGCCGCAGCGAGACGAACCCGGACCGCGACTGGGTGAGCGACGTCTCGTAGCGGCCCTCGCCCTTGGCGCGCAGCCGGGCGCTCTTCCAGGTGGCGCCGTCGTCGTACGACACCTCCAGCGACACGTCCTTGATCGCGCTGCGCTCGGCGCCCTCCTGGTGGCGCAGGGTGAGCCCGAGCTTGCGGGCCCCGGCCCGGTTCTTCAGGTCGACCGGTGCGTCGAAGGAGGCCAGCAGCAGGGGCACCACGGTCGGCTCGGCGGCGTGGGCGGAGCCGAACGTCCACTCGCCGCGCGTCCGGACGGCCAGCTTCGCCCACTCGGCCTCGTTGGCGACGTCGTACGTGATCCGGTACGTCCCCTTCTCGGCGGGCAGCGTCCCCGACCCCGAAGGCAGGTAGTTGGTCTGCCACAGCAGCTCGTCGCCCTGGTAGAGCCGGAAGTCGGTCTTCAGCCCGTGCTCGAAGTCGCTGGTGTACGCGTCGCCGAAGTTGCCCTGGGCGTCCACGAAGCCCTGCGGCGACAGGAACAGCTGGTCGCCCTCCCTGCGCGTCGGGTTGCGCGGGTTGAAGCCGGGCAGCAGCGGCTGCTTGAACGCGGTGCGGCTGACCCGCTCCCCCGCCTTGTACGCCCGGAACTCCGGCGACGACAGCGAGAGCCGCGGCGTGTCGGGGTGCGGCCACAGGTTGTTGTACGCCCGCTCCGGCGTGATCGCCGACGAGGTCCACACCACCTCGGGGTCCGGGGTGACGTACTCGGTGCGGGTGCGCGGCGTCTTCGCCATGGGGTGGTTCGTCGAGATGGACGAGGTGTCCCAGGGCTCGAAGACGAAGCGCGCCTCGTTGACGGTCACGTCGTCGGAGAGCTGGCTGTGGTAGCCGGTCTCGATCCTGGCCAGCGACTTCGACTTCACCTTGTACGTGAGCTTGTCCGGCACCCGCCCCTTCTCGCGCAGGTACAGGTCGTACACGTACGGGCTGGCCACGATGCCCTTGGCGACGATCAGGACGGGAAGGTGGCGCGCCCGCTGGACGAGCTCCATCCCCTCCTCGTGGGTGAGCCGCACGGTCGGGACGGCCAGCTTGACGCCGTTGCCGCCGGTGGTGGCGTCGGGGCCGGGCCGGTCGCTGTAGACGGCGACCATCGCGGCGCCGGCCGCGGCGGCGGCGTTGGCCTGCGTGGAGACCGGCACGCCGTCGGTGCGGCGGATGACGGCGAGCTTGCCGCGCAGGTCGCGGGCCTTGATCTCGGCGGGGGTGCCGCGCCCGGCGTCCACGGCGAGGAGCAGGCGGGTGCCGTCGAGCCGGGGGTACTCGGTGGCGTAGTCGCTGAACTGGACGGGGTCGACGTACTGGGGGTCGAGCTTCAGCCCGAGGGTGGAGAAGGTGATCTCGGGCGCGGTGAGCCGCCAGCGGGTGGCGACGACGAACGTGCCCTTGGTGACCTTCCTGGTGGGCTGGATGAACAGGCGTTCCTCGATCTGCCCGCCGGGCGTGATCGTGGTGCCGCCGCGCAGCGCGGTGCCCTGCTCGCCGGCCCGGTACCACTTGATCGCGGCGGCGGCGCCGGTGTTGCGCTTGGTCTCGTGGTCGGGGGTCTCGACCTTGACCTCGACGGCCTTGCGGGCGTCCAGGACGACCTCGGTGTCCTTGGTGATCTTCATCTCGGGGTCGCCGACCAGGCTCTCGTTGAGCGGGTCGCCGGTGGCGGTGCTGTCCTGCGTGGCGGGCATGGTGAAGATGTGGCCGAGCACGGAGTAGGTGCCGGGCTTGACCAGCAGGCAGGTGCCCGAGCCGTACTTGGCGTCGGTGCAGGGCTGGGCGGGGTCGCCGGGCAGTACGCGGCCGACGAGGGTGCCCTCGTCCAGGTTGAGCACGGTGAAGCCGCCGCGGGCCGTCCTGCCGTCCCTGGCGATGCCGCGTACCCGCAGCTCGACTTTCTCCTCCTCGACGCTGCCGGTCAGCAGCGTGCGGGCGCCGCCCGCGACGAGCTCCTGGCGCAGCACGCCCGGCCGGTCGGCTTTGAGCGTGACCTTGGCCTGCGCGGTGCCGCCCGCGGGGACGGTGAGCCTGGCGGGTTCGACGGTGAACGCGTCGCCGGCGCTCAGGTCGAGGTCGGCGGGCTGGTCGCCGAGGTTGCGGTAGCCGATCGTGAGCGTCTTGGCGGCGCCCTCGTCGTTCCTGCCGAAGTCGAGCGTGCCGGTCGAGGCGACGACCGTGCTCCGCAGCGCGGCGTTCACGTCGATGCGGCCCAGGCCCTGGGCGTCCACGGGGATGTCCTGGCCCGGTTTGGCGGTGGCCGTGAGCAGCGCCTTCAGCTCACCGCCGGTGAGGCCTGGACGGGCCTGGCGCAGCAGCGCGGCCGCACCCGCGACGTGCGGGGTGGCCATCGAGGTGCCGGACATGGATACCAGCCCGCCGCCGGTCCTGGCGGCGGTGATGTCCACGCCGGGCGCCGTCACCTCGGGCTTGACCGCCTGGGTGGCGGTGATCGGGCCGCGGCTGGAGAAGGGGGCCAGCTTGTCCTGCTTGTCCACGGCGCCGACGGTCAGCGCCTCGGGGGCGTCGCCGGGCGAGCCGACGCAGGACTCGCAGCCGTCGTTGCCGGCCGCGACCACGAACAGGGTGCCGTACTCCCGCGTCAGCGTGGACAGCGCCTCGGTGAGCGGGCCGCCCGCCTCGGGGCTGCCGAGGCTCATGTTGACGATCTGGGCGTGCTGCTCGCCGGCCGCCCACTCCATGCCGTCGATGATCCAGGACAGCTGGCCGTAGCCGTCGGCGGCCAGGACGCGGCCGTTGAGCAGCCGCGCGCCCGGCGCGACGCCCTTGCCGCCGTCCACGCCCGCGCCCGCGATCGTGTCCGCGACGTGGGTGCCGTGGCCGTGGGGGTCGCCGGTGGCGTTCTCGCCGGTGAAGTCGCGCTGCCCGGCCACCTTGCCGGTGAGGTCGGGGTGGGTGGCGTCGACGCCGGTGTCGAGCACGGCCACGGTGGTGCCGGCGCCGTCGTGCCCGGCGGCCCACGCGGCGGGGGCGCCGATCTGCGGCACGCTCTCCGTCAGCGTGGGCCTGACCTTACGGTCGAGCCAGATCTTCTCGACGCCGGCCAGCGCGCCCGCCGCGCGGGCCTGCGAGGACGGGGCGGCCAGCGCGGCGAGCTGGGCGCCGAACGCGGGGGCGTCGGACGCGGCGACCGACACGCCGGCGCCGCCGATGCTCTCCAGCGTGCGCTCCTGCCGGGCGGCGGGCACAGCGGCCTTGGCAGCGTTGGCGCCGTAGGTGAGGATGAGCGGGATGGCGGCGCCGAAGTCCTGCTCGGCCAGCGCCGTCACGTCGAACAGCGCGGGGTCGAGCCGGCCCGGCACCAGACTCGCGACGTCGTCGGGGATGACGGTGACGCCGCGCTGGGTCTCCATCACCTGGAAGGTGGGCACGGAACCGTCGGCGCGCGGGACGGGCGTGACGGTGACCGCGTGGTGACCGCCGTCCACGTCGCGCACCTGCACCCGGTCGCCGGTGATCAGGGTGATCTCGTCGCTCGTCGCCGCGGCCGTGAAGGGCCCGGCGCTTTCGGCGTACGCGGCGGGCGCCGCGAGCAGCGCGGCCGCCATGACCGTGGGGAGCGCGAGCGCCGACCCCCACTTCAACCGGCTTAAGCCACGCAGCATGGGACGACCTCCAGAGAATCGGTAAGCACGAATACCGGATTTCTAGTGGTCCCGAACTGCGGTGTCTATGACATGGAGGTGGCCACATCCTGACTTGTCGTGAATCCGCCAGCTACCCCTTCGTCGCGCCGCCGAGGTTGAACGACCCCGCGAGGTACTTGTTGACCGCCACGTAGAGGATCACCGCGGGTGCCGTGTAGAGGATCGAGAACGCGGCCAGCTGCCCGTAGGCGACCTGCCCGTACTGCGAGAAGAACGTGTAGATGGTCACCGCGGCCGGCTGCTTCTCCGGCGCGTCCAGCAGCACGAACGGGGCGAAGAAGTTGCCCCACTGCCCGACGAACACGAAGATCGCCACCACCGCGATGCCCGGCGCCATCAGCGGCCCCACCACGGCGCGCAGCGACTGCACCCATCCGGCGCCGTCCACCCAGGCGGCCTCCTCCAGGCTGACCGGCACGCCGTCCATGAAGTTCTTCATCATCCAGATGGAGAACGGCAGCGAGCTGGCGGTCAGGAACAGCACCATCGCCGGCACCGAGCCGTACAGGTTGAACCGGAAGAACATCGCGTAGACCGGCACCAGGATCGCCGTCATCGGCAGGCCCGTGGTGAACAGCAGCGTCAGCATGAAGTGGCGGCGGTAGCGCAGCTGGTAGCGCGAGAGCGGATAGGCCGCGAGCCCGGCCACCACCACCGTCAGCAGCGCCGTCGAGCCCGAGATGACGACCGAGTTGATCAGCGGGAGCACGATCGTCTCCCAGGTCAGCACGGCCTTGAAGTTGTCGAGGGAGAAGGTCAGGGTCGGCGCGGCGGCCAGCGTCGCCTCCGGCTGCACCGAGGCGATGAGCACCCAGATGAAGGGCCCCAGGAACGCCAGCGCGATCACCAGCAGCGACAGCGTGGCCGCGCCCCTCGCGGCGAGTCTGGTCATGCGTCCTCCACCTTGATCAGACGCAGGTAGATCAGCGAGAACAGGGCCCCGATGACCAGCATGACCAGCGCGATGGCCGAGCCGTAGCCGATCTCGAAGTAGCGGAACGCCTGCTCGTACATGTAGAGCGGGGTCGTCTGGCTGGCCGTGCCAGGACCGCCGCCCGTCAGGGCGTAGATGAGCCCGAAGCTGGCCAGCGTCTGCAGGGTGATCAGCATCAGGTTCGACATGATCGAGCGCCGGATCAGCGGCAGCGTGATGTGCAGCAGCCGCTTTCCTGGGCCCGCGCCGTCCACCGCCGCCGCCTCCACCAGGTCCTTCGGCACCTCCGACAGCGCCGCCGAGTAGACCAGCATCGAGAACGCGGTGCCGCGCCAGACATTGGCCAGGATCACCGCCAGCATCGGCGCGGTGTAGAGCCACTCCTGCGAGATGCCGAGCGCGGTGTTGAGCGTGCCCTCCTCGGCGAGGAAGGAGAACCAGCAGGCCGCCGCCACGATCTCGGGCATCACCCAGGCCGCGATGACCACGCCGTTGACCGTGCTGCGCGTCACCCTGCCGCGCCCGCGCATCAGCAGCGCGATGATCAGGCCCAGCGTGTTCTGGCCGATGACGGCCGAGCCGATCACGAAGACGAACGTGAGCAGGAACGAGTTGATGAAGTTCGGGTCGTCGAAGAGCTTGACGAAGTTGTCCAGCCCGACGAACTGCGAGTTCACCGAGGCCGAGCCGGTCAGGGTCTCGTTGGTGAACGCGATGTAGACGCTCCACAGGATGGGCCCCGCGAGGAACAGCGCCAGCAGCACCAGCGCCGGGCCCAGGGGCAGCAGCCAGCGCATGACCCGCCGCCGTGACGGGCCGCCCGCAGGCGTGCCCGTCACGGGCGGGGACGGCGCCGTGGCGACCGTCATTTGGCGACGACCTTGTCGGGGCCTCCGACCGCGCCGGGCAGCGCCTTGGCGTAGGCCGCGGTGGCCTCCTCAGGCGTCTGCGAGCCGGTGGTGACGGCCTCCATGGCCTCCTGGATCTGCGCCGACACCTTCGGGTACGCCTCGTAGGCGGGCCGGTAGTGCGTCACCTCGGCGAGTTCGGTGAAGAACTTCACCGACGGGTTGTCGGCGGTGTACTTCGGGTCGGCCGCGACGTCCTTGCGCACGGCCAGGTCACCGGTGCTCACGGAGTACGTCATCGCGTTCTCCTTGTTCATCGCCACGGTGATGAAGTCGAACGCCTCCTGCTTGAGCTTGGTGTAGGAGCTCATCGCCATGACCCAGCCGCCCGACATGCTGACCGCGCCCGGCTCCTCGCCGTTCTGCGTCGGCATGGCCGTCCAGCCGATCTTCTCCTGCCAGGCGGGCCACGGCTTGGTGCTGGTGTCCTTCCAGGCCGACGGCGTCCAGGCGCCGTCGAGGGAGATGCCGACCTTGCCGGCCGGGAACCACTCGTGGTTGACCTTGTCGGCGAGCTTGGCGTTGTGGGCGTCGGCCTGCCTGGGGCCGAGCTCCTCGCGGTAGATCGTGTGGATGAAGGTCAGCGCGTCGGTGAAGTTCTTGCCGCCGCTCACCCACTTCTGCTGGGCGCTGTCGTACAGGGTGCCGCCGGGGGTGCCGTACAGGAGCATCTCGAAGCCCTGCATGGTGGACGCCTCGCCGTGGATCTTCGTGGAGTACATGCTGAAGGGGACGGCGTCCGGCACCTTCTGCTTGATCGTCCGGGCTGCGGTCAGCACGTCGTTCCAGGTCTTCGGCTCCCACGGGACGGGCAGTCCCGCCTTGGCGAAGACGTCCTTGTGGTACCAGAGGCCGCGCGTGTCGGTGCTGATCGGCACGCCGTAGATCTTGCCGTCGGCGCCCTTCGCGGCCTCCTTGACCGAGTCGGGGAACTGGGAGCTCCAGTCGGGCCACTTGGTCAGGTATTCGTCGAGCGGGGCCAGCTTGCCCGCGGCGACGTCGGCGTTCACCTGGAAGGTGTCGTGGTAGTAGATGTCGGGCGCCGAGTCCGCGGAGCGGTTCAGCAGCGCCAGCTTCGTGTAGTAGGCCTCGTTGTTGCCCTGCACCCCGGTCAGCTTGATCGTGACGCCGGGATGGCTGGATTCGTACTGCTTCTTCGCATCCGTGAGCATCTTCTCCAGGTGCGGCCACGTGGGCTCGACCTTGTAGAGAACCTCGAGCTCCTTGGTTCCTGAGGCTTCTTCGGCGGCGCCACCGCCGCAACCGGCTGCTGTCAGCGCTGTCAACAGCAGGAGGGAACCGGCCAGCCTACGTGTCATCACGGCCTCCCCTTGTTTCCTTTGGGTTGCGGAGAACGTAAGTCTTTTTGATTTACTAAGTCAACACTTTGTGGTGATATGACTCACATGCAGCAGGGCACCAACCTGCCCAAGGTCGGCAGCTACAACCGGGCCGTGGTGCTGGAGGCCATCCAGGCCTCCGACGGGATCAGCCGCGTCCAGGTCGCGTCCGTGACGGGGCTGACGGCGCAGACGGTGTCGGTGATCGTACGCAGGCTGCTGGAGGAGGGCCTGGTCGTCGAGGACGGCTCGGCGCCGTCACGCGGCGGCAAACCGGCCACCATCCTGCGGGTGGACGCCGGCGCCGGCTACGCGGTCGGCGTGCACTTCGATCCCAAGGCGCTGTCGTGCGTGCTGGCGGACCTGGCGGGCCGCCCGGTCGCCCGGCTGCATCTGCCCGTACGCCCGCGGGCCAGGCCCGACGCGGTGGTCAGGCAGATGGCGCGGGCGGCCAGGCGGATCCTGCGCGAGGCGGGGGTGCCGGACGGCAAGGTGCTCGGGGTGGGGCTGGCCTGCCCGGGACCGCTCGACGGCGACGGCGTGATGGTGAGCCCGCCCCGGCTGCCCGCGTGGGCCGGCACGCCGATCAAGGAGTTGCTCCAGGAGTACACCCGCTTCCCGGTGACCGTCGACAACGACGCCACGGCGGCGGCGATCGGCGAGCGGTGGGCCGGCATCGCGCGCTCCGCGCCCAGTTTCGCCTACCTCTACCTCGGCACCGGCATCGGCGGCGGGCTGTTCCTCGACAACCAGATCTATCGCGGGCGCTCACTCAACGCCGGCGAGTTCGGGCACATCACCGTCGAGCCCGACGGGCCCGCGTGCTACTGCGGCAACCGGGGCTGCGTGGAGGCGGTGTGCTGCCCGAGCGCGATCGAGGCGGCCGCGGGCGGCGCCGACCACGCCGACGTCTGCGCGGCCGCGGCGCGCGGCGAGCCGGCGGCGCGCGCGGTGATCGAGCGGGTGGCCGACCGCCTCGCCGTGGCCGCCGTCAGCGTGGTGAACATGCTGGACATCGACCTGCTCGTGCTGGGCGGGCCCGCGCTGCGCGAGGTCGGCGGCATCTATCGGGAGGCGATCGCGGCGGCCGTGGCGGGGCGGACGATGGCCAGGCGGCTGCACGCCGTACGCGTGGAGACCTCACCGATCGCGGCCGACGCCGCCGCGATCGGTGCGGCCTCCCTCGTCTTCCACGCCACCTACGCGCCCCGCCTCGGCACGCTGCTCAGCGGCTGAGCCCGGCTCGATGATCAGGCGCGCGGCCGGGCCCTGGCGCGCGGGTTCTGGCGTCAGGGCCCGGCCGGTGCGGGCTCAGGCCCGCTTCATGCGCAGCGTGACCAGCTCGAACGGGCGCAGCGCCACGGCGATCCCGTCGCCGGGCCGCTCGGGCTCGCCCGTCGGCCGCTCCAGCAGGTCGGTCGTGACGACCTCCGCGACGGGGAAGCCGGGACGCAGCCTGGCGCGGGCCCGGCCGCCGCGCGACTCGTGGAAGCGGACCACCACGTCGCCGCTGCCGTCGTCGGCCAGCTTCACCGCCGTCACCACCACGGCGTCGTCGTCCACCGTGACCAGCGGCTCGACCGGCGCGGAGCCGGGCACGCGGCGCTCGGGCTGGTTGATGAAGTGGCCCTCGCGCACGGCGTCGCCGATCTCCGCGCCCGGCACGAGCGCGTGGCGGAAGCGGTGCGCGCCCTGGTCGGTCTCGGGGTCGGGGAAGCGCGGCGCGCGCAGCAGCGAGACGCGCAGCGTGGTCGTGGTGCCGTGCTCGTCCACGTCGCGGGTGACGTCGTGGCCGTAGGTCGAGTCGGTCACCATGGCCACGCCCCAGCCGGGCTCCTCCAGGTGCACGAAGCGGTGGTTGCAGGCCTCGAACTTGGCGGCCTCCCAGCTCGTGTTGGTGTGGGTGGGGCGGAAGGTGTGACCGTACTGGCTCTCGGAGGCGTACCGGTCGGCGCGTACGTCGAGGGGGAAGGCCAGCTTGAGGAACTTCTCCGTCTCGTGCCAGTCGACCTCGGTGTCGATCTCCAGCCGCCCCTCGGCGAGCGTGAGCCGCTGCACCATCGACGAGGCCCCGAACGAGCGCTCGACCACGACCGTGACCCCGTCGAGGCGCACGTCGTCCGCCTCCGTCAGGTCGGTCACCGTGTTGCGGTAGAACTCGTCCACGTCCCAGGCGTCCCACTTGTTCGGGAAGTCCGGGTGCAGCTGTGGCAGGCAGGCCGCCCGCCCCGGCGCGACGGTCTCGCGCCCGGCCCGCAGGTCGTACGCCGACACGACCAGCCCGCGCCCGTCGATCTCGACCCTGAGCAGCCCGTCGTCGAGCACGAACCCGCCCGCGGGCCGCGGCGCCGCCTGCACGGCGGCGGCCGGGGTCTCGGGGGCGGCGCCGCCCGCGGGCACGCCGTTGCGGGCGTGCGGTGCGCCGTTGAAGACCAGCGTGCCGCCGGCCGGCTCGCCCGCCAGCGCGCGCTGCGCGGCGTCGATGATGCCGTTCAGCTCCTCGGTCACCAGCTCGTACGTCCTGCGCGCCTCCCGGTGCACCCACGCGATCGACGAGCCGGGCAGGATGTCGTGGAACTGGTGCAGCAGCACCGTCTTCCACAGCCGGTCGAGCGCCTCGTACGGATAGTCGGCCCCCGCCCGTACGGCCGCCGTCGCCGCCCACAGCTCGGCCTCCCGCAGCAGCGCCTCGCTGCGCCGGTTGCCCTGCTTGGTCTTGGCCTGGCTGGTCAGCGTGGCCCGGTGCAGCTCCAGGTAGAGCTCGCCCACCCAGACCGGCGGGTTGGGGTACTCGGCCTCGGCCTTGTCGAAGAACTCGGCGGGCGTCTCCCACGTCACGGTGGGCGAGCCCTCCAGGTCGCGGACGCGGGCCGCCCTGGCCACCATCTCGCGGGTGGTGCCGCCGCCGCCGTCGCCGTGCCCGGTCGGGGCCAGCGAGTGCCTGGCCACGCCCTTGTCCTTGAAGTTGCGGGCCGCGTGCGCCAGCTCGCCGCCGCGCAGGGAGGCGTTGTAGGTGTCGATGGGCGGGAAGTGGGTGAAGATCCTGGTCCCGTCGATGCCCTCCCACAGGAACGTGTGGTGCGGGAACGTGTTGGTCTGGCTCCACGAGATCTTCTGGGTGAGCAGCCGCTTCGACCCGGCCGCCTTGATTATCTGCGGCAGCCCGGCCGCGAACCCGAACGTGTCGGGCAGCCACACCTCCTCGTTGTCCACCCCGAACTCGTCGATGAAGAAGCGCTTGCCGTGCACGAACTGCCGGGCCATCGCCTCGGAGCCCGGCATGTTCGTGTCGGACTCGACCCACATGCCGCCCGCGGGCACGAACCGGCCGGTCGCCACCGCCTTGACGACCTTGGCCCACACCTCGGGCCTGTGCTCCTTCAGCCAGGCCCACTGCTGGGCCTGCGACATCGCGAAGACGAAGTCGGGGTCCTCCTCCAGCAGCGTGGTCATGTTGGAGGCGGTGCGGGCCACCTTGCGCACGGTCTCGCGCAGCGGCCACAGCCAGGCCGAGTCGATGTGGGCGTGCCCGACGGCGCTGATCCGGTGCGCCGACGGCACGGCCGGCGCGGCCAGGACACCGGTCAGCTCGGCCCTGGCCGCGGCGGCGGTGCCGTTCACGTCCTGCAGATCGACGGCGTCCAGCGCGCGCTCGATCGCCCGGAGGATCTCCCAGCGGCGGGCGCCCTCGACGGGCAGCTCCTGCATCAGCTCGCCGAGCACCTCCAGGTCCATCACCAGGTCCCACACCGTCTTGTCGAAGACGGCGAGGTCCATGCGGGCCAGCCGGTAGAGCGGCTCGGTGCCGGCCGTCTCCTTGTCGCCCAGCTGAGTGGGCAGGAAGGGGTGGTAGTCGAGGATGACCGGGTTGGAGGCGGCCTCGATGTGCAGGCGCACCTCCTCGCCGCCCTCGGCGGGCCCGGCGACGCGGACCCACTGCTGGCGGGGGTTGAGGCTCTTCACGGGGGTGCCGTCGGGCCGGTAGACCAGCCCTTCGCACTGGAAGCCCGTCTTGTCCGGGTTGAACCCGAGGTCGAGCACCGCTTCGACGATCTTGCCCGTCCACTCCATGGGGACGGTGCCGCTCACGGTGAACCAGCTCGTGCCCCACGGCGGCCCCCACGGCGTGCCGACCGCGATCGGCTCGCGCGGCGCGGCCAGGCCCTCGGCCACCGGTACCGGCTCGCCCGGCGCGTGCCACACGCCCACCTCCAGCGGCACCGACTCGGGATAGACCGCGGGGCGGATCCGCTCGGTCAGTACGCGCTTCAGACGGGCTTCGACCAGAGTGCGGTCGTCATGCATCAGGCAGGCTCCTCAGCAGATGGAGAACGGCGGGCCGCTGGCAAGGGCGGGCACCAACAGCACGTTATGCATCCCCATCATTTCCGGCAAAGCCACCCCCTCTTCTCAAAAGGGGAGAGAATCCCCTGGGGCGGTTACCGGTGCCGGGCGGGCAGTCGGGCAGGCCCCAGGGGATCCCCGATCAGGCGCAGGTGTAGCCGGAAGGCGTCTGCGTGTTCCCGTTCGGACGGTTCACCTGGAAACCGAACGTGGTACTGGCGTTCGGCGCCAGGTTGCCGTTGTAGTTGGCGTTCCTGGCCGTGACGGTCTGCCCGCTGACGGTCAGGGACGCGTTCCACGAGCCGGCCAGCGTGTGCCCGGAGGGCAGCGTGAAGGTGACGGTCCAGCCGTTGATGGCCGAGGTGCCGGTGTTGGTGACGGTCACCGGCTGGACGACGTAGCCGTTCTGCCACTGGGTCTGCACGGTGCCGGTGGCGGTGCAGCCACCACCGCCGACGGGACCCTCGGAGGTCGTGAACGTGGCGGCCGGCGAGTTGCCGGACAGGTTGCCCGCGCCGTCACGGGCGCGCACGTAGACCTGGTACTGCGTCTCCGGCGTCAGCCCCGTCAGGTTGATCGAGGCGGTCGTGCTCTGCCCGAGCAGCGTGTCCGTGGCGCCCTGCTCGCGGTAGACGTTGTAACCGGCCAGGCCGCTGCCGCCGCTGTCGGTCGAGGCGCTCCAGGACAGCGTCGCCGAGTTGGAGGTGACGTTGCTCGACGTCGGCGTGCCCGGCGTGGTCGGCGGCGTGGTGTCGTCGCCGCCCGTGCCGCCCGCCAGCGCGTCGTGCACGGCGGTGTAGGAGGCCTTCTGCTGGTAGTTCTCGTCGTAGATGAGCGCGGCGCCCTCACCGCCGAACGTGTCCGGCACCCACGAGTGCTTGTCGGTGAAGCCCCAGATCGTCACGCCGGCGCAGGCCGTCACCGCCAGGCAGGCGTTGATGACGTTGCGGTAGTAGGTGGCCTGGGTGGCGTCCTTGGAGGAGTTGCGCGGCATCTGCATGCGGATGTCGAGCTCGGTGATGCGCACCTGGACGCCGAGCGCGGCGAAGCGCTCCAGGTTCTGCTGCAGGTCGTTCGGGAAGCCGTACTGGATGGCGAGGTGGCCCTGGAAGCCGACGCAGTCGACCGGCACGCCCTGCTGGCGCAGCGAGGAGACCAGGTTGTACATCGCGGTGCTCTTGGCGTTGATGCCCTCGACGTTGTAGTCGTTGATGCACAGCCGGGCGTCGGGGTCGGCGGCGCGGGCGGCCCTGAAGGCGTCGGCGATGTAGCTCTGGCCGAGCGTGTTGTACCAGAACGAGCTCCGCATGCTGCCGTTCTCTTCGAACACCTCGTTGACCACGTCCCACGAGACCACGGCCGGGTTGTCGGCGTAGCGGCCGACGACCTGCGAGATGTGGTTCTGGATCGCGCTGCGCATGGCGCTCGCGCCGAGGCCCTGCACCCAGCCGGGGGTCTGCTGGTGCCAGACCAGCGTGTGGCCGTGGACCTGCTGGTTGTTCTGCGTGGCGAAGTTGACGATGGCGTCGGCGCCGGAGAAGTTGAACTGGTTCTGGCTGGGCTCGGTGGCGTCCCACTTCATCGCGTTCTCGGCGGTGATCTGGTTGAACTCCGTGGCCGCGATGTTGCGGTAGGCGGTCTCGTTCGACAGCGGGCTGGTGGCGAGCGCCGCACCGATGAACTTGCCCTTGGAGGCCGCGTGCGTACGCAGCGGCGCCGATGCTTCCGCCGGGACGGTGGGTAGGAGGAAGGTCGCGAGCAACCCCGCTAACGCGAGGGGTCTGAGGAGTGAGGACGAACGCACGGGCATCTACCTCCGGAGGCAGGCACTCGATTCCGAAAGTTTCGGCCCCGATGGGACCATGGAGCAGACGGTATTGACATGCGCACGAGCGGGTCAACCAGGCGGTCGGGCCGGGGCCAAATGAGCAGTTGGCGGGCAGAAAGTATCGGCAAACCCATGAAAGTTTCATGGTCACAGCGGCGGAGATCAGGCGTCTAGCGCACGTACCGGCCGGTCGGTACTGTGATTGTCCGGAACAATCGTCCACTGCGGGAGTACTGCGGATGTCTCTTTCGCACGCCCAGGTCCAGGCCCAGCTCACCGGTCCCGGCCAGCTCTTCGAGATGGAGGAGATCGGCGGCACCGGCGTACGCACGTGGAAGCACGCCCCGCCGCACTACCGGGCCCTGCTGGAGATGAGCAGATTCCACGGCGACAAGGTCTTCCTCGTCTACGAGGACGAGCACATCACCTTCGAGGACCACTTCCGCCGCGTCGCCACCCTCGCCCGCCGGCTGGTCGAGGACTACGGCGTGAGCAAGGGCGACCGGGTGGCCGTGGCCATGCGCAACTACCCGGAATGGGTGATCTCCTTCTCGGCCGTGCTGGCCGCCGGGGCCATCGCCGTACCGCTCAACGCCTGGTGGACGGAGGCCGAGCTGGCCTACGGCGTGACCGACTCGGGAGCCAAGGTGCTGATCGCGGACGGTGAGCGCGCCGTCAGGCTGGCCTCCACGGGCGTGCCGATGATCGTCGCCAGGGGCGAGGCCCCGGACGGGGCGCGCGCGTTCGACGACGTGCTCGGCGAGATCCCGGCGGACGTCTCCCTCCCCGAGGTCGAGCCGGCCCCCGACGACCCCGCGACGATCTTCTACACCTCCGGCACCACCGGCAACCCCAAGGGCGCGCTCGGCAGCCACCGCAACATCGGCCAGTCCCCCATGACCGTCGCCTACGGCCTCATGCGCGCCGTCGCCCTGTCCGGCAAGGACGTCGGCGCGGCGGCGGGCACCCGCAGGATCACCCTGCTGACCGTGCCGCTCTTCCACGTCACCGGCTGCTTCTCGGCGATGACGACCACGATGTTCAGCGGCGGCGGCCTGGTGCTGATGTACAAGTGGGACCCGGAGAAGGCGCTGCAGCTCATCGAGCGCGAGCGGGTCACCGCCATGATCGGCGTGCCCACCAACGCCTGGCAGCTCATGTCGCACCCCGACTTCGGCAAGTACGACCTGTCCTCGCTGTCCACCCTCGGCTACGGCGGCGCCCCCGCCCCGCCCAAGCTGCTGGAGCGCATCAAGACGAACCTGCCCGACCGCGCGCCCTCCAACGGCTACGGCATGACCGAGACCAGCGCCCTGGCCATCGGCAACGGCGGCGCCGACTACCACGCCAGGCCCGACAGCATCGGCCTGCCCTCCCCCGTGGTGGACGTTCGGGTCGTCGACCCCCTGGGCGGCGAGCTGCCCCGCGGCGAGGTCGGCGAGCTGTGCGTACGCGGCCCCAACGTCATCCTCGGCTATTGGAACAAGCCGGAGGCGACCGCGCAGACGTTCGTCGGCGGCTGGCTGCACACCGGCGACCTGGCCAAGATCGACGAGGACGGCTTCGTCTACATCGTGGACCGCGCCAAGGACATGGTGATCAGGGGCGGCGAGAACGTCTACTGCGCCGAGGTCGAGGCCGCCCTGTTCGAGCATCCGGCGGTGGACGACGCGGCCGTGATCGGCGTACCGCACGACGAGCTGGGCGAGGAGGTCGGCGCCGTGCTCCGCCTGGCGCCCGGCGCCTCGCTCACGCCGGACGAGCTGCGCGAGTTCCTGTCCTCCAGGATCGCCAAGTTCAAGATCCCGGTGCACGTCTGGTTCCGCGAGGGCGAGCTGCCCCGCAACCCCGGCGGCAAGATCCTCAAGACCCACCTGCGCCGCGAGATCCTCGGCACCTGACCCGCCGGGGCTTTGACGCGCCGCGCCGCTGGGCGCTCCGCCCAGCGCAGCAGGCGTCCGACGGCTCCCCCGGTGTTCTCCGGGGGAGCCGTCGTCGTGTGACGGCCTTCACACCGATCGCGTTCCCCCTGCTCGGACACCCCTTCCCGGCTCCCGCTTACCCACCGGGTAATCGCGGCGCCTACCCGCGTCCTGACATCGTTCCCGGTGTCAGCACGACCGTGGTCGCCGCGAAGGAGCCCGACATGACCGCCCTGCCCATCACCACCGACCGTACGAAGTTCCTGCGCCTGGCGCTGGCCGCGGACGCCGCCGTGACGGGCGTCAACGGGCTGGCCTACCTCGCCTTCGCCGGCCCCGTCGCCGCGCTGCTCGGCCCGGACGCCGCCCTGCTGCGCGGCATCGGCGCCTTCCTCCTGGCGTACGGCGCCGCCGTCGCCGTCCTCGCCACCCGCCGCGACATCAGCCGCACCGGCACCAGGGCCGTCATCGCCCTGAACGTCGCCTGGACCCTGGGCAGCGTCGCCGCCGTCGTCACCGGCGCACTCGACCTCACCACGATCGGCGCCGTCTGGGCCGTCACCCAGGCCCTCGTGGTGGCCGTCTTCGCCGAACTCCAGCTCACCGGCCTGCGCAAGAGCCGCTGACCCTTCCTTGCCGGCCCTGCACCAAGCCGACCCCGCACCAAGCCGACCCCGCACCAAGGAGACAGAGATCGTGACCCTCGTCGACCGCTACCTCGCCTGCTGGAACGAGACCGACCCCGAGGCCCGCGCCAAGGCCGTGGCCGAGCTGTGGACCGAGGACGGCACCTACACCGACCCCCTCGCCGACGTCACGGGACACGCCGCCATCGCCGCCGTGATCGAGGGCGCGCAGTCCATGTTCCCCGGCCTCGTCTTCACCCCGGGCGAGCTGTACGACAGCCACCACCACGTCGCCCGCTTCACCTGGCACCTCGGCCCGGAGGGCGGCGACCCCGTCGCCACCGGCTTCGACGCGGTGGAACTGGCCGAGGACGGCCGCGTCCGCAGCGTCCTGGGCTTCCTGGACGAGATCCCGTCCTGACCGCCCTCGCGACGACCTCCGGGAGCCTCCCGGAGGTCGTCGAGTCGTCTCCTGGACGTCCACCTCTGAATTGATTTGCCCACGCCAGCCGCCATCACGGACAATTGCCACTCGTGCCATCAGCATTGAAGCGCCTGCTCCGCCACCTCGCGCTCGACCTCAGCCCGCTCCGCGACTCCCGCGACTACCGGTTGCTCTTCGGGTCCGGCGTCATCACCATGTTCGGCACGCTGATCACGATGGTCGCGGTGCCGTACCAGATGAAGCAGCTCACCGACTCCTACCTCGCGGTGGGCCTGGTGAGCCTGGCGGAGTTCGTGCCCATGGTGGTGTGCGGGCTATGGGGCGGCGCGATCGCCGACGCGCTCGACCGCCGCAAGATCATCGTGATGAGCGAGCTGGGCCTGCTGGTCACCTCCGCCGCGCTCATGATCAACGCGATGCTGCCGAGCCCGCAGATCTGGGTCCTGTACGTCGTGGGCGCGATCTCCACCGGCATCGGCTCGCTCCAGCGCCCCAGCCTGGAGGCGGTGATGCAGCAGGTCGTCAAGCACGACCAGCAGGCCGCCGCCGCCGTCCTGTCGAGCCTGCGCTGGAACTTCGGCGCCATCGTGGCCCCCGCCCTCGGCGGCCTGATGGTCGCGTCGTGGGGCGTCACCTCCGCGTACGTCCTCGACACGCTCACCTTCCTGCTGTCGATGGTCCTGCTCTGGCGGGTCAGGTCGCTGCCCCCTGCCGAGGACGCGGCGCCCGCCTCGATCAAGTCGCTGGTCGAGGGCATGCGGTACGCGATGAGCCGCAAGGACCTGGTGGGCACGTACCTCGTGGACATGGCCGCCATGGTGTTCGCGATGGCGAACGCGTTGTTCCCGTTCCTCGCCGAGGAGCTGCGGGCGCCGCAGGCGCTCGGGCTGCTCTACTCGGCCTCCGCGGTCGGCGCGCTGATCGCCTCGCTCACCGGCCGCTGGACGGCCCGCGTACGCCGCCACGGCCTCGGCGTGATCGTGGCCGCCGCCTTGTGGGGCGTCGCCGTGGCGCTGACCGCCGTGGCCCCGAACATTTGGCTCATCGTCGTCTGCATCGCGTTCGCGGGCGCCGCCGACATGATCAGCGGCATCTTCCGCATGACGATGTGGAACCAGACCATCCCGCCGGAGCTGCGCGGCCGCCTGGCCGGCATCGAGCTCCTCTCGTACGCCAGCGGCCCCATGCTGGGCAACGCGCGGGCCGGCATGATGGCCCAGCTCGGCGGCACCCGCTTCGCACTCGGCGCGGGCGGCGTGCTGTGCGTGGCCGCCGTACTGAGCCTGGCCACCGCCCTGCCGAAGTTCCGCCGCTACGACGCCACAACCGACGAGAACGCCCTGGCGGAAAAGGCCCGCCGCGAAGCCGCCACCCTCGCCTGACCCCGAGGCCGGCTGACGAGGCGGGCCACCTGATGCGATCAGCCCACCTCCCGCCACCCGTCATACCGCTCGACCAGCTCATCGACCTTGCCCAAGGCCGCGCCGTCGAGCCCCTCGACCACAACCACCCACTGAGCATCCTCGGCATCGTCCTCCCCCGCCAAGGTCTCCCGCACCACCCGCGGCACCCCCACCTCCGGAAACCACTCCCCCAGCGTCTCCGCCACCTCCTCGGCATCCTCCCGCTCCCCGAACACCAGCAGCTCCGCCATCTTCATCCCTCTCAGGCTCTTAACTGTGTCTTGACTTTCACCTAGCGTGATCACAATAGGTTGGTAGCGTTCAACCATGACTGCCGAAGCGGTGATCGCTGAGATGACGTCGTCCTCGCTCCCGGACTGGGTTTTTCCGCCACCACAGGGCTTCGCAGCAGAAGATCTCGATCACCTTCCGGATTTGCCTGCGCACACAGAGTTGATTGATGGAAGCTTGGTCTTCGTGGCCCCCCAGCGCGACTTCCATTCATTGGTCCTCTACCGGCTACACGTCGAGCTGGACAGGTTCGCCCCTGCAGATCACAAAGTACGCCAGGAGATGAGCGTCAAGCTGGGCCCGAGGCAGCGCCCCGAGCCTGACCTCATCGTCCTCGCACCCGGCACCTTCACCGGCAGCGAGGTCACCTACTTCGATGCCGCAGACGTGGTCCTCGCCGTCGAAGTGATCTCACCGGAGTCCGCATTGCGGGACACGAAGCGCAAGCCCGTCCTCTACGCCGAGGCAGGCATCCCCCATTTCTGGCTGGTGGAGGAGACCCAGGGCAAGGCCACCGTCGTCGTCCACGAGCTGAGCCCGACCACCAGGTCCTACGTCGTCACCGGCATCCACCACGACCGGCTCAAACTCTCGGTCCCGTTCCCCATCGACTTCGACGTCGCCACACTCTACGAACCCTGACGCCAGAAAGGGCCGGTGCGGCAGCGCACCGGCCCTCTGAAACGGCCGGGTCAGCCGCGGAGCTGGGCGCCCACCCGGTCGGCGGCCATGGCCACCGCCGCGTCGCGGGCCGCCGTGGTCTCCTCGACGGTCAGCGTACGGTCGGGCGCGCGGAACCGCATCGAGTAGGCGAGCGACTTGTTCCCCTCGCCCACCTGCTCACCCGCGTAGACGTCGAACAGCCTGATCGACTCCAGCAGCTCCCCCGCCCCGTCGCGCAGCGCCGCCTCGACGTCGGCGACCGGCGTGAAGTCCGGCACGATCAGCGCGACGTCCTGGGTGGCGACCGGGTAGGCGGACACGGCGGGCGTGTCGACGGGCCCCGGCATGGCCGCCTCCAGCCGCGACAGCTCCAGCTCCATCGCCGCGGTGCGGGCCGGCAGCCCGTACGCCTCGATGACCCGCGGGTGCAGCTCACCGGCGTGCCCCACCAGCGTGTCGCCCACGTAGAGGGCGGCGCACCGGCCGGGATGCCACGGCTCGTGCTGGTCGGCGCTGATGGACAGCTCGAGCCGCGCCTCGGCGGCGACGAGCCGGGCCGCCTGCACGGCGTCGGCCCACGAGGCCGCCCGCCCCGCGCCCCACCAGCCGGACCGCTCGAACTCGCCGGCCAGCACGACCGCGACCCGCAGCGGCTGGTCGGGCAGCGCCGACTCGATGGTGGCCAGTTCGTCGGCGGTGGGCCGCCGCTCGACGCCGAGCACAGGAGCGACCTCGGGCGCGTCCTCGCGGGGCCGGTAGACGGAGCCGGACTCGAACAGCGCGACGTCGGTGAAGCCGCGCCCGACGTTGCGTACGAGCGTCTTCAGCAGCCCCGGCAGCAGCGTCGTCCGCATCAGCGGCTCGTCCTCCGACAGCGGGTTGGCCAGCCGCGCGGCGCGGCGGCGCGCGTCCTCGGCGGGCAGCTGCATGCGGTCGAAGTCGTCGGGGCTGATGAACGGGTAGCTGAGCACCTCGACGTAGCCGCCTTCGGCCAGCGCCCGCCCGACCCGCCGGCGCAGCCGCTGGCCCTCGGTGAGCCCGGCGCCGGCCGGGGCGGAGGGCAGCACCGACGGGAGGTTCTCGTAGCCCTCCAGCCGGATGACCTCCTCCGCCAGGTCGTTGGGGTCGGTCAGGTCGGGCCGCCAGGACGGCGGGGTCACGGTGATCATGTCGTCGCCGGTCACGGCCAGCCTGGCGGCCAGCTCGCCGCCGGTCACCACGCCGGTCGGGGCGACGCCGCCCTGCCGCACGGCCGGGTCGGCGCCGTCGGTGACGACGCAGCCGACCTGCTGCAGGCGGGTGACCACGGTCTCCTTGGAGTAGGGGACGCCGGCCACCCGGCCCGGGTAGCCGGCCGGGATCGCGATGCGCGCCGGCGACACCTCGACCTCGGCGTGCGTGACGCCGGGCGGCACGGTGGCGCCGCCCAGCTCGGCCAGCAGCCGCACGGCCCGCCACGAGGCGACGAGCGGCAGCTCGCGGTCGACGCCGCGCTCGAACCGCTTGGACGCCTCGGAGACCAGCCCGTGCCGCCGGGACTCGCGGGAGATGCCGGTGGCGGAGAAGTGGGCGGCCTCGATGACGATGTCGGTCGAGGAGCCGGAGATCTCGGTCTCCAGGCCGCCCATGGTGCCGGCCATGGAGATCGGCCCCGACTGGTCGGTGATGAGGATGTCGTCGGGGTCGAGGTCGCGTACGACGTGGTCGAGCGTCTCCAGCCGCTCGCCCGCCGCGGCCCTGCGGACGACGATCTCGCCGGTGAGCTTGCCGCGGTCGAAGGCGTGCAGCGGCTGCCCGAGCTCCAGCATCAGGTAGTTGGTGATGTCGACGGCCAGCGAGACCGGGCGCATGCCGGCCCGGTGCAGGCGTACGCGCATCCACAGCGGCGTCTGCGCCTCCGGGTCGAAGCCGTGCGCCTCGCGCAGCACGAACCGGTCGCAGGCGGTCGGGTCGCCGATGGAGGCCGGCCACGACGGCGCGGTCTCGGCGGGCACCTCGACGTCGGCGGGGTCGCGGAAGGCCACCCCGAACGCCGTGGCCACCTCGCGGGCCACGCCGCGGATCGACAGCGCGTAGCCGATGTCGGGGGTGATCTCCAGCTCGATGACGTCGTCGCGCAGCCCGAGCAGCTCGACCACGTCGGTGCCGATGGGCGTGCCCTCGGGCAGCACCATGATGCCGCTGTGGTCGTCGCCCAGCCCCAGCTCACGCTCGGAGCAGATCATGCCCTCGGACATCCGCCCGTACGTCTTGCGCGCCCCGACCTCGAACCCGCCGGGCAGCACGCCGCCGGGCAGCACGACGGGCACCCGGTCACCGGCGGCGAAGTTCGTGGCGCCGCAGACGATCTCGCGCGGCGTCGCCTCGCCCACCTCGACCTTGCAGTGCCTGATCGGCTTCTTGAAGCCGGTCAGCTCTTCGACCTCGAGCACCTCGCCGACGACGACGTTCTTGACGTCGTGGCCGTGCGAGGTGATCGACTCGAGCTTGAGCCCGGCGGCCGTGAGCTTGTCGGCCACCTCGTGGGCGGTGACCGCCGGGAGATCGACATACTCCCGCAGCCAGGAAAGCGGGACCCTCATCAGATCTCCATTCCGAACGGGAGCGTGAAGCGCACGTCTCCCTCGACCATGTCACGCATGTCCTCGGCGTTGTGGCGGAACATCAGCGTCCGCTCGATGCCCATGCCGAAGGCGAACCCGGAGTAACGCGACGGGTCGACGCCGCACGCGATGAGCACGCGCGGGTTGACCATGCCGCAGCCGCCCCACTCGATCCAGCCCTCCGACTTGCAGGTGCGGCAGGGCGGGTTGCCGGGCACCGCGGAGGCGCCGCGGCAGACGAAGCACTTGAGGTCCATCTCCGCGGACGGCTCGGTGAACGGGAAGTAGTTGGGCCGGAACCGCGTCGTGATGCCCTTGCCGAACATGACCTCGGCGAACCGGTCGAGCGTGCCCTTGAGGTGGGCCATGGTCAGGCCCTCGTCGACGGCCAGGCCCTCGGTCTGGTGGAAGACCGGGGTGTGGGTGGCGTCGAGCTCGTCGGTGCGGAACGTCTTGCCCGGCGAGATGACGTAGACCGGCAGCTCGCGCTCGAGCAGCGCCCTGATCTGCACCGGCGAGGTCTGCGTGCGCAGCACCATGCCGGAGTCGGTGGAGCCGACGAAGAACGTGTCGTGGTCGGAGCGCGCCGGGTGGTCCTTGGCGATGTTGAGAGCGTCGAAGTTGAACCACTCGCCTTCGAGCTCGGGCCCCTCGGCCACTTCGTAGCCCATGGCGACGAAGGCGTCGGCGATGCGCTCCTGCAGCGTGGTGAGCGGGTGGCGGGCGCCGCGCGGCCGGCGGTCCCACGGCAGGGTGACGTCGACGGCCTCCTCGATGAGGACGCGGGCGTCGCGCTCTGCCTCCAGCTCGGCCTGGCGGGCGGCGAGCGCCTCGTTGATGGCCTTGCGGGCCGCGCCGACGCGCTTGCCGGCCTCGGCGCGGGCGGCCGGCGGCAGGGCGCCGATCTCGCGGTTGGCCAGGGCGATGGGCGAGCGGTCACCCGCGTGCGCCAGCCTGGCCTGCTTGAGTGCGTCGAGGTCGCCGGCCGCCTTGATCGCCTCGATGGCGTCGGCCTCCATCCGGGACACCTCGTCGGCATGCAACGGTGTCACCTCGACGGGATCGTAGTCAGACAAGAGTGAGCTCCGTATCCAGGGCTTGAGCGGAAAAGAGTCTAGTGGGACCCGCCCACCGGGCCCGAACGCGGCGACTAGACGCCGGCGAAGTCGGGGGTGCCGGTGGGCAAGGTAAATCGGAACTCAGCCCCGCCCTCGGGCGCGCGCTGCACCGTGATCGTGCCGCCGTGCGCCTCGACCAGGCCCTTGACGATGAACAGGCCGAGCCCCGTGCCGCCCCGGCGGCGGCTGTTGCCGCCCCGCCAGAACTGCCTGAAGACGCGCGGAGCCAGCTCGGGCTCGATGCCCTCGCCCTCGTCGCGCACCGACACGGCCACTCCCCATTCGATGGACTCGATCTCGATCGTCACAGTGCCGCGCCCGTGGCGCAGCGCGTTTTCCACCAGGTTACCCAGGATCTGGTCGATCTTGTCCTGGTCGAGCCACATCTCGGGCAGCTCGTCGTCGGCGATCAGCCGGAAGCGGTTCTCCGGCTCGCCGGCCGCGACCCGGCCCGCGATGAGACGGCGCGCCCTGGCGGGCAGATCGACGACCTGACGGCGCACCTCGAGGCGCCCCGACTCGATGCGGGAGACGTCGAGCAGCTCGGTGATGAGCCGGGTGACGCGGTCGGCGTCGTTGTTGACGGTCTCGAGCATGACGAGCTTCTGCTCGTCGGTGAAGCGGGTCCACTTCGCCAGCAGCGTGGCGGTGAACCCCTTGACGCTGGTCAGCGGCGAGCGCAGCTCGTGGGCGACGGTGGAGACCAGGTCGGCGCGGCTGCGCTCGAGCCGGGAGCGGGCACCGCCGTCACGCAGCGTGATCGCGACGCGCTCGACCTCGCCGCCGCGCTCCGGCTCGCGGACGAGCCTGGCCGCGACGTAGAGCTCCTGCCCGCCGGGCAGGTGCAGCGGCCGCTCCGGCACGCGGGTGCGGGTGCGCAGCCCGCCCTCGGGGTCGAGCGCCTTCCACCAGTCGCGCCCGTCGTGGTCGCGGAACGGGTAGACGTCGTTCATGTGCCGGCCGACGGCGCGCTCCGCCACGATGCCGGTGAGCCGCGCGGCGGCCCGGTTGACGGCCAGCACGCGCCCATATCGGTCGGTCACGATGAGGCCGTCGGGGAGATCGTCGATGGCTATCGTGCACGCGGCCGCGACCACTCGCCCGTCGGTGTCTGCGCCGTGCACGCCTCGCCTCCTCCGCCTACAACGCCGACAATAGCGGGTTTCCCGTCGCCTAGGGCACCCGCTGCGCCCTGGCCGAGGAGTAAAGGCATACCGCCGCGGCGGTGGCTAGGTTCAGACTTTCAGCCTGTCCGTAGATGGGCACTCTGACCACATCATCCGCTTCGGTGAGTATTTCCTCCGGCAGTCCCCAGGCCTCGTTTCCGAAGATCCACGCCGTCGGTCCCGAGAGATCGACGTCGTCGAGCGTGTGCTTGCCCGCGCCGTCGGCCGCCAGCACGCGCAGGCCCCGCTCCCTGAGTTGACGCACGGCGGAGCCCACCGGTGCACCGATCGTGACGGGAAGATGGAAAAGGCTGCCTACGCTGGCGCGTACGCACTTGCCGTTGTACGGGTCAACCGACGCGTCCGTGAACACCACCGCGTCCGCCCCCGCCGCGTCGGCCGCCCGCATGACGGTCCCCGCGTTGCCCGGATCGCGGACGTGCGCCAGCACCGCCACCAGCCGAGGCTCGCCCGCCAGCGCCTCCTCCAGGGGCACGTGCACCAGCCGGCAGACGGCCACCAGCCCCTGCGGCGTCACGGTCTGTGACAGCTCGGACATGACCTCGCCGCTCGCCCGGTGGACGGGGACGCCCTTGAGCGTGGCCTCGGTGATCAGCTCGGGGTGGCGCAGCTCGGCCTCGGCCGTGCTGAACAGCTCCAGGGTCACGCCGTCGAGCTTGAGCGCCTCGCGCACCGCCTGCGGCCCCTCGGCCAGGAACTTCCTGTCCTGCTCACGGAAGGCCCGCTTGGTGAGCCGCCGCGCGGCCTTGACCCGCGGCGATCTCACGTTGGTCAGCTCGGACCCGGCCATCGTCTCCCCCAGTCGTACGGACGCCTGCCGCCACCGGCCCGTGCGTGCAGACAGCAAAGGGCCCACCGTCATCGGTGGGCCCCTCGTTCACATCAAGCGCTTCAGCTCGCGGCCGGAGCGTTCACGTTCGCCGGGAGCGCCTTCTTGGCGGCCTCGACGAGCGTGGCGAAGGTCTGGCTGTCGTTGACCGCGAGGTCGGCCAGGATCTTCCTGTCGACCTCGATGTTGGCCAGGCGCAGACCCTGGATCAGGCGGTTGTAGGTGATGCCGTTCTGCCGGGCCGCGGCGTTGATGCGCTGGATCCACAGACGACGGAACGCGCCCTTGCGGTCCTTGCGGTCCCGGTAGGCGTACGTCATCGAGTGGAGCATCTGCTCCTTGGCCTTGCGGTAGAGCCGCGACCGCTGGCCACGGTAACCGCTCGCCCTGTCGAGGACGACCTTGCGCTTCTTCTTGGCGTTGAGCGCCCGCTTCACGCGTGCCATGTTTCTTCTCCCCGGGGGTTCGCGCTACTTGGCGAGCAGCTTCTTGATCTTCTTGGAATCGGCGTCGGAAAGGACGACCTCGTTCTTGAGACGGCGCGTCAGCGTGGACGACTTCCACTCGTTGTAGTGCGCGCGATTGGCACGGCGACGCTTGATCTTGCCGGTGCCGGTGAGCCGGAACCGCTTCTTCGCACCGCTGTGCGTCTTCATCTTCGGCATGTCGCCGTCTCTCCTCGTTTCGGTCGTGCCGGTGGCCGGGCCGGTGCGTGTCCGGCCCGGTCGCGGCGTCTTCGTCTGCCGGTGGCTGCTGGGGTGCTGTAAGGCTAATCCCAACTGCGGGTCACGCTTCCGGTGGGGAAGGCTCCTCGCCGCCACGCTGCGCCTTGGCTGCGGCCTTTTCGGCCTTTGCCTCGGCCTTCTTCTTGTGCGGACCGATCACCATGATCATGTTACGGCCGTCCTGCTTGGCGTGGGACTCCACGAAGCCGAGCTCCTGGACGTCGTCCGCCAGCCGCTGCAGCAGCCGGAAACCGAGCTCCGGCCGGGACTGCTCGCGCCCGCGGAACATGATCGTGACTTTGACCTTGTCCCCCGCCTTGAGGAACCGCACCACGTGACCCTTCTTGGTCTCGTAGTCGTGCGGGTCGATCTTCGGCCGGAGCTTGATCTCCTTGATGATCGTGTGCGCCTGATTCTTGCGCGCCTCGCGCGCCTTCATCGCGGACTCGTACTTGAACTTGCCGTAGTCCATGAGCTTGCACACGGGCGGTCGAGCCGTGGCCGCGACCTCGACGAGGTCGAGGTCGGCCTCCTGGGCGAGCTTCAGCGCGTCATGAATGGAGACGATGCCTACCTGCTCGCCGTTCGGGCCCACGAGGCGAACCTCGGGAACTCGGATACGCTCGTTGATGCGGGGCTCAGTGCTGATGGGGCCTCCTAGGTTTGCGATCCCTACGTGCTCGTCGTATCGGGGCTTCTCACTTGAACGCGAAAAGCCCCGCACGTCGCGCATGCGGGGCCACTGAGCTCTTTGGCTTTCGTGGCCTCGAGCTCCCCGGAGTAGTCCGGCGTGATCCTGGACCCGGCCACCTTGCGGCGACTCAGGTGGGAGGGAGACCTCCGCTTGCGCGTCCAGCAAGGCATGCCGGACCGATCAGAGAGCTACATTACCACAACACCGAAGCCTGCTCGAATCATCCCCGTAACGCGGAGATTCAGCGTCGGAGCAGCTCAGCCTCGCCTGCAGCGGGCATCGCTCCCATGGCGCGGAGAGTCAGCGGCGGAGAAGTTCCGCCTCGCCGGCGGCGCGCATGGCCTCGACGGGCACGTCCGTCACACCGGTCATCAGCTGCACCTGGCGTACCGCCTGGTGCAGCAGCATCTCGAACCCGCCGACCACGATGCCGCCCGCAGCCCGCACGGCCGTCGCCGCGGCGGTCGGCCAGGGTGCGTAGACCACGTCGAACAGGGCCGGCACGCGCGCCAGCCGGTCGGCGAAGGCGTCGGCGGCGCCGCTCGGCAGCGTGGAGATCACCAGGTCGACGTCGATGCGGGCGTCGAGCTTGGCGAACGTCTCCACCGCCGGCGCCACGCCAAGCCGCTCGGCCACCGCGGCCGTCTCCCCCGCCCTGGCGGGGTCGCGGACGAGCAGCGTCGCGGAGTAGAGCCCGAGACCGCGCAGCGCCGCCAGCGCGGAGGCCGCCGTGGCGCCACCGCCCAGCACGGTCGCCGAGCGCGGCGCGGGCACCCCCGCCTCGGCCAGGGCGCGCTCGATGCCGTAGACGTCGGTGTTGTCGCCGTGGCGCCGGCCGTCGCGGAAGACCACCGTGTTGGCGCCGCCCACCTCGACGGCCAGGTCGGAGACCGTGTCGAGCAGGGGCAGCACGGCCCGCTTGAGCGGCATCGTGAGCGACAGCCCCGCCCAGGCGCGGCCGTCGTCGCCGGCCTGTCCGCGTACGGGGGTCAGCTCGGCCAGCAGGCCGGGCAGCCGGGCCTCGTCACACTCGAACGCCTCGTAGCTCCACCCGTCGAGCCCCATCGCCCGGTAGGCGGCCCGGTGCAGGTGGGGCGAGAGCGAATGGCCGATGGGCGACCCCATCACGGCAGCTCGCATCACGCACGTCCTTTCCAACCACGCAGCACCCTACCGCCGCCCACCACGCCACACGGACACGCCACGGGCGCACGGTGAGAACATCCTCCAGCCCCACCGGCTCACGGCACATCCACTTGCGGCACATCCACTTGCGGCACATCCGCTCGCGGCACATCCGCTCGCGGCACATCCGCTCGCGGCACATCCGCTC